>CATJXY010000043.1 GCA_949744505.1 uncultured Erysipelotrichaceae bacterium | reverse complement strand
TTCGATTTGATATAATCCTCTTCTTTAAGTACTTCCCAACCATCACCCTTTGGATACTCAATTCCTTCTTTGACTACCTTTAAAGGAACTTGGGATAATATTAATTGAAAAATCAGAGGATTCAAATCCAAAATTTCTTTTTTAATCACATGTACCTCTTCATCATCACACGGTTCAAAGCTAAACTCTTCTTCCGTTTCAATTTCAAAAGGAACATCGATATCTTCACAAGATACCGCACAAGGAACGATCATGATTCCTTCAATTCTCAAATCAACATGGAAACGCTGACTGATATTTTCAAAATAACCTGTTCCATCCACATACACATCCTTTAAACCATTTATTCTATCAAAACTTTCAAATGCATTCGCATCAAAATTAAGTTTTTCAGAAAATTTCATCGGCATTTCAGCGATGTGAATCAAATCAGCTCTTGACCATTTCATGAATCATCCACCCTACTTGTATGACGACCTTAATTATATGAAAAAAGTGAAATAAAGTCAAACCAAACTTTTCAAAATCTTCATTTTACTTACTTAAATTCGTTAAAATCCATTGGTTAATGGTTTCAAAAACAAAATCTTTCTCTTTTTCGTTCAAAATTTCATGGCGTAAAGATTCAAATATTTTAATATCAATCTTACCATATCCGGCTTTCTTCAATGTTTCCGAAGTCGAAATCAATCCTTTATCTCCACCGGTACATGGATCTTTTTCACCAGCTGTTATCAATATTGGCAAAGTCGGATTGGAACACATCCAGCCTTTCGTATCATGCATATCCATAACTCCTTCAAAAAGATCCGCAAATCCCTTAGCACAGAAATTGAATCCACATTTTGGATCATTCAAATATTCGTCAACATTTTCTTCACTTTTACTCAACCAATCAAAATTCGTTCTGGCATTTTCCACACTCTTATTAAACGCACCAAAAGTCATTTTATCAATCATAGCACTGCGATAATGATCCCCTTTTACTTTAGCGATAGATAAAGCCACTGTTTTAGCTATAGGTGCTGCCGGATTATAATTTGGAGCTCCGCATAAAATTAATTCAGATAGCTCGTAGTCATACCTTTTCGTATAGCTTCTGGCAATCAAGGATCCCATACTATGACCAAATAAGATAAATGGCAATTCCGGAAATTCTTTTTTGATCTGCATTGTGATTTCATGCTGATTCTCTACTAAACGTTTCCATCCGTCTTCTTTTCCAAAATAACCGTAATCCGCTTCACTTTCAACATTCTCACCATGTCCCAAATGATCACTTGTTACTACAACAGCGCCTAAATTCATTAAATTTAATGCAAATTTTTCATAGCGCCCTCTGTGTTCAGACATTCCATGCAATATTTGAATAATCATTTTAGGTTCATCCGGAATATAAACTGTTTTATTCTTTTCATTTCTTATCATATGCCACACCTCTTTTTTATTTTATCACAAATTCTTGTCTAGTCTACTCAATTTATGTTATAGTGTTGTTCGGTGATAAAAATGAATGCATGCGGAATTATTGTTGAATATAATCCTTTTCACAATGGACATATCTACCATATCCAACAAGCAAAAAAACAAAGTAACTGTGATATTCTTATTGCAGTGATGAGTGGCAATTTTGTACAACGAGGAGAAAGAGCAATTGTTGACAAATGGGAAAGAGCACAAACCGCACTCAAGTATGGTGTTGATTTGGTAATTGAACTTCCTTTTATTTACAGCACACAATCGGCTATGAATTTTGCTCAAGGTGCCATAACCCTTTTAAAGTTAGCACAAGTTAAAACTATCGTCTTCGGTTCTGAATCAAATAACTTGGAAGAACTAAAGTTGATTGCCTCCCTACCAATCAATCCTGACCATCTCAAAGAATCCATGAAAAGCGGAATCAGTTTCCCGAAAGCCTATGGTTTGTGGGCAAACGAATATCAGCCAAATGATATTTTAGGAATTGCCTACTGTCGCGCTTTAGCAGATAGTAATATACAACCCATTTCAATACAAAGGACAACTTCTTATCACGAAATTGAAATCAATGGTAATATTGCAAGTGCCACTGCTATTCGCAATGCTTTTTTTAATGGAAAAAACATTCAAGATGTATGTCCTATGGACCTTTCTTCATCAGAAAAAATCACTTTAAAAAATTACTGGCCACTCATTCGTACAATTCTCTTAACTCGTTCTTCAAATGAACTTGCCTCCTTGTTTCTATTTAACGAAGGAATCGAGAACCATCTCAAAAAGCAAGCAGACTTATATTCCGATTATAATGATTTTATAAATAATACCATTACAAAGCGCTACACACGCTCAAGAATTCAAAGAACACTTCTACAGTTATTGATGAATAATTCAAAAAAAGAAGTTCAAGATCTTCCACCGCTTGATTTTATTCGTCCTTTGGCATTCAATGAAAAAGGACGAGAATATCTCAAAGAACTAAAAAAGAAAGAAATTAAAGTTGCATCCCGTTTTAATAAAGTTCCAATTCCTTATCGAAGAATGGAATATAAAGCTGCTGTCCTTTACAGTTGTCTTTCAAAAGATCCAACGGAACAAACAAAAAAAGAGATTCAAGGACCGATTTACCGGGATTGAATCTCTTTTGATTTTATTCTGTTTCGATCAAACCGTAGCCACCATCATTACGTCTGTAAACAACACATACTGTTTCAGTTTCCTCATCTGTATAAATGAAGAAACTATGATTCAACATATTCATACGAAGAATCGCTTCTTCAATATCCATTTTTTCCGCATGTATTGTTTTTGTTCTTACCAAAACATCTTTTTCATTGTTTCCTTGTTCTATATCTTCATCTAAAAAACTCAATGCAAGTTTCTCTTTATGTTTTCGTGACAAACGAGTTTTTTGTTTTCTGATTTGATCTTCTAACTTATCTACTGCTATATCAATTGCAGCATATAAGTCTTCATGAACCACTTCTGTACGAAGTAATCCCGCTTTGGATGGAATCGTAACCTCAATTTTCTGAACATTCGGATAAACCCTTACAACCACTCTTGCAAGTGTATCTTCATCAATCATAATATACTTATTTAGAGAGTTCAATTTTTTTTCAATCTTTTCTCTCATCGCTGCTGTAACCGATACATTTTTCCCGACAATTTCAAATTTCATAGTTTACTGTCTCCTTTTTTATGTTTTTAGTATATCCCAAATAAAAGGAAATGTTCAGTCTTTTTATTTATCAATTTTGTGATATAATAGAAAGTGTGAGGTCGAAATTTAATTTCGATCTATTTTTTTGCCATTAAGCGTCCACGAACGTGCTTCTGTAATCTCAACTTCGACAATATCTCCGCATTCCACATGATCTGCGGTAAAATTGACAAGTTTATTTTCTTCACTATAACCACTATAAACTTGATCATTTTTCTTAGACGGTCCATCTACAAGAACTTTTAATATTTTGCCAATATATTTTTCATTTCTCTCATGAGCATACCCAGCAACTTTTTCATTCAGTATTTGTAAGCGACGTTGTTTCACTTCAAATGGAACATTGTCTTCCATTTTAGCAGCCGGTGTCCCTTCTCTTGGTGAATAGATAAATGTATAGGCATTATCATATTTGCAATAATCAACCATTTTTAATGTGTCTTCGAATTGCTCTTCTGTCTCATTTGGGAAACCGACAATAATATCTGTAGAAAAAACACAATTTGGAATTTTCTTAACAATATAGTCAAAAAGCTTTTTGTAGTCTTCACTTGTATATCTTCTACCCATAATTTTAAGCATCTCCGTATTGCCGGATTGTACCGGAAGATGAATAAACGGCATAATATTATCATACTCCGCAATTACATCTACCATTTCTTCTGTAAAATCCCAAGGATGGCTTGTAGTGAAACGCACTCTTTCAATTCCGGTCAGAGCAACTTTTCTCATCAATTCAGCAAACTTTCTTTCCCCGTATAAGTCTTTACCATATGCATTAACATTTTGCCCGAGCAAAGTAACTTCTTTAAAACCTTGTTCTTTTAATTCTTCAACTTCTTGAACGATATCTTCTATCGTTCTGCTTCTTTCTTTACCTCGAGTATAAGGAACAATACAATATGTACAGAATTTATCGCATCCATACATAATGTTTACCCATGCTTTGATCTTTCCAAAACGCTTAGTCGGAAGGTTTTCAACTACATCTCCTTCTTTGGAGTATACTTCAACAACTCTTTCTTTACCACTCATCGCTTGAAGTAACAAAGATGGAAGACGATGAATATTATGTGTTCCGAAAATCAAATCCACATAGCGATATTTTTCAAGCAAAAGTTTTACAATTTCTTCCTCTTGAGCCATACATCCGCATAATCCAAGAATCAAATTCGGATTTTCAACTTTAAGACGTTTCAATTGTCCTAATTCACCTAATACTTTATCTTCGGCATTTTTACGAACAGCACAGGTATTTAAAATAATAACATCTGCCTCCTCTTCGTCCTCGGTCTGAGTAAAACCAAGCTGTACTAAAATTCCAGCCATGGTTTCCCCATCGCGTTCATTTGCTTGACATCCATAAGTACGCAAATAAAACTTCTTATTTAAACCACAGTTTCTTGCTGCTTCCGGAACCTCAAATAAGGCTCTTTGAATAAGAACCTGCTGTTTTGTTCTTTTTTGTGCTTCTTTTAAATTAGGTAATACCCATTCCTTTTTTGTATTCATGCTATCACTCCTAAATCATTGTATTATTGTAAACTATTCAAGACAAAATCACAACTAGAACTTTTTTCTTTTCTTGAGTTGCAGTATAATACAATTATCAAAGATTTATTATAGAAAAGAGGAAAACTATGACACTTATACCAGAAAAAAGAATCAAAGAATTTGAACATCGTGCTTTTGGGTTATTTATCCATTGGGGATTGTATTCTCAACTTAATCAAGGGGAATGGACTTTGACATTGCATAATATTCCAAAAGAGAAATATAGAACATGCTTCGAAAATTTTACTGCCAAAGATTTTGACGCAGATAAAATTGTCAAATTAGCAAAACAAGCCGGAATGAAATACATTACATTAACTACACGTCATCATGACGGATTCTCTTTATATGATACCAGAGGATTAAGCGATTATGATGTCATGCATTGTCCTTGTCAAAGAGACTTAATACAAGAATTCGTTGATGCCTGTCGTAAAGAAGATATTCTCCCGGTATTCTACCATACAACTTTAGATTGGGTTCATCCTGATTTTGACCAAAATTTTGATGCTTATCTCGAATACTTGAGAAAATCTGTTGAAATATTGTGTACTCACTATGGAAAAATTGGCGGTTTATGGTTTGACGGTAATTGGAGCAAGCGGGATGCCGATTGGAAATTGGATGAATTATATGGAATGATCCGCCGCTTACAACCGGATGCAATGATCATCAATAATACCGGTTTAAGTAAACAAGGTCAAACCGGTCATCCGGAAATTGACAGTGTCACTTTCGAACAAGGTCGTGCAACACCAATGGATCGAACAAATATGAGTAAATATGTAACTTCAGAAATGTGTCAAACGACCAATCACCATTGGGGTGTTGCAGAAAACGATTTAGATTATAAATCTCCCCGTCTATTGATTGAAACTTTATGCCATGCTAGAAAAGTAGGTTCCAATTACCTATTGAATATTGGATTGGATGGCGATGGAAATGTCATTAAAATTCAAGAAGCATTGCTTGAAATTATCGGAAGATGGACAAATATGGCAAAAGAATCCTTATATGATGGAAAAATAAGTGATATTCATTGTGAGGGAAAAGATTTCGTTCTTGAAAAGAACGGAAAAGCTTATATCTATGTGCATGATCTTCCATTAATCGGGCATAAAGATGTTGTTGCTGCCTATGCAAATACAGATGAAAATCATCGTTTGGAAAATTGTTCAAGAAAAATCAAGAGTATCCATTGGATTGATAATAATGAAGAACTATTATTCTCACAAGACCTTGATTCTAAATTCGTTAGCTATCGAGCTATGGGATTCACTTATGGATTTGATTGGATCGTCAGAATTGCCGAAGTTGAATTTGAAAATTAATTTTATAAATATTGCGACTTGTGTCTATCAAGTCGCTTTTTTAATGAAAAAAAGCAGATTTCTCTGCTTTTTAATTTCACGATAATTCCGGGCGAATTTGAATTCTTTCAATATGTACTGCTCTTTTAGTTTTTTCATCAATTTCAACTACAACTCCACACAATAATGCCGGGCCTTTTGCGACTTGATAATGAGTAGGTTTATGAAATACTTGATTTTCAATCATTTCATTAATATCTCTTCCCAAAATACTTTGATATGTACCACACATACCTGCATCACTGATAAATGCACAGCCATTTAAGATACATTCGTCTGCAGTTTGAACATGGGTATGTGTTCCGATAACCGCAACACATTCTTTATTGAACACATTGGCAAAAAGAATTTTTTCACTGGTTGCTTCTCCATGAAAATCGACAAAATATCCATCAACTTCAGGAATAATTTCCATTAACTTCTTCATTGCATCATATGGACCTTCAATCACATTATTCATCCAAGAAGAACCACATAAATTTACCACAGCAATACGCATCCCATTGCATTCAATTATCTTATAGAAATTTCCGATATTCCCGGGCTGAAGATTAAAAGGAATGACCAACCTATCCGCATTTTGAATAAAATCATAGATTTCTCCTTTAGCAAAAGTATGGTTTCCCATTGTAATTACATCGATATCTAAATTACAGAACTCATCATAAATTTTTTTTGTAATTCCTTTGCCGTGAGCAGAATTTTCGCCATTGACGATAACTGCATCAATGGCGAAATTTTTTCTTATTTCATTTAAGTGATCTTTAATCACTTTTCTTCCGCTTTTTCCCACGACATCCGCAAGAAATAAAATTTTCATAACTATTTAGCAATTTCATTTGCTCGTGTTTCACGAACAACCGTTACCTTTATTTGTCCAGGATAAGTGAGTTCTGCTTCAATTTTTTCTTTAATGTCTCTTGCCAATTTGCGACATGCCAAATCATCCACTTTTTCCGGCAATACAAGAACTCGAATTTCTCTACCGGCTTGGATTGCATATGTCTTATCAACTCCATCGAAATCAGTAGCGATTTTTTCAAGTTGCTCCAAACGGTTAATATAATTTTCAAAACTTTCAAATCTTGCACCGGGACGGGCTGCGCTCAATGTATCTGCCGCTGCAACCAAATTCGCAATTAATGTTGTCGCTGCCTCATCTCCATGATGTGCTGCAATTGCATTAATAACAACCGCATTTTCACCATGTTTTTTCGCAACTTTAACGCCCAACTCTACATGACTTCCTTCAACTTCAAAATCTAAAGCTTTTCCAATATCATGAAGTAGTCCCGCTCTTTTTGCAAGTGTTTGATTTAATCCCAATTCTGCAGCCATCATTCCGGCTAAATGTGCAACTTCCATACTATGTTGTAACACATTTTGACCATAGCTATAACGATATCTTAATCTTCCAAGCAAACGTACAAGTTCCTTGTCCATACGACCAATTTGTAATTTAAATATTGCTTCCTCACCGGCTTTTTGAATTGTTTCATTTAATTCTGATGTAACTTTCTTTACAACATCTTCAATTCTTCCCGGTTGAATACGACCGTCTTTAATTAAATATTCTAATGATTGACGAGCAATTTCACGACGAATCGGATCAAAGCACGAGATTGTGATTGTTTCCGGTGTATCATCAATAATGAAATCAGCACCGGTAGCTTGTTCGATTGCCTTAATATTTCTTCCCTCTCGACCGATGATTCTACCTTTCATCTCCTCAGAAGGTAATCCGACTGTTGAAACAGTTCTTTCAAGAGTTTCTTCCTGAGCATAACGTTGAATAGCTAATCCAATAATGTTTTTAGATGTTTCTGCCGCTTTTGATTTAGCTTCTTCTTCACGATCACGGATGTATGCAGTAACCTCATTATCCATTTTCTTTTCAACAGCGGCCATCAATTCAACCTTTGCTTCATTCGCACTCATATTGGCAACTCTTTCCAGTTCAATAATTTGACTGTCAATCTTTGCCTGTAATTCATTTTCCATCTTTTCTAGGTATGCTTGTTTTTGGGTTAATTGTCTATTAATGTCTTCAATTTGCTTTTCTTTTCCTCTTATGGCTTCATCACGAAAATTCAGACCATCTTCACGACGCATCAATTTATTTTGTAATTCCTGAAGTTCGTGATTCTTTTCTTTTGCTTCCTTTTCGACTTCCAATTTCATTTCATAAGCCTGTGTTCGACCATCTAAAACAGCCTGTCTAACCAAATTTTCTGATTTAATAGTAGCTTCTTCTAACAGCATTTTTGCTTTTTGCTGATCTCGATTCAAGCCTAAACGTGTGAGCATCCACATAATAAAGAGCCCTACAACTACTCCAACAATACCAATAAGGATGGAATAAACTAAATCTATCATATTTATTCCTCCAACTATTTGCGCAGTTTAAAACTACTCTTTATTATTGTACCTAAAATCTTCGAATTTCACAAGGGAAAACATTCAAAACTATAAAAAAGGTTAATTTTTTATTAAATTTATCAAAACAAAAAATAAATTGAATTTCTGATGTATCTTAAACTGATCTAGAAATTGATATAGAAGTAAAAAAAGAAGGTCTCTCTTATGAAAATTCCTTCTTTTCTACATATTTTTTACTATAGTTCTGCCACAGCCTCGTCATCAGAAATAGTGAAGTCTTCTGAAGATTCATACAGCTTTTCTCTAATCTGCATTTCAACTTCATCCGCCAATTCTGGATTTGCCTTTAAATATGCACGAACAGCCTCTCTTCCCTGACCGATTTTTTCATTCTTGTACGAAAACCAAGCACCACTTTTTTGAATGATGTCATAATCAACTCCCATATTGATAACTTCAGACATCTTAGAAATACCTTCTCCATAATAAATTTCGACTTGAGCGGTTTTAAATGGTGGTGCAACTTTATTTTTAACTACTTTTACATTAACCTTGTTTCCGATAATTTCAGATCCATTTTTTATCGCTTCACTTTTTCTTACATCTAAACGAACAGAAGCGTAAAATTTAAGTGCACGTCCACCAGTTGTAGTTTCAGGGTTTCCATAGAATACACCAATTTTTTCTCGAAGTTGGTTAATAAAAATGGCTGTACATTCCCCTTTATTCATTACTCCTGCCAATTTACGCATCGCTTTTGACATTAAACGAGCTTGTAATCCGACATTAGAATCTCCCATTTCCCCATCTAATTCAGCTTGAGGAACCAACGCAGCAACCGAATCAATAACAATCAAATCAATCGCACCACTCTTAATAAGAAGTTCAGTAATTTCCAATGCCTGTTCTCCAGAATCGGGTTGAGATAAAATCAACTCATCAATATTGACTCCCAATTTCTTTGCATACATTGGATCGATGGCATTTTCTGCATCAATAAAAGCACATCTTCCATTTTTTTTCTGACACTCTGCAATTGCATGAAGTGCTAACGTTGTTTTTCCGGAACTTTCCGGTCCATATATTTCAATAATACGCCCCTTTGGAAAACCGCCAATTCCCAAAGCCGCATCAATTGCCAAAGAACCACTGCTGATAGCATCCATATCAACACTTGCACGATCTCCTAACTTCATAATGGAACCTTTTCCATATTGTTTTTCGATTTGCTTAAGCGTGTCTTTCAACATTTCCTCTTTGGTTTTTGTTTTTTCTTTCTCAGCCATAAATTACCTCCTACAATTGTGATTCGTCAAAAACGCTCTTTTACCTAAAAAATCAATACAATTTTTTGTCATCGCTTCTACACAAGCAAATCGAATTTCGTTTCGATTCCCTAGAAAATGACATTCAAACACTTCTGTTTCAGTAGCAGAAGAAATTGCACAATAAACCAATCCTACCGGCTTTTTCTCCATCACGTCAGGCCCTGCATTTCCAGTAAAAGAAATACATAAATCCGTATTCATCATTCTTCTTGTACATTCAGCCATTTCTTTCGCTGTTTCGCTACTGACTACCCCCTTTTCTTTTACTGTCGTATCACTTACTTTTACAACATCTGTTTTAATTTCGGTAGCATAAGTTATAACAGATCCTTTGTATATAGAACTGACACCGGGAAAAGATGTAAGCGTTGATGCAAATAATCCTCCTGTACAACTTTCACAAGTTGAAATTGTTAATTTTCTCTCTTTCAAAATTTCAATTAATTTTTGCATTGTTTATTTACTCTCAAATATATAATCTTTCATTTGATTAAAATAAGACAATCCACTTGCCAAAGAAACAAATGCAGCTAACCACAACGCAAAATCACTGACCGCAAGACCATAATGTTCAAACGGCAGATTATTTAAAAGAATCAATATAATAGAAACCATCTGTAAGACTGTCTTTAACTTTCCAAGATATCCTGCTGCCATCACGATTCCGTTACCTGATGCAATCATTCTTATCCCATCTACAATTGTATCACGAACAATCATGATCCATATAGGAACAACCGGAGAGATTCCCTTGCTTAAAAATATAAGATACATCGTTGTTACAAGTAACTTATCCGCAATCGGATCCGCAAATTTTCCGAAAGTCGTAACTAAATTGTTTTTTCTTGCAATGTAGCCATCTAAAAAATCAGTAAAACTGGCCACACAAAACAAAATCAAAACAAGTATATTAATAATAGATAATGATACATGACCAAATTGAAATTTCATCACATCAATTCCGAAATGTGCATATGGAAAGATTTCCAAAAACACGATAACCGGAACTAGAAAAATTCTCATAACAGTCAATTTGTTTGGCAAATTCATCTCTTATTCCTCCCTCAAGATTTTCCTAGCTTTTTCATTTAAAATAAACTATTCTCAGTACAATATTATTTGTCCTTACAGTTTTTTATTATATCATTTTTTATCCAAATGTAAAACAAAAGGAATCTATAGATTTTCATTCATGCGATAATTCGAATGTTTTTCTTTATCATTTCACAAAAAAAGACTGTCATGAATCACTTTCAGATCAGACAGTCTTCAAAATATACCTAATTTATAATCCTATTTAGAAGCAGCTGCACTTCTTCCGGCAATTCTTCCAAATACAGTAATATCAGCAATAGCACATGTACCAACACGGTTATTACCATGAATTCCACCGGTAACTTCTCCGGCAGCATACAATCCCGGAATGATATTTCCTTCAATATCTAATACTTGAGCATTCTCGTTAATTTCAACACCACCCATTGTATGGTGAACGGAAACAACACCTTCCAAGATAAACCATGGTCCCTCTTCCATTGTTACCATACTTGTAACTCGACCAAATTCATCTGTATTGTTTGTAATACCTTCGTTGTATTTCTTCATTGTTTCAACTAAATTCTCACCATTAATGCCAAAATGTTCCGCAACTTCTTCCAATGTATCGGCTTTATAGAAAACACCATCTTCTAAGCATCTTGCATATTCATCCGCAAATTTCTCTTCCAAATTCAAACGATCAGCAACAGCCTGATTATAAATTGCATAGACAGTACCGCCTTGTGCCAAAATTCCTTCAGCGCGTTCATCACGCATTCCTACTTCATTTACAAAACGATTACCGTCTTTATTTACATAAATTAATCCTTCACCAGACCAGCTTGGGGCTTCGATTCCATAGAATACTCCGGTAATCGGATTGTTGAACGGATATAATTGAATGTGTTCCATACCGATTAGATTAGCACCAATCTTTTCAGCCATGATAATTCCATCTCCAACAATTGCAGGTGAATTTGTTGTTTTAACACTTTCATCCAATGTTTCCCATCGTGTATTGTACTTTTCACGCATTTCTACATTTGCACCAAAACCACCTGTTGCTAAAACTACTCCATTTGTTGCAGAAATTGTTGCTGTTTGATCTCCTTGAGAAACTTTAACACCAATAACTCGGCCATTATTATCAACTACAAATTCTTCTGCCTTTGTATTCAATAAAACTTCAATACCATGAGATTTTGCATAGTCCATCAACGGATTGATCATTCCCGGACCTAATTCAATTGGTTCAACAGCACGAGCAACACTGTGTCCACCTTCCCAAACAAGATAATCCTGATATTCTACGCCAATTTCATCACGAAGCCATTCTGCTGCATCAGTAGCATTATTAGCAATAATATCAACTAGTTCTTTTTTAGCTAATGAGCCGCCACCTTCCCACATTTCTTTGGCAAATTGTTCAACACTATCTTCAATTCCTTGTTCCTTTTGTAACCAGTTATTCGGACAAGCAAGCTCCGCATAAGACAACAAAGTATTTCCACCGGCATATGGCATCTTTTCAATTACGATAACGCTTGCTCCGGCTGCTTTAGCTTCAATTGCCGCAGACAATCCAGCTCCACCGGCTCCTAAAACAACAACATCATATGTTTGATCTTCCAAGGTAACACTAACAACTGCGCCATTTCCCCCTTTCATAAGTGTTTCGATATCTACTCCCGCTTCAGTCAAAGCTGCTTTTACAGCATCAAGAATTGCATTAGAAGTATTTGTTGCACCGGCAACTGTATCCACATTTAATGACTGATTCTCCACAATTGCAGTTGGAATTTCCGCAATCGCTGCATCTGAAATTCCGGCAGTTTCTTTATGCTCTGTAACTTTTACACTTTCAATCTTGTCACTGGATAAGATAACTTCGACTTTTACTTCTCCGTTATTACCTTGTGCAGATCCTGTGTAGGTTCCGGCTTTGTACAAGCCTTCTGCTTCTGAACTATCATTTGTCTTCGCACATGCAGTAAACGAAATTACCATCAGTACAGACAAAAGACCTTTTAAAAATTTTTTCATTGTTCTTTCCTCCATTTCCTTTATTTTAAAAAATTCACAAACTAATGGGAATGGACTTTTGTTTGTAAAACATGGATTTTTGTTTAAAAAATACACAATTAAAATAAAAATTGTTATAATAAAAACAAGATTGGAGAAAGAAATGAATTCAAAAAGCATACAAGGAAAAATATTAAAAACAGTCTCTTTAATCAGTATTTTGGTTTTCTGTTTTATCGTTTTTTATTTAGAATTTTTTGCTAAGCCTGCAAACGAAAAAAATGTTCTGTTTTTAATTCGACAAAATGTCGAAACAAAAGCTCAAGAAGTTAATCAATGGATTGAAAAAAGAATTGTAGAATATCGTACATTAGCTGTCATCCCTGCCATGAAATCCATGGATACCCGTCTTATTATTCCAATAATCGATCAAGTTACTAATAGTTATCGACTCAATGATCAAACCATGGAAACTTTTTCTTTTATCGGAAAAAACGGCTTCTGTTGGATCAATGCCGAAGCTACAGAAAATTTAATCCGATATGACGATTATATGAGTATCTATGAAAATGATAAAGAATTTTCCATCGGAACCCCTGTAATCAACGAAGAAAACAGAAGAGTTGTAGTTTTTTACTATGCTCTTACCGGATATAGTGGAAAAAAAGAAAGTATGATTGCCTCAGCTGTTCCTTTAGTCAGAATTGAAGAAATCGTTAATACGATCCAACTTTATCAAAGTAAAACTTGGATCATGGATAGTAATCACGAAATTATTACTTCTAATAAAGATTACTTAGATAAAAAATGGATATCAAAAGAATATTTAGATACAATTGATGTCAGTACCATTACTACCTCTACCATTTTAGATGTTAAAGGAAGAAGCGGAAATGCAAAATTAATCATCTCCCCTATTTCCAGTTATCCTGATTGGGTTTTAATGACTCTTGTCGAGGACCATGCAATTCATCAATCCATCCAAACAATTATTCAAGGAGCAGTCATAATTTTGGTGATGTTACTTTTTTTAATTTTCATTCTTGGACGCTATCTAAGTCACTCTGTATTAGAACCAATTCGAAAATTACAGTCCTGTATGCATGAAGCACAAAATGGTAATCTAAAAGCCTATTATCCAATCAATTTAAATCAAGATGAAATAAATGAATTAGGAATCGCTTATAATCAAATGATAGATGAATTATCTGCTTCAATGGCACAAATTGTTAATGAGCAAGAGCACAAAAGGGCAGCTGAACTAAAAACATTACAAGAACAAATTAAGCCTCATTTTTTATATAACACCTTAGATAATATCCGGTGGATGGCAAAAAGAAACAACGATGAAGAAGTTAGTGAAGCAATAAAGACACTTTCCGCATATTTTAGGCTTTCTTTAAGTCACGGTAATGAATTTATAACACTCAATCAAGAATTCTTACATACTCATTATTATCTAAATATACAAAAAATGCGGTACAAAGAAAAAATCAGCTTTTTAATACAGTTGGATGAAGAATTAAAAGATCTTCCGATTACAAAAATCATCCTTCAACCTTTGGTGGAAAATGCCATCAATCACGGAATCAAAAACAGTTTCAAAAATGGACTTGTCCAAATCATCGGAAAACAAGAAAGAGATTGGATCATTTTAAGTGTTGAGGATGATGGTTGTGGTATCCATCCTCAGAAATTAGCGGAAATTCAAAGTTTATTAACCAAAGAAAATACAAATCATGTCGGTCTTAAAAATGTATACGATCGCCTTAAAAATACTTATTTTGATCAATTCGATATGAAGATTGAAAGTACTGTACAAATTGGAACTAAAATAACAATTAAAATCAAAAGGGAGGCAATGATGAAATATGTATCGAGTCTTAGTAGCAGATGATGAAACCAATATTTTAGAAGGACTTTCAGATCTTTTAGAGCAAAGTGATTTAGATATTCAAGTCGTTGCTAAAGCACAAAACGGTCAAGAAACATTGAACTTATTTAAAAAATATTCTCCCGATTTAGTTTTGATTGACATAAATATGCCTCTTTTGAACGGGTTGGAATGCATTGAAAAGTTTCATAAAATTCAACAAAATGTAAAAATCATCATTATTTCAAGTTATGATAATTTTAAATACGCACAAGCTGCAATTGAGCTTAAAGTAGATGCTTATATTTTAAAACCGGTAGATGAAAATCAATTAATTGAAACAGTTAAAAAAAGTTTAAAAAGTTTAGATCAGCATCTTTATGAATCAAGTATTCTTAAAGAATATCACCCTAACGAAAATTCATCTAAAAATATTGTAGAATATATTAATTCACATTATTGTGATAAGGATTTGAATAGTGATAAAATTGAAAAAGAATTTGGTCTAAGCCGTACTTCTATTTTTAAAATCATGAAAACAATTACCGATAAAAGTTTAAATGAATACATTACGATGATCAGAATCCGTCAGGCAATCTCATTCCTAAAAAAATCAGAAACACTTTCACTTAAAGAAATCGCAGAAGCTTGTGGATACAGCGATCCTTTCTATTTCTCTCGTGTTTTTAAAAAACAAACCGGATATTCTCCAAGTGAATACAGAAGATTAGTAAGTGAGGAAAATACTCATGATTAAAAAAGGAATTATACTATTGGTTAGCTTATTCTTATTGTTAGGTTGTACTTCAACAGAAAACAATTCAGACAGCATTTTATTGTATGGACAAGCACAAGGAAAAAATGGATTGATCGAAGTGGAACTATTTATTGAAGAAGGCGAATTAAAGCATATTGAAGTGCTCCAACATAATGAAACACCGGGATTTGATCAAGCGATGATTGAAATCATTGATCAAATTATGATGAAAAAATCAATTGAAGTCGATTTTATCAGTGGCGCCACCGAGACAAGTGATGGAATTTTAAGGGCAATCGAAAACGCTGCCGATAAGTATCCTTCACCCCTATTTACAGAAACCATAAAACAAGAGCAATTACAAGTTGAATGTGAATTGTTGATTGTCGGTGGCGGAGGAGCCGGTTTCTCAGCTGCTATTGAGGCAATGAATCAAGGATTCACAGATGTAAGAGTCATAGAAAAAATGCCCTTTGGAGGCGGAAATACACGTATGTCCGGTGGAGAATTCGCTGTTGCCAATAATGAGCTTCAAGCTCAAAAAGGGATTCAAGACTCGAAAGAATTATTTTTTAACGATATTTATGAAGGTGGAGGAAAACTAGGAAAACCTGAATTGATTCAGTTAATCGTTGACAACGGCTTAGAAAACTACAATTGGTTAAATCAGTACATTGGGGTTGAATATAAAGACACATTGTCTTGGTATGGCGGGCATTCTGTTGCAAGAACATTATGGCCTCAAGGTGATGGGGCAAAAATGATTGATCTGCTCATTCAAAAAGCACTTAAACTTGGTGTAAAGGTAGATTATAATACACGTGCCTATGAATTCATAACCGACGCTAATTCAAAAGTAATCGGAGTAAAAGCATCTTATAACAATCAGACTGTCAACTATTTAGCAAGAAATGGTGTAATTTTATGTACCGGAGGATTTGGCGCCAATGTTGAAATGCGCATGCACTATGACACACAGTGGTTGAAGCTAGATGAGAATATCCCCACAACAAACTCTCCTGCCGCAACCGGTGATGGTATTCTTATGGCAGAAAAAGTCCATGCCAATTTAATCGGTATGGAATATATTCAACTTTATCCAATCAATAATCCGGCAACCGGAAACTATTACTACATGGATTATGCTCGGATCATCTCAAATGCAATCTTGGTTAATGAAGAAGGATATCGTTTTGTCGATGAAAAAGAAACACGTGATAATATTTCCCGAGCTATTTTAAATCAAACCAATAGCATTGCCTATGAAATTGTAGGACAATCCGTAATTGAAGAATTAGGATTAGATGAAGAATACATGGATGAATTATTAAGAGGCATGGAGCAAGGAGTTATTGTAATGGGCACTTTAGAAGAATGTGCCAATCATTTCAATTTACCCTATAACACATTACAGAAAACTTTAGAGCATTATGATGCAATGGTAAAAAATGGAGTCGATACTGATTTTGGCAGAACCCAACAACTAAAACCTATTCAGGATGATCACTACTTAATGTTTTCATCCATCGTTTCCGTTCACCATACAATGGGTGGTGTTGAAATTAACGAGAATGCTCAAGTATTAGATATTGAAGGAAATATCATTCCGGGATTATATGCTGCCGGAGAAGTTACCGGTGGAATTCATGGAAACAATAGATTAGGAACTCTCTCCATCCCTGATACAGTAACATTTGGTCGCATTGCAGCCAAGAGTTGCTACAAAGAAAAAATGAATTCAGATAATAAATGACCGTTTATACCGGTCATTTTTTCATCAAAAAAAGACTATCATATAAATTATGATAGTCAAGAAGCTATGCTTCCTTTTAAATTAACACTTTGTAAGCCATGTTCTGTACTTCAAATTTATGAAGTGGCAATCATTTATCTACGCCTAAACGTTCGTACTTCACTTCATTTCGATTCATACGATTCCCCTACCAAAATTTGGGTTTCTCGCTTGCGGGGTTTACCTCGTTTCATTCCCGATGTTTCCATCAAGCTCCGTCTCTGTGGCACTTTTACAGGTTTTCTCCATGGCACTTGCTTTAGGAGTTAACTCAGCCGTCAAAAAAAATTCTGCCCGATCTTATTGGGATCGGCACAAACACTACAGTCATCTCAGACTGTGCGAGCATGGACTTTCCTCTAATTTAATAAAAACCAGCGATTGCCTAAGTGCTAACCTTATTTAAATACAGCTGCTTCCAATCTTGCCAAACGCTTTAAGATATCAGTAGACGAAACATTCGTACTATCATCATTCAAAACTTTGACTTTTCCCTCAAACTCAATGAGTTTAGCCTTTAAAGAGGCGTTCGCCCTTTCCAGTTCTTCGCATTTTTCAGCCATTTGACTCAAACATAGTTCATAGCTTTGATAATCTTGAATGACTGAATCTAAAAAATGATCGACTTCTGATGGAGAATATCCTTTAAAATCTATCGGAAATTCTTTTTCATAAATCGTTTTTGCATCCAGATTAAATTGCTTATTCATAATGCATTCACCCCTTTACTGTTCTATTTTCTCAAAAAAAACAATAAAAGGCAAGGATTTCTTATGTGAAAATTCAAGATAAAATGTAGAAATAAAGAACAATCTTGTATATAATAAAACTGGTGATGATATGATTAATTATCCTAATGGGAAAAAATCAGCGGGTTCTATTGCCTTAAAAAGTGCAGCAAATCGCGGTATGAGCCTCGAAGATGATCTAAATGTAACCAATGATTATTATTTGCAACTAAAAAAAGCAAATATACATAAAAAACCTACACCGGTGCAAATCGTTCATGTGGATTACCCAAAAAGGACTGCGGCAAAAATAACTGAAGCCTATTTTAAAGTACCGAGTACCACCGATTATAACGGAGTCTATCGAGGAAGAGCTATTGATTTCGAGGCAAAGGAATGCAGTTCAAAAACTTCATTTCCATTCTCATCAATTCATCCTCATCAAATCGAACATCTTGATAGCGTTCTCTATCACGGTGCTATAGCCTTCTTGATTGTTCGATTCAATTGTTTTGATGAAACATATTTGGTTGAAGCAAGAAAAATTATTAATCAATATAGAAACAGCAATCGACGATCACTCCCCTATTCATGGTTTCAAAAAGAAGGATATCTCATTCCATTCAAATTGAATCCTCCTGTTGATTATTTGAAAATTGTCGATGCCATTCATTTTAAAGGAGATGTATTATGAACACAACACAAAAAAAACCTGTTGATAAAAAGAAGCCAACTGAGAAGTTAATAAAAAAGAAAAACAAAAAATTTTCTGCACCTGATATTATTGCAGGCATTTTGGTTTTTGTAATTATATGTGGACTGATTGTCGGAGGAATAGGTTTAAAGATTCTTTCAGATATGATAAAAACTGCACCTACTCTTTCCATGTCAGATTTCCAAAACACTGAGAATACTCAAATATTTGACAGTGAAGGAAATTTAATAGCCGAAGTCGGAAATGTTTTAAGAGAGAATGTCACTTACGATGAACTTCCGGAAGCGTTGGTAGATGCTTTGATTTCAGTTGAAGATTCTCGCTTCTTTGAACATAATGGGTTTGATATTCCTCGTTTTGCCAAAGCGATGATCGAAAACCTTCGTTCTATGAGCTTCGCCCAAGGCGGTTCAACCCTCTCTATGCAGCTAGTAAAAAATACATATTTTACAAATAATGATACAACGATTGCCACAAAGTCTATTGACAGAAAAGTACAAGAAATCTTTTTGACCATGGACTTTGAAAAAGAAACAAACAAGAAAACGATTATTGAGTATTATCTTAATAAAATGAATTTTGGTGCAACAAGCCGAGGAGTCCAAAAAGCTGCCCTTTATTACTTCGGCAAAGAAGTAAGTGAATTAAATCTAAGTGAATGTGCTTTATTGGCCGGCGTTGTCAACTCACCAAATTATTTTAATCCTTATTATCATTTAGATCATGCAACATCACGTAGAAATACTGTATTGGATTTAATGGTTCATCACGGCTATATCACAAAGCAGGAAGCAGATTTGGCTAAATCAGTAAATATTGAAGATCTTTTAGTAGGTCTTACTTCACGTATTGAAGGTACAGCAATTCCATATCAAAGCTATATCGATGTTGTATTGGATGAAGTTTATGCTTTGACCGGCCAAGATCCATATGATGTTCCAATGCGTATTTATACCGCAATGAGAAAAGATGTACAAGAAGAAATTGATGCAATACAAAACGATGAACGCCTTGATATTGTACGTTTCCCAGATGATTTAATGCAGATTTCAATCGTTTCTTTAGACAATCATACCGGTGAAATCGTCGGATTAGGTGGTGGACGAAATTACGTCGGACAGCGAGTTTATAACCGTGCTTCATCCATGTATAAGCAACCAGGATCTTCTGTTAAGCCTTTCCTCTCTTATGCTTTGGCCTTTGAGCATTTAGGATGGGCAACAAGCCATACAGTTACTGATGCTCCAATTGTTTATCGTGGCACATCAACTCAGATCAACAATTTTGATGGCGTTTACCGTGGAGAAATCTCATTATATGATGCAGTCGGTAAATCACTAAATACTCCTGCTATAACGACATTAGAAACACTAGTTGATAACCATGGATATTCTATGGTTGTAAATTACCTTCAGGCTTTAGGATTCTCCCATGTAAATCTAGATAATTTTGATATCGGGTTTGCAATTGGTGGAAGTAACTTTGAAGTAACTCCGATTGAACTTGCCGGTGCACATGCAACAATGATCAACAGTGGTCAATACATTACACCGCATACAGTCACAAAAATCGAATATATGGATGGAAGTAACCCTTATATTCCATCTTACACTGCCACTCAAGCAATCAGTGAAGAGGCAGCTTATATGACTGCTGATTTGATGCGTGCCGCAACAACAAGTTCTTATGCGAATTATATGCAAATTTTACAAAGAAGTTATCCTGTGTATGGAAAAACCGGAACCACTGACTGGGGAACAAGTGGAACCCAATATAATATCCCTATTGGGGCTGCTAAAGATAAGTGGATGGTTGCATCAACAAGCAATTATACTAACTGCGTTTGGGTTGGATATGATAAAGGAATCAAGGATGCACAAACATATTTCACTTCCGAGAAAAGTTCTCGAAATATTCCGGGAAACATTTCTAAATTGATGCTTGATGTCTTAGAAAAAGGTGATGAAGGAGCAATTAACAGACCCGTTGGGGTTCAAAACATTGAACACATTGTTGGTACATTCCCTTATGCCTCTGTCATTGAAGGTATGAATGAAGAATATATTACAAGAGGAATGATTAAAAAAGAATTTAATCAAACTGTAGATTCTAATGATATTACGATGGAAAATTTATCTGCGTTTGATGCAGAAGCAACCGTAAAAGATGGAAAAGTCGTTTTATCTTTGAACTGGGCAAAATATCCAAATGAAGAGCAATTAAGCATTGCTCCAAATACAAAGGAATTTACATTACCAATTAAAAATCTAACCATTACTGGAAATCGTATGTTTGATTGGTCATGGGTATATGGAGCGGTACGATACAAATCTGTTATAACAAATGAAAGCGGAGAAATTCTCGGAGAATTCACTTCTGATACAGAACAAAAAGTCGAAGAAGTAGATGTTATTCCTGGATCAATAATTAATGCTTGTGGATTCTATGCATTTGAAAATGAAAAAGGTCCTAAGAGTAATGAAATTTGTAAATCATTTAAAATTGAAGATTTGGATATTAAGACACCATCCAATACAGCCACAAAAGCAGAAATTGATCAATGGATCAATACAATGCAAAACTATGGCATTTCAGTTAAAACAGAAGAAGGAACACAAACAGAAAATCAAGTTAATTACACAAATATGATTACTTACGACAATATCGTGATGAACGATAATACATATTCTTTGAGTAGTCTTGTCGGAAAACGAATTACTGTAACTTATTTAAGCGAAAAAACAATCATTATCCCGAATTATATTGGAATGAGTGAAGATGAGTTCCGTTCTTGGTCTTCTAAAACACTTAAAAATTCCGTTGTGAATGGTGATGATCCATCTATTTTAGGCCAATATATCACAAATGATCCAGATATGGATGGAAAAGTTGCTTATGTATATGGATTGACTAATTTAGGTTATGTAGGCGGTGAAGAGGTAAAAGTTTCTGTTCTAGAAAGCTTTATTGTTTACTATTACCAATACGTTCCAGATGAAAATCCGGATCCGGAAGAAGATTAAAAAAGGTTCAACTGAACCTTTTTATTTTACACAATTATGAACAAACGGACATGTCTCACAAAGTGGATTTTTCGCTTTACAACAATACCTTCCAAAGAAAATCAGTAAATGATGTGCATGACTCCATCTATTCTTTTCGATCCTTTTCATTAGCGACTCTTCAACTTGCAAAACAGAATCTTCTGCTTTTGCCAAACCAAGCCTTTTAGACACCCGTTCTACATGTGTATCGACTGCAATTGATGGAACATCAAAACACTCTGATAAGATGACATTTGCACTTTTTCTCCCTACTCCCGGAAGTCTTGTTAGCTCCTCCATCGTCTTTGGTACAACACCGTGATAAAGTTCCATTATCCCTTGTGACAATCCTTTAATACTCTTTGCTTTATTTCGATACAATCCAATTGTTCTTATGCATTCTTGAAGATCTTCGATTGGTGCCCTTGACATGGAAGCAGCATCTGGATATTTTGAAAAAAGTGTAGGAGTTACACGATTTACTGAAACATCCGTTGTTTGTGCCGAAAGAACCACGGCAACTGTTAATTCAAATGGATTTCTATAATTTAATTCACAATGTGCATCAGGAAACATTTCATCTAATTTATCTAATATTTCATTCGCCTTCAATTTTTTGTTCAAAAGATTCTACCGTAATTCCTTTCTTTTCCCAATCAGCAAGTATTTTACTGATATAATTAAAACTTATTTTTTTATACATAATTGCTTCACGCAATGCATAGACAATCAATTTTTCATCGTAGCTTGTAATCCATTCACTTAGTCTTTGCAATTCAGATTTTGTCAAAGGTCTAGCAAATTCACTCTCATATAAATCAAAAATTGATTGATTGAATACATCCATTGGTTTCTCACAATCTGCTGAATATAACCCAGAAAGATCAAACTCAATATGACTTTCTTTAACTTGAATAATCAAATACTTTTTTGCACAGAGCATATTCAAAGCTTTATCACACAACTCTAAGCTCATACAAGATTTTTCAGCTAATACTTCAAGTGAAATCGGAATATTTTTTGCATTTAAAAAATCAATTATTAAAACAAGGATTCCTTCTTGAGGGCTTAAATTAAATATTTCATATTTATCTAAAATCCAATCACGGGTATTAACATAGCTCTCCTTCCACCATTGTTTTTTGTTCATTACAACTCCCCTATCTTTTTAATGACTCTAATTATATCACGGTAAAATCAAAAAAGTATACATTGTTGCAAACAAAAGTGAAAAATGTTATTATTTAATAACATTAAAAGGAGAACACTATGCGAGTTAAACTATTAAAATGTTTTTTTGCATTAATCATGGTTCTATCTTGGTCAACATGTATCTATTATATTTACGCATCAGATCAAACTGAAACTGTCAATTTAGCCAATTACGCCAGTAATGATTCATTAAATGAAAAGTTTGTTGAGACATATATGTTAGAAAACAATATCAAAGATGAAATCTTATTTATCTGTGCTATTGGAAATCCTGATTGTGAATATGTCCAAAATAGTGTAATCAAACCTCTAACAGATGAATTGAATATGGAAAATTTCAATTTTGTTCAAGTTGTAAACATTGATGAAAGTACCCAAGAATATACAGCAGGAAAACTACGACAAAAATGGTCTATAGAAAGTTATCCTGCATTTATAAAAACACATGTAAATGAAGAGAATAATATTGAAGTTGTATCTTCTTTGCAATGGAATAGTAATGATCCTTTCACAAGCGCTGATTTAAGATCCTGGATGATTGATAATGACTGTTGGCCCGGATATATTTCTTCTCAAGAAAAACAAACTGATTAAAGCAAACTGAAAAAAGCTTCAATTTATTTTGAAGCTCTTTTTTTACTGATTCGTTTTTGATATATTTCTTAAAATAGATTTTCCTTCCGATCCAAAATTACGATATGCATCAATGATTTGAATTTCTTCATCATTCAACTCAGCAATATTTTTTCTAACATTACTTAAACCAATTAGAAAATCAATCGAAACATTTAATTCTTTTGCCATTAATATCAATGTTTCAATAGATGGTGAACGATATCCAAGAATATATCCATTGATCGTACTTTTCTGAACATTGATTTTCTTCGCAAAATCTACTTGGCTTAAATGCTTTTCGTCCAGTAATTCTTTTAATCTTTTTTGAAATGTACTCATAGTCCTGTCACATCCTTTATAACGTTGATTATACATGAAAACAAACTTTTGAAATCTTTTTTTCATCATTTGCTATACTTTAGTTCGCAATTAGTGTATTATTAAATTGGAGGAGGAATGAAAAAAATGAACATATTAGATGCATCTTTAACAACTATATTAAAGAAGATCAAATGTGATCCAACTTATGTAGATGCAATGCTCTATAATATTTGTGATTTCTCAGACTCAAAGAAATGTCCTTTCAACAAAAAACCATGTGATGGGAACTGCTCAAGAAATTTTGAAGAAATCAATTTTAGAGGAAAACAAGTAAAATAACTTGTTTTTTTTCATATCTATGAAATTGTGGCATAAATTTTATCGAGGTGAAATCTGTGATCATACAAATCACTTTAGCTTCAATCATAGCAATTTGTTTCTTAGTTGGATCCTTATCGTTTGAAGTATGCGTCATGGCATTAAATACATGGTTTGAAAAACTTGTGCCCAGCCTTTTTGTTACCACTGTACTAATTCGCGTTTTACAAGATATCGGTTTTTTTAAAACTCTTTCTAACAAATTTTGTCGATTTTCCCTTCCCCTCCTCAATATCAGCCCCCAAAGTTTTTCTATCATAATTAACTCATTTTTATTAGGAGCTCCATGTACTGCCGCTCTGATAAATTCGCTTTGCCATGAAAAAAAGATTTCTGAAAAAATGGGAAGACGAATCTGTACTTGTTGTTGCATGGCTACTCCTTCATTTATTATAAACACTTGTGGGAATGTTTTATTAAAAGATTTTAAAATTGGTCTTATTCTTTGGCTTTCACAAATTGTAGCCTGTCTTTTTTTATTGTTCTTTACAAGAAATACAAAGATTGAAATGAATGAAGATAATAAAAAACTGCCACTTTTTGACAGTCTTCAAAAAAATATATTAGAAACTTGGAAAACCCTCTTTCTAATCGGAGGATATTTAATGGTAACTTTAGTAATTGTCAGTGCACTCACTTTTTTTACACCTCAATTCTTTCAAGAAACAATTAAATGTGTAACTGAATTCACATACGGATGTAATGCCATCGCATCAAGCAAACTAGTAAACACATTTAAAATTTTATTAATTTGTGCCCTATTATCATTTAACGGCATAACAACATGGATCCAAGTATTCTCCCTTTCACCATCATGTAAACCGCATCTTTTATCTTTTGCTTCTGCAAGAGTATTACACATTTTAATTAGTTGTACTTTTATTTGGTTGACAGGCGTTCTATAATACGGCTTTCCAAGCATTTAGGAACCAATCCGGTAATTCTTCCATTATTAGATGCCATTTCCACAACTGAAGATGAAGATAGAAAAGAATACTCCGGTCTTGCCAAAAAGAAAATAGTCTCAATAGAAGGCTCAAGAAACATATTTGCACTTGCCTGTTGTAATTCATATTCATAATCAGTAACCGCTCTGATTCCACGAATCAAAGCTTTTGCACCATTTTTTTTCGCAAAATTAACTGTCAATCCTTCACCGGCATCAACAGAAACATTTTTAAGGTCCTTTACCACTTCTTTGATCATGTTTAATCTTTCATCAACACTAAAATGATTCTTCTTTTTAGGATTTTGCATAATCACAACTACTACTTCATCAAATACAGCACTCGCTCTTTCAATGATATCTAAGTGTCCGTTTGTTATTGGATCAAAAGACCCGGGATACATTGCTTTTTTCATTTCATTTCCTCTTTCTGATCTGTTTTTTTATAGATTGTAATCCTCGTAATTCCATAAACAGATTCTTTAACTTTCTTGATATATCCATACGATTCCTGAAATTCATCTTCTTTTAAGCTTTCACAAATTACTCTCCCATTCTCTTCAAGGAGATTATAATTTTCAATAAAGTGTAGAATTTCATCAATCTTCTGTTTAGCATATGGCGGATCCAAATAAATAAGATTAAATTTTTTATGATTTAATGCACATTGGTTTAAAGCTGTCTTATAATCCATTTTCCAAATATCACAAAAATCTTTAATTTTTAAATTCAAACAATTCTTATTGATTGTTTGAATAGCCGCATAATTTTTATCTACAAAAATCACATGTTCAAATCCTCGTGATAGTGCTTCAATTCCCATATTTCCGCTGCCGGCAAAAAGATCTAGCATGCTCCCACCTTCAAAATAAGGTCCGATCATACTGTATACAGCTTCTTTAACTTTATCTAAAGTTGGTCTTGTATTTAATCCCGGAACAGCTTCAATAACTCTTGATCGAAATTTTCCTGCAACAATTCGCATTTTTTTCTCCTTTACAATGTATAAACTCCAAAATGGAGGGAATGATATTAATGCATCGATAAGATGCTATCCCCCCAATCTTTGTTTCTCCTCTCCCTTTCTTTTGAATCCCTGTATAAAACAGGGATTCTTTTTTATTGAATTAAGCCCCTTCTATATCTTGAAATAACTGACTGAGCAATACCGATAGCAGCCATAACAGACATCATACTGGTTCCTCCAGCTGAAATCATTAATAGAGGTACTCCTGTAAGTGGAATCAAGCATGTGACTCCTCCTACATTCAAAGTATAATGAATAAAAATGTACATCGCCACACCTACAAGAATCATTCGACCACGCTGACTTTTTATTTTAAAAGCATAGCGAAATAACTGAAGAATAATCAAAGAGTAACAGAAAAAAATCAGTAAAAAACCAAGCACTCCCGTTTCTTCTACTACAATAGACAATATAAAGTCAGAAGATGCTTCCGGGAAATGCGTATATTTTTGAAAAGAATTTCCAAATCCGACTCCGCTAAATCCACCCTTTGCGAACGCCACAAGACCAGCAATTAACTGATAACCGTTTCCATATCTATCCGCAAAAGGATTCATTGCCGAAGTAAAACGAGAAATTTGATATTGCATGAATGGAATGTGTTTTAAAATGAAAGAACCTGCCGGTGTCATAATCAAGATTAACGATGAAATACCAGCTATAATTATAAGAAAATCCCATTTTTGATACTTCATCAATAAAGGATGGCGAGGAAGTAAAAAAATAACTGCCGCAATCGAAATCATAACAGCCATAGAACCTAAATCTTTTTGAAGATACCAAATTGTAAAAGCATATATTCCGACAATAATCATAACACGTTTCATACCTGCTGTAATATCGATTGTCGGATCAATATCTCCCAAATATCTTGCCATTAATAATATAACAACAATTTTAGCAAACTCACTTGGTTGAATTGTAATTTCAAATCCTGGTACAGGAAGTCTAATCCAAGCAAAAGCTCCATTTGTTGCCCCAAAAAGAAGGCACATCAAAAGAGCCCCTTCCATTACAACCGATACAATAGGTATCCATCTTTCACATCTTTCAAAGTTAAACCATCTCGCCATAAATACAAGCGAAAAATAACCAGCTGCAATAAACACTAGCTGTTTTATAATTACCCTAAATAAAGCTGCATTACTTCCAGATACAGTTCCCATTGAAGCCGATGTAATCATCAATGTTCCAAAACATGCTAAAACTAATATGCAGAGTTGTATTACCAAATCACTTTTGGCAGGCATTTTTAAACTAAATCCGTTCTTCTTTGACATTCTCTCAACCTCGTTCTTCTATTTTAACATATTTTATTGCAACCTTTCATTTTTTTCTTCACAAACTCAAAAATTTTGATAAAATAGAAAGAGAGGTATGCGTATGAACATAAATAATTCCACATTAGTTAAAGACTCTGATTCTTTAATTCGTAAAAAATCTGATCCCGTTTCTCTTCCTCTCAGTAAAGAGAACGAAAATATATTGATGAGTATGTTACAGTTTGTTCGAGATTCAAAAGATGAAGAATTATCGAAAAAATATGATTTAAGACCAGCTGTAGGAATTGCGGCTCCCCAAATCGGAATATTAAAACAAATGATTGCTATTTCATTTGTTGAGGAAGATAAAAATGGAAATGAAGTATTATGCGAATATGCTCTCGCAAATCCGAAGATCATTTCTTATTCAGCAAAACAAGCCTATTTAAAAGAAGGCGAAGGTTGCCTATCTGTTGATGAAGCTCATGATGGTTTTGTACCAAGAAGTGCGCGAATAAAAGTACAAGCCTATGACTTATTAAACAAAAAAGAAGTAACTATTCGTGCCAATGGCTATCGAGCAATTGTATTACAACATGAAATTGATCACCTAAGTGGAATATTATTTTATGATCACATAAACAAAATCGAACCTTTTAGACCAATTCCAGATGCTATTGTCATTGAATAGGTTTAAAAACATATGTTTATGTTATAATGATATTTATGAAGGTGCATTTACAAAAGGAGATTAATAATGGAAAATAAACAAACAAGAGCACCGAAAAGAACATCTTCAAAGCGGAGAATCACTGAAGACAGAGATAATATAATCAATTATGGAACCGACACACTTATTTTTGCTTTGGGCGGACTTGGCGAAGTCGGCAAAAATATGTATTGTTTTGAACATGATGATGAAATCATTATTATTGACTGTGGTGTACGCTTTCCGGAAGATGAACTTCTCGGCGTGGATTATGTTATTCCTGATTACAGTTATTTGATTAGGAATCAAAATAAAATTAAAGCATTGATTATAACACATGCACACGAAGATCATATCGGAGGAATTCCTTTTCTTTTACAGAGCATTCATTTAGATAAAATCTATGCCCCACGCTTTGCGGTTGCAATGATTAATCGTAAACTAGAAGAAAGAAGAATGAATCGTCGCGTGCGCTTAATAGAAGTAAATGATGAGTCTCGAATTGAAACAAAGCATTTTACAATTGGCTTTTTCAATACGATTCATTCTATCCCGGATTCATTAGGTGTTTTAATTAACACACCAAATGGAAGAGTGGTTGAAACTGGTGACTTTAAATTCGATTTAACCCCAGTGGCACAAAATTCTGACTATCAAAAAATGGCATATATGGGACAAATCGGAGTCACTCTTTTAATGAGCGATTCCACAAACAGTTCTGTATCTGGGTTCAGTATTAGTGAAAAGAAAGTGGCACAGTCTATTTTAGATATCACTAAGAAAACACCTGGTCGTCTAATTGTGGCAACATTTGCTTCTAATGTCCACCGTGTTGAACAAATTTTAGAAGCGGCTGTTGCATGTGGTCGAAAAGTCATTATATTTGGAAGATCTATGGAAAATGTTCTCGATATCGGGAGAAAGCTAGGAACTATTAAAATTGCAGAAGAGCATTTTATCACTGCCGATCAATTAAATACACTTCCTGCAAACAAGATTTGTATCGTTTGTACCGGATCTCAAGGAGAGCCATTAGCAGCACTCAGTAGAATTGCGGCTGGAACTCATCGTCAAATTAAAATATATCCGGGAGATACTGTTGTCTTCTCAAGTAATCCGATTCCGGGAAATGCTCATGGTGTTTCTCAAGTCATCAACAAATTGACTCGTGCCGGAGCCAATGTTATGGTAAATAGCCCTCTTACTTCCCTTCACACAACCGGACATGCTTCACAAGAAGAACAAAAACTTATGCTTCAATTGATAAAGCCAAAATACTTTATGCCAATGCATGGGGAATACAAAATGCTTAAAGTGCATGGTGATACCGGAATAGAAACAGGAATTCCAAAAGAAAATGTTATGATTTGTGCAAACGGTGATGTTATCGTTTTAAGAAATGAACAAGCATTTAAGAGCAACATTCGTATTCAAACAGATGATATTTATGTAGATGGGAATGACATTTCCGGACTTTCCACTGCCGTTTTAAGAGATAGAAAAATATTAGCCGATAATGGAATGGTCGCTGTTATTGTTACGATTGATTCTAGATATAACAAGATTCTTTGTCGACCAAATATTGTGTCAAGAGGATTCGTCTTTATTAAAGAAAGTCAAACTTTGTTAAAGGAAGCAGAAATTATTGTCTATGAAGCTCTCAAAAAGAAAATGATGCAAAAGACAACATTCGGAGATTTAAAAAATTGTATTCGTGCTTCTTTAGAGCCATATCTTTATCAGATGACAAATCGAAATCCAATTGTTATCCCTGTCATTTTAAATCAAAAGGCTGCCATGATTACAAATAAAACCGGACAAAAAGACCAATAAAATGGTCTTTTTTTCTATGTTATGTTAAAATAAAATAGATGAGGTGAATTTATGAAAAAGAAAATATCCGTTATTATCTTACTGTTTCTTTTCATCATAGCAGCAGTTTTCTATATAGATGCAACAATAATAGAACCTAAACGACTTCATGTTCGATATGAAACACTAAGTAATGAGTTGATTCCCGAACAAATGGATGATGTTACCATTTTATATTTCAGTGATATTCATTTCGGAAAGTATGTCGATGAAGAAAGATTCAAACAAATCATCGACTCCATTAATCAATTAGTGCCAGATGTAATTATATTCGGTGGTGATATTTTTGATGAGCCTGCCCTATCCTATCCGAATGCCCAAATGCAAAATAAAACGATTGAATTACTAAGTAGTCTAAATGCTCCTCTTGGTAAATTTGCAATATTAGGAGATAGTGACACTCAAAATGATATGATCAAGCAAAGAGTCATTGAAATTTTAAATGAAAGTGAATTTGAAGTTTTAAATAATCAGTGTATTAAACTTAGAAACGGGAAAACACAATCTATTAACTTGGTTGGAATCAGTTCATCCGACACAGATAGTGCTTTCATAGATTCCACCTTTGATTCTGTATCATCGAATGAATATACTATTGCCGTTGTGCATGATCCCTCACTAGCCGATAATTTAAGCAGTAACAGCATTCATCTTTTATTAGGAGCTCATACTATGGGTGGGCAACTTAACATTCCTTTTTTTCGTTTAAAAATCAACAGACAAGCCAAATATATTAAAGGAAAGCATAAAATCAATTCGATGCTTTTGGATATTACATCCGGAACGGGACTTACACAATTTCATGCCAGACTCTTCTCCGATTCAGAGATTGTCTTTTATCGACTAAAACATGTTGATGTTGCAAACTCATCTATAACAAACGATACTGAAAATAACAGTGAAATTACTGAGAATCAATCTTCTGATAATTCTAACACACAATAAAACACCTTTAAATTTCACCTAAAAATTAATTAATTATTAACTTTTACTAAAAGCTTCTCTAAAATTTAGGAAAGTGTCTATTCTTTTTTCTAAAAAGGTCTAAAATAAGATTAACAAACCAATTCTGAGAAGGAGGAATCGTAATGATCCATCAAGCTTTCACAGAAAGACAAAAAAAGACATTCAGCTTTTTACTTCTTTCGTTGATTCTTGTATTATGTATATTAATCTGTTATTTTGTTGGTAAACCAATGATTGAATTTGTCAAAGATTCAGAACGATTTAAGGCATGGGTAGATAGTTATGGTATTACTAGCCGTATCATTTTTGTATTTATGGTGTTCTTACAAGTCGTTATCGCTATTATTCCGGGTGAACCATTGGAAATTGCTGCCGGATATGCTTTTGGCACTTTGGAAGGAACCTTATTATGCATTGCAGGAATCGTTTTAGGAAGTGCACTTATTTTTGTAATCGTAAAAAAATATGGCACTAAGCTTGTTGAAGCGATGTTTCCAAAAAAGAAAATAGATTCAATTTCCTTTTTAAAAAATCCACGTAATCTAACTAATCTGGTCTTTATCGTTATGTTTATTCCCGGAACACCGAAAGATTTACTTTCTTATGCAGTTGGACTGACTGAAATGAAATTATCGACATGGATTCTTATTGCCGGAGTAGCTCGTATCCCTTCTATCGTTACTTCAACAATTACCGGTAATTTTTTGGGAACACAAGACTATTTATTAGCATTTTATGCGTTCATCATCACCGGTATTATTAGTTTAGGTGGACTTTATATCTATAATCGCTATTTCAGTAAAACTGAAAATAATAAGTTGGAAATAAAAAAAGATTGATAAGAGCCAATGATTTACACTCTTATCAATTTTTTATTTTTTAAAATATGCAAGTCCGCATGCTCCCGGTCCAACATGAACTGCGATTGCACATCCGATTGGATTCATCGTTTCTACTTGAATTCCTTTTTCACCTAAAAATGTTTGAAGCTGATATGCATAGTCTTTATTTCCACTATATACAAGAATCATAGGCATTTCAGTATCAATAGAATCTTCCGATTCAATTTTCTGCCATAATTTTTCTAATGCCTTTCTTTTTCCACGGGCTTTCGCAATCACAGCAACTTTTCCATCCTTAACTGTAACAATCGGTTTTAAATCAATAAGAGTTCCCGCAAAGCCAGCGGTTTTAGAAAGTCGTCCTCCCTTTACCAGATAATCTAGTGTATCAATGATTGCTACAACTTTAACTTTCTCTTTTAATATTTCTATTTTTTCTATAATTTCATTTAAATTTTTTCCTTCCTCTCTCATTTTTAAAGCTTCCAATACAAGAAGTTTTTGAGGTATTGTAACTTGATTTGTATTAATGATTTCTATTTTTGCTTCCCCTACCATTTCTTTCGCTATCATCGCACTTTGATAAGTTCCACTCAATTCTTCCGATAAAATTAATACAAGCGCTTCATCATTTTGGTCTTTAACATTTTCAAAAATTTTTAAAAAATCATTGGGAGACGGCTGTGAAGTTTTTAGATCTTTTCCTTCTGCCATTTTTTCGTATAATTTTTCTACTGTCAGATCAATTCGATCCTGATAAATCCTATCCTCTTCTATAATCTTTAAAGGAACTAATTCACATCCCTTTTCAAGAGATTCTTCCAAAGAAAAATCACTGCTTGAATCTGTTATAATTCTTAACATTTATCATCCCTCATTTCAACACATGATATTATACTTTGAAGTTCAAATAATTCAAGCTTTTATTCTGTGCTTTCACAAATTTTTCATATTTTGTAATGAAAAACGGGCTTTTCTGCCCGTTCTTATAAACTATTATTTTAAATACACTTTCATGAGATCAATTGTTCTATCAATATCGTCTCGATTAATATCATGATGAGTCACAAATCGCATAACCCCATGATCTGCCGGATTTATTTTTATGCTTTTCTTTAACATTTCTTCTTGAAGCAAAACAGAATCAAATCCCGGTTTATTTATCTTAAAAAATACCATATTAATTTGAACTTTCTTCTCTTCCACTTCAATACAAGGGATTTCATTTAATCTTTCTGCCAAATATTTGGCATTGTCATGATCCTCTTTTAATCGTTTTGTCATGATATCTAAAGCAATAATTCCGGCAGCCCCTAATATTCCGGCCTGTCGCATTCCGCCTCCGATTCGTTTTCTATTTCTCCTCAATTTGTTTATAAATTCATGACTACCACATACGATACTTCCCACCGGAGCACATAAACCTTTAGAAAGGCAAAAAGTTACTGAATCTGCACAATCAGCCAATTCACTAACATCGCAACCTAAAGCCGTTGCGGCATTGAATAGTCTTGCCCCATCTAAATGAACATTCAATCCGAGAGATTTAGCTACTTCGTAATTTTCTTTCATAATTTCAAGTGGCATGACAGTTCCATTTGAAAGTGCATTTTCCATACATAAAAGAGTTGTACATGGTTCATGAATATCATCTGGTCTCATTGCATTTCTTATATCTTGCGGATAGATAAAATCATTAGGATTATCAATCATACGAGGCAATACTTGTGCAATCGCAGCCATTCCTCCTACTTCATGAGTAATCGGATGATAATTTTTTCCGATAATAATTTCATCCGCTCTATTGGTATGCGTTAAAATACTTAAAAGGTTTCCCATCGTTCCGCTGGTTACAAAACATGCATCTTCTTTATGTAGCATTTTTGCCGCTTTTTTCTGTAAAAGATTAATCGTGGGATCATCTTCATACACATCATCCCCCACTTCTGCCTCAAACATAGCTTGACGCATTTCTTTTGTTGGCTTTGTTACAGTATCACTTCTAAAATCAATGATTTTTTCTGACATATTTATCCTTCTTTCTACCCTTTATAGAAAAGGTGCTATAAAGCACCTAATTTGCCACAATATTTACCAATTTATTTTTAATGGCAATAACCTTCCTGATTGTTTTACCTTCTGTAAAATTCTTTACAGCTTCACACTCAAAGGCTTTATTCTGTAATTCTTCTTCACCGGTATCCATCGCAACATTAATTCTGGCACGAACTTTACCATTGACTTGAATAATGACTTCTACTTCATTCTTAACAAGTTTACTTTCATCGTAGGTTGGCCAAGATTCAAAAGCAATCCCTTCCTTATCACACAAAATTGACCACATTTCCTCACCCACATGAGGAGCAATACATGAAAGCATCTTAATGAATCCCAAAGCATATTCTTTATATACTTTTTCTGTTTTATAACACTCATTGATAAAAATCATCATTTGTGAAATCGCTGTATTAAAATTCAATGTATCAAAATCTTCACTTACTTTTTTAACAGTTGCATGATAAACATAATCTAAACTTCCATCATTTTGATCTGTCAACTTATCTTGTTCAATAAACAAACGCCAAACGCGATCCAACCATTTTCTAGCACCGTCTACTCCTTGTTCGCTCCAAGGCTTACTTGCTTCTAACGGTCCCATAAACATTTCATATAAGCGTAAAGTATCTGCTCCGTATTTCTTCACGATGACATTTGGATCAACAACAAATTCAGGGAATCTTTTGCCCATTTTGATCCCATTTGATCCTAAGATCATTCCTTGATGAACTAACTTTTTAAATGGTTCTTTTACCGGAACGATTCCTTTATCATATAAGAAATTATTCCACATACGTGAATACAACAAATGCCCTACGGCATGTTCTGGACCACCGATATACAAATCTACAGGCATCCAATGCTCAAGAAGTTTTTTATCCGCAATACATGTATCGTTATGAGGGTCGATGTATCTCAAGAAATACCAACTACTTCCGGCAGATCCCGGCATTGTACTTGTTTCTCTCTTCCCTTTTATTCCATTCACTTCAACCTCAACCCAAGATTCAGCTTTTTCAAGTGGGGAAGCACCTGTTTTTGATGGACTGTAATCTTGCACATCAGGAAGTAAAAGCGGAAGTTCTTCTTCACTCAAAGAAACCATATTCCCATTTTCCAAATGAACGATTGGAATTGGCTCTCCCCAATAGCGTTGACGGGCAAAAATCCATTCTCTCAAACGATAATTCACTTTTGCATAGCCATACTCATTCTTCTGCAACCATTCAATCATTGCTGCAATAGCTTCTTCTTTATTCAATCCATTTAAGAAGCCTGAATTGATATGCTCACCATCTTGTGTCCAAGCTTCTTCTTCAAGGTTACCACCTGCTAATACAGGAATGATTTCCAAACCAAATTTCTTTGCGAATGCATAATCACGATCATCATGAGCCGGAACTGCCATAATTGCTCCTGTTCCATATGTCGCCAATACATAATCTGAAATCCAGATTGGAATTTTCTTACCATTAACCGGATTGATCGCATAGGCTCCGGTAAAGACACCTGTTTTATCTTTATTTAATTCTGTACGTTCCAACTCACTTTTTGTAGCACACATTTGTTTATAAGCTTCTACTGCTTCTTTTTGATCCGATGTAGTGATCTTATCAATCAAAACATGTTCTGGTGCCAGTACACAATAGGTGGCGCCAAATAAAGTGTCACAACGAGTTGTGAAGACTGTAAAATGATCATCATGCCCTTCTACTTTAAAATGAACATGGGCACCGATCGATTTTCCGATCCAGTTGCGCTGTATTTCTTTTGTAGATTCAGGCCAATCGATTTCTTCAAGTCCTTCCAATAATCTATCCGCATACTTTGCGATATCGATGACCCACTGTTTCATATTTTTGCGAACGACAGGATATCCACCACGCTCACTTTTTCCGTCAATGACCTCATCATTGGCCAAAACAGTTCCCAACTCTTCACACCAGTTTACTGGCATATCAACACATTTTGCCAACCCTTCATCAAAAAGCAATTTAAAAATCCATTGCGTCCACTTATAAAAAGACGGATCACATGTTGAAACTTCTCTATCCCAGTCATAGCTAAATCCCAACATTTTAAGCTGTGTTTTAAATGTTTCTATATTTTTCAATGTAAAACCATTTGGATTGTTCCCGGTAGAAATCGCATATTGTTCTGCTGGAAGACCGAAACTGTCGAATCCCATTGGATGAAGAACATTGTATCCTTCCATTCTTTTTTTACGACATACAATATCTGTTGCTGTATATCCTTCCGGATGTCCGGCATGGAGTCCTACACCGGATGGGTATGGGAACATATCTAACGCATAAAACTTTGGTTTACTGAAATCCCATGCATCGGTACGAAACACCTGCTTCTCATCCCATATTTTTTGCCATTTTGGTTCAATTTCAAGATGATTAAAACTCATTTTCTTTTCCCTCCTAAAATAAAAAAACGCCCCATCTAAGGACGTTTGCACGCGGTACCACCTTAGTTCATCTATTAAAAGATGCCCTTGAATTCTTTATCGCAGAATTACGGATTCTGTTTTGCAGAATCTGGCTAAACAGTGAGTTCATAAAACTTCTGTGCTGGTTTACACCTTCCACCAGCTCTCTTAAAGCAGAAAGATTTTACTAATAGCTGTTTTTATCACCTTATGCATTCATAATATCTAAAATATTTAAAAATGTCAAATAAAAAGTATCTTATTTGATCAAGTTAAATAAAAAATTCTTTTCTTCTCAGATTTCTTTTTTTATAATAAAAGTGGTGATAAAAATGAAAAACCCTTTTCCATACTCGTTTGACAACAAACGCTATCAAACATGGAATTATTATTTAAAAGAGCATTTCCATCATAAAGTTTATAAAGTTCCTCTCAATGGTGGATTTACATGTCCTAATCGAGATGGAAAAGTTTCTGTTGGCGGTTGTACTTTCTGTTCAAGCAGTGGCAGTGGCGATTTCATTGCAAAAGAAGAAGATTTAATCAAGCAATTTGAGTTCGGGAAAGAAATGATGGAAAAAAAATGGCCACATGGAAAAGCAATCGCCTATTTTCAATCTTTTACCAATACATATGGATCGCTTGAAAAAATAAAATCTTGTATTTCCCCTTTCTTAAAAATGGAAGAAGTTGTCGCGATTTCCATTGCAACCAGAGCAGATTGTTTGGAAGAGGATGTCATTGAATATTTAAAAGAATGTTGTCAACAAAAAGAAATTTGGATTGAACTTGGGTTACAAAGCATCCATGATGAAACCGCCAAACTTATCAACCGAGGTCATAACTTTACTGACTTTCTTAACGGTTTAAATAAATTGAAAAAAACAAATTGTAAGATTTGTGTTCATCTGATGAACGGACTACCAAATGAAACTAAAGAAATGATGATTCAAACAGCACAAGAAATTGGAAAGTTGAAGATTGATGCGGTAAAAATCCATATGCTTCATTTAATCAAAGGAACAAAAATGGAACAAGATTATCAAATAAATCCATTTCATATCCTTTCAAGAGAAGAATATGTTGATATCGTTATCAATCAGTTAGAAGTTCTCCCTTCAAGAATTGTTATCCAACGTTTGACCGGGGATGGTGTTCTTGAATCTTTAGTTGCCCCATTATGGACAATTAAAAAGACAATCGTCTTAAATGAAATTGATAAAGAAATGGTCAGAAGAGATACTTGGCAAGGAAAGAAGGTTGACTAATGGAAGAAAATATCAATACCGTCACTCACAACTGGTTAAAAGAAGAAATAAAAAAAGATTGGATATGTGTTGATGCTACAATGGGGCGAGGAAATGACACTTACTTTCTTGCGAAAAGGTGTCAGAAAGTTATTGCATTTGATATTCAACAAGAAGCTCTCAATGCAACACAAAAAAGATGTGACGGTTTTAATAATATCCAACTTCACTTACTCTCTCATGATAAAATGGAAGAGGTTATTAAAGAAAAAGTGGACTGCATACTCTTTAATTTAGGTTATCTACCTCATTTTGATCCTTCTGTTATCACTAAGCCCAAAACCACATCCAATGCTTTGATTGCATCATGGAATCTTCTAAAAAAGAATGGAATTCTAATTATTGTCAGCTATATAGGACACCCTGGCGGCCAAGAAGAACATGAGGCTGTAAAACAATTTGTAAATACCCATTCAAGATGTATTAAAACCTATACTTATCAAACAAAAGAAAATGCTCCAATCGCTTATTATCTAAAAAAAGAATCTTAATTACTCACTAAGAAACTTATAATGGAAATAAAAATACTATCTTGCACTTTGAGATAGTATTTTATTTCTAATGTAAAATGATTATAAATGATTCTCTTCCTTTATTTCTTTCAATTTTAAACATGCGCAGTAATCACGTTGATTTACCAATAACTCTACTCCTGATTTATTATTCGGATTTAATACTTCTATCATTTCATCAAGGCTATACCACTCCACACCTTTCAACAGTGTCTTTTCAAGCTCTGTAAAATGGGTTTCTTCCTTTTCATTTGAAACTAAAGAAGCATAAAAGAATGTACTTTGAGTAATACGATGAATGACATTATACATATCAATAATCGTTCCAATCTCTACAATATCTTTTATTTCATAACCTAATTCTTCTTTAACTTCTCTTCTAAGTGCTTCATGAAAGTTTTCATTATTATCAATTCCTCCACCCGGAGTTTCCAAATGATTACGAACGCCAAATATATCTTCACCGATAATTCTTAAAAGCGCAAATTTCCCCTGATCATTTTCTAGAAATACCCGCACAGTATTACGAAGATGATTTATCCCTGTAAACGGAAAAACAGTATCTTTAAATACTCCAATCAACATAACTAATTGCCCTTTTCCGTTAATACTCTTTTTACAAAACTTTCAATTTTAGATAAAGCTTCTTTTATTTCCTCAATGGAATAGGCATAGGAAATACGAATGAATCCTTCTCCTTGATTACCAAATGCAGTGCCCGGAACTACTGCAACTTTTTCTTCTTTCAACAAGCGTTCGCAGAATTCATCTGAACTCAACCCACATTTAGCAATTGATGGAAAAACATAGAATGCTCCTTGAGGACTATGACACGTCAAGCCTAAGTTATTCAATCCCTTCACAATATAATTTCTTCTTTGCAAAAAAGACTCTTTCATTCTTTCAATATCGCTATCCCCATCTCTTGCAGCACTAATTGCAGCATACTGGGAAATTGTTGAAGGACAAATAATCGCAAATTGATGAATCTTAAGCATCGCATCAATAAAGACTTGGTTTGCGGCAATATACCCCACTCTCCATCCGGTCATTGAATAAGCCTTAGAAAATCCATTTAACAAAATAACCTGATCTTTTATTTCATCGAAATTTGCCAATGAACAATGTTCATTCTCATATGTAAGTTCAGCATAAATTTCATCACTGACAACAATAAGATCATATTTTTTGATAATCGGTACAATTTTTTCATAATCTTCTTTTGTCATCACCCCACCGGTTGGATTACTCGGATAATTCAATAATAAAACTTTTGTCTTATCTGTAATCACTGCTTCTAAAGCTTCCGGAGTAATTTTAAATCCGCTTTCCTCTGTCAAATTCAAATCTATAACTTTTCCTTGAGACATCAAAACAGCAGGTTCATAGGCAACATAAGCTGGTTTTGGAATGATTACCTCATCATTAGGATTTAATAAGGTTCTCATCGTAATATCAATCGCTTCACTTCCACCAACCGTAATAAAGATTTCTTTATTCCAATCATATTCTAAATTAAAACGACGGTTTAAATAAAACGCAACTTCTTTTCTAAGCTCATCCAACCCTTTATTTCCGGTATAAAAAGTATTACCTTGCTCTAAAGCGTAAATAGCTTCTTCGCGAATATGCCAAGGTGTATCAAAATCCGGTTCTCCTACTCCGAGTGAGATAACCCCGGGACATCCCGAAGCTAAATCAAAAAATTTTCTGATTCCGGATGGTTTAATCTGCTTGACTTTTTCTGATAATTTATTTTCATAACTCATGGCATGATCAACATCCTTTCTTGGCTTTTCACTTCTTCATCCAAAATAATTCCATCTTCTTTATATCGCTTTAAAACAAATTGTGTTACGGTACCGTTAACTCCCTGTATCGGTGCTAATTTTTGAGCAACAAAATCAGCGACTTCACGCATTGTCTTTCCTTGAATGATAACCATAAAGGAAGTCTGGCCACTAATCAAATAACACGTACTGACTTCATCATAGCTGTATATATGTTTTGCGATACGATCATATCCACTCTCTCTTTCCGGAGTTGCATCAACCGTAATCATTGCCATCACTTCTTCATTATTTGTTTTGTCCCAATTAATTACAGTATGAAATCCACTGATTATTTTTCGATCAACTAAATCACGAATCTTATTTTCAATTACATTTTCTTCTTCATCTAAAATCATAGATAAATCTTTTAATGATATACGAGCATTATTTTTTAAAACCTTCAATAACTTGATTTCTTCCATAGTACTTTATCCTTTCATTGAAATATTATAAAGCAAAAGAAGAAATTTGGAAAGCTTTGTCAACATGTCCTTTTAATTCTTGTATAGTTCACAATAAAAAAGTATAATGGAAGATAAAGAAAAACTCCTTTACTCAGGAGTTCTTCTTTATAAGGGGATAGAATGTTCTGTATAATTTTCATAAGGGATATTATCTTGTAGGAGAAGAGAAAATCATACAGGGCAAGATTTATCTTGCTGAATATAATATACTAAAAAAGGTACGCATAAGTATGTTTAAACTATGTAAAAAAATGTGAAACTTAAAAAAGGAGAATAAAATGAAACCAATTATTGCTTTAACATGTCGAATTCATGATTTTGACGGCCAAGACCGTGTTTATAACAACCGTTTTTATTTTGAAGCTTTTCAAGCAGCTGGCGCAATTCCAATCATTGTCCCGATGATGAAACAAGATGAAATTGAAAGAATTGCAGATTCATTTGATGGTTTATGTGTTACCGGCGGAGAGGACCTTGATCCAGCTTTATTTAATCAAGAACCTCATCCTTCTATTGGTATGACCTTAAAAGAAATTGATGAAACCGATATCGCATTAGTTCACGCTTTTCTTAAAAGAAAGAAACCGATTTTGGGAATTTGTCGCGGAATTCAAGTTATTAATGTAGCTTTGGGTGGTGACTTATATCAGGATATCGATACACAGTATAAAGATATCAATCCTCGTCTTCATCAACAAAACAAAATTAAAGACTATCCGCTTGATGGGGTATACCATCGCTGTGATTTTATAGCAGGGTCGCAAATGGAAAAAATCTTTACAAGCTCTGCTGAAGTCAATAGTTTTCATCATCAAGCAATCAAAACCCTTGCCCCTGCTTTAACTTTAAGCGGTGTTTCTGATGATGGCCTCATTGAAGCTGTTGAAATCAAAGACCTTTTAATGGCAGTTCAATGGCATCCGGAAAGACTTATTGTCAATCATCCAAATCAATTAGAATTATTTAAAAACTTCATCAACTTATGCAAGCGATGAAGTTTCTTTTTTTATATTCAATCCGTATTTGATCAATAGAATTCCAACAACGATCAAAGAGAATACTGTTCCCCATTCATCAATATTCATGACCATTCCCAATTCTTTGATACAAAATGTCACAAGCAAAGAACGAAGTAGTCTGGCAATTCCGTCACTAAGTATAAATTTGATAAAATTCATCTTAGTAAGTCCGGCAAGATAAGCCAATAAAAAATCCGGAATGGGTGTAACACCTCCGATAAAAACAGCTAAAACACCATATTTTCGCATTAATTTTTGACCACTCTCAATTTCATTTTGTCCGGCAAACTTTCGAAGTATCTTAATTCCGAAAAGCTCAGCAATTCGATATCCAATCGCACCACCAAGACCAGTTCCAACAGCTCCGATTAAAGAATAAAAAATCCATAAGCTCGGATTTTTAACCGTTAATGGTATTAAAACTACTTCCAATGAAGGAAGTGGCAAAAAAGCTTTAAACATAGAATATCCAAGCAGAAATAAAACTTTAACTACTTCTAATCCTTTGATCAAGCATCATTCATCCCCTTCTAATAATCAACTCTTCTAGTGATTTTATTATATGCGTCGGATGAATATTATATGCTTTAACGTCTTCTTCGTTATGAACACCACCTAAAACAAGAATCGTTTCTATTTGACTGTTGATGCCACATAAAATATCTGTTTCAAGATTATCTCCCACCATAATGACATCCTCTTTAGTCACATTAAGTTCTGCCAATACACCTTCTATAATAGGTGCATGAGGTTTTCCGATTTTAACCGCTTGTGTATTTAATGCATATTCGAATAAAGCAACAATTGAACCATTCCCACATCCGGCACCCTTTTCATTCAATAGAATTCGATCATTATTTGTCCCAACTAAAATAGCTCCATCAAGGCATTGCTGCAAAGCTTTTGAATAATCCTGATATCCGGCAGAAAGTGACAAACCGATAAAAACAAAATCCGCTCTTTCCTCAACAATCTCAAATCCTCTATTCAATAATGCTTCTTTTAGTCCATCTTGTCCAATCATAAAAGCTCTTTTTTTATCCGGATATTTTTTAGCTATATAATCTGCGGAGGCCATAGCACTTGTATAAAAATATTCGGGTTTAATCTTCTCAAATCCAATATCCAACATATGCTTTGCGCATTGATCCGGTGTCCTTGATGAATTATTGGTCAGAAACTTAAACGGTATTTCTTTTTCTATTAAATAATCAATCCACCTTTTCGCACTTGCAATCATCGCTTTTCCTTTATACATCGTTCCATCTAAATCAATGAGATAAATTTTTTGCTTCATAAATTTCCCTCTTTCACTATTATTGTAAGGGAAAGAAATGAAAAATCAAACTTTTTTATAAATAAAATTTAAAACGATTGCTAAGATACTCAAGGAAGCAATCACAAATAAACAGATATCATTGCCTACAATCGGTTGAAAAAAACCTGTAAGTAGCGGAACTAACAATAAAGAAAGTCCCATATAAAAACTCATCGCTGCCATTTGCGCACTAGCTTGTAGTTTTTTATCTACAATTTCCAAAATCAATTGTTTAGAAGTAAAAGTAACAATCGGAAAAGTTACCAGTTGCATAGCTCCTGCCGCAATCATCCAATTTGGATTTTGTAAAAAACCATATATTAAAAACCGAAGTCCAAACATAACACTTGCAAAAAGAAGCAAATCGATTGGCTTAAACTTTTTCATCAATTTATTCCCCATTATTAAAATCGGAGCTTCCATAATACTTTGAAATCCCCATTTTAAGCCCACATGAAAGCTCGTTCCACCCAAGTCCAGTATTTTATCCACTACCAAATAAATATCTGCTGTTCCCATCGCAAACAATATAAAACAAATCAACACTAATAGTATATATTGTTTATTTTTTATGAGTTCTTTTAAATCTTGGATGTGAATAACACGTCCGCTAAAATTTTCGGCATCTTTTATTTTATATGTTAAAAAGAAAGCCGGAATGGAAAAAATCACAGTTAACCACGCAATCAGCTTGAAATCAAACCAATTCAATAAGATCGCAATAACCCAACACCCCAATGCCCAACCTACTGCTCCATAGGCTCTTGGAACAGAAAAAGAATCAGTTTGAACTTGCAATGACCATGTATCTAGTAGTCCTTGCCAACAGCGGTTAAATCCTCCTGAAATGGAAACAAGAAGTAATACAAAGAAAAACGATTCGATATTAAATCCAAATAAAACTCCACTCACAAAGACGAATGTCAAAAAACAAATTAAAAAGAAAAAACGAATTTTTTTAAACTTATCACAAAGATATCCCGATATGAATTGAGAAAATAGTGTTAAAATCGCAATACCTGAAAGAATAATCCCTTTCTGGATTTCATCAAATCCTAATTCTTTCAAATATGGAGTCAATTGAGTAGAAGCAATTGCACCTACAAAATAAGTAATCAGATAATTTAAGTTCATCATTTTTTTCATGTTCATGATATTAGTATTACCGAACATTTCAAAAAAAAACGAAGAATATTTTCTTCGCTTTAAAAATTTAAATCTTAACAGGATGAATATCCCAAATTTCATCTGCATACTGCTTGATTGTACGATCCGATGAGAAATAACCTGATTTTGCAATATTGATTAACATACTTTTGCACCAACTCTTTTGATCCAAATAACGTCGTTCAATTTCCTCTTGTGCTTCAACATAACTTGCAAAATCCGCCAAAAGCAAATACTCATCATTACGATACATCAATTCATCAAATATTACTCTGAATTCCTCAAGATTATCAGACCATGATCCATCCAACAAACTGTCGATTGCTTTTTTGATACGAACATCTTTGTTATAATACTCCCAAACATTGTAGTATTTTTTCAATTCCTCTACTTCTTCCACTGTTAATCCGAAGATAACATCATTCTCTCTTCCAACCAAAGCATCAATTTCAACATTTGCACCATCTAAAGTTCCTAGCGTTATCGCACCATTCATCATAAACTTCATATTTCCGGTACCACTTGCCTCTTTACCGGCTGTAGAAATCTGCTCAGAAACATCTGCTGCATTCAATAAAATTTCAGCTAATGAAACACTATAATTCGGAATAAATACTACTTTCATCATTTGATTGACATCTGGATCGTTATTAACAACATCCCCGATCGAATTAATCAGTTTAATAACCTTTTTTGCAAAATAATATCCAGGTGCTGCCTTAGCAGCGAAAATAAAGGTTCTAGGATAAATACGGAAAGTCGGATCTTCTTTCATCTGCTGATACAGATAGATAATATGCAATGCTTTCAAAAGCTGACGTTTATATGCATGAAGACGTTTTGCCTGAACATCAAAAATAGAATCTGTATCAACTTCAATATCACATGTTTCTTTAATATACTTAGCTAAAATCTCTTTTCTTTGTTTCTTCACAGTCAAAAATTCTTGATGAAGATTCTCATCCTCCACATAATCAAGTAAATTCTCAAGCTTAGTGAGATCACGATGATACTCCGTACCTAAATACTTATCCAACAAATTGCGAAGTTGCGGATTGGAATACAACAACCAGCGACGATGTGTAATACCATTTGTCTTATTATTAAACTTCTTTGGATAAATTCTATAAAAATCATTGAATAAATCTCTTTTAATGATATCGGAATGAAGCTTTGCAACACCATTAACACTATGAGATCCTATCACTGCCATATTAGCCATATGAACCTGACCGTCTTTAATAATTTGCATTGCATAAACATTTGCACCAGGATGGTTTTGATAAACATATTGCATAAATCTTTGATTGATTTCTTCAATAATCATATAAATTCTTGGCAAAAGTCTCTGAACAAATGTTGTAGACCATTTTTCCAATGCTTCTTGCATAATCGTATGATTTGTATAAGCCATCGTTTTTTTGGTAATGTTCCATGCCTCATCCCACTCATATCCGTGATCATCCATCAAAATACGCATTAATTCAGGAATTGCCAAAACAGGATGTGTATCATTCAATTGAATTGCAATTTTATCCGCAAAATTATCCAAAGTACCATAAGTTCTCAAATGATCTTTAACAATTGCCTGTAAGCCGGCAGATACAAAGAAATACTGCTGTTTTAATCGCAAATATTTCCCTTCATCATTACTATCATCCGGATAAACATTCAAACAAATTTCCTGTACAGATTGAAGATAATGGCGGAAATCTTTATCCTTTGGCAAAATATCACTTGCTTCGGCATTCCACAAGCGAAGTGTATTTGTTTCATTTGTACCATTTCCGACAATCGGCATATCATACGGAACAGCTAAAACATGTTCTGCATCTACATGTTCAAATTGTAAACGACCATTTTCATTTTTAGAGATATTAATTTTACCCCAAAACTTAATATCTACTGCATGCTTTGGCTTTCTGACTTCCCAGACATTGCCTAACTTTAACCACTGATCAGGAACTTCCACTTGATTTCCATTCACAATTTTTTGACGAAATAACCCATATTGATAACGAATACAGTTTCCGTTTCCAGGCAATTGTAAACTTGCTAAAGAATCCAAGAAACAGGCGGCTAATCTTCCTAAACCGCCGTTTCCTAATCCGGCATCACTCTCCAAATCCTCTAATTCATTGATATCAATTCCTAAATCGGCCAATCCTTCTTTAACTGTTTCATAAATTCCCAAATTCATCATATTGTTTGTTAAAAGTCGACCAATCAAAAATTCCATAGAGAAATAGAACATTTGTTTAGCTTGCTTTTTTGCTACATTTTCTTTTGTTTCTTTCCAGTAAATTGAAGCATATTGGCGTACCATATCACCTAAAACAAGATATTGTTCGGTTTTATGGGCCTGCTCTAATGAACGTCCATATGCTTGAACGATTCTATCTTTATATTCTTTCTTAAACTCTTCTTTATTATTAAACATAAATAACTCCTTATTATTTTTTCATACGCGACTTATTTTACCACATCTTTACTTTTTTTAAAACAAAAAATTGTTGATGCAAAAGGTGCTAATTTGATTTTCATTGCATAATCACATTCACGATATTTAAATTTTTTAGCACGAATTGCTCTTGGGTTACATAAATTGCAACCGGAATAGATATCCTTCTCGCTGTTGAGAATCTCCTTATAAAATCCTTTATAAGGCACTCCTATCAAAAACTCATCATAACTGTTTGGGGTCATATTCAAAACAACCACAATGACTTCATTTTCATCTTCACGATAATAACTGAATATGCTTTGATCCGCATTATCCGCATCAATCCATTTAAAAGATAAAGAATCATAATCTTTCTGATACAAACATGGATGCTCATTATATAGTTTATTCAAATCCCGGATATAGTGATAAAAAGAATCATGAACAGGATATTCCAACAGAAACCAATCAAGTTCTTTTTTCTCATCCCATTCTCTGAAATGCCCCAATTCATTCCCCATAAAATTCAATTTTTTACCCGGATGAGTCATCATATAAGCAGCTAAATTTCTAGCTTGAGAAAATTTCTGCTCATAATTCCCCCACATTTTATCTACGATCGTACATTTCCCATGAACAACTTCATCATGGGAAAAAGGCAAGATAAATCGTTCCTGATAATAATAAAACATAGAGAAATTAATTAATTGTTGATGATATTTTCGATAAATCGGGTCCATTTTATAATACTTCAATGTATCGTTCATCCATCCCAAATCCCATTTGTAATCAAATCCCAAACCACCATCCAAGGTGGAGTGTGTAACCCCATAAAAATCACTTGAGTCCTCTGCAATTGTCATTACAGACGGAAATTCTTTATGGATGTTATAGTTGAAACGGCGTATAAAATCCAATGCTCCTTGATTTTCTCCCCGAGATTTATTTCCTCCCCAATAGATAATGTTGCTCACGGCATCCATTCTAATACCATCAAAATGATATTTTTCACACCAAAAACAAGCACTGGATAAAAGAAAACTACGCACTTCTTCTTTCCACAAGTCAAAATTCAATGTTCCCCATTCGCTATTCGCATCTTCTTCTTTACCATACTCATATAACGGAGAACCATCAAAATAAGCCAACCCAAAGTTATCTTTTACAAAATGTACCGGAACCATATCTAAAATCACACCAATCTCATTTTGGTGACATTGATCGATAAGATACATTAGATCAGCACAAGACCCATAACGAGATGTTGCACTAAAGTACCCATGAGCTTGATATCCCCATGAACCATCAAAAGGATGTTCATTCAATGGCATAAATTCAATATGAGAATATCCCATTTTTTTCACGTATGGAATTAACTCTTCTGCCAACTCACGATATGTATAAGTTTCCATTTTATCTCTTTCAACTACATTTTCAATAGAAGAGAAATCTTTTCTTTTCCAACTTCCGGCATGAACCTCATAGATATTCATTTTCTTATCAAAATTACGACTTCTCTCTTTCATCCATTTTTTATCTTGCCATTTATATTTTTCTAAATCAACAACTATTGAAGCAATTGCCGGTCTTCTCTCGGAATAATAGCCATAAGGATCTGATTTTTCATGATATTTTCCATTCTCATCCCAAATCAAATATTTATATAAGTCATTTTCTTTTGCTCCCTCTACAAAAAGACTGAAAACACCACTTTCATGATCTTTAATCAATCTATGATTTTCACCAAACCACCTATTAAAAGGTCCAACAACTTGAACCTCCTTCGCATGAGGTGCATAAACAGTAAAAATTACACCTTTTTTCCCATTTTCTTTTTTCAAATGAGCTCCAAATACCTCATATGCATTTGTACAATGCCCTTCATGAAACTTCTTAATTATTTCTTGATTATTCATAGTCATAGCGACCTCCGGATAATTTAATTTTATCGAATGCATAAAAAAAACACAAGGAAATCCTTGTGTTTTACTCTTAAATTATGCAATTTTGTCTTGTACGGCTTTTTGATAAGCCACAGTTTTCTTTTCTGCATCCAAACTGCTCGTTCCTTTAATGCAATAATAAAATTTACATTTTGGTTCTGTGCCACTTGGACGGATAGCAATCCAGCTTCCATCTTCCAAGTAAAATTTCAAAACATCTGATTTTGTAAATCCAACCAAGTCACTAACTTCACCATTTTTAAACATTTGCGCTTCATTGTAATCTTCCCAAGCTACAACGCTTGTACCCGCAAACTCTGTTGGTTTGTTTTGACGAAGATTGCTGAGAATTGCTTTGATTTGTTCTGCACCTTCTTGACCTTTTAAAGTAAGTGAAGTCTGACTTTCTTTATAAAATCCGAGTTCTTCATATAAGTCATTTAATACATCAACAAGTGTCTTTCCTTGTGCTTTATAAAAACATGCGGCTTCAGCCAACATCAAACAAGCCTGCGGTGCATCCTTATCGCGTACAAATGGAGAAATTAAAGATCCATAACTTTCTTCATACCCAAAGACATAATTTTTCTCATGATTCTTTTCATACTTCGCCACTTTTTCTCCGATGAATTTAAATCCAGTTAATGTCTTTTCAGTTTCAACACCATATTTAGCTGCCACTTTTTCTCCTAAGTCAGAAGTAACAACAGTATTAAACATAACCGGGTTCTTTGGCATTTTATGATGAGCTACTAATTGTGAACAAATATATTCTATCAAAACCGAACCGGATTGATTTCCACTTAATACTACATATTCTTCCTGGTATTTTACCCCCACTCCCATTCTATCTGCATCCGGATCACAAACAAGGATGATATCCGCATCTTTCTCTTTTGCTAATTTTAATGCCAACTCATATGCAGCCGGTTCTTCCGGATTTGGTGATTTTGTCATTGAAAAATCAGGATCCGGTGTACATTGCTCTTCAACAGCTGTGAAATGATATCCGGCACGTGTCCAAACTGTTTTTACCGGAATATTAGCTGTTCCATGTTCCGGTGTAAATACAAGATGAATAGATTCTTTATTAACATCCGGATTTAATTGTATAGACAAAACTTTTTCATAATAAGCTTCATCTACTTCTTTTCCAATCATAGTAATCAGCTTTTGCTGGTCTTCATTTAAAATTGGATTGATTGATAATTCATCTTCAATTGCATTAACACGGTCAATTACTTGCTTTGCTAAAGACGGAATCAATTGACATCCGGTTTCATCATATAGTTTATAACCATTATATTCTCTAGGATTATGAGAAGCGGTAATCATAATACCACCAAAGCAATTTAAGTATCTCACTGCAAAACTTAGTTCCGGAGTAGGACGAAGACTTTCAAATACATAGCTTCTAATTCCATGAGAAGCCAAAACTTTAGCAGATTCCATTGCAAATTCACTGCTCATATGACGATTATCATAGCCAATAGCCACACCTCTTTTAACTGCATCAGCACCATTTGATTCAATATATTGTGCGAATCCTTCATTTGCTTTTCTGATGGTATGGATATTAATACGATTTGTTCCGGCTCCAAGAATTCCTCTCATACCAGCTGTTCCAAACTCTATATTTGTATAAAATGCATCATTTTTTTGAATTTCATTCATTCCTTCAAGTTCTTTTTTCAATGTTGCATCTGTATTTTCGCTTTCCAACCAGCGACGATAGTTTTTTTCGATCATATTTCCTCCTGTCTAAGAAAAAAAGAAGGCTTAGCCTTCTTTTTCACTTGCTGTTTAAGATCTAAGCAATGACTTTTTGTGTACGAAGAACTTCTTCAATTGTTGTTACAGCTGTATCTTCGTCTTCACCTTCACATGAAATTACAACTTCAGATTGTGTAGGAATACCAAGAGACATAACGCCCATAATGGATTTCATATTAACACTGCGTCCTTTATAAGTAACCTTTACTTCGCTTTTAAATTTGCTTGCAGCATTCACGGCAACAGTTGCCGGACGTGCATGAAGACCTACTGGGTCAATTACCAATACTGATACTTGTTTCATAAATAACTCCTCCTGCTATTGATTTCATTTTACTCTATTTTTAGAATTCACGCAAGCCCTTACATTATGTTTTTCATCATTTTCTATATACTTTCTAATATAGATGAAATTTTAGGCATGACTTGTTGTTTCCTTGAAATCAAATCCGAATCAAATCCGGTATCATCTTCCGTTACTGTTTTGACAACATCTGCCATGATATAAGATAAAGGACCGCTATATACAAACATTGTTCCTTCTGCCATAACATGCGTAAACATCATGATCAGTAAATCATATCCGCCATCTTCTTGTTGACTAACCAACTCTTCTTTAAAATCCTTTAAAATTAATTGAATATCTTCAATATTACTATAATTTGTCTGTGAAATGCCTACTTTATATTTTCCAATCGAATAAGTTTTCAAATCACGATTAATAATTTTAGAAAAATCTGTATCTTTCAGCGCAACAGAAGCATTCAGCATTTCCATTGCATACTTTTCAAGATCGATTCCGACTAAATCCGCCAATTCATGGGCCGCATCAATATCTAATTGGGTCGTTGTCTGAGATTTGAATAATAAAGTATCAGAAATAATTGCACTCATCATCATCGCAGCCATTTTGCGACTCGGAACGATAATATGTTCCTTGTATAATTGATAGATAATTGTAGATGTACAACCGCATTTTTGATTTCGATAATAAATCGGATAGGATGTTTGAATATTTCCAATGTGATGATGATCGACAATTTCCATGATTTCAGCACTCATAATATTATCAATAGATTGTGATCTTTCACTATGGTCTACCAATATAAATTTCTTCTTTTCATAATTATGAATATGATAACGAGAAATAGCACCGACCAGGTTTCCTTTTTCATTTAATACCGGATAACTTCTAAAACGGCTCTTATTAATTTTTTGAGAAACATCTTCTACAAATTCATTATCATTAAATGTGACCAATTGCTTACTCATGATTTCTGATACCGGAAAAGCATCATAAATTGATCTTGCCACTTTCATCGTATCTGAATCCGTTTCGATAATTGCACAATCCTTTTCTCTTGCCAATCGAAGCACTTCTTTATCCGCATGTTCACCACATGTAATAATCATGCATTTGCATCCTTCTTGAAGAGTCTGAATTTGTTTTTCCATTCCATCGCTTAAAATTGTAATCGCATTTTCAAAATCCGGCTTAAATTGAACCCCTTCTACAAGTGTAACAATATAAACTTTTCCATTATGATGAAAATCCGAACTACGAAAAACAACTTTTCCTTCCACTGTTTTTGCAATGGAATTTAAAGTAGATGTACTCATCAATCTTTCCAGTTGTACATTATTCATCATTCTTGTACTTGCCAAATTACTTGTCGAAACAATACCGATTAATTTCCCATCATCCACTACAAACAAAGATTTATTCCGCGCTTTAAAAAGCAAGCTCCAAGCTTCCTTCGCAGTTGTATCTTTGGTAATGGTAGATGCATAATCCATCGCAATATCCTTGATACGACAGCGTGCATCCTTCATAAGGAGCGGACCTTCTACATCAAAATACTTAATGGCAAATTTAGTTTCTTCATTCAATGGTCCTAATCGAATGGCAACTGCATTAACTCCCATTTTTTGTTTCAAATCAGCATAAGCCAATGCTGAACAAATTGAATCAGTATCCGGGTTTTTATGCCCGATTACATATATTTCATCCATAATAATCTCCTTGTACTAATTTAATTTTAGCATATTTTAAAATGATAAACTATGCTATTTTGTTAAATTGCGCAAAGATTCGATCAGTTGTGTCTTATCATTTGTCTTTTTATCTTTAAATTTTATAAAGCGAGCCGGAATTCCGGCAACAACAGTATTCTCCTCAACATCATTTACTACCACAGACCCTGCTGCTATAACTGAATTTTTTCCGACATGAATTCCTTCTAAAACAACCGCATTAGCACCAACAAGAACACTTTCTTCAATTATGGTACTTTGAGCACTTGGCGGTTCAATTACTCCGGCAATGACTGCGCCTGCACCAATATGACAATCTCTCTTTATTATTGCACGAGCGCCGATAACAGCATTCATATCAATCATTGTGTTTTCTCCAATTTCTGCTCCGATATTAATGACTGCTCCCATCATGATAATGGCATGATTGGCTATCTTAACTTCTGTACGAATAATAGCTCCGGGTTCAATACGAGCATTAAATTTTGAAAGATCACTCAGTTCCAGTGCCGAATGTTGTGCACTTTGTTCAATAAATATTTCATCAATTTCATTTTCAACTTGTCTGATTTGAGGCATGATTGATTCATAATCTCCGATTAAAATCTTCATTTCATTTCCAAAACTCTTACAATTCACAAACTCAATATTTCTCTTGCATTGTAAAAAAACTTTGATTGGAGATTTTTTCTTACTTTCACTGATTAGACGAATTAATTCTTCACTTTTCATTGTTTTTCCTCATTCAATATTTATCATTCCACTAAATACATTCTCACAAGTTCCACTTATCCATGCTCCCCCATCTTCTACAGTTACTTCACAACGTCCTCCATCATTTATAACTTGGATCTGTTTCTTCAATTGATAAAGATTTTTCGCAACATATGCACTTGCCACATTCCCACTTCCACAGCTTTTGGTAAATCCCACTCCACGTTCATATGTTATTACTTTGATTCGATTTTCAGATAATATTTGAACAAAATCAACATTACATCCGGCTTTGAATAATGGATGATTACTGATATCAAATGCTATATTTCTATATAAATCAAGATCATCAAATACAATTGTATGAAGACATCCTGCTTTTACGATCGTGCATGGCACATGAACTCCATAGACATTTAGTTCTTTACCAACGGATTCATTTTCGTTATTTTTTAATCCGTTTAATTGATATGAAACAGATGGAAAAAAGACACTATTTTGATTTTCTTTATACATACACTGATATTTTTCTTCATTACAAATTATTTCAAAAGAATCTGAATTCTCCCACTTCCATTTTTTAATTAATGTTATAAAACATCTCATTGCATTTCCACACATTTCGGCTTTGCTTCCATCTTGATTAAATATTTTCATTTCTAATGGATCTTTATGAACTACTACCAAACCATCTGCTCCGATTTTAAAATATCGTTTACATAATGTCTTTGCTAGTTCAGAATAATCTTTATATTCACAATCTGCTTCTTTTATAAATATAAAATCATTCCCCATGGCTTGCATTTTTTCAAAATAAATCATACGATTTCCTCCAACATCATTGTATGAAATATTTTATCCATAAATGAGTTTTATTTTATAAAACTTAAAAAAGCAGGAAATAATCCTGCTTAAACTTTTGATAGAATAAATGAAAAGAGAGTTTTTGCAACTGCATCACTATCATTGCTGCCAATTTTATATTTAGAAAGTTTTTTAACTTCTTCACAGGCATTAGATACTGCATAGGTTTCAGCGAAATTCTGAAAAAGAATTTCATCATTTAAACCGTCTCCAAATATTGCCACATCTTTTTCGGAAATATTTAACATCTCACAAAGCTTTTTTAATGCCATGGCTTTATTCGCTTCTTTGTGCGTTGCCTCAACATTAAAATGAACTGCCGATGTAACATTCAAATTAGTACTCTTGCTTAGTTTATCTCTTAACGGTGCAATCCTTTCTAAATTTTCACATCTTGCTTCCATTTTAAAAATCTTTTTTTTACGAAGTTCTTCCACTGAATGAATCTGATAAAAATGAGCATATCTTTTATCCGGCATCTTAGTTTTAGTTAATCGTTCATCAATTATTCGATGCTCATCGATTGTAAAAAAAGTATACCGACAATTTTCTCCATAAAAAGAATATACAAACCCACTGTCTTTTAATGTTTCATAAAAAATCTCGATTTGATCAAAAGGAATTGTTTTTTCATATAACAAATTCTTGTTAAGATCTTTGATTTGTGCTCCATTCATAACAATGCGGTAACAATTGACTTTGCTTTTTTCCAAGAGCAGCTCAACCCCTTCATCTGCTCTTCCGGTTATTACAACAAATATAATGCCATTTTCTTGAACTGCTTTCATCGCCTCAATTGTATATGAACTAAGCTGCCCTTGATTATTCAGCAATGTTCCATCCATATCACTTGCACATAGTTTAATCATTTTTTACTCCTCATTGATCCAAATATACTCTACAACGTCATGAAATTTCCCTTGATAAAAAACTTCATCTCTTCTTATTCCTTCTTTTTTCATTCCTACATTTTCCATCACTTTACCACTTATTTCATTCTCTAAAAAAGTGCCTCCTGTAATGCGATGAAATCCAATAGAACTCATAAATTCAATAACCATTTTTAATGCTAAAGAAGCATATCCTTTTTGACGAAAAGATTGAATTATACAATATCCTATTTCACAAGAATAAAATGAATCATTTCTTTCCGGAACATTGATCATTCCTACTAACTTATGAGTCTCTTTTTCCTCAATCGCCCAACAATAAAATCCATCTTCATCATATCTTTTTATAACATTCTCTAAAAAAATTTTAGCCTCTTTTAATTCATTTTTATATGGAATCATGTAATATTTTTGTAGCTTTCGATCTTGCAGTATCCCTTCAAAAAATTCTTTGCAATCGGGTATTTCAAACTTTCTTAAAATTAATTTTTCATTTTCAAGTCTAATCGTTCCTTTATTTTCAATCATATTTTTTCCTTTTCTTTGTCAATGATTTTATCGTTTATAAGCCATACTGTCAATGTGAAAATAAAAAGTGTCGAAACTTTCATCTCGACACCCTTTGTTTTTTATTTTCTGCTTATTTAACGTTGTAGAAACAATCCATTCCTTGGTATTCAGCAACATCACCTAATTGATCTTCAATACGAAGCAACTGGTTGTATTTAGCGATACGGTCTGTACGGCTCATAGAACCTGTCTTAATTTGTCCAGCATTCAAACCAACTGCGATATCAGCAATTGTTGTATCCTCTGTTTCACCTGAACGGTGAGAAACTACACAAGTATATCCTGCTTTCTTAGCCATTTCAATAGCATCAAAAGTCTCTGTCAAAGTACCAATCTGATTAACTTTGATAAGGATAGAATTTGCGATACCTTTTTCAATACCTTCTTTTAAGATTCTAGGATTTGTTACGAACAAGTCATCACCGACAAGCTGAATTTTGCTTCCAAGACGATCTGTAAGCTTTTTCCATCCGTCCCAGTCTCTTTCTCCAAGACCATCTTCGATAGAAACGATTGGATATTTTTCAATCCACTCAGCATACATATCGATCATTTCATCAGTTGTCTTTGTTCCTTGACCACTCTTTTCAAGATCATAGTTCTTTGTTTCAGGATTATAGAATTCTGAAGCAGCAACGTCCATGGCAATACAAATATCTTTTCCAGGAACATATCCAGCAGCTTTGATAGCTTCAACAATCAATTTCAATGGTTCTTCATTTCCTTCAACACAACTTGGTGCGAAACCACCTTCATCACCAACGTTTGTATTATAACCTTTACCTTTAAGAACTTTACGAAGATTTTGGAATGTTTCTGATCCCATACGCAAAGCTTCTTTAATGCTCTTAGCACCAACAGGCATGATCATAAATTCTTGGAAATCTACTGTAGAGTCTGCATGAGCTCCACCATTCAATACGTTCATCATTGGAACAGGCAATGTTTTACCATTGAATCCTCCAAAGTACTTATATAGAGGAATTCCATAGAAATCAGCAGCTGCACGAGCACAAGCCATAGATACACCCAAAATTGCATTTGCTCCTAATTTAGATTTGAAATCTGTACCATCTAAAGCAAGCATTGCTTTATCGATTCCATTCTGATCTGTAACATCCATACCTAGTACAACAGGTGCAATAAGAGTATTTACATTTTCAACTGCTTTAGTAACTCCTTTTCCTCCGAAACGAGTCTTATCACCGTCACGAAGTTCCAAAGCTTCTCTTTCACCTGTAGAAGCACCGGATGGTACCATGGCACGACCGAATGCACCAGATGCTGTAGTAACTTCAACCTCTACGGTTGGATTGCCACGTGAATCAATAACTTCGCGGGCATAAACACTAATAATATTTGGCATTTACAATAATCCTCCTAATGTTATTTATTGCACATATATTATATCGCATTCATTTTCATAAATAAAGATGCAATTTTCCTTTTTAAGATGAATTTGAATACATTCTCATTTTTTCCTGTTTGTCTTCATTCTTATATTGAAATAAATTAAAAAGATATGAAAAAATATTCAACTAATAGATATAAGTTCTTGTATGGATAGAAAGAAACTTTTTTTAATGATATAATTTATAAAATATTTTTCATCAAGAAAAGATAACACTCTATGTATGACTGTGATTTTAAGAAAGAGAATAATTGGTTCAGATATCGCTCTGCTGCATTAATTATAGAAAATAACTGCATTCTTTTCGTAGGAAATAAAAATGTAAATTATCTATACTCAGTAGGTGGCGCTGTACAGATGGGAGAAACCGCAGAAGATGCGGTAATAAGAGAAGTTTTTGAAGAAACAGGTATTTATTATGAAATAGACCATTTAGCAATTATTCATGAAAACTTCTTTAATAAGAGTAATGGAACACTAAAAAAATTGAATTGTCACGAAATTTGTTTATACTTTTTTATGAAGCCAAAAGGAACGCAAGAACTTCATAGTAATAGTTATACACATGAAGTGAAAGAAGAAATGTATTGGATACCTATTAAAGATTTAGAGAATCACAAAATATTCCCAAGCTTTATAAAAGAGTATCTTGATACTGAGCATACAGGAATTGAACATATAGTTACTGATGGGAGAATGTAACAAATATTCTTTGCCATCATTAAAATTATGTTGTACTTTACCAAATACTAAAAAATGATTCGACTTAAAAATCGAATCATTTTCATTAAATATCCACAACTAATTATTTTACACGTATGGATGGAATTTTTTCCCGTTTAGCTCCATCTACTAATGTTGTATCTGTTATCGCAATACTAGGAAGAACAGTTAGCGTTAAAAGAGAAAGCTTGAGTAAGGACGGACTTTCTTCTTCCCAAATCATCTTCAACTTTTCAGAAACCTTATCTAATTTTTCTACTAATTCTACACACGGAAGAATGGACATCAATCCAGCAACAGGAAGTTGAACTTCTCCAATAACGGAACCTTCATTTACTGCAACAATTCCACCACTTATTTCTCTTAGACGATTTACTGCCAGAGCTCCATCAGCCGGGTTTCGATAAGCAACAATAATATTATGACAATCATGAGAAATCGTTGTTGCCATTGCTCCCGACTTCAAACCAAAACCATGATATACGGCAATACATTTCGTTTTTAAACCAAAGCGATTAAAGACGGCAACATAGCAATAATCCAAATGATCGTTAATATCTACAGCACCCTTTTTGATTGGTAATTTCTCCCATGAGATTTCAAACTGCATGCGATTTCGATTTTTACACTCTACAACTGCAACTTCGCAATTCTCATCCGACACTTTCAAAAAACAATCTTCCGGCTTTATTTCATCAAGATTTATAGTTTCACTGAATGGTATTTTTTCAAGATTTTCTACAGGCGGAAGTAGTAATATTCCATTTTCAACCATTTGTTTCCCACCAACAAAAACAGCCGATGGATCCCGGCCATCCAATTCTTCTACCAATTGAAGATCGGCTACATATCCGACCGCAACAGCTCCTAAATCTTCAAATCCTGTTTCCCTTGCAGGATTATAAGTACACCAACGTATTGCATCCATTTTATCCACACCAAGATCAAAAAGTTGCTTCAAAATAGCGTTTATTTGTCCATTTTCATGCATGTCTTTGGCATGAACATCATCCGTGCATACTGATAAAAAATCAGAATATCTCATCCCTCTTGTCCCTTCAACCATCTCTTTGAGCAAATGAGTTTTTGATAAAGATGACGATTGCATATTAGCGTGCATTCCCATACGCATACACTCTTTTACATCTTCTCCATTAGAAACAGTATGTGTATTCATAATTCCAGCAAGATGATAAGCGGAAAGATTTCTACCATGTACACCGGAACAATGTCCCTGGATAACAACATTACGTTTGTGCCCTTCATTTAAAATTTCATGCATAAAAGAGCGATCTTGAATTACTGCATCATAATTCATCACTTCGGCAATTCCAAATACCCCTTCCATCTCTAATATTTCACTCATTTGTTTAGCATGAATAGGATAAGGCGAAGTTTCAAATTCCGAATCAGCGGGGATGCAAGACGGAGCTAAATTAAATTGACGCACCGGTGATTTTTTAGCATTTTCCAACATATAAGCAATCCCCTTTGATCCACACACATTTCCAATTTCATGTGGATCAACAACGACAGTAGTTGTTCCATGCAAAATGGCTTCTCTTCCGAAATTTTCCGGTGTCATCATAGAAGACTCGATATGCATATGAATATCAACAAAACCAGGCATCAAATAGCGCCCTTTCCCATCATAGGTATGCAAAGCATTTGAATCACATTCTTTATTTGATTGGACATGTACGATGACTCCATCTAAAATATCAACATTCGCAGGATATATCTCTCCGGTAAGGACATTGACCAATTTAACGTTCTTTATTGTTAAATCACACGGTATTCTTTTTGTTGCAGCTGCGATTAATCGCGAACGATTTGGATTTTCAACTATTCTCATTTTTTACCTCCTTGAAAAAAATTAAAATCATACAATTTCTGATAAATAAATTATATAAGATACTACTATGATTTTCAATTATGATAAATATATTTAAAATATGGAATATAGTACAATAAAAAAGAGGCTCTTGCCTCGAAATTATTTACTTTATATCGTCTTGATCATACAATTCACTATGATAAAGCTCAGCTTTAAAATAATCCACAATCTTCTGCAATCCGATTATCATTGCTTTTTCCTCTTCCAAATGCATATCTCGAACACATGCATCAATCAATTTCTCATGAAAATGATGATGAATCTCTAAAACTTCTTTAGCTAAATCTGAAAGTTCTAGCATAACCAGTCTTTTATCATTTGGATCTTTTCGTTTATATATATACCCTTTTCTAACAAGTGTGCTTACTCCAACTGATAAAGTCCCTAATGTTACTCCTTGCAAACGAGCTACTTCCGTCATCATTTTTGAGTGACTCTTTTCAATATTTTCTAAAATATGGATCTCAGTCATTGAAAGCTTTACACCATGTGCTTTTATATAACGCTCTTCGATAAATAATATTGTATCGAAAATATCTACCAATAGTTCATTGATTGTTTTTCTAGCACTTTCCATATTTTCTCCTTCTTTCAAAACATTTTTATTTTTGACCCACTTTGATTGCTATTTGTTCTTCTAATTTTGGATATGCATTCTTTTTAAATGTTTCATAAACACTGCAACTTTTATCTACAACACACACTAATACACTCTCGAAATACTTCGGAGGAATTAATGTTAAAGGAAACATATGCCTACAAATAATATTCTGTTCTCGATCTGTCAGGTTAATAATTTTCTGCGTATTTTCTAATGCTTTTTTAGGATGATAAAATCCATGTAAACGATGGCTTTTATCACGAATGTGCCAATCATACAAAAAATAATCATGAAAAAGAGCCCCTGTAATCAACTCCGATCTAAATAAGTCTCTTCTCAAAGCAGATGCAATCAGATAACTATAATATGCCACTGCAATACTATGTAAAAGAACAGTAGTATTTCCATGCTGAATAAAAGCAGACGTACTTATTAATTCTGACTCACTGATTAATTTTTCAACTAAATTCCAAAATTGCACATGAATCGTTTCTGAGTTTTGAATATGACTTATTTTTAAAAGAATACTCTCTATCAAATTAGCTCACTCCTCATTTCCTCCATTAATAATAGCGGATTAATAAAAAAAAGTCACTGAAAATTTTCTTATAATTTTCTTAACTATTTTATCAGAAATTTATGTTAGTTTTACATAAGTTTTAATAATAATCAACAAAAAATCATAGAAATAAAGGAATTAACATTCGTAATCCAAATATATAAAAGAGAAGACCTAATTAATAACATTTTATGTAATGGAGAAATAGCGAATGACAAATGAAATAATTAAATTTGAAGATGGTGCATTAAAATTAGATGTGACTGTATCACAGAATCATGAAACAGTGTGGTTAAATCGTGAACAAATAGCTAAGTTATACGATAGAGACATAAAAACCATTGGTAAGCATATAAACAACGCATTACATGAAGAGGTAGATTCTTCAACTGTCGCAAAATTTGCGACAGTTCAAAAAGAAGGAAATCGAACAGTAACTCGAAATATAGAATACTACAACTTAGATATGATTTTGAGTGTTGGATATCGTGTTAAGTCTCAAAACGGTATCAAATTCAGAAAATGGGCAACCTCTATCTTAAAAGATTACATGGTAAAAGGAATCGCAGTAAACGAAAAAAGAATTGAGATTCTCAATAAAACTGTTCAAATTCAATCTAAAATGTTAGCTCATTCACTGGATATTGAACATCAAGATATCCTCCATGTCATTCAAGAATATGAATCTGCTCTATCCCTATTAGATGATTATGATCATCAAGTTTTGTCTAAACCAAAAGGGACTCTTTCTACCACTCCAATATCTTATACAGAATGCAGAGAACTTATTGATAGAATGGAATATACAAGTAAATCTGATGTATTTGGTGTAGAAAAAGAAAAAGGCAAGTTTGAGGGAATCTTATTAACTATCTTTCAAACAGCTTTTGGTAAAGAGATATACCCTTCTTTAGAAGAAAAGGCAGCTAATCTGCTCTATTTTCTAATTAAAGATCATCCATTTGTAGATGGATGTAAAAGAATTGCCACTTCTGTATTTTTACACTTTCTATACAAAAACAATGCTTTAAACAAAGATAATAATAAACGGATAAGCAATTCTACACTTGTTGCGATCACTTTAATGATTGCCGAATCATTACCTGTTGAAAAAGAAGTAATGATTACTCTTATTATGAATCTGCTGTCTTAAAACATGTAAAAAATCTTTACATCATTGAATTGAATAATCACGTTGTTGCCATAGATTTTCAACTGACTTAATTTTATCACGATAGAATACACATATCGTAATGAAACTAATGGACATACCACTAAAATTTATGAGTATGCAAGAGCAGATAATACAAAAAGAAATACATTATTATCAAAAAATAATTTGGCATAATTCAATAAGAAATACAAAAAAAGTATCAAAAACGAAATTAATGATTCAAATAAAGAGGATATAAAAAAGCCCTATTTTAAGCCATTTTATTAAAAGCTATACGGCACTATAAATAGGGTTATTTTTTTGATTGGTGCGAAAGAAGGGACTCGAACCCTCACTCCAAAGAACATGCGCCTGAAGCATGCGCGTCTGCCAATTCCGCCACTTTCGCGTGCTAATATCTTAGCACTTTCACCTTAGAATTGCAAGAATAAACCTGTGGTTATTCACAGTCAGCAAGTTTTCTTCTTGAAGGATGCAAATTATCGCAATAATAGCGTACAGTTAGCTTCTTTGTTGTTTTTGTACCACTAACGATATAATCACCTTCTAAAAGTTCATCAATCAAAGCAGCACATACTGTTTTTACATTGGCAACTTTAGGCTCACATTCATCTAAAAGATCACCGGCATTAATTTCGATATATAAAATTCCTTTTTCGTGAGCAGCAACTTTTTTATTACGAATGATTTGACAGTAAGCATCAAATGTTAATTTCATATTTTCTACCTCATTTCTAAAATACTCCATGAGTTTAACATGTTTTCCTTTAAAAAAATAGTCTTTTTGGCTTTTTTTATGATTGTAAGCGCAATCACTTTTAAATTATATTAAAAAAGTACTCTCATATTAGTTAAAATCATTATTTTTTCTTTTTCCACTAAACTTTCAAACCAGAAATCCACTGTTATAAAACCATAAATAATGTCCCGCTCCCTATCAACATACAGTCAATAGTTGTTATTCTATTTTATGTCCCTGTAATAAATACCATTCTCCACGCCATCAATAAAACAACAACGATTCGTAATGCTGTTGTAAGATTGGAATTAACTCCTTCAATCCCTATTTTTGCCAAAATAGAAGTCAAGATAAGATAGCAAACACAAACCACATAATTAAATTTCCTCCCTAAGAGCACCTTCCATTTTTCTATCATATTTGGAAATCGAGCAATTCTTTCTTCTTTTCATTTCTTATATATTTCTCGCAAACTCTTCTTTATCCATTCATTCAACAGCCATTCAAGAAATCTTACATATTCCTGATTATGTAATACTCTAATTTTTACATACCTCAAAGATAACATCCAATTTTCTTGAAATTTTTGTTATTTCTCTTTTTGTTATATCCATTAAGTATCCCTCCCAAAAAGATGTACCATCAACTAATTGAAGATGGTACATCTTTTTATCTCTATCAATTAAAACTATCTATTTTTAATCAAGATTTTATCAGTTTAACACTTTGATTAAATCTTGAGGCTTGATGATAATAAAGCCTTAAAAATCCCTCCATCTTCCAAATTGAAGTTCGATAAAATAAAAAACCTTCCGATATAGTAATATAATGAACTAAATATGTGTTTTCATCCATATATTGAATTTCAAAATTGTATATTTCAATATCACGGTCTTCCTCACAAGATAATAAAGCCTCTATTGTATCTTTTTTATTGAATAAATAACCGGATTTTCCACATTCCAAAAAGTCATCATGAATTGCTTTATTCAACCATTCTTTGTCTTTTATGTATTTCAATTTAAAAAAACTTTTCTCCATTTTTAAAATTTCATCTTTCATAGACAACTTTCCTCTTTTTATTTTTTACATGATAATATGACAATTGTTTCAATATGCGGAGTATGAGTAAACATATCATATGGAATTATTCTTTCAACTTCATACTCATTTTTTAATTGTGAAAGGTTTTTTGCTAAAGTAGATGGATTACATGAAATATAGAAAATCTGTTTAATTTTCACCGATCGAATCATATGAATCATTTTATCATCTAAACCACTTCTTGGAGGATCAACTATTAAGCAATCAATTTCTTTTTTAGAGACGATTTTTTCACACTCATTCGCTGAATCTCCACAGATAAAACGACAATTCTTTACTTGATTGTTCAATGCATTTACCTTTGCATTTTCAATTGCTTCTTTAATAATTTCAATTCCTATAATTTCATCAAAATATTCATGTAACAAAAGCGAAATCGTACCAACCCCACAATATGCTTCTACCATCAAACTTCCTGTTTTTATAAATTCTTTAAGCTTATTGAACATTGCAAAAGACTGAATTGTATTAAGTTGGAAAAAAGAATTTGGTGACAATTGTAGCTTAAGCCCTTCTATATTAAATTCCAATTTTTCATTACCTGCAAGATAAACCGTTTCCTTACCGAAAATCTCTCTGCTCTTTCGATTTGTGTTGATGTTCTGAACTACAGAAACCACCTGATTTATATTTAAAATATCTTCTATAAACTGAGTAGGCAAATTCATTTTACCACTCACAAAAGTTACTTGAATCTTTTCATTCATTGCACGAAGAACTAAAGTTCTTAATCCTTTTCCATCAGAAAAATCAGGAAGATGATAGCGATTACAGATGTCTATAATTTCTTTTCGGCAATTTTCCAATAATTCATCATGAATAATACATTTTTTTATTGGAATTAAATGATTACTGTTTTCTTCATAAAGCCCGCAAACCAGTTTTCCTTTTCTTTTAACAATAGGTAATTTGCATTGATTACGATATGAAAAAGGATATGGATTCTCTTGAATTGGTTCAATCAGTTGCGGATTGATTTGTGCATATTTAATCAGTGTTTGTTTTAAATGGTTTTCTTTCCATCTTAATTGCTGGGGAATCTCGGCAATCATAAGTGGACATCCACCACATGACGACTGATGCCTACATTTCGCTTCAATTCGATATGGACTTGTTTTAATAATACGAAGTAATTCCGCTTTCATATAGCGTTCACTTTTAAATGTAATTTTCGCCTCAATTTCTTCATCAATTAGTGTTCCCGGTATAAAAATCGGAATCCTATTTTGATAAGCGATTCCTTCCCCATTGATTCCCATCTTAACAATCTTCAATCTCATTCTTTCACCTTCTTTTAAACAATGAATTAAAAGTATTATAGAATGAATGAACATGTCTTGTCAAAGGAACCTTTTTAGGGTCTTCAATTAAACTATGAATGATACAATATCCCAAATAAATAATACACGAAATGATGTAACAACTTAAAAGTAAAATAACAAGCGAAGACAATGGCCCATACTTTGTTTCATATAAAGTAAAATGATCCACAATAAAGAAAAAAAACTTCCCTAATAAACTTAAAGAAACAGAGCTGAATAGTCCTCCAATCAAATAAGTATAAAGCGGATATTGGCGAAATGAAAGTAATCTATAAAATAAAGCTAACGATATTAATAACAATAAAAACGAACCAATATTTTGAAATTGAAAAACTTTCTGTCTCACTATTAATAAGAACGTAACAAAAACAATCATCAAGATAAATAAAAGAACAGAAAGAATTCGCAAAAAGATTGTTTCATATTCTATTTCATCTTCCTTAGTAGAAATCAACAAAAATGAATATACACTTTTAGAAGCAATATAAACACTGGCAGCAAGCAGCATGATCAAAGATAATAAACCCGAAAATGATTGGCTTTCCAAATAATTTACAAATGGAATTACAAATTCTTCTGGAATATATCGAACCAAAAAATCCGTAATCGTATTCAAATCCAATGTAACTTGAAAAGCAATGACAAAAATTGTAAGAATAGGAGCCAATGCCAATAGCAAAGAATATGCAAAAGAAGCCGTGAACATCACGCCTTCTGCACTATTAAACTTTTGAAAAATTCGTATTCCTTTTTTTATCAAGTTAAAGATCCTCTCTATTCAAGAAACATCAAATTTGTATCTTCTGCATAATTTTCTATATTGTAAAGAATAAGTATTTCATCAATGTCCTCCTGTTCAATTAAATCAGAAACAGGAAGCTTATAATAACGAAGATCAACTAAAATGACTTTTTTATAGTTTTCAGTTAAATATGGAGCAAAATCATGTGCATAACTATCTTTTATTACAAGCAAAGTTCCTTCCCCTTCTGCGGAGTTTAAATAAGTTAATGCATGATTTCCGTCAAGAAAATACGTATATTGATCTTTTAATTCAAGATTTTCAGTCACAAACATTGAGTCATACTTTTTCCCATCTGCTTCCATACTTACGTTTTCAAACTCAGGCTTGGTAAAAACCTCTATTCTATCTCCAGGATGCCAAAATACACCACTTGATGAATACGATGTACCTTTAAAATTTTCACTTACTACTTTTTGTTCATACTCTTTCAAGCTTCCTTGTTCTAATCCCTTTTCTTGCATAAAAGCTTGATAGCCATAGTAAGCTCCTCGCATAGTCCAATGATGATCTGTCATAAAATATAAAGGTTCATCTTTATGGAGATACAATGTTTCTAAAAGCGAAATAAAATGAATATTCTCATTCAAATCCCCTTTGATCATATCAACCAGCTCTTTTTGACTTACTTCTAGATTGTATTTCGGGAGATTCTCCGGATAAATTTCCGCAATAGTTGGTACAATCATCACCCAAACAGGTATTTTTAAATCCTGTGAGAATTGGTTAATGTATTTGGTATTCTTCTTTATTTGGTTCAAGTCGACTTCTTCAAACTGTGTAATTAATGCGTTCTCCGTCACATAAATCCCATTATTTACTTTCTTATTTAAAATAAGTTCACTTGCTGCTTTCAAAGAAATCCACATATCCCGAAAAGGAAATTGATCCTGGACATAATCTGTGAATTGCGACATAAACTTTCCTGAAACAACTGTTGAAAAATCGAAAACAGGCATTTTTTCTAGATATCGATTTTCATTAGGAGAAAATCCCGTGTCAGGAAGCAAAATATGAAGAACAGAAAAAAACAACAGAAATGACAAAAAACAACCGATTGTCAGTTTTTGTATTTTTCTTTTCATCTTCTTCACCTCCTAAAATCTAAAGTATAAAAATGGATTGTAACTTGCATCGACAAGATATGCCACACACAAAACAAGTGCTATCATTATAAGAAATAGAGATAAACCCATACGAACATTTTCATTTTTGATTTTTCCCATCAATTTTGAAAATAGTGGTGTACTACATAATAAACAAATAATTAATAATACACCATAATTTGATAAATACCATAAAGTAGATTGATCAAATATATTTGTAAAACGAATCAATCCAAAAAGTGCATTTGGTATATTCGCTACTTCCGTAATCGAAAAGATAATCCATCCTATCAGTATTAAAATCAAAGCATAAATATGTTGAATAAATACCGGAAGTTTTTCTAACACCTTTAATAAAAATGATTTTTCTAACATTAAAATTGTGCCAAAATAGATTCCCCAAAGAAGAAAATTCCAACTGGCTCCATGCCAAAATCCAGTTAATGCCCATACGATAAAAATATTCCGAAATGTTATTAATTTCCCTTTTCTATTTCCTCCTAAAGGAATATAAACATAATCTCTGAACCATGTTGATAAAGAAATATGCCAACGGCGCCAAAATTCCGTAATCGATTTAGAAATATATGGATAATTGAAATTTTCCGGAAAATCAAATCCAAACATTTTTCCTAAACCAATTGCCATTTCACTATAACCGCTAAAATCAAAATAAATCTGAAAAGCAAACGCCATTGCTCCTAACCACATGGTCATCATAGAAATGCTTGAAAAATCCATTTTAAATATCATATCGCTCAACGATCCGATACCGTTTGCCAAAAGAACTTTCTTAGCCAATCCTCTTGTAAAATACAAGATTCCGTCATAAAATTGGTCTACATTCTCTTTTCGGTTATCTAACTGATCAGAAATATCTTTGTAACGTACAATAGGTCCGGCAACTAATTGCGGAAATAATGTCACATACGTCCCGAATGAAATCATATTTTTTTGAACTGACGCTGATTTACGATAAACATCAATCGGATAGGACATGGTTTGGAATGTATAAAAAGAGATTCCGATTGGTAACGCTAAATTTAATGGTTTTAACCAATTGATTCCCAACGAAATAAGATTTGTTGCAATAAAATCATAATATTTAAAAAATCCTAAAATTGCCAAATTACCAACAACAGATAGTAACACAAACTTTCTTGCAATTTCCCTTTTCTCAGCATATTTATTGACCATGTATCCATTAAAATAGTCAAAAACCATGGAAAAAACCATGATAAACACATAAATCGGTTCTCCCCATGCATAAAATAAAAGACTTGCTATCAATAAAATCAGATTTCTAAAATGAATCGGGACACAATAATAAATTCCCAAAACTAAAAGAAAATAAGTAAAAAGAAAAAGGATGCTGCTGAAAATCATTGTTTTTCACCTGACTGTATCATAACAGCACCCCTTTCTATCTTCTTTCTATTGTAATGCTTCTTTTACACTTTTTGCAAGTTCTTGCGCATCTTCTGCAATAATTACACAATAGTAATTTCCTACTTCAATAGTTTGTGCATTTTTCACCAGCTCATACTGATCCGGCAAATAACGACTCCATAATTCATCCAAGTTTTGTAATCTCTTCTCGATTCCTGCTTTTACATCATCAAGATGACCTTCATTTGCTTCAACCAAAATAATTTCTGTTGCTTGTACATTCATCAATGGCATTGCAATTGCATATTGCTTTGCATCTTCACTACTGAAATAATACATATCTGTTAAAATATCTGCTTCTACCTCCATCATTGAAGGCATATTTTCTCTTTCCGTAATAGACGTAAGCAGTTCATGCAAATCAACTTCTTTTGCTTGTGACTTCTTTTGGGAACATCCCTGCATTACAAATACCGCAACTAACATAATTGCTAAAATTTTACATAACTTTTTCATCTTATTCAATCCTTTCAATTCTATTATTTGGTATTTTACAATATTCATTCAAAAATAAAAAGTATTTCCATATAAATTACCGAAAATACTCTTTAACTTGCATTCTAATCAGTGATTGCCCAATTTGGGATATCTTTTCCACGATGAAGCAACACCGTTTTTTGAAATTCCGTCTTATTCATAAAATCTAAAATAGCATACTCTTCTTCCGGCGTACATCCTAATAACAACTTCACTGTAATTGATTTTTCTAAAATATCTGCACCAATTAACATTGAATCAACACTATAAACTACTTTTGATCCTATAAAGACTTCTATTTCATTTCCTTCCGAGCCGGTTTCAGATAAAAATCCAAAATCAACAGGATATTTCAAATTTTTATAAGTCGTATGAGGTTCGCCTTTTTTCTTTGTTAAATTAATTTTTGAAGATAGATACAAAGTATCTGCTTTTTGCCAAAAATAGGCATTATTTTCATATTCTGACATAAACTCCCTCACTTCCAGTGTACTTAATTATAGCTGATTGCTTCTATCATGTAAAGAAGAACAACATTTATTTCAGAACAGTAACGCATTTTTCTGAAATATCTGAAATTTTATTACATCCCGTCATGATCATTGTTTCAGCAAGCTCAGACTGAATTTTTTTCAAATAAAAAGTAACCCCTTCTGCATGATTTCCAATAGCAGCAAGTCCGATTGGTCTTCCAATCAAAACACCATCTGCACCCAGTGCAAGAGCTTTAAAAACATCTTTTCCACTTCTAAATCCGCCATCCACTAAAATAGTCATTTTATCTCCAACCGTTTTCTTAATGTTTGGAAGTACCTCAATGGTTGCTAAACAATCATCTAAAACACGTCCGCCATGATTAGAAACCACAATTGCGTCAGCTCCCGCTTCTAATGCTTTCAAAGCACCTTCAACGGTCATGACTCCTTTAACGATAAAAGGAACTTGTGCTTGTTTTTTCAACTTAGCCAAAGCTTCTACGCTTTTATTTTCTACCGGAAACGGAGCATTTCTAAGAAGTGGCAAACCTGCTGCATCTACATCACTCGCCAAAGCAAAAATTTTCTTATCCTTTATGTAATTAATTCTCTCATCAATACCACCTTGACTCCATGGCTTAATTGTACAAATTCCCAGCCCGTCATATTTCTGAATGATATCTACCGGTTCAAAAAACATATTTGGATTTACACCATCACCACAAAATGCAAGTGTTCCGGCATCAATTGCTCCTTTTACTACTGCTTCGGTATAATCCGATTCGCTTAATTCTGCTCCATAATTGTTCTTGATTCCCGCAATCGGAGCAATAAAGACAGGCAAAGAAACAGGATAAGAGAACAATGTACTTGATGTATCAATCGGTCGATTCTCTGCTAAAACATCTAAATTAATTCTAACTTCTTTTAACTTTTCAACATTTCGGATAAAAGATGATCCGCTACCTTTTCCACCTAATCCCGGAATCTGACCTTTACATGCTATTCCATTACATTCAGGACAAAATCGACATTTAACTGCCTTTCCCTTTGCATTTTCAATTACTTCATTCCAATTCATAACCTTTCCTCCCTTTTCTTTATTCATTTTATCTAATCTATTCTTTTACATGAATATATGCTGTTGAAATTATTTGCTCAATATGTTCATCAGCAAGATTATAGTAAACGTTTTTCCCTACTTTACTTGAGCGCACAAGGCGCATTTTTTTTAGTGATGCTAATTGGTGTGAAATAGCAGAATGGGTCATGTTTAATAGTTCTGCCAAATCACAGACACACATTTCATGTTCAAGAAGAGCCTTCATGATTTTAAGTCTTGTTGCATCTGCAAACATTTTAAACAACATGCTCATGTCCTCAAATTCCTCGTTACTGAACATTTTCGAATGAATTTGATTCACAACTTCCATATGTACTGTTTTATCTTTACAACATTCTAATCTAGCCATAACCTTCTCCCCTCTATTTGTTTTTTCTTATTTCTTTATTTGGTATAAATTGATTAAAAGATAATATTATCGAATTTCTACTAAAACATTCACTTGTATAAATCGTTCCATCCTCCATCGTAATAATTAAAATATCTGCACCTGTTTTATTATAACGGTATTCATAATTCATAATTTCATCCCAGTAGATTAGAGTACACTCATCTTTTGATTTACAATTATAAAGTACCAGAAACTCTTCTGTCATCTCAAACAACACATGATTAGGTAAAATAAAAAAGAAAAACGATGTCAATCCCAATAATGAAAGTCCCAGTATTGTAATGGATGTAAAAACTAAAATTGCCGCCGAAATAACAATAGGTATACTCAACAAAAAAACCGGTTTTAATGTCACCTTCTTGATTATGGTCACATTCTTAGGAATATTTCTTTTTTTAAGTACTTTTGACCGCATAATGACATCCTCACATTGCCATTATACACTTTTTAAAAATGAATATCAAATTTCTTATTCAACTAATAAAGTAATTCCATTTTGTTTGACATAAATAAAAACTTCTTTAAATATTCCCGCAAATTCTCCATCACAAGTGTAAGCAGTATCCCCCACGGTCGTTATTTTAATTTCAGAAGCTTGCAAAAACAAAATATGTTCATCATTAAAATCTGCTTTTCTCAAATGAAACAAAAGATTTCTTAATGCAACCGGATTATTAGGCATCTTGATCAATAAAACTTCCATTTTCCCGTCATTAAAAATGACATTACCTTTATTTAATTTTAAAATTCCTCCAATCGATGTTGTATTACATATAGCACCAAACAAAAAATCGTCTTCAAATATAGAATCATCTGCTTCAATTCGAGTATGAATACTTTTTATGGAAACAACATCTTTTACTCCCTCTAAAATATATGCCAATCCACCCAATAAATTTTTTATTGATTGCGGTGCATTATAAGATGCATCAGAAAAGATTCCAAAAGATGCGATATAAGTAAAAACCTGATTATTAAATAATCCGATATCCCGTTGATATTCTTTTCCGTTTACAATCATCCTAGCCGCCGCTTCAATTTCTAAAGGAATACTCATACTACTTGCAAAATCATTCGTTGTTCCACACGGAATATAACCAATAGGACAAGATAATCCACTATGATAAACAGCATCAGTCACTTCATTCAATGTTCCATCTCCACCACAACAAACAATTACATCGGCTTCACTTCCATGTTTCTCTACAATATTCTTTGCATCTTTTCTCTTCAATGTGGCAAAGGCCTTCACTTCCCAATCGTGACGATTAAAAATCTCTAAAATATCAACCGCTTTTCTTTTTATTTTCTTTTGTCCCGATGCAGGATTGATAATCAATAAACATTTCTTCATAACCTATTTTATTCCTTCTAACTCTCCTATATTGTATCAATCCTTTTATCCTTTTCAAACAACAATTTCATCTATTTGTCTTGAAAATAGTCAGGATGGTCTAAATTCATCTCATGCTTTATCACTTGAATATCTTTCATTATTCTTTCGCATTCATTTAACTTTTCTTCAATTATAGATCGATTATCCTTTCCATTTTGATATAAATAAGTATAATATCCAATGTCTGTATAAATCTTCATTAAATTCTTTTTATGTTTCTTTAATAAACACAATAATTCAATTTTATTAAAAAATTGCTTGATCTTAATCACAATAATTCCATCTTCTTGTTTAATTTCCATATAATATTACTCCTTTTCACCTCATCTTATGAATTTGATGAAGAAAGTATGATGAACAAAATGATTCTTTATGGTAAAATAAGAGCGGTGAAATTTATGAAAGAAGCTATACATTTTGAAATTACGCATGTATGTAAACAAACCGGTGCTCGTACCGGAATTTTACATACTCCGCACGGAGATGTTGAAACTCCGATGTTCATGCCGGTAGGAACACAGGCAACTGTCAAGTTCTTATCTCCGGAAGAGATTAAAGAAATTGGTGCAGGTGTTATCCTATCCAATACATATCATTGCTGGTTAAGGCCGGGCGAAGATGTAATTGCTCATGCCGGTGGTTTACAGAAATTTATGAATTACAACGGACCCATGTTGACAGATAGTGGTGGATTCCAAGTCTTCTCACTTTCCGATCAAAGAAAAATTTTAGAGGAAGGTGTTCATTTTAAGAGCCATTTAGATGGTTCTCCACTTTTTCTGTCTCCAGAGAAAAGTATCGAAATTCAAAATAAACTTGGCGCCGATATCATCATGTGCTTAGATGAATGTGCTCCCTATCCAGCAACTTATGATTATATGAAAAACAGCGTGGAAAGAACTCTCCGTTGGGCAAAAAGATGTAAAGAGGCTCATCAAAGACCTGCTGACCAAGCTCTTTTCGGAATTGTTCAGGGAGGGGAATATGAAGATCTTCGTGCCCTTAGTGCTAAAACATTAGCCGAAATGGACTTTCCAGGTTACTCTATTGGAGGTACAAGTGTTGGCGAATCAAAAGAATGCATGTATCGGATGATTGATTATAGTGTCAAATATCTTCCTTGGGAAAAACCTCGCTATTTAATGGGAGTGGGTAGTGTCGATGCAATCTTAGAAGGAATATTAAGAAATGTTGATATGTTTGATTGTGTTCTTCCTACAAGAATTGCAAGACACGGAACATGTATGACTTCACAAGGGCGAGTTAATATCAAGAAGAAAGAGTATGAGATGGATCTATCTCCGCTAGATCCGGAATGTGATTGTTATACTTGCCGTAACTATACAAAGTCTTATTTACGACATCTTCATCGAGCTAATGAAGGATTAGGAAGTCGGCTTCTGTCTATTCATAACCTCCGCTTTTTAATTCATATAGCAGAAGAAGCAAGAAAAGCAATTAAAGAAGATCGATACGGAGATTTCAAAGATGAAATGTTTAAAAAGTACAATCTTAACAGTATCGATTCAAGAGGATTTTAATATGAAAACAAGTGAATTTGATTTTGATTTACCAAAAGAATTAATTGCGCAAACTCCCCTAAATGATCGAACCCAATCAAAATTACTGATTTTACATAAAAACAGTGGTGAAATTGAGCATCGTCATTTTTATGACATTGTTGATCAATTAAAACCGGGAGATGTCTTGGTGCGAAATAATACTCGTGTTATTCCTGCTCGGCTTTATGGTACAAAAGAAGGTACCGGTGCTCATGTTGAAGTACTGCTACTAAAACAAGAAAATGATATTTGGGAATGCTTAGTAGGGAATGCCAAAGTTGTAAAGTTAAATACTATCATTTTATTTGGAGAAGGAGAGCTCAAGGCACAATGTGTCGAAGTTCAAGATAAAGGAATTCGCAAATTCAAAATGATCTATGACGGTATTTTTTATGAAATATTGGAAAAATTAGGGAATACGCCGCTTCCCCCTTATATTAAAGAAAAATTAGAAGATCCTGAACGTTATCAGACCGTCTATGCTAAAGTTCAAGGAAGTGCAGCCGCACCAACAGCAGGTCTTCATTTTACTGAAGAATTATTCGATAAAATTAAGAAAAAAGGTGTAGAAATACTCGATGTTACTCTCCATATTGGACTAGGTACATTTAAGCCTATGGATACAGAGGAAGTTCTTGATCATCATATGCATTCTGAGTTCTTTATTATGAATGAAGAAACAGCTGCAAGATTAAATCTAGCTAAAAAAGAAGGTAGAAGAATCATTGCAATTGGTACAACTTCTACTCGTGTCCTTGAATCTGTCATGAAAAAATACGGAACATTTAAAGCGTGTACAGAAGAAACCGATATCTTCATTTATCCGGGATATAAATACGAAGCAATTGATGCTTTGATTACAAACTTCCATTTACCTAAATCAACTTTGGTTATGTTGGTATGCGCTCTCGCCGGAAAGGAAAATATCTTCAAAGCCTATCAAGAGGCAATTGATAGACAATATCGATTCTTCTCTTTTGGAGATAGTATGTTCATCAACAATGAATAGACCAAAAAGCTATTGGTGGCAAAAAGGATTTGATGAAAAAAACAAAGTTCTTGAAAATCATCAAAAAGCATCTCTTCTTATGCATGCATGTTGTGCTCCTTGTGCATGTTTTCCCATGGAATGGTTAACTGAAGCATTTGATATTACACTTTATTATAACAATTCTAATATTTATCCACGTTTTGAATATGAACGAAGAAGAGATGAATTAATTCACTATGTTGAAATATTCAATAAAGAAAAAAATGCTAATATCAAACTTATTATCCCATTCTATGATAATGAAGCTTATACAGAAAAATTAAAGCCATTTAAAGATGAACCGGAATGTGGAAAGCGATGCCTACTATGTTATACTTTAAGAATGGATGAAGCTTATGCTTATGCAGAAAAAAATCATTTTGATTATTTCACAACAGTCATGACAATCTCACGACAAAAGAATAGTGAAGTTTTAAATGAAATTGGTGAAAAACTTTCACGGAAATATCCAAATACTCGTTATTTCTTTTCGGATTTCAAAAAGAAAAAAGGGATGGATCGCTCTGTAGAACTTTCTTCCCAATATGGACTTTATAAACAAAATTATTGCGGATGTATTTACTCTTATAATAAACGTAAAGAACATGAAAAATAGCTCTGTAAATTTTAAATACCAGAACTATTTTTTTATATTTCTTCAACATGTATTTGATTCAAATAGAAATTAAGCTTTTCCATCGTCAAATTTTCAAAAGTAGACACTACAGCACATCCTGCTGCTCCCGCAAATTTTAAGGCCTCTTCAACAGACAAACCAACGGATAGCTTACCAATAAATGTTGCTAACATCGCATCACCACACCCAACTGAATTTATTGCTTCTATCTCTTTTTGGAATAACCGATACTTTTTCTTTTCTGTTTTCAATAAAGCCCCTTCTGCCCCCAATGAAAGCAAAATATTTTTTATCCCATCTTTTTGTATCTGATCGAGATAGAAATACAATTCTTCTTCCTTTACATCATCTTTATTTATCATAAGCTTAAACTCATATAAGTTAGGTTTGATTAAATCAGGCTTGCATGCTTTTAGAATCTCATACGACAAAGATTCCATATCAATTATCAATTTAGCACCTTTTTTATGAACTAATTCAGATATTTTTACAATAAACCTTTCATCTAATCCTTTCATCATACTACCACAAATCATGACATAATCTTTTTCATTTAAACATTTAAAAAACGACAAGATTGATTCTTCTGTATTTTTTCCGGCATAAGGTCCTTTTGCGTTGATATGCAGATCTTTATCATTTTGATGAATTTTAACATTGATTCTATTTATTCCATCCACCGGAATTTCAATCATTTTCATATGTTCATAATTTTCAAATTGCTCTTTAATAAAATACCCTGTAAACCCACCTAATAATGCTATTGCAACCGAATCAATCTTTAATTCATTCAACACAACCGATACATTAATCCCCTTTCCTGCTGCTTTAAATTGGATTTCATTTGCACGGTTTACTTCACCATCTATTAGATCCGTATCAATTTGCATATAATAATCAATTGCCGGATTCATTGTTAATGTATAAATCATTTTTTCCCATCCTTTTTAAATATTACCGTAATACTAAAAATGATCTATCCAAAAAGATAAATCATTTTTTAATTGTTCAAATTATTCCTCAATAATTTCTACTTTCACCATCACATCACCGTTACGCATAGCTCGAACAGCGCCTAAATTATCTGTTGCTCGTCCAAAAATTGTATAACTTCCATCTAAATGCGGTTGCGGACAATGACAGATATAAAACTGGCAACATGCGCTATCAGGATGCATTGCACGAGCCATTGCCATAGAACCTTCTACATGTTTCAAATCACTTTTTAAAGCCTCATTGACAATATGATAACCTAAATCTCCCGTACCATCTCCTTTTGGACACCCACCTTGCGAAACAAAGTTCGGTATACAACGATGGAAAGTTTTTCCATTATAATATCCTTCTTTTACAAGCTTTACGAAATTCTCAACTGTAATAGGACTACATTCCGGATATAATTCAAACGGAATCACTGCTCCGTTTTCCATAACAATTCTACCTAATATCAATTTCATTAATTTTCTTCCTCTTCATCAACTAATGATTCAGCTTCTTGAACATTTTCCGGACCTTTTATCTCTAAAAGTTCAATCTCTGAAGCGCGATCCAAATCTGCAAGATCTCTTTTCAAAACAATAATTCTTTGAGTGCATGCTGTAATCTTATCAAAAAGATCAGTCATATCTTCCGGATTTTTTCCATCTAAATGTGCATCATAACAATTTTTCCCTGCTTGTAACAAATAACTGTTTATTGCTTTTTCATTCTCTTTGATTTCTCTTTTGATTTCAACTTTATTCTTTGTAATTTCAATTTTATCTTTTGTAGTTTCAACTGTATTTACTGTAAAATCCTTAGTCTTTTTAAATAAAACTTTAGCTAATTCTTTAAAATCTGCCATAAATAAATCCTCCTTGACATCATTATTTTACCATGTTTCATTTCATTTGTGTATATCTTTTAATAAGGAATCAATCAAATAAGCCACACCATTTTCTTGACATGAAGGTAAAATACGATAACCTCTCGCTTTAATCTCATCATTTGCATTATCTACAACAAACGGATGACCTACAACATCTAACATTGCCAAATCATTTTCACTATCTCCAATTGCATAGGCTTCCTTCAAATCAATATTTTCAATTTTGGCTAATTCATAAATACCCGTACTTTTGACTTGGTTTATATCATGTATTTCTAACAAATAATTAGATGTTCTAACCACATGTAAATTGTCTAAACAAGGCTTTAACTTTTTCTTAATTTGCTCTTCCATGTATTTATCATCATGATTAATAAATAATAGGATTTTTAATACATCTTCATAATTAAAATCATTTACTTTTTGCGGAAGTGGCTCTTGAAGCATTCGTAAATGTTCAATATGTTCCAGATAATCTTCATCAAAATTCTTTAAAACTTCTGTATTTGTATAAACATAAAATGGAATCTTCATTCTTTCCAAAGTTTCAATACATTTTTGACTTCTTTTCCCCACTTTAATTATAGTTTTCATCACATTTTGGTGTCGGTTAAACAAAATAGCTCCATTTCCTGCCACTTGCCAACTATCGTTCAAATCAAGAATATCCAACAAAGAATTCAATGCACTTGGAACTTTACCAGTTGCAAAAACAATTCTTCCACCCATTTTATGATAACGAAGCAAAGCATTTCTGTTTATATCAGATAGTTCTCCTAAACTTGCAATTAACGTATTATCTACATCCATAAAAATAATAGGATAATTCATAATCACTCCTCCAAATTTTATTTTATCAAAAAAATAGAGGTTTTTCACCTCTATTCCATTGTCTTTAAAACTCCTTCATTTAAAAGTACACGAGAATCGGATAACTTAGATACCTCGTTACTATGTGTAACCACAATAACGGTTTTCCCAAACTCTTCAGTAAGATTTTTGAACACTTTGATGATCTCTTGCTCTGTCGCAGTATCCAAGTTACCGGTTGGTTCATCGGCAAAGATCAAATCAACATTCGATGCTATTGCACGTGCAATAGCTACACGCTGTTGCTCACCACCAGAAAGCTTAGATACAAGACGATCTGCTTTTGATTTAACGATACCAAACTTTTCAAGAAGTGCATAGGCAACTTCCTTTTGATTCTTTGGAATTTTATTTTCTGTTTCAGTCATAGCCATTTCAACATTTTCTAAAGCAGTAAGATAACTTATTAAATTGTATTGCTGGAAAACAATTCCAATCTTATTACGACGATATTGTCCTAATCCCATCTTCTCAATATCTTCATCTCGATAGTAAATTTTACCGCTATCTGCTTTATCCAATCCGGCGATAATTGACAACAAAGTTGTTTTACCACTTCCGGAAGGTCCAAGAATTGTATAAAATCTACCCTCTTCAAATTCATAACTTAAATTTTCAAGGATCTGTCTTTTAAATCCTCCATCTACATAGCCATAGCATAGATTTTCAAGTTTTAATATTGTTGCCATACTATACCTCCTAGTTTGTACTCATCAAAATCTTCTTTGGATTAAATCTCATGATCATGGCACTTGGAATCAAGATTGAAAGGAATACAACTCCCAATCCTAAAATATAAATTTCTGCAATAATCAAAGGACTAATTTCTACCTCATACTCTTCAAGAATTTCTTCTTGTGTAATACTTGTGAAATAATTTGTGTTCCATAATTCATTACCAATATAGATACCACCATTATTGTTGTTCTCTTCATCAGAATATTGATCTTCTGTTGCAACTTGGTAATCCATGACGACTTCTCCAACTTTTCCGGCTATCATAGAACCACTCAAAACTGCTAAAGTAAATCCTAAAACTGCAACGATAACCAGTTCAATAAAGAATTGTAAAACAATTTTAGCTTTCGTAACACCAATGGAAAGCATAACACCAATTTCATATTCTCTATTCTTCAATGTCAAAGCAGTGATTAAAGTTATAATAACGATGGCATTGACAACAACGATCCAAACAATAATGTTTGCGAATAAACTCAATGTATCAAGCGGTCTTGACATTTGCTTAAATGTTGTATTATCAGATTCAAACTTTCTATATTCACCTAATGTATCCTTATGATCATTGATAAAATTTTCCACATCTAATGGGTCATTGATCATAATAGTTGCAGAAGAAATTGTCATCCATTGAGCACGATCATAATTTTCATCAATTTCCTCTTCACCGTTACCATACATTTGATTCCAGTACTTCTGCTGAGCAATATTCATACGAATTTGAGAATCTACAATACTCGGTGTAGGCATCAAAATTAAATTATATGGAGACTCATATTTGTCCATCCAATTAAAATTTTCAGCACCTTCATCTACCTTTTTCTCCGTACGATAAATTCCGATTATTTCAAGATTTAATCGAGTATCTTCTTCAGAGATGAAATCTTTAAATCTTTCTATCATATCTTTTCCTGCAAGTCTAATTGTAATCGTATCTCCGACATGAAGGTTATTGTATTCTGCTAACTCCTCCGTTATCAAACAGACAGGGCTTCCATTATCAATCTCATCTTGAGTATAGAAACGTCCGTCCATTACCTTAAACATTCCTGTTTCAAACTCGATCATGTTATCATACATATTTGATTTGATTGCTATATTCTCGTATTCATATTCTACGCACTCTTCGTTCCCGAATTCATCCATATAACAGCTTTGACCATTCGACTCTTGATTCTGTTCACGTTCATTATTAAGTGGCACAGCTTCAAAATCCCCAGCATATAGTGTATTTACTGATAATGCATTTACAGCCTTAACCCGATCATCTTCCATCAACTGATAAATCATCTCTTCAGTGATATAAGGAAAATTCTGCGCATAATTATCATAAATTTCCTGTTGTTCTTCTTCTGTCAAACCTTCGACATATTCATACCATTTTGAATAATCTGTTGTAACATTAACAACCGGATTCATTGACATTCTGGCTTTTGTCTTAGCATTTTCTGCCGCACTGGTAATTCCTAATCCGACAATTACAAGATTTCCAATCAAGAAAAATGTAATAATCAACAAAATAGTCTTTGTCTTCCCCCGTGTAATATTTTTTAAAGCACGTTTTAAAAAGTTCATTTTCTCCGCTTCCTTTCCTTACGTCAAATCAATTAATAGGTTCTTCATCACTGCTGCTATTCGGTGATGCATTGACATGAACTGTGATTGAAACTTTATCATCTTCTGTAATTTCTTGACCTGCCTTCACCGGATTATCATTTATCATCACTTCAATATAATCTCTTGAATCTTCTTCATAGTTAATTATATAATCAAAACCTTCAAATAACTTCTTAACCGCAGTATCATCAGTCCCTAAAACTATCTCATAATTTGCTTTATTCATAATTACTTTACGTCCATCAGAAACAATATAAGAAATTCTAGCGCCAGGTTCCAATGGTCTTTCACATGAAACTTCTTTTTCGTTTACAAGACATGCATAAGAAATAATTTGTCCTTTTCCATACTCTTCTGAATAAACTTTACCTTCTTGATGCCAAGAACCAGCATAGATATCTGCGCCATCTGCATTGATCTTATCTAACTGATTTTCCAGATCTGTTGCAAGCATACCTTTTTCAAGAGTTACACCTGCTTCACTCAACAAAATCAATCCCTTTGAATATGTCAAAGTTAATACATCATCTTTTCCTACAATATTCCCTGCACTAATCGATTGTGCAATAACTGTTCCGGCTTTTGCAGATTTATGGTATTTATATTCTTTTACAGGAGAAATAGCTCCTTTTAAGAATGCTTCAACTTCATCTTCTGTCATTCCCAAAAGATTTTTCATAGTTACAGCTTTACCCTTGGAAACAACAACAGTAAAGCTTTCTCCTTCTTTAATGGTTTTTCCTGAATCAACACTTTGAGAAATAATCATTCCTTCTTCAATTTCATCATGATAAACTTCTGTTTTTGTAACAGTCACCTTTTTGGACTTCGCCCAATTTTCAACATATTCCCATGATTTTGTTTTGACAAAATCTTCCATCGTTACTGTACCGGCAGGTGCAGGCCCTTTAGAGACATTAATAGTAAGGGATGAACTTCTTGTAAAGTTATTCTCGGTTATTGTCTTTAATTCATAATTGATAACTTGATCTTTCTCTACTGTTTCATTATAAACCGTTGTAACTTTTGTTTTAGTTAATTTATTGTCTTTTATCCATTTATTAATTTCATCCAAATCCATATTTTGAATATCTGGGAAACTAATTAGTTCATCGGGATCAGCACCTTTAGAAACTACAAAAGTCATTTTTGTATCCTGCTTAATTTTCGTTCCTTCCAATACAGATTGAGAAATAATTGTATCCGCATCATATTCCAAACTATATTCTTGAGTCATAATGATGGACTCAGAAGCAGTAATACTATTTTCTTTTGCCCAAACACCCAAATCAGTTACTGTTTTACCGACAAAATTCGGAACTTCAATCTTGGCTCTAAAAAAGATAAACCAAACTAAAAGGCATCCAACAAGTACAATTGCAGCAATAATCCCAATAATTTTAGGATCTAAATTAACTCCTTTTTTTTCTACTCTTTGAACCTTTTCTTCCCGAAAGCTTTCAGGCTTCTTTTCAATTTCAGTAGCTAATGAATTCAAATAATCTTTATCGTTTCCCATCGTTATTACCCTCTTTTCTACTTCAGTAATTTGTAAGTTAAATTATACCATAAGCGAAGTAATTATTGTTGCAACTTATCTTTTTATTTCTGCAACCTATTTATTATTTCACCTTTGTAATTCTATTTTAGCATTCGACAAATTAAAGTCAAGAAATGGAAAAAGCTTAATAGATAATTTAAGCATTTCTTAATAAATACTAAATTATTAATTCATATTTATTAATCGAAATGAATTGGATACTTTTGTGTACATTCAAGAACTTCATTTCTGATTTTTTCCAATTCCGCTTCGCTTTCTCTATTTTCAATTGCTCGTTTTATCCAACGTGCAAGCATTCTAAATTCATTTTCTTTAAATCCGCGTGTAGTCATCGCTGCACTTCCCAATCGAATCCCACTTGTCACAAACGGCTTCTGGGTATCAAATGGAATTGTGTTTTTATTACAAGTGATGCAAACTGAATCTAATATATGTTCTGCTTCTTTTCCACTTATACCAAACGAACCCATTACATCTACCAATAATAAATGATTATCCGTCGTTCCACTGACGATTCTGAAACCTTCTTTCTTTAATTCATCACATAAAGCCTGTGCATTAAGAATAATTTGCTTAGCATATTCTTTAAATCCAGGTTGAAGTGCTTCATTAAAGCATACTGCCTTACCGGCGATAACATGCATGAGCGGGCCTCCTTGTATTCCCGGAAATACATTTCGATCCAAATCTTTCGCATATTTTTCCTTACAAAGGATAATTCCTCCACGTGGTCCACGCAATGTTTTGTGTGTCGTACTTGTCACAAAATCACAATAAGGAACCGGAGAAGGATGAAGCCCAGCTGCTACTAATCCGGCTATATGAGCCATATCTACCATCAAATAAGCACCAACTTCATCTGCTATTTCTCTAAATCGTTTAAAATCAATGATACGTGAATACGCACTGGCACCCGCAACAATTAATTTAGGTTTTTCTTTCTTAGCAATTTCCAGTACTGCATCGTAATCAATCATTTCTGTTTGCGGGTCAACACCATAACTGACAAATCTATATAAAGAACCGGAAAAACTTAAAGGATGTCCATGAGTCAAATGTCCCCCGCTGGATAGATCCATTCCCAAAACTGTATCATTTGGCTTCAAAACAGTGAAGTAAACAGCCATATTTGCTTGTGAACCGGAATGCGGTTGCACGTTTGCATGTTCAGCATGAAATAGTTCACATAGACGTTTTCGAGCAAGATCTTCCACTTCATCTATATGTTGGCATCCTCCGTAATATCTCTTATTGGGATACCCCTCTGCATATTTATTTGTCAAAATACTACCAACGGCTTCCAATACATCATTTGATACATAATTTTCTGAAGCAATACATTCAATATTATTACGTTGCCTTATTTCTTCCTTTAAAATAGACTCTCTAATTTCGATATCTTTCATATTTTTTCCTCTCTTTTTATTATTAATTTCCTTTTAAGTGTATCATAAACCTATAGGAGATTATACCTAAAAAAACAAATTATATTTTCATTATTTCAAAATTCAATTTTTGTAAAAAAGATTAAGCTCATCACAAAGCTTAATCTATATTTAATCCAAATTTTCTGATTTTAATTCAAGCATCATATCACGAAGTTCTGCGGCCCTTTCAAAATCGAGTACTTTTGCGGCATCCTTCATTTCTTTCTCAAGATTTGCGATTAATTCTTTTGTTTCCTTTTTCGCAAATTTTGATTTTTTCTTCATATACCGACTTGCCATTTCCTTTGTTTCTTTTCCGTGAATAACTTCTTGTATATCTTTTTTAATAGTCGTCGGAACAATACCATGTTCTTCATTGTACGCAATCTGAATCGTTCGACGACGATTTGTTTCATCTATGGCTTTTTTCATTGAATCAGTAATTGAATCCCCATACATGATAACTCGTCCATTTGCATTTCTGGCAGCACGACCAACAGTCTGGATTAAACTTCTTTCTGATCTCAAAAATCCCTCTTTATCCGCATCTAAAATTGCCACCAAAGCTACTTCAGGCATATCTAGCCCTTCTCTTAGCAAGTTGATTCCCACTAAAACATCATATTTTCCTTTACGTAAATCACGAATGATTTCGATACGTTCCAAAGTTTGTGTCTCATGATGTAAATAAGCTACTTTTAATTCCATCTTTTTCAAATATTGAGTTAAATCTTCTGCCATTTTAACAGTTAAAGTTGTGATCAACACACGCTCATTGTTACGAATGCATTCTTTGATTTCATCCAATAAATCATCTATTTGTCCTTTTGTTGGTCTTACCGTAATTGGCGGATCTAACAAACCGGTCGGACGAATAATCTGTTCAACCACTTCATGATGAACAAGATCTAGTTCGTAATTCCCCGGTGTTGCCGATACATAGATTGCTTGATTGACAACTCCTTCAAATTCTTCAAATCGCATCGGTCTGTTATCTAATGCACTTGGAAGACGGAAACCATATTCAACCAACACTTCTTTTCTAGCTCTATCTCCATTATACATTCCTCTTATCTGAGGAAGTGATGCATGACTTTCATCCACAACCAATAAAAAATCATCCGGAAAATAATCAAATAGATTATAGGGTCTTTGCCCCGGTTTTCTTCCATCAATATGACTGGAATAGTTTTCAATGCCCGGACAAATACCAAATTCACGCAAAGCTTCTAAATCATATCGAACCCGTTGTTCCAATCGCTGTTTCTCAACAAGTTTATTTTCTTTTTCAAAATATTTAAGGCGTTCTTCCAATTCTTCTTCAATTTCATTCGCCGCACGATAAATATCCATTTTATCTCTGGCATAGCCAGAAGCCGGAAACACATTGTAAATGCTATATGCATTGATAATTTTTTGAGTTACTCGATCAATTTCCGTAATTCTTTCAATTTCATCTCCAAACATTTCAATACGAAGCAATACTGCATCAGTATGTCCCATTGACACATCAATAACATCGCCACGAACTCTAAATGTTCCTCGTGCTTGCTCAACATCATTCCTTGAATATTGTCTTTCCACAAATTTTCTGAGAAGGTCTTCCCTAGAAATCATTTCTCCTACTCGAATCGTAAAAAACATCCCTTTATATTGAGCCGGATCACTGGATGCATAAATACACGCTACCGATGCTACAACAATCGTATCACGCCTTTCCAATGCAGAATTGATAGCAGCCATTCTAAGCATATCCAACTCATCATTGGTCATCGCGCTTTTTTCGATATATGTATCCGTTTTTGGCATATAAGCCTCCGGTTGGTAATAATCAAAATTTGAAACGAAATATTCCACTCGATTATGCGGAAATAATTCCTTAAATTCAGAATAAAGCTGACCGGCCAAAGTTTTATTATGAGCTAAAATAAGAGTTGGCTTACCCATCTGCTCTATAACATTTCCAATCGTAAAAGTTTTTCCCGTTCCGGTTGCGCCTAAAAGAACTTGATGCTTTTTTCCATTTTTAATTCCTTCTACAAGTTCCTTAATAGCCTGTGGTTGATCCCCGGTCGGTTTATATTTAGAAACCATTTGAAATACGGATTCACTCATAATCCTGCATATTCCTTTCTCAATAAAGTTTCTTCTAAAGCATAAGAGAAGCTAAGATCGGCAATTCCATTTTCAGAATCAATCTTATTATATCGATTCTCAAACGAAGCACTTTCTTGATTTCCTTTTAGAATGTCAATCGCTCGATTCAATTGTGTATCATATGTTTCTTTATCTAAAGCCCATTCTCTTGATACACGTGAAATTAACGCTTCATAAGTATCATTATCTAATTTTCCCTCATTCTCTAAATTAATACTTCTTTGAAATGAAACTAATGCAGAGCTTGTTGAAGAATCAAAATATCCATCAGTTCTTTTCACATCATAACCAAGCATATCCAAAGCCAATTGAGCAGTACGTACAAATTCACTCACTTCATCTACTGAGTACACTGTATCTTCCGGGAATGTATAAACAATATTATATAGTATTTCATGTAAAAACACTTCCTCATCCGGGACAATTCCAACACCATTTACCCAATTACCAAGAGGTGTCAGCCATCTGCTTGTTGTGTATTTCAAAGTAGTACCATCAGTAAAAGGTCTGCTTACTTGAACTGTTCCCTTACCATAAGATGTTGTTCCGACGATAGTTACATCATTTCGCTGTTCTTTTAAAGCCATTGTCAAAACTTCGGAAGCACTTGCTGTGTTTCCGTTAATTAAGATGACAATTTCTTCAATATTTTCATAATTTCCCCCTACCGTTTTAGAAACCTCTCTTGTTCCATCACGATATTCTTGCTGAATACAAACTGTATCTTCCGGAAGGAAAAAACTTGCAATATCAACTAAAGCTAAAAGATATCCACCACCATTATCTCTTAAATCTATAATTAATTTCTTCATTCCTTGAGCTGATAAATTATCCAAATAAGATTTGATAACAGAGGCTGTTGTACTTCCGAATTGATAGATTTCAATATATCCGATATTTTCATCGATCATCTCTCCATAAGCACTATTTTCAACTTTACCACGGATAATATCCAATTCTACTTCTTCATTCTGACGTAAAAATGTTATCGTTACATGAGAGCCTTCTTCTCCCTTTACTAAGGCAGCAATATCATCACTCATCGCATCTTCCACGACGACTCCATCTACTTTATATATAATATCTCCTGCTTGAACACCGGCTTTTTCAGCAGGTGAATCCGCAAAAACTCTTGTTACCATGTTCATATTCTCTGCGGTTGTGAATTGAACTCCGATTCCTACAAATCCCATATCAATGCTGGTCGTAAAGTTTTCTGTTTCTTCTTTTGTCATATAACTTGTATGAATATCAGTTTCATTGTTGACCATTCCCAATATAGCTTTTTCAACAAGAGATTCATTAAATGCTTCACTGTCTTCACCAAAATACCAGTCTTTTGCTAAAATGTTATTTACCAGCTTTAATTTTGTATAAGAGAATGATTCTTGTTTTGTCGTTGAAACAGATGCCACCATGGATTTAGCCGGTTTCTTATCCCCTAGTCCATAGCCAAGACCAAATGCAACAACGATTACAACAACGGTCATCCATCTAATTACCGTTTTATTTCTTCTTTTCTTTTTCTCTTCAATTTCATCCGGCCATAAGTGTTTTTCAAGCTTGACCGTTACTGTTTTCTTATCTTCCATGATTTTTTACCTCATTTAGTTATTTTACCATAAATATTTAAAAGAGTATAGAGTTCTACCTTCCATCACTATACTCCTTATTTAGTTTATTGAAAAAATAACATTTCATTCCTTGGATTCCACTTAAAAAGCGAATCTATGTCTCTGCTGTGATTCGCCTTTTTCTAAACTAATATCCGTAAACGTCTTCAGGCCGCATTCGGCATGGAGCAGAATAGGAAGAACATGGTCTATTCGCTGAACTCCATCCGGCACCAAAGTCAAAAGTTCCGTTCCATGATTCAGCGTAGTCATAAATAGACATTGTTCCTACTTTAATAATTTCAAAATGAAGGTGCGGTCCGGATGAATTTCCTGAGCTTCCCACTGCAGCAATTACATCTCCAGCATTTACAATTGTTCCCTTAGCAATTGGGGAATCTTTTTGTAAATGACAGTATTTAGCAACATATGTAGTTCCATTCACATTTGTCACAAGATAAATTTGATTTCCACCCATAGCAGATCCCGGATAACCACATCGATTTCCTAATCCACCGGTAGTCGGACAAGCATTATAGCTTCCCAAAATTACACCATTCCCCACTGCAACAACAGGAGTTCCGATACTTGCAGCAAAATCCATTCCTAAATGGGTTCCTCCACTGGCATAAGCCCACGTTCCGGCAGATTTATACCATCTTCCAGATACCGGTGATGTAAATCCATTAGAAGAAGGGATATTATTTAACGCATCGGCAAGTTGTTTCATCATATCCTTTGTGCTATCCAAATCAGCTGCTATTGTTGCCAACTGCGCTTCTAAATCCGCCTCTTGTTGCTCAACAATTGTTTTAGCGGCAATGACTTCCGCGCGTTTAATTACTAATTGAGCTTTTTTCTCTTCAACTTCATCTTTTTGTTTTTGAAGTTCTTCTTGCATAGTGGCAAGTTCTTCTTTCGCTAGGTTCAATTCTTCAATAATCTCATTGAGTCTATTAATCATTTCATTCAATTCTGTAATAAGACGATCATCATAGTTCGTAATATCCTCAATAGCTTTTATGATACGAGAGAGTTTGCTGAAATCTGATGCTCCCATCAAAAAGCTTAAAAAAGAATTACTATGAACTGCCTTTTGATTTTCAATCATACGATCCCTGATTTTTTCTTTTAGATTAGCAATTTCTTCTTCTTTTACTTTAATTTCTTCTTCTTTTTGATCGATTTCTTTTTGCTTCTCTTGAATTTTTTCTTCAATCTCAGCTATTTGTGCTTCAATTTTATTCACTTCTTCTTCTATTTGACGAATTTGCGAATCAATATTTTGAATTTGTGATAAATAATAAGATAAATTAGCCTTCATTTCTGCAATTTTATCTTTTAATTGATTATAAGAATCTTGTTTAGCTGAAGATTGTGATGAAAGCCACGTTTGAAACTGAGCACAAACTGCTGTTTGATCTTCATTCAAATCTCCCATTGTACACATTGCCAGATATTCACTTTCATTTTCTTCATTGAATTCTATTGCATCAACAATCTGTATCGGTTGAAAAATAATTATCACAAAACAAAATGACAACATCAACATCAAAAACTTTTTCATCGTTTCCACCTCAAATACTTTGTCACGCTCATAAAGCTACCAATCAATCCAACAAATACTCCAATTCCAAGTAAAATCAAAGCAATATAAAGAACCGTCGGATGTGGAGGCATCAAAGAAAACATCCTTGTTAAAAAGAATCCTCCAGTTTCTTGATAAATCCAAATATAACCGAAAATCGTAACAAAAATAGGAATAAGTGCTCCCAACGCCCCAATTATCATTCCTTCAATAACAAATGGAGCACGAATATATCCATTTGTAGCACCTACCTGACGCATAATTGCAATCTCTTTAACACGTGCTTGAATGGTTAGCTTAATTGTATTGGATATTAAGAAAATAGCTAAAGCACTTAATGAAACAACCAAAATTACGACTCCAAAGCGAACACGATCTAAAACATTCATCAAAACTAAGGTTGAATCTCCACCGTAATCAGCACTCTCAATTCCATCTATCGCAATAATCGCAGAAGTTACATCCGCAATTTTACTTCCCTCCGTTACTTCAACAATAAAAACATCATGAAGAGGATTATTTTCTCCGCGATATTCTTCCATCACCGCTTTTGTATCTTCGCTTCCCATAGAATCAATAACAGTATTCAACTCCGTATCTTTATCAGAAAACGTCACATGAGCAACACCCTCTAAATTTTCTATTTTTGACTTTATATCATTAATTTCAGAATCACTTTCAAAATCCCAATCTACATATGCAGCAATATTTACCGTAGATTCAACATTCGCTGTAGCCGAATTAATGTTGATTGATACAACTAAAAAGATTGCAATCAGAAGCAATGTTAAGGTTACTGCCGATGCACTTGAAAGAGACATCGCAGCATGTCTTGCCACACTGATAAACCCATCTCGAACGTGTCTTACAAAGTTTCTAAGTATTGTCATGGCGGATATATCCTCCTTGTGTCAAATCAGCTACAACATGACCGGATTGAAGAGTAATCGTTCTCTTTTTACGCTTTTCTACAAGAATAATATCATGAGTTACCATAAGAATTGTTGTTTGTTCCTCACGATTAATTTTTTCAAGAAGATGCATGATTTCAATGGACATTTCCGGATCCAAATTCCCTGTCGGCTCATCAGCAATTAAAATTTTTGGTTTATTCGCGATTGCCCGAGCAATTGCAACACGCTGCTGTTGGCCACCTGAAAGTTCATTCGGAAACATTTTTCCTTTATCATATAATCCAACCAAATTTAATACCTCATGCACACGGCGTCTGATTTCAGGCTTTGGCATGCTAATAACTTCTAATGCAAAAGCTACATTTTCATAAACAGTTTTTGACTCTAAAAGACGATAATCTTGGAAAACCACACCAATATTACGACGATAATGCGGAACTTTTGAATGACGTAATTTTCCAACATTTGTTCCGACAACTTTAACAGTTCCCTTTGTAGGGATTTCTTCTCCATCCAAAAGTTTGATTAAAGTACTTTTCCCAGATCCGGTGGCTCCGATTATATATACAAACTCACCGGCATTTATTTTCAAATTAACATCATATAATGCATTAACCCCATTTTTATATTTTTTTGAGACATTAGTCAATTCAATCATGCACTTCACTCCAATCTCGTATATTATAACATATAATAACACATAAACGACGGCATTTTGTTAGAAATAATTGGCAACTTAAGTAATTTTCATCAAATTTTTATAATTATTGTTAATTCTTCAATTGAAGTAATTACAAATCAATTTCATATCAAAGGCTGATAAATTTACTAGAAACCACAAAAAAACTTGGAATATTTTAATATAATTTTCTTCCAAGTTTCTTTTTTAAATATTTATTTTTTCTTATTTACCAACATTAGCGCTGATTAATACAGGAGGTTTTTGACCATTTTGAACCATTTTTTCAGTAATCAAGACAGTCATAGTCTGAACAAGAGCAATCCCGATAAAGTCACTGATTCCGGCAACAGGTGCATCACATCCTTCAACTCTAAAGGATGCATCTCCTAACTCTGCTTGATTATCCAGTGTCAAATCTGCAACTTCATAAAGTTTATGACCATCTTTCTGACGAGATTCAACATGAGATGAATGACGAAGCGAAGTAAGGGCAATAACATAAGCTCCTCTTTTTTTGGCTTCCATAGCCATTTCTACAGGAACACTGTTTCTACCGGAATTAGAAATAATTAAAAATACATCCTTTTCATCAACCGGATATAAATCTAAAATTGCTTTGGCATATCCCGGAAGTCTTTCTAGATTTGTTGATTTGTGATACATTTGATGTAACATCAATTCCGGTGGTAAAATTGCTTTAACAAAAGAAAATCCACCGGCACGTGTATAAAGTTCCTCAGCGACCATATGAGAATGTCCGGAACCAAACACATAGAAATTTCCACCCTTATTAATTGCTTCAATGATTTTTTCTGCTGCTGTATTCAAATTTTCAAGCTGCGTTTTCTGAGCATCTTGTAACTTTGTATGTAAAAAGTCAAAATATTTTTCTGCATGATTCATTTTAATTTCCTCGCTCTCTTTATTTAAAAATTAGAATTCTCTTTAATAACATTCATGATCTCTGCTCTAGACTTATCACTTAAAGTATCTTGAAGTGATTCATAGGTCATTCCGTCAAAAGAAGGCCCTGCCACATAGTGGCTGTATCCTTGTGAGTAACAAATTAATGCACTATGATTCGCATCCGTTGCCATATTATACTCACTGAATAGTTCAAACTGAGCAAATATTAAATTAAATTGTCCGAATTTCAAAACACTCATCAACGTTTCTTTTTCCAATTTTTCCGGATGTTCAAGATTGATTTTGCTGCGTTCTATTCCATAAACTAACACTTCTTTTTCTCTTTCGGAATAATATTCAGGAATAACTAATTTTGATGGGTCTTTCAAGTCATGCTCAACTTGAAGAAGGTAATCTTTATATTCCATCTTACACGGAACTTTTTCCACCGCTTTTTCAAGCAAAGAGATAAACTCGTCTGCCATAATTTGTCCAAATTCTTCCATTTGCTCCACGGATTGGTCTTTACGAGTAAAACGTGTGCTGACATCTCCACATGCACCCTCTAAATAAGCAAAAAATTCATCCGGATATTTTTCTTCCAAGTGCTTTACTGCCAATCCCGGATACTCACATGTGAAAAAAGGTGTAAAACCATTTAAAACTGTCGGATGACAATTATGAATCAAAAGTGAAGCGATTCTTTTTCCTTTATTATAAAAACACAATGCCTGAGCAAAAATTTGATCGGTTTCCCAGTGACTGATCCTACTCGATCCCACTTTAAAGAATGGTTCGCGAACAAAACTACAAGTCAAATCCATTTCCTCAAGAGCAATTCCACCTAATGCTTCTTTCATTTGAGCAATGAATTGATCAGCGTATTCTTCAACTTTTAAATCCGGTGCAAAATGAGTATGCGTTGCTGTTACCACAAGATGCATTGGCTTATCACAACCTGCTTGTAATTCTTCTTTTAACCGCTTATAAACCGGTTTCGGGCATCCTAAAGAATCCAACGCAATAAGAACATATCGTTCTTCATTTTGCTCAAAAACAAAAATTCTGGCATACAAAGAATCTCGAACCTCAGTAAGCGGAGCCCCTTGCTGTGCAAAGCCACATGCCCTTACAGGCATTTTTGCATCGATACAACATTTTAATGTTTGAAATTTCATGCGATTTCTCCTTTTTTGTTATTATCATAATAACATATCTGTTACTTAAAAAGAAACACCCTGTTACTTTTTCAATTTTTTCGCAATAGTTTCAATAACAAATAATGCCGGAATTTGTGTATTATGCCCTTCTTTTTTAGCAAAATTCATATTGTAAGAAAAATTCCAATCTGATATTTTCGAGAGCGTAGAGAATGAAGAATTTGTAATACTTAAAATTTGATATTTCTTAGATTGAAACGAAGCAATCATATTCAGCAATTCTTCTGATTCACCACTTTCCGAAATAGCTAAAATTGCTGCATGTTTGAATTTGAATTTTTGAACAGGATAATAAGAATCCCCCATTCCAACCGCAAAAAAACCTAGATCAGCAAAATATCGCGCACAATACTTTGCAAAAGCCCCGGAAGGTCCCACTCCAATAACAAGCAAGATATCCGCAGATTGAATAATTTTACAAGCCTCTTCAATTTTGTCTTCAAAAGAAGGTGAATTCACAACTTCGAAAAACAGCATAATATCCGGTGATTCATTTTTTTCACTATTCTTTTTCGCATTATTATTCTCTTGATTTAATGCTCTTTTGAATTCACTATAGCTATCATAACCCATTTTACTGAAAAAACGTAAAAGAGTAGCGGTAGAAACACTTGTCTCTTTTGCTAACTCACGAATTGTCATATAGGGAACCTTTTCGGTATTTGCCATGACAAATCGGGCAATCTTTCCATCGGTTACACTCATACTTTGAAGTTGATGATATTTAAACATACTCTTTCTCTTTTCTCATTTTTAGATTTTGAAGCCAAAAGTAAATCCTTCACCTTTTACTTCTGTTGTATCACTACTGAACACAAATGCATCCGAATCAATTTCATCTATTATTTTCATCAATTCTGTATATTGTTTACTATCCACAATTACTAAAACAATTCTTTTTTTATCTCGAGTATAGCCCCCCTCACCGTGAAGCAACGTTGTTCCTCTTCCCAGTTCATCTTGAATTCGTTGACTTATTTCTTCATATTTATCGGAAATTATTTTAACCTCTTTTGCAATATTTCCTCTCATTGTAATAACTTTATCAATAGCTATGGCACTTGTATAGACAGAAATTAACCCAATCAGCACCTCTTCTAATCCATATGTAAAAAGTCCCAAGATTACTGTTAATGCATCCACTATCAAAATCAATGTTGATAGCGGAATATTTGTAAACTTGTGAATAATCAGTGGTGGAATATCCATTCCTCCGCTACTTGCTCCGGCTCTTAATGTTAATCCGATTCCCATTCCAGCTATAACCCCTCCATAAACACTAGCTAAAATCGGATCGATATCAATAATCGGGACACGGTTACTTAAAAAAGAAATAAAAATCGGATAAATAAAACTACTGAAAAAGGTCTTCATCGCAAAGTCTTTTCCTAAGACAAGAAAACCTAAAATAAATAATCCATAAACTAAAATATTAATGAGAATATCCGGATCAATATGCAAAAGCGGATATAACGCAACAGAAACTCCCGCTACACCTCCGGATAAAATATTATATGGCAATACAAACATTTGTACAGCTGAAGCTAAAAGAAAATTACCAAGAACCACTAATAAAATATTTTGAAATAATTCATGCTTTGATTTTTTCATAGTCTACCTACCACTCTTTGATAGTATCACAGAAATTCTTTTAATTCAATTATGTTCGTGATAAAATTTTTAATGAGGATCTAGCTATGAAATACATTGGAAATTTTAAAAAATTCATTATTTTATTCATCTATATTGCCTTTATTTTTTCTAATTCATTAACTCCCGCCGTTCAGTCCAGTAAAAACAGTGATTTTTTTGCTTTTGCCGCAAACAACTTTCTTTCCTTTTTTGATGTTTCATTAGCTTACTCAACACTTACATTCATAATTAGAAAATCTGCTCATTTTATAGAATACACACTTCTAGGATTATTATTACAAAATACATTTTCGCCCTATACAAAAAAAATTAGACTATTACTTTTAAGTTTCTTCACCCTTTTTATTCCGGTCATTGACGAACTGTTTCAAAAAATCACTCCCGGAAGAAGTTGTGAAATCAGAGATATGTTAATCGACGCAACAGGAATACTATGTGGGATTTTAATTTATTTTTTGATTGTAAAATTATATAAAAAACATACAAATCCCCAATATAAATCCAAATAAAAACCCGACAATCACATCTACAATACTATGAACCCCTGCTAAAACCCGACAAATACCAATCAGTATTCCTAAAAGTAAAACAATTATAATAAAGCGATTCAAATAAATTGAACATGAAAAAATAACACCCACACTTATAAGATGACGACTGGGAAACGACTTCCCGGTCGTTTCTTTGTAAATCAAGGGAACAATTCCATTTTCGTAGGGTCGTTTGGCATTAATACCAGATCGCAATAAAGTTCCCAATATAAAGATAAAAAGACAAACAAAAACAGCTCGAAGAAGTCGTTCATCATGATGTATCATTAATTCTATTAACATAGCAAAATATAGTAAAACGATTAAATATGGAAGATATTGGTACAAGATTTTCAAAAGTTGATAATACTTTTCATGAGTTAAAAAAAACTGTCTGATTTTCTCATATTGAACATTTCTCATTCATCTCACTCCTTCCATATTTTACTTGATATTAAAACCTATTTTCCCTAAAACAATCAATCATTTCAGAAGTCAAAGAATCCAAAACTTCTCTTTTTTGAAGCTGACTACGATCAAACCATGTTGCTTCACTTAATTCCTCTTTTTGTAAAACAATTTCATCAGAACCATCTAAATCCGCAAAAAAACCCATTAAAAGACTTCCTGAATAGCTCCACGGTTGACTTTTATAGTATCTCAAATTCTTAATCTTTAATCCTACTTCCTCCATCACTTCACGATGTACCGTTTCTTCAAGTGTTTCTCCAATTTCACAATACCCTGCTATTAAAGCATGATTATTCGTATGAGAATTCACATTTTTTGCCAACAAGATTCTATTCTTATCTGTAATTGCAACGATTATCGCCGGAGAAATTGTCGGATAAACAATATGCCCACAGTTTGAACAAATTTTTGCACGTTCTTTTTCTGAATCATCCATTTTATTTCCGCAATGTCCGCAATAATGATTATTATGATGCCATAACCATAATTGATAAGCAGTAATCAATACAAATCCAAGATAAGATGGTCGAATAGAACGAAATACAGAAACTCGTTGCCATTCACCTTGTAAGTGAAAAACTTCATCTACGATATATACTTGTTTATTATCAATATTGAAGCAATAACGAAGATGTTCAGTGGAAAAAGATTCATTTAAAATTACCGATTGAATATCTTCGTAACAATAAACTTCTTGATTTTCTTTTAACATTACTTGGTTTTCACGAAAAAAGAAAATCATATCTCCATTTTGTATTGGCTTTTCTTTAGCTTGATTATCATAAATATGCGGAAAAATATCTTGAATCATCGTGTTTCCACCATCTTTTCTTTTAAATCTCTTCGAATAAATGCCGATACTTCTTCAATAAAATCTTCTCGTCGGCTTTCAGTCAAATAAATATATTCATGATCTAAGCCTGAATGCTCACCTAAATAAAAATCACTGATTAATTTTATTTGATCCGTAAATGCATTTTTAGAATAATAGTCTAAATATATATTATCAAATTGTTTTATTTGTGAAAACAACTGAAATCCTTTAAATTCCGGATGATTTCTCAAATAAAGATGATCAAGATCATACCAGTCCCGCTTGATTTTTCTGATAAAATCTTTCTTTATTTCATCCTCCGTTTTTTTTCTTATTACCGGTTCATAGATTTGATTGCTCCACATCATATCTGTAATTAAATGTACATAATATCCAAGATAAAACGCTTTTTTATCTTTATCCGGGTGTAAAAGATATGTAGCAAAAAAGCCTTCTGCATCCAATTTGCTTTTATCTTCACTGATTTTCCAATGTGTTATTTTTGAACTTGGTTCAAAATCATCTGAATTTTCAACAATTTTTCCACAATCCGGTCCAATATTTCCAACAATAAATTGTATCTGATTTTCTTCATTTACCAAATCAAGCAGCTTTTCTGCAATCTGCAAATGTACGATCCATGAAGCCATTTCCATCTCTCCTTTAGACTTATCTATTATAGCGGAAAGGTTCTTTTTATTCTACCTTTTTCTATTTTAATTAAATACTATCATGTTATAATAAAAGAAAAAGGAGAGTCTTATTATGAAACGTAATTACATTGTTTTGGATGGAAAAGCTTCGGCTAAATGCCTCAGTGAGCCATTTGATGTCAAAGAAAAAGATCTAAATGAAAACGAAGCTATCATTGATACTTCAATGACTTTGATTAGTGCGGGAACAGAGCTTTCACGAGTTTATGCAATCAAGCAAGGATTCAGCTATCCCGTCTATCCGGGTTATACGGCAATTGGAAAAATCATAGCAAAAGGAAAAGGTTTAGATAATTTAAAAATAAATGATCGAGTTTTCTATTCCGGTCCACACGCTTCAATAAACCGTTATAATCATGTTGGAACAACGCAAGGAAACAAAATCATGAAAATCGATCCTAGACTTTCAGATAAACAAGCCTGCCTGATTCAGATGGGGCTTATTGCCATGAATGCCGTTACTGCATGTAAAGGGAAGTTAACAGATACTGTAGCGGTATATGGTTTGGGAACAATCGGGTTGATTACTGCACTTTTACTACAAAAAGAAGGAATGCGTGTTATTGGTTTTGATCCGGTTGAATCCCGTTGCCATGTGGCAAAAGAAGCAGGTCTTCTTGAGGTATCCAGTGTCTCTCCCGATAAGCAAGTTGAAGTTTTAAAAGAAATGACTCACAACCAAGGAAGTGACATCAGTGTTGATGTATCAGGAATCAGCGGAGCAATTATGAATGCTATACTTGGTAGTGCTAAACATGGTCAAGTCATCCTGCTCGGTTCTCCTCGTGCATCCTTCACAACAGATATTACTCCAATATTAAATGCCATTCATATGAAAATGTTAGAAGTTAAAGGAGCCTTTAATGAACTAAACCCCTATCCGACTACAGAGGGAACAAGAAGAAGCGTATTACGTGATTTTGAAACAATTCAAAACCTAATTTTAGATAATACGCTAGATGCAGATAAGATCATCTCTCATATCATTACTCCGGATCAAATCATGGAAGCTTATCACGGATTAATGTATGAAAAAGAACTTTGGCATTGTGTTGCGATTGATTGGAAAAAAGAAATTAAATAAAAAGAAAATGTGTATCTTCTGAATATCAGAATTTACACATTTTTCATTTTTTATTTTCCTTCGTAACTATCTTTTAATATTTGAATCATATCTTGGACCATTGGAACACGTGGATTAGCCGGAGAACATTGATCCTCATAAGCAAGATAAGCTATTTTCTCTAATGTACTTTCCCATTTTGCAGGATCGATTCCCTGTTCTTTAAAGCTCATCTTAATTCCAACTTCTTTTCCCAAATCCAAGCAAGCTTTGGCATAAGCTTCTACTCCCTCTTGAACTGTATTAAACTTCAAACCGATCAAACGAGCTAATTCACAATATTTTTCATCTGCCTTATAGTAATTATACTTTGGCCAGATACCCGGTTTTTCCGGTTTTGTACCATTATAACGAATAACATAAGGCATCAAGATTGCATTTGCACGACCGTGTGGAACATGATACTCTCCACCAATTTTATGAGCTAAAGAATGGTTTACACCTAAGAATGCATTTGCAAAAGCCATTCCTGCTAATGTTGCTGCATTATGCATTTTCTCACGCGCTTCCGGATCGTTCTTTCCATTAGTTACAGCTCTTGGTAAATATTCAAATACCATTTTTACTGCTTGCAATGCTAATCCATCTGTGAAATCTGATGCCAATGTTGAAACATATGCCTCAGTAGCATGCGTTAGAACATCCATTCCCGTATCTGCTGTAATTGAAGCAGGTAAACTCATGGTTAATGCCGGATCCACAATTGCAACGGTTGGGGTCAAACTATAATCCGTTAAAGGATATTTTTTATTTTCTTCACGGTCAGTAATTACCGCAAACGGTGTTACCTCAGAACCGGTTCCGGAAGTTGTCGGAATACATACAAGTTTTGATTTCTTCCCTAGCTCCGGATAGCGGAATGCACGTTTACGAATATCCATGAATTTTTGTTTCAAGTCATCAAAGTTAACATCCGGTTGTTCATAGAAAAGCCACATTCCTTTTGCCGCATCCATAGAAGAACCTCCCCCAATAGCAATAATCGTATCCGGACGGAAAGCTTGCATCAATCCCAATCCCTTTTTAACAGTTTGGATAGACGGATCCGGTTCAACATCGCAGAACAACTGAACTTGTACTTTATTACGACGTTGTTCAAGCTGATCCGTTACTCTTGTAACGTAACCCAAATCAACCATCGATCTATCTGTTACAATGAAAACACGCTCAACATCACGCATACTATGAAGATATTCAATAGAATCTCTTTCAAAATATATTTTAGAAGGAACTTTAAACCATTGCATGTTATTTCTCCTCTTACCAATTTTTTTGATATTCAACAGATTAATTGCACTGACATTATCAGAAACTGAGTTATGCCCATAAGAACCACATCCCAATGTTAAAGAAGGAATAAACGCATTATAGACGTTTCCGATTCCGCCAAATGTACTTGGAGAATTCCAAATAATACGACAAGCTTTGATTCTTTCACCAAACTTTTTCGCAAGAGTCGCATTTGCCGTATGAATTGCCGCACTGTGACCGATCCCATTAAACATGACCATCGCTTCAGCTTTATCGAATCCATCTTCTACTGATTCCGCTTTCAACATTGCCAATACCGGGGAAAGTTTTTCACGGGTAAGAGGCTCTTTTTCACCCACTTCTTTACATTCAACAAGAATCAAACTTGTACGTGGATTGACAGTAAATCCGGCCTGTTCAGCTATCCAAGCAGCACTCTTTCCTACAATATTTGGATTCAATCTTGCTTCATTAACATTTTTACTGTATGCTGTTACACCAAACATATATTTTTCCAGCAATTCTTTTTCTTTTTTGTTGGCATAGTGAACATTATAATTTTTAAATTGATCTTTCACATCTTCATAGATCTCTTTATCAACGATAACTGCTTGCTCAGAAGCACAAATCATCCCGTTATCAAATGATTTCGATAATGCAATATCATTTACAGCTTGCTTAATATCAGCTGTTGTTTCAATATATGCGGGAACATTTCCGGCTCCGACTCCTAATGCCGGTTTTCCGCAACTATATGCCGCTTTAACCATTGCATTTCCACCGGTTGCTAAAATTGTCGCAACACCCGGATGATTCATTAAAGCAGAAGTTGCTTCCATTGAAGGATGTTCAATCCACTGAATACAATTTTTAGGTGCCCCTGCTTTTACTGCTGCTTCATATACAACCTTTGCTGCTGCAATAGAGCATTGTTGAGCATTTGGATGAAAACCGAAAATAATCGGATTTCTTGTCTTCAAACAAATCAAACTCTTAAAAATCGCAGTTGATGTTGGATTGGTAACCGGAGTAACACCGGCAACGACTCCAACCGGTTCAGCCACATAAGTCAAACCTTGTACTTCATCTTCTTCAATAACTCCAACCGTCTTTAGATGACGCATGTGATTTACAACATACTCACATGCAAATAAGTTTTTTGTTGCTTTATCTTCAAAAACGCCTCGCTTTGTTTCCTCAATTGCGAGTTTTGCTAACTCTCCGTGCTGATCCAATGCTGCAACAGAACATTTTGCCACAATATAATCAACCTGATCTTGATCTAATTTTAAAAATTCATCAAGTGCTTTGAGTCCATTCTCTACTAATTGATTGACTTCCTGCTGTGCAGGACTTAGTGTTTCTTCTGCCATAAACCCTCCTTGTGAAATAATTCACTTTTATTTACGGTGTGATTATAACACACTCATTTTTTCTCTGCAAGAGATTTTGATATTTTTTTCACATGTAAACGGTATCATTTTTTTCTCGCATAAATGTTACCGTTTACATCTTTCTGCTTTTATTTTTTCTTTTAATTCTATTCACAATTAAAAATATAATTCTCCTCTTCTCTTTTTCCTTCCATTTTAAGTTTAAATTTTCATTGATTGGTTGAATTTCTATAAAGATTAGGTTATATTTAGAGATAAGAGGTGAAACCTATGATTAATCTAACACAATTTAATGAAGTTAAGTCTTTCCTTAACGATGCTGTTGAGGAAGGAGTATTTCCCGGATGTAATTTCGGAATTATCACCCCAGATGAAAAACAATTTTGTTCTGTCGGCTTTCGTCAAACAGCTTTAAACAAAGTTGAAAATTCTCTGGATACAATCTACGATATGGCTTCCTGTACAAAGGTAGTCGTCACAACTAGTTGTATTTTAAAACTAATGGAAAGCGGAAAATTAACTCTCGATACAAAAGTCTGTGAAATCATTCCGGAACTATGCCAAAAGGAATTAACTGTTCGCTCTCTATTAAACCATACTTCAGGATACCCGTCTGATGTAGTTGGATATAAATCAATGACCAAAGAAGAAATGATTGAAACAATTTATAAAACAGAATTAGAAACTCCAATGGGACAAAGAGTTCATTATTCAGATATCAATTTTATACTTCTTGGATTTATTATTCAAAGACTTGGTGGATCAATTGAAGAATTTGCACAAAAAAATCTTTTCGATCCGCTGGAAATGACTCATTCTGGTTTTAATCCGGATGCATCTTTAAAACCATTATGTGCTCCTACCGAAATTATTGAAAACCGTGGTGGACTCATTCAAGGAGTTGTTCATGATGGAAAAGGATTTAAACTGGGTGGAGTTAGTGGACATGCTGGGTTCTTTACTACATTAGAAGACTTAAGTCATTTTGTTGAAATGATTCTAAATGATGGCGTCTATCATGGAAAACGTGTTTTAAGCAAACATAGCATTTCTTTATTAAAAAAACGCACAACTATCGGTTTGAATGAAAATAGAAGTCTCGGTTGGGTCGGAAGTGATATAAATTATTCTCAAGGAGATATGCATAGTGATTCTATCATTTACCATACCGGATTCTCAGGACCAACAATTTTAATTGATTTTGAAAATAAAGTAGGATTTGTTCTGTTGTGTAATAGAGTCCATCCAACCCGTGATAACAAAAAGATTCTAACAAAGAGAAGTTATTTGTTTAATATCGCTTATACATGTGTTGAATAACTCAGTAAAAAATCTGATGAAAATTCATCAGATTTTTATTAACCAATAAAATTAAAAAAGAATAAATCATGTAACAATATTAAGAATTCTTTTGTAGAAATCGGTTGCCCTAATTTATACCAATGCGTTAATGCACCAAATAGAGCCGACATAAAAAACTCCAATGCGAAATCTATTTTAAGCGGATCCACTTCATCGTTTAATTCCATTCTACTCTTAAGAAGTGGCTTAATTTGTTCTTTATATCGATTGGGAAATTTCGGATCTCCTTTTTCACTTAACAAAACACTCAAATATTTGCTTTGACTGTTGAATTCATTGACTATAAATTCTATAATAGCTTCCAAATCGCCTTCTTCTACAAGTGTTTTCATTTTTTCTTCATTATGAAAATCAGGAAGTAAACTATCTTCAATTTGTTCTAAAACATCATAGACATCTTTATAATAGACATAAAACGTTCCACGGTTATATCCGGCACGATCGGTAATTTCTTTAACTGTAATTTTTTTTATATCTTTTTTACAATATAATTGCCAAAATGCTTCTTGTATACTTTCTTTTGTAAAATTATGAGTTGCTTTCATACATCCTCCATCCAACAACATGTTGTCTTTCTCATTTTATCATAACCCTTTTATGTAGCTATCCAACAAATCTTAATATTTTGTCGGTTTTTAAAAATATTTTTTTACAATTCTTATAATTTGATTAATTTTTTCTTCTGTCACTTGATTGTCAAACATAGACTGATATACTATTATCATTCTAATTTTATTAGAAAACCATTTCAAATAAAATGAAAGAGGAATAAATAATGGAAATATTAGTTTTGGTAATTGGATTTTATCTTATCAACGTCATAACAAACCGGATAGCAGTTATGTCACCGTTTTTAGCTATGCTCATATACTTTTTAGCTGTCATGTATTTATTTAGAATCATAAACAGAAGAAATATAAATAAAACCTTTCAGCGTAGAAAAAACATGTATCAAAAACAAAATCAACAATTCCATGCATGGCAGCAAAATGCTTCTGAAAAAGAGTATCAACCTCAAAATTTTAAAGTAAGAGATGATATCATTGATGCAGAATATACAGAAACAGAAATAAAAGAATCCTAGTCAATTGTGGAAACAAACAATATGTACAGCCCTATAAGAATGCATTATTACAATGGGTTCTTTACAACATGCTCTCTGATTACCTCTTTAAGAGGTTTTTTTGATTATTTCACCAGCTTCCACATAAACAGGTAATGAATTTTTTCATTCTCATCTAACCTACAAGTTTACTTTCTTGTAATTGAGTTTGAATGTATTCTCTTATTTATATGAAAGTAGGTGTTTTTAATCATTATAAAGATTTATAACTCTATGCATATAAAAAAACTACAATGAAGATACATTGCAGTTCACAATTATTTAATACTAATCAAACCATTAGAATCTACTTCAACATTCTGCTCATCATGATGAATCAATTCTTTTATTTCCTGATTTGCCTTTTTCACTCCCTTTTTCAAAAGATGTCTACAACAAAAACCTACTGTTAATACTGAAGCCACTTTGACTCGGCGAATCATTCTTTTTCTTTTGATTTTCTTTTTTATATTAAGTTTTTCAAGTCTCTTTTTAGTATTTCTCCTTTTTTTTAATGTTTCCCAAGCTTTTTTTCTCATTTGTTTTTTTGCTGATTTCATCAAATCCATAAGAATTCTCCTTTTAGCACTATTTAAATTATACCAACTTTAATCTTTTTTATAAATAGTTTTAGATATTTTAATTATGCCTTTTTTATTTTGAAAGATTATTTCCTCTGCCTATTTTTTAATCTCTTTGTTTTGAACTTGCATTTTTACACCTTAAAAAGTTAGCTAAATAGATTACTTAATTCAATTACTTTCCACTGACCTTTTTCCTTTATAATGATTTTTCCTTCATAAAACGGAGAAATTGCATCATATTTGCATTCTATGATTGTTTTTCCTTGTTTACTTATTATTCCATATTTATTATTTTCGTTTTTTACAATTACATACTGATCATCAATACAAGGACATGGTAATATTACTGAATAATTTTCTATCCACGGATAATAGTTGCATTCAATAACTACATTCCCTTTTAAGTCCATATAACCCCATTTTCCTGATTGTTCAAATGCCAATAAATCTGTTGTTGAAAATAGGATTTGATCATAGACCGCATCTGTAATTCGATTGCCGTTTTTATCCGCTATTCCTTGTTTTCCATCTTCATCGTAGACAAAAACATTCAATCTTTTTAAGATCTCCATATTAAATTCATCCATTAAATACAAGCTGGCTGGGCCATCCTCTCCTTTTTGGCAAATCAAGAATTGGTTTTCTTCATTATAACAAAAGGTAATATCCACATATCCATGTCCCATACCATACTGAAAAACCATGTCATCACTGTTTTCTTGCGGGCATCCCTCAGCATCACGGATATAAATCTCAAATTCCCAAAAATCAAACCGTTCGTCATATTTTGGTTCAATCGCGACAATTCCTCTATTATTCAACAGTCCATATTTTCCATCCACTTTAATACCAAAATAATCTACCACTCGTTCATAATCAAGATATTTACCATTTCCATACAAGCTTAATACCGGATAAATTTCTTCAAATTCTAAATCATTGATATTTGACTGTAAGAAAGACCCTTGTTTATATGTACCCGTTTTTAAATAAATTTCCTGTAACTCTTTAAAAAATTGTTCCTCTTCATTTTTATCAAGTTGACTTTCTTCAAATTCATCAAAATGTTTGATGATTTCTTCCGTCAGTTCTTCACTTAAATCCGATTCTTCTGTGTATTCAATATCCCACGTTTCTGGATTACTAATTCCTTTGTAGATACGTTTTTTTTCTTTATCAATTTTATAATATCGATAATCAGCACCATCAATAAGTATAAATAAGTTTGGACTATTTGAATATAAATGCAACACTACCTTTCTTGTTATGCCTTCTTGTTGGTATTCAAGCTGTGCTTCATGTTTATAAATAATTGTGGATTCAAGTTTTCCTTGCATATTATATTTAATATAAATACCTAAATTATCTGCCGATATATCGCATCCCATATTCGGGTAACAATACAAATTCAATCCATCTTTAACCCATTTACTTAATTTAGGATTATTCAACAAATAAGCCCTTATCTGTTCCACTGTTTCATCGCTTGCCTTCAAGAAAACATTCTCTCCTTCTATAAATTCCTTTGAAAGATAACCTTTTTCTTTAATACATCCTTCACACATAAGTGCTGCTATAATCAAAATTATTAATTTCCTCATATTTTGACCTCACTAATTGTACATAGAAACCAACATTTCGTTTGTCAGTTTCACTTATTATTAACTACATCTAGATGTTGCAATTTCATATATTTTAATTATTACTGTAATTCCATTTGAACCCTTTTTCGCATCCAAAATCATCATTCTTTGGAAAGAGTCAAACTCTTTAACTATCTTTAAATTTTCAAAAATTATTATTTGAGATGGTGTTCTTCGTAAAAATTTGCAATTATCTAAAAACATAGAAACTTTAACTGTTTTATCAAAACAGCTGCCTAAACAAGAGACAGCTTTATAAAAGTTGATTATTTAATCACTTTACCCGGATTTAAAATCCCATTTGGATCAAACACTGCTTTGATACCTTTCATGATATCAATTTGTCTATCTTCAAGAGAATCCTTTAAATATTCCACCTTTGCGTGTCCTATGCCATGCTCGCCGGAAACTTGACCTTTGAGTCTGATCGCTTCAGCATATAGTTCATCCATACATATTTTTACTTTTCTTTGCCATTCTTCCTCATTTAAATCATCTTTTAATACATAAATATGAAGATTTCCATCACCCGCATGTCCAAAACTACGGATTCGAATATTTTCTCTCGCAGATAGTTCTTTTGAAAATTGGCAAAACTCTGCAACTTTATCAATGTTAACAACAACATCGCATTCATCCATTTGTGATGTTGAATTTTTAATTGCTTCTAAGAATGCGCCTCGTGCATCCCAAATACTGCTTTGTCTTTCTTCCGTGTCCGAAATAAAAACATCAATTGCACCTTCTTTTAATGCCAATTCAGCACAATCCTCAATCATAGTTTCCATACTCTTTGTGGAATTCCCACTGTATGAAACAATTAAATAAGCATTGTATTCTTTATTTGGAAAATCTTTTCCAAGATAATCTTGTGCATCTTGAATCACTTCTTTTTCCATAAATTCAATTGTTGTCGCTACTTCCGGGAGTTGCATTACTTTTACTACAAATTCCAATGCTTTTTTCAATTCATCAAAAGGAATCAATAAGGAAGTCATCATTTTAGGTTTAGGCAGAAGTTTCATGATAATCTTTGTAACAACTGCTAAAGTTCCCTCAGAACCGATAATCAAATCTTTAAGTGAGTATCCAGAGCTATTTTTAGATGTCTTTCCATTCAGATTAAGGATTGTTCCATCGGCTAAAACAATTTCCAACCCCTTTACATAATCCCGAGTTACCCCATATTTAACCGCACGCATTCCTCCGGCATTTGTTTGAATATTCCCACCCACAGAGGCACTCTTCTCTCCCGGATCCGGTGCATAAAGAAGATTTCTTTCACTTGCTGCTTCAATGATTTCCATTAAAAGAACTCCCGGTTCTAAAGTACATGTCATCGTGTTTTCGTCAATTTCTAATATTCGATTCATTCTCATCATGGACATAACGACTCCACCTTCAATCGCAACACATCCGCCGCACAATCCCGTTCCTGCTCCACGAACCGTAACACAAATATGATTCTCATTACAATAAGAAAGAATCTTTGAAACTTCTTTTGTACATCCAGGTAAAATTACAAGTTCCGGTTCATAACAACCGTATTGTGTCATCTCATCATGAGTATAATCAGGATGAATTTCATCTTTAAAACTCACCCATTGCTTTCCGACAATCGCTTCTAGTGCATTCTTATCTATTTCTGTTACTTGTTTAAACACGATTCTTTCCCTCCACTTCTTCGATCATTTTTTGAACAAATTCACTTACATCTGCAACTACAGCCACATGTGCCAATTCAAAGATTGGAGCATTTTCATCAAGATTTACTGCGATAATTTTTTCTGCCCCTTTCATTCCAGCTGTAAATTGAATCGCACCACTGATTCCAAAAGTCATAATTAGTTTTGGTTTTACTGTTCTTCCGGAAAGACCGATCTGACGATCTACACTATATCTACCGCTTTCAACTAAAGGTCTGCTGCAAGCTATTTCCCCATGAAGGATTTGGGCTAGTTTTTCTAATAATTGAATTGTTTTTTCATCTTTGACTCCTCGGCCGATTGCAATCAAAACATCTGCATCCGATATATTTTTTTGTTGAACTTTAGGTTCTACCTTACAAATTCCTATTTTAGAGCACAATTTCTTATCTTCTATCGAACAAAGATGAATCTCACCTACTCGGTCTTGTTTCATAGCCGGATCCATAACTTTATATCGAACAGTCGCAAATTGAGGACGATGATTCGTATTTAAGATTTGCGCCATAATATTCCCACCAAATGCCGGTCTTATCTGTACTAAATCTGTATTTTCACGCATCTCTAAAACGGTACAGTCGGCAGTTAATCCTGTTTGAAAACGAGCTGCTACTCGTGGTGCAAGTGATCTTCCACTTACTGTTGCTCCAACTAAAACAACCGTCGGTTTAAGATGTAAAATACAATCCTCAAATACTTCTGTATAATTATCGGAACGAAAATAGCGTAATTGAGGATTATCATAAACTTCTACAGAATGTACTCCATAGTCTAAAAGTGAATCAGCAGCCTCAACAATTTCACTACCAATCATTAGACACCGAACTTTTTGATGAATAACCTTTGCAAGTTCTAGTGCCTTCCCAATCAATTCAATTGTAACCGGATGGATTTTACCATCGGTATGTTCAACATAAACCAAAATATCTTTCCATTCTGACTTATCCAATACTGTCACATCATCTTTTTGCTCGAAAATAGCTTGTTTCGGACAATTTTTCAAACATAATCTACACATTTTACATGCAGCATTGATTTCAACTTTACCATTGATGATTTGCATTGCCTGGAATGGACATTGTTTTGCACATAACCCGCACAACACACATTTTTTCTCATCTATTACTAATCCGGCCATGATTATTCACCCGCCTCCAAAATTTTTTCATCTCTTAATAGCTTTACTACTTGCCTTGCCATTTCACTGCCTGTTCCTTCTAACTTCATTGTTTTCACATCATGCTCCGGGGTAAAAATTCTTTCCACTTGTGTCGGGGATCCGGATAAACCAATTCTTTTCTGATCTAGCCCTTCACATTGATCCGCAGTTAAGAAATGAATCGGATAATCTTTTGCCGCTTTCTTTTTTCGATAAGAAGGAAGATTAGGTTGAAAAATTCCTTTTTCAACGGTAATTAAACATGGATAAGGTAAAGTTGCAATCATATCCAATTCACTTAAATCCTGTCTAACTGTTAACCCTTTATCATCTACATCAACCAATTCCTGAACCCAACTGATATGAGGAATATTCAAAACTTCTGCGATTTCAGGACCCACCTGTGCCGTATCTCCATCAGTAGTTTGCTTCCCGCAAATAATTAAATCAACATCCTTAATTTGTCGTATACCACTTGCAATTGCATAAGAAGTAGCTAGAACATCTGCTCCGGCAAACTTTCTATCAGTCAAAAGCCATCCTTCCTCTGCACCTAATGAAAATCCTTCTTTTAATACGTCAACCGCTGAGTTTGGTCCCATTGTTATAACATGAATCTTTGCCTTTGTCTTCTTTTGAATATGCAAGGCGGTTTCCATTGCATAACAATCATATGGATTTAATTTTGTTTCTACGCCATCTCGCTTTAAAACTCCGGTTACCGGATCAACATTCACCTTTTGTGTTGCAGGTACCTGTTTGATACATACTACAATATTCATCTTGGCTCTCCTTCTCTTCCGTTTCTTTCACTATTAATTCTTTACTATTATATTATATAGCAAGGATTTGTGAAATGAAAGGGCTTTCAGTTTATTTTTTGTGATACTTATAATCTTAAATAAGAAATTTGATATTTATGTATCAAAAAAAGGTTTATTATAATAATATGACATCGTTTTCTAAGAATTCTCACTTTATGTCGTGTTTTTTATACTTTATATCTTATAAACTATGTTTATCGAAAGGAGGAATAAAAGTGAATCAAAAAAAAATTGGGCAATTTTTAAAAGAATTAAGAAAAGAGAAAAAATTATCTCAAGAACAATTTGCAGAAATTATAGGAGTTTCTAATAGAAGTGTATCACGATGGGAAACCGGGATGAATATGCCTGATATTGATATTCTTATACAAATTTCAAACTATTACAATGTAGAATTAAAAGAAATCTTAGATGGACAAAGAGGAGAAGAAACGATGAATAAACAAATAGAAGAAACCGCACTGAAAGTTGCTGATTACAGCAATTATGAAAAACAACATATCACCAAAAGAATGCATTTTCTTTTCATAGCAGGAACATGTGCCTTTATCACATATATGATTTTAGATATCTATGACTTATGCGATACAGGAATATATGAAAAAATAGCTGATTTTTCATTGGGACTGATTTTAGGAATCTTAATTACCGGAGTTTTATTTACAAGCCGTTATATAGCAAAAATAAAAGCTTTCAAAGCAAGAATTCTAAAACGAAATTTGAACTAATCTTAATAACGTAAAAACTGCTCTTTAGCGAGCAGTTTTAATTTAATTCTTATATTCTTTTCCCATAATGTATGTTGCAACTACATTATAATCATCATCTAATACTGCAATATCTGCATCATAACCCACTTGAATTTTTCCTTTATCATGAACACCTAATAATTCACATGGATTTTTTGTACACGCATTATATGCAGTTACAGGATCGATCTTTGCTTCCTTAATAGCATAACGTAAGACTCTATTTAAGCGATTACTGCTTCCGCTTATTGTTCCATCAGGCTTTGTAACAGATCCGTCTTCGTGAACGATAATCTCATTCCCATTTTCTTGATATGTTCCCGGCTTAAATCCTTTTACATGAACAGAATCCGTAACTAAAATCAACTTATCTTTTCCTTTAGTTCGAGCCAGAATATTTGCCGCCGCACGATGTACATGAACACCATCACAAATCAACTCTGTATAACAATTATCATGAACCATCGCTGCTCCTAAAACCCCCGGTTCGCGATGATGAAGCCCTGTCATTCCATTGTAGGTATGAGTAAATGACATTGCCCCAGCAGCGATTGCATCGCAACATATATCAAATGTTGCTCCACTATGACCGATGGCAACAGCAATCCCCATTTCTCTGCAATAATGAATCGCATCATAATTACCATTTAACTCTTCCGGTGCTACCATAACATAACAAAGTCTATTTCCACATGCTTCATTAAAGGCAGAAATATTTTCACGGCTTGGAATTAACTTGTTTTTCAAAGCCTGAGCACCCGGTTTCTTGCCAATAAAAGGTCCTTCCGAATAGGCTCCTAAAAACTGTGTTCCTTCATGTCCTTCTTCACAAAATTCTTTAAATGTTTTTAAACTCTTCATTAAAGCATCATAGTCACCACTACTGAAACTGAATAAGGTTGAGGTAACACCTTCACTAGGAAGATAACTTGTCCATTCTTTTAACCACTCTTTGGTTGCATTATTACATCCTCCATGGAAATAACCATGATTATGAATGTCGATCAATCCCGGTAAAATCAAGTTCTCACCGTAATCTACAACTTCTTTGTTGAAACCATATGGAAGTATTTTTGTAATTTTTCCCTCTTCAATTTCTATTTGAAGTGGTTGCAGTTTTTCATCAAAATAAACATTTTTGCTTTGAATGATCATAATTGTCCTCCTTTTATTTTTCATACATTAAATGATAACTTCATTATATAAAAGACATTCCTTCTTTGCAAGTAAATCAACTATTGATTTCTTTCATTGTATTCAATCAAAAGTTTATTTAAACTTTCAGCATCCATTAACAATTGTTGCTCCGAGTCATCCATTACAAATTCTAATAAAGCATAACGATCTTGATCGTTTTTTACATGAGATAAATAATTTCTCCATTCATCTAAACCTTCTTCAAATGGACGACGAACTCCATCCAACCAATAATAAGTATGTAAATTTAATAAACATGATTGAATCAAATCAATTCCTTCTGTTCGCTCTTTCATATTTAAAGCAACTGTCGGCTGCCAAAGACAATATAAATTTTCATGATTAACTTCTTTTAGAAATTTGATTGCCGATTCATTTTTGTCTGTCAATGTATTTCGATGCCATTCAAGTGCCACTTTAATCCCTGCTTCTTTTGCAAGTTCACAAGCCATTCTGACTTCTTGTGCCCATACTTTTCTCGTATCCTCCAAAATGTCATCTGATACACCTCGTCCTGCCCAAATACGAATAATTGGGGCATGCATTGCAATGGCAGAAGTTAGCGAATCACGGAATCTTTGCTCAGGATCTTCATGTTGACCACATCGAAAATAAGATCCATATGCAACAATTTTTATCCCCGCATCTTTACATAATTGATATAAATGTTTAGCACCTTCAACATCTGCCATTTGTACATGCGAATTTTCTGACCATTCAATTGCTTTAAGATTTGCCTTTTTGCATAGTTCTACAATTTCTTCTGCACTTTTTTCTTTAAATGTAACTGAAACCAATCCCGAATATATCATATCTTCTTCCTCCATTATAAAATAATTTAAATTTAGTTGATTATATCATTTTTATTATTTTTTTCCAACCGCTTCATTGTTGAAATAGCTTATCTAGTTAACATGATATGAACTGTAAAAAAAGCAATGACATTTTTCACTGTCATCGCTTTATAAATTAATCTTCTAAACCGAAAAACTTCTCAGCGTATTTAACGATACAACTTGATGCAATCAGCATACTATTTTCATCTAAGTCATATGAACCATGATGATGGGCACTTGCAGTATTAAAATCACTCTTGTTTCTCGTTCCAACAAACATGTAACATCCCGGAACTTCTCTAAGATAATCGGCAAAATCATCTGCATCTAATCTTTTTTCCTGATTTTGAATCACATTTTCTTTTCCGACAATAAGTCTTGCACATTCTGCTACTTCATCACTTACTTTTGAATCATTGATCAAAGGATTCGCATAGCTTTCAAAGTGAACTTCTACTTCCGCTTTATGAGCATGAGCAATTTCCTCACTCAAAGATCGAACAAGCCCATTGACTTTTTGACGTGTTTCTTCACTGAAACTACGTGTTGTTCCTTCTAAAACCGCTTCATTTGCCACAATATTATATGTTGTTCCACTATTTAATACACCAATACCAACAACAACGGTATCTAAAGGACTAACCCTTCTAGACACAATGGATTGAAGCTCTACAACAATCAAAGAAGCGATATACAAAGCATCAATAGATTGATCCGGTTTGGATACATGAGCACTTTTTCCATGTACAGTAATCTTAAAGTAATCACAAGAGGCATTGTTTGGCCCCGGAGTACAGCTCACTGTTCCGACATCCAAAGAAGAACTTCCATGATATCCAATCACACGATCTACTCCCTCTAAGCAACCTGCTTTTACAAAAAGTCTTGCTCCTTGTCCGCATTCTTCTGCTTGCTCAAAAATCAATCTGATTTCACCGGCAAACTCATTTTCTCTTTCTTTCAAAACTGCTGCTGTTGTCAGTAAAGAGGCTGTATGTCCATCATGGCCACATGCATGCATGACCCCTTCATTGAGTGAACGATAAGCACAGTTTTCTTTTAGGTCTTGAATTTTTAATGCATCAATATCAGCTCGAATAGCTAAGACTTTTCCTTTGCCCAACTTTCCTTGAATCTTTGCATAAACCCCGGTTTCTCCAATACGTTTATGCTCAATATTCAACTTATCCAATTCTTCTTCAATTTTATTAGCGGTGTTAAACTCTTGTAAAGAAATCTCCGGATGCTGATGAAACCATCTTCTTAATTCAATACAATAATCCGCCCTATTTAAAACTTGTTCATTTAATTTCATATCTTATTTCCAAGCAGGAAGGAAGGCACCCTTATAAGCTTCCTCCAATGTATTCGCAACTTCATCAGTTTGATAAGCTTCAACAATTTTCTTATAAACCTCATTCTCTTGATCTGCAGTACGAACTACAAGACAGTTTTTCAAGCGATCGATATCTTCCCCGATTGTTTCTACATAAATTGTATCTTCAGATGAGCTCAATCCTGCTGTATAAGCATTTCCACCATTGATTAATGCTGCTGTTACATCAGGAAGAATACTTGCTAACATTGCTGATTCTAACTCACGAATTTCAATCTGTACGTTGTATTTTGTGATATCTGCTACTGTAGGAAGATATCCTGCATTCGGATCACATTCGATCAACCCGATTTCTTCTAAAATCTTTAATGCTCTTCCACCATTTGTTGCATCAGAAGGAATCGCAATAATATCCCCATCTTTGAAATCTTCTATAGATGAAATTTTATTTTTGTTATTGAAAATAGCTAATGGTGCAATTAGCGTATCTCCGATTGCTACAATATCATAATTGTATTCACTTACTTCATTATCCAAATATGCATGATGCTGAAAAGCATTCATATCGATATCTCCATCATTTAAAGCTCTGTTTGGTGTTGCATAATCATTGAAGAAAACAAGTTCCACTTGGATATTTTCATCTTTAAGCAACTCATTTACAGTATCCCATTGATCGTTATATGCTCCAACGACTCCTACTTTTACAACAGTCGTTTCTGTTTTTTGTTCTTCACTTTGTTTAGATGTGGATGAATCAGATCCACATGCTGTAAGACCAAGCAATAATGCAAATGTTAAAATAATTTTTGTTAGTTTTTTCATAATTTTTTCTCCTTTTAATGTGTTGTTTTTCTAATAATAATATTACCAATCATTTGAATGATGGAAACCATCAATAAAATCACAAGAACACAAGCGTATGTCATATCTGTCATTGCTCTTTGATGTCCATATCTGATGGCAAAGTCTCCCAATCCTCCGGCACCAACAGCTCCTGCCATTGCAGTCAGTCCAACTAAATTCACTGCTGTAACCATTGTCACTCTCGCAATACTTGGGATACTTTCTTTCAGATAAACTCTGAATATTAACTCAATTGGGCTACTTCCCATTGACTGTGCCGCTTCGATCAATCCTTTATCAACTTCAGCAATCGCTGTTTCGATTTGTCTTGCAAAGAAAGGAACTGTCCCGAATATCAATGGAATAATGGCTCCACTTACACCAATTCCGGTACCAACAATAATTCTACTTAACGGTATTACCATAATAATCAAAATGATAAACGGAATGGAACGAATGACATTAATTGCCTTATCAATTAATGTATAAACTATTTTATTCTGCATAATTCCATCTTTTTTTGTAACAGTCAGAACAACTCCGAAAAATGTTCCAATAAAAAATGAAATTACCCCAGATAAAATCACCATCCAGAATGTTTGAAAAATTGATGCCACAAATTCATTTCCGAACTTCTCCATATGCGGAAATATTTGATATATCAAATCAAGCATTTTTTATCACCTCCACTTTTACTCCATATTTTTCTAATTTATCTAATGCAGAACGAATGTCTTCTTTTTGACCATTGAATGTAACAACTAAATTCCCAAAGGATTTTTGATGCAGTACCTCTACATTACCAAAGATAATATTAGCATCTACATTATTTTCACGGGAAACTTTCGAAATCAACGCTTGATTTGCGTTTTCGCTACTGTATCCCAACAAAACCATTTGTTCATTTTTTTTCAACTGTGTTATCTCTGCATTTTCATGAATTAAATCATATATTTTGGAAAGATTACTTGTCGTCGCTACAAAGTTCTTTGTAATTTCTTCTTGTGGATTCGCAAAAATCTCTACTACTTCACCGATTTCTTTAATTTGTCCATCTTCCATGACTCCAACGCGATCACATATCTCTTTAATAACAGCCATTTCATGTGTAATCAGCACAATCGTGATTCCCAAATCCTGATTTACTTTCTTTAAAAGTTTTAGAATCGATTGTGTAGTTTGAGGATCCAAGGCACTTGTCGCCTCATCACATAGCAATACTTTCGGATCATTTGCCAAAGCTCTTGCAATTGCCACGCGTTGTTTTTGCCCCCCGCTTAACTGACTCGGATAAGAATCAGCACGGTCTTTTAATTCAACCATTTCCAGCAAACTTAATACTTTTTTCTTAATTTCCTCTTTTTTCAAGCCTGAACCTTTAAGACCGAATGCAACATTCTCAAATACTGTTCTTGACTTCATCAAATTAAAATGTTGAAAAATCATTCCGATTTTCTTTCGTACATCTCTTAGTTCTTTTTCATTTAATGACATCAATTCCGTTTTTCCGATCCAGACCTTTCCTTCAGTCGGTCTTTCCAGTAAATTGATGCATCGGATCAATGTGCTTTTTCCCGCTCCGCTGAAACCTATCAATCCAAATATTTCGTGTTCATGAATTTCTAAATCCACATTTTTTACCGCATGAACATTTCTTTCTCTTGTTTGAAATGTTTTGCTGACATTTTCTAAACAAATCATTTCACATCTCCTTCCTTTAATAAAAAAAACGCCCCTCTCAAGGGACGAATCAATCGTGTTACCACCCAAATTTATATTAACCTTACAGTTAATACCTCATCAGGTACGCTGCCAACAAACAGTTATACCTTAGTTCTTTAACGGGAACTCCCGTCGCAGCCTTAGTTTACCTTCGGTGCGCCACTCCTTGGCCATTTTCATTACCCCATCATTTATTCATCTCTCACCAACAATGAACTCTCTTTGAAACTACTAAGATAATTACTCTCCAATTCAATGCGTTTATATGTATATAAGTTACCATTTAATTAAATGAAAGTCAACCTTTTTTAAGAAAACTTTATTTTCTTTTCATAAGCTACCCTTTGTTGATTTGGACCATAACTTACAGTACCACAGTAAACAAATCCAAAAGATTCTATTGATTTTCGCATTGGAATATTTTTTTCATGTGTATCAATACGAAGTGACTCGATATTTCTTTCAATTGCCTGGCTTTGAGCAAATTCAAAGAAAAATCTCAAGGCATGATGACCTCTGAAACTTTCTGCTATAGCACTGCGATGAATGACTCCGTAAGGAAGATTTGTAATCCATTCCCCTTCTAAAGCATCATAAGCTTTTTCCTCCTCAAATAATAAAGTCATAAAGCCTACAATTATTCCATCATTTTTCATGATATAACAACTGCTTTTATCAATATCTTTCTCAAATTGTTCTCGTGATGGATATCCGTTTGTCCACTGTTCAAATCCTTGTGATTTAATAAAATCCTGAGCTTGTTTCACAATCACCATAATCTCTTCAAGATTTGATTTATTGGCAAGTACTATTTCAATCAATTCATTATCCATCAGCATTTATCCTTTCAATCCACGAGATTGTCTATCCATATCTTCAATGACAATATCATAAATTTCTCCCAAAGTAGAACAATATTCTAATACTTTCCATGGTGTATTAGTATGAAAATGAATCTTTATTAATTCTTCATCTCCCACTGCTAAAAGGCAATCCCCTTCGAAATTTTCATTAAAATAGTCACTAATTTTATCCTCATTCAAATCTGTTCCCTCAATAAGCAGTTGTGTATCATATCTATATTCAATCATTGCAATAAACCTCTTTTCCTCTATTATAATATCTTCATTTTTTAAATTTTACAAACTCTTTTACATAAAATTTCATTGCTATCAAAGTATTTTAATGTAGAAACATCCTATACCTGTTTTTATCTTTCACTCTTTAAAATCATCTTTTCAAATAAATATTTTGAATCAAATATCGGAAAACACACAATACTTCTTATATTAAAGAATTAATAAATTCCGCAGGTACATCCATCCGTTTTGCAACCTGTTCGAGCGTCATACCACTATCTAAAAAACGTTTACAAACTGTTTTCATATTTTCGCCAACTTCAATAATATGTTCATCCGGATCATATATACGAACAACACGTTGCCCCCATGAATGCTCTATAATAGGATGAACATATTCAATATCAAATTCTTTCAACTTATCAATAAATTTATCGAAATCATCTTCTTCAAAGTAAATTTCAAAGTTATTACCACCAAAAGAAATATCACTTTTATTGATAAATTCCTTGTATGTCTCAACTGTTTGTAAAGCTAGCCCACCTGTTAAAGTTTTATTTGCCCCAAAGTCCATTATTACATGGAGTCCAAAAACTTTATTATAAAATTCTACGGTTCTATCTATATTTGTTACCACTAACACTGAATTTTTCAATTTCATTTTATTACCTCTGCAAAATCTAATTTTAATTCGTTAATTTTCATTTAAATTTTATAAACTATCAGTTCTTTTCAATTATTAGTATTAATTTCACTTTTTAAAAGAATAATACGGCAGAAAATTTCTGTCGTATTACTCATTTGACTCTTTATTTAACTCTTCTAAGTTTAAAGTTCCATCCATACATTTTTTAATATTTAAAGAAGCACTATCTACTTCATCTTGATGAGGAGTCATAACATATGCATTGTTCCCTAATGAGTAACAATACAATGTATTACCATCTCCCGTTACATTTTGTGAAATAATTTCCCAATTTGCCATATCAGATAACTGCATTTTAATCAGACTATTAATTTCATCCGAAGACATATTTGTTTCTACCCCGTCACCTACAGTTGAGATAATTGAACTCGCCTTGGTAATAATCGATGGTGAACATACCTTTTTTATAATGGCACTGATAACTATTTGTTGATTTTTAATTCGTTGAACATCCCCTTCAGCATAAGCGTGCCTTTCTCTTGAAAATGCCAGTGCTTGCTTTCCATTCATTAAGTTTGTACCTGATATAATCGCAACTCCATCCGGATAGGAGGTAAAAGAACGATCGGAGTAGACTTCAATTCCACCTAATGTATCAACTACATTGATCAAAGTCGAAAAATTCACACGAGCATAATAATTGATATCTATGTCAAATAAATTTTCTATCGTTTTAACAGAACAATCTACACCATATATTCCAGCATGTGTTAATTTATCTTTTGATCCGCTTTCGCATCCAAGATCAATATAATAATCACGTGGAATACTTGTTAAAAGAACTTGTTTAGTTTTCGGATTAACTGTCACAACCATATTAACATCGCTTCTTGATTTATACGCAATACTTCCATATACATCATTTCCACTAATAAATACATTAAATGCTGTATTTGTTACATTAACATCTTTACTGATATCTTCTTTAACAACCTCTTTATAAGATGTTGTTAAAATTTTAGTCTTATAAATAAAGTTATCTTCATCTAAAAGAGGTGCATAAGCATCATTGATAATTACCGAAACAAGTTTCCCACTATAAAAATCTCTTACCATCGCATCCCAATCATCATAAGATTCAATATTTAACGAAATATTTCCCTCTTTTTCAAATTTTTCTATTACTTCATTAACATGAGAACGATCAACAGTGGCATGAATTCCAATCAGTCCATGTGTAAGTTCCGTTAAACTTTGCACATCGCTATCCTGAAGAATATAAGCAGAGACGGCAGAAATTTCAGTTGAGGATTTATTAATCATATGTTGTAAAGAAGATAACACAGTGCTAAATTCCAAAGTTCCATACGACATAGAAACAATAATTACAAAACATAAAATACTTGAAATTATTTTTGTAACCTTTTTTTTCTGAAGCATTGCTCTTAGTATCAAAAGTAGGATTATTCCAAATATTACAGCCATGATGACAAGATACAAATCAGGAATCATATGAGTAGAATACAATACAAGCATCAGACCATATGTTAAAATCATTGCTAAGATCCAAATACAAATCAAAAATATTTTCATAAGAATAATCAGTTCCCAATTAAATTGGAATCTCCTTTCTTCATTTTATGACAGTTTTCAACATCACACCTAGTATTATACTCTATCAATGGTTTCATGCAAGAAGCTGTTTGTAAAATTCAGTTTCATTTCACATACTTTTAAGAAAAAGTTAATAAAAGTCAAAAAAAGCATTATTCTTGAATTATGTTTTCTATATAAAAAAAACAATGATTACCGGAAATCTTAATCTTCCCTTTAAATCATTGTTTCCTCTGTTTTTAGATAATTTCTTTAATCAAAATATCTCTTCAAAAGTCCTGCAAATGCTTTTCCGTGTCTTGCCTCATCTCTTGCCATTTCATGAACTGTATCATGAATTGCATCTAAGTTTGCTGCTTTTGCACGTTTTGCAAGATCAACTTTACCTTCAGTAGCACCATTTTCAGCTGCTACACGAAGTTCCAAATTCTTCTTTGTACTGTTTGTTACAACCTCACCAAGAAGTTCAGCAAATTTAGCAGCATGTTCTGCTTCTTCAAATGCGGCCTTTTCATAATACATACCAACTTCAGGGTATCCTTCTCTGTGAGCAACACGAGCCATTGCCAAATACATTCCGACTTCTGTGCATTCTCCTTCAAAATTTGCACGAAGATCTTTAATGATATCTTCGCTTACTCCTTGTGCAACACCTACTACATGCTCTGCTGCCCAAGTCATGCCTTCTTCTTGCAATTTAAATTTATCACCAGGAACTTTACAAACCGGGCATACTTCTGGAGCAGAATCCCCTTCATGGACATAACCACACACTGTACATACATATTTTGCCATTTTCATTACCTCTTTCTAATTTAAATTAGGAACAATTTCCAATTTTAGGATATCATAAGATTTTAAACTTTTCAATCCTATTGCTTCGTTTTTATCCGAAAAAATTTTATTTATGATAAGGTTCATTATTTGCGATTTTATAGGATCGATAAAGTTGTTCAACCCACAGAAGCCTTGTTAGTTGATGGGTAAATGTCAAATCTGAAAGTTTCCATCTGAAATCTGCCCTTTCGACAACATCTTTACTTAATCCTAACGAACCCCCGATCACAAATGTTATATCACTTTTACCATATGTTCTTAAATCACTCATATATTTACTGAATTCGACTGAATCCAACATTTTTCCATGTAAATCTAACAAAATTACAAATTCATCTGGACTTATATGCGCAAGAATTCGGTGTCCTTCTTTTATCTTAACTTCTTCATTTTGAGCATCCGAGTTTTTTTGTGGAGCCATCACATCTTCAACTTCAACCACTTTTAATTTTGTATAGGCTCCTAATCTTTTTAAATATTCATCAATACAACTTTGCATTGATTTTTCCTTAATTTTACCTACACATACAAGTTTAATCATGAACAATTTCCGCCTTAAATTCCAACTCGGTATATTCTGCGGAAGGGCGAACAATTGTTAAAATAAGTTCATCAAATGAATCAATATTCATCATCGCAAGTCTCACATCACGAATTGTATTGACTTCTTGATTATTTATTTTAATCAAAATATCTCCTTCGGTAATAGGAAATAGTGTTGAATATTTATTTTTTCTATCAATTTTATTTATATAAAGTCCGGTGAATTGGTCCAACCGAAGTGAATAAATATTTTTTTGATAAGACGTTAAATCTTGTATTTGTGTAAATGAATACCCCAACTCATCATATCGAATTTCCTCTTGAGCAATAATCTTTTCACTCACAAAAATCACTTCATCAATAGGCAAAGCAACAACTGATGCATCACTCATTGAGGAAGATAAGCGATTCGTAATCATTCCAACCACTTCTCCTGCCTCGTTCATAAGTGGACCTCCCCCAATTCTTCGTGAAAGAGTTCCGCTAACTTGAAGCACCGGTACATTAATTTCTGTAGTTTCTTTAGACTCTAATATAACGCTAGAAGAGTATACAGCATATTTATTGCTTAAAATTCCAACTAATATCGGACCATTTTGCAATGTCTGTTGTGTCGACCCGATAGCAACAAGCCATTCCCCTTCTTTCATTAAATCCACTTTCCCATAAGAGAATAAAGGAACTTCAAAGGATGGAGTACAACGAAGCACAGCTAAATCATAATAATGATTAATTCCGCATAACTCAGCAGGAACAGATATCCCATTCGCAAATGAAACTTCGATTACTTGAGCATTAGATACTGCATTTTCATTCATTAAAATATAAACATTTCCTTCTTCATCGTATTTATAAATAAATCCAGTATAAATCGAAGGTGTTGATGATGAAAAAGTTAAAATCACATCTACGACTTTATCTTTTGAAGAATCAATAATCTCAGTAAACTTAGACTGCATTTTTGTAACTGTGGTCACAGTTGGATTATCAGAAGTATTTTTTAGTTCATCATTCAATACTTGAATTCTAAGCGTTAACCATAGATTCCAAGACAGTAGAACTACTAAGATCAGAATCAATAATTTCTTCATTGTCAATATCCCCTCCTGAAACGATTTCAAACTGCATAGCAGCTTTTAAACTTATAGATTTAAAGTATTCATTTCCTTTACAACAAGAAACAACAGTAGATAAAGCACATTCCACTGTATTCGCCTCTTCACTGATATGTGCCAGAATTATTTCTTTGGTATTTGACCCAATCACTTTATCCAAAATTTTCCCACAACTTTCATTAGACAAATGCCCGCTGTCTGAAAGAATTCTGCTTTTCAACATGTAAGGTCGTGAAGTCTTCATCAGCATTTCTACATCATGATTACTCTCTAAAATATAATAATTTGCATTTTTTATCAATGGAAGAATCTCTTCTTGAACGTACCCTGTGTCTGTTATATATACAAGTTTTTCTTTTTCTGATTTAATAATAAAACCAATCGTATTCGGACTGTCATGAGAAAGAGGGATTGGGGTGATCTTTAAATGTTTGATCATGAAACTTTTATATGGACGAATCAAGATAGACTGTATATCTTCAATTTGATTTGATGAATAAATCATCAAAGAATTAAACATTTTTATCTGTGAAATATGATCACGATGATTGTGTGTGATCAACAGTGCATCAGCGTCAAGATAATTAACTCCAATTTTATCAAATCCTGCAATCAAATACTTCTTTGTAGTTCCACAATCAATAATTAATAAAACACCATTATCTTGAAGCACAAAGCAGTTTCCTTTTGAACCGCTCGCAAGAAAATCATATCTCATATTAACTAACATCCTAACTTTTCACATGGACTGAAATGCATACTATGAGGGACATAGCTATCTCCTGTATAAAAGAAGAAGTGAACATGAGGCGCTGTTGCAACTCCACTCATCCCAATCTGTCCAATTACTTCACCTTGATCTACAATCTGTCCTTCTGTCACATAAGGTTCTGTTCGCATATGGCCATAATAACTTTTAATACCATTTCCATGATCTATAATAACATAATATCCATTTACCGAATGATAAGCGGATGCAATGACTGTTCCTCTATCCGTAGCATATATTAATCCGTAAAGATCCAAACGATTTTGAACATCAATAGCCGCATGGTCACGATAACATCCCCATCCGCAAGAAATAATCGGATTATCAACCGGCCAACGGTAAGTACCTGTACCAACTCCCGGTACCTCTTTTGTACCGGTTCGATATATTGCTTGTTGAGGTTGGACTGTAACAATACTACTTGTAACCTCATAATCGGTAATATCTCCATTTGTATACGTAATTGTACGAGAAACATTGGCACTACCATTGATTGCTTCTTGCTCAGCAATCACAATTCCTTCTTGTAATGATGCATCTTCTCTTCTGATCGGAAGTCCGGGATAGACTACTTCCTTTGTAATTTCTTCTCTTACAACAACCACTGTAATTGGTGATTCAAATTCACGAATATTCAAGATATCTCCTGGGGTAATAACTTGATCTCGAGAAGTAAGAATATCACTGTTGATGGTTACTACTTCTTGACCTGAAGATAGTCCTTGTTTAGAAGCAATACCATCTATGGTGTCTCCTTCTTGAACCGTATAATAAATTGGTTCAGTATTTTCACCATAACAAAGATAACCCAGAATATCTTTGCTTGATGTTATAATTTCATTTGTATCAGCATATTCCTTTGTGACTGTAATTGTTTCGAGAATACTAACACTGACTTCTCTTTCTCCATATGTGCTCAATGTAGAAGTTGTTTTTCCATTTGTCAATAAATCTAAGCTTTCCTGTGAAATATAGTTTGTAAGATAACTATTTCTGGCATTATAAAAATCATTGATATCTTTAACATAAATTACCGCATAAACACCATTTGTATCCGAAAATTCAATGCGATATGCTTCAATTGAAAAATATGAATGATCATACAAATATTTACATATCTCATCATCAATATCTTCATAATCATTATAGGAAACTTCTTCTACAATCATCATATCGACACCAATACCTAAATTAGAATCAGGAAAATCTTCTTTATATTTTTCTTCATAGACTTCTTCTAAAAATTGATTAATTTTATTAATATCGGTAATAACTCCCAAAAGTTCTCCACAATCATATATCTTATAAACAACTTTAGAAACATCGTTTACAGCGGTCATTTCTTGATTCAAAATTGAAATATTTAAAATATCAGAAGTTTTTAACTTTTCCTTATTTCCTCCGAATTTCATGTTAGAACTAAACAATGTACATAATCCGGCTAAAAGTAGGCATCCCAATAGTGTAATAATTTTCTTCATCGGACCACTCCTTTGACTTATTCTTCTTTATAATCGAAAAATGCACTGATATCTCTTTGAAATGCCAAATTAATCAATCGAGTTGCCCCATTACGATGTTTGGCAATATTGATTTCAGTTTTTTCAGTTGCTTCCTCGCTTTTCTCTTTTTTGTAATATTCTTCACGATACATTAAAATAACTAAATCCGCATCTTGCTCCAAGGCTCCGGATTCACGAAGATCAGAAAGCATCGGTCGTTTATCTTCACGCTTCTCAACAGAACGTGAAAGTTGTGACAACGCAATTACCGGTACATCTAATTCACGCGCAAGTGCCTTTAAACTTCTTGATATATCTGAAACTTCTTGTTGACGATTGTCAGAATTTTTTCCATTACCACTAATTAACTGAATATAATCAATGATAACAAGCGAGAGTCCTTGTTCAGCTTTCAATTTACGACATTTCGAAAAAATCTCTGATACCCGAATATTCGATGTATCATCAATATGTAGCTTTGTCGCAGATAAACGTTCTGCTGCATTATCAAGAGAACGCCATTCTTCATTTGATAAATACCCTGTTCTCAAATTATTGGCAGGAACCATACTTTGTGCTGAAAGCATACGAGAAACAAGCTGTTCGGCAGGCATTTCCAACGAAAAAATTGCAACAGCTTCATCTGCTTGTATTTGAGAAGCACGAAGTGCTAAATTCAGTGCAAATGCCGTTTTACCAACGGAAGGACGAGCAGCCAAAATAATCAAATCGCCTCTTTGAAACCCATTTGTTGTTCTGTCTAAATCACGAAATTGTGTTTCAATGCCTGTTACAGTACTATGATTTTCACTAATTTTATGTATATTATCTATTACATTTTTTACCACTTCACGACTCTTTTTAAAATCGCCCGTTTTCCTTGCACGAGTAACATTCAGAATTTCTTTTTCAGCTTTATCCATCAAAATATCTAATGAAGTTTGGCCTTCAAGACCTTCCTCTGCAATCTGCTGTGTTGTTTCAATCAATCTTCTTGTTGAAGCTTTATTCTGTACGATTTCAATATAATACTTCATACTTGCGGGAGCAACGCTGACATCACTGAGTTGCATGATATAATCCATCCCTCCCACTTGCTGAAGAATTTGAAAATCATTAAGCTTTGATATAAGCGTCGTTGCATCCACAAACTTTCCATCATTATGAATAATTTGAATTACATTATATATCTTTCGATTTGCTTCTAAATAAAAATCATCCACCATTAATCCTTCATCATTTGCTATTGTTATACTTGAAGGATACATGATCATACTAGCTAAAAGTGCCTGCTCCGCTTCAGGACTGTAAGGCATGCTTCGTGCCATCAAAATTCCTCCTATTCCTCAACTAATTTAACTTTAATTGTTCCAATCACATTTTTATGAAGCTCAATTTTACAATTTGTAATACCAAGCATTGATATTGGATTGGAATCAACAAACTTACGCTTATCTACTTTGATTCCATGTTGCTGTTGCAACTTTTCCGCAATTTGTTTTGTTGAAACAGATCCGAAAACTTTTCCTTCTTTACCGGCTTTTACGCGAAACTCAATTGTCAGATTTTTTAATTTTTCTGCCAATGCTTTCGCATTTTCCTCTGCCTCTTTTTCATTTTCCGCAGCCTGAATTTTTTGATTTTTTAAAATCTGTTGACTTGTTTCTGTTGCTTGAACTGCAAATCCATTACGAATCAAAAAGTTTCTTGCATAACCATCAGCCACATCCACTATTTGTCCTTTTTTTCCTACTTTTTTAACATCACTTACTAATATTACTTTCATTTTTATAACCCTCCTCAATAAAATACTGCTGAATAACTGACTTTAATTCTTCTTTCAGACCATCCACAGTTCCATTTTCTCTTTGTAAAGCTGCTCCCGTTCTGTGGCCGCCACCGTTCATCTTTTCCATGATAACTTGAACATTAATTTGTCCATTACTCCGCGCACTAATTCCACAAGTTTTCTCATCGATCATTGCGATGACAAACACCGCCTCTACTTCTTTCACAGTTAAGATTTGATCTGCCGCCTGAGATATTAATGAACGAGAAAGAATCCTATTAGACTTAACCGGAACAAGGATAACACCATTATCCTCCTTTTCACAATATTTTAAAATACTTGTTTTCATTTCAAAATCATTATATCTATCTTTAAGCATATCATCTACCACAACTGGATCTGCACCTAATTTTCGCAATTGGCTTGCCGCATCAAAAGTTCTACTTCCTGTACGCATCTTAAAGCGATTTGTATCAATAAATATTCCAGCAAGCATCAGTGTTGCTTCACTACTATCAATATCCACCGCATGAATTTGATAAGGAAGAAGCTCAGTAATCATCTCACTAGCCGAACTTGCACCCGCTTCAATATAAGCAAAAATCGGTGAAATATCCAATTCTGCCGCACGGCGATGATGATCGATTACTGCAATTTTATTAGCATTATTTAAAATCTGACTACCGTTTGAAATTGCCGCTGTATGGTGATCCACCATAATAACAAGTGTATCACTTCTTAACTGATTCATTGCTTCCATTTCACTCACAAATAAATGCCTTTTATTTAATGTTTCTTTGAATAACTCCATTGCGCCTTGCAGTTTGGATTCAATTCCACCTGTACGGCTTAAAATACATACTTGTTTATCATAGAGTTGGACAATACGACTCATGGAAACGGCTGCTCCCATACAGTCAAAATCCATTTCTTTATGCCCTAAAATAATAACATTACTTGATCTCTCTATCAAATCACGAAGTGTTTGAGCCATAATCCGAACACGAACTCTGCTTCTTTTCTCCTGTGCTTCACTATTACCACCAAAATATTTTACATCTTCTCCATATTTGCGAATTGCGACTTGGTCCCCACCACGGGCTTGAGCCAACTCCAAAAGGCTATTCAGCATTTCATCCAGTTTACTGAAATCTTTACTTCCTCTTGCAAATGCCATAGATAATGTAATTGCAACGTCCATATCCTGACTTGCCTTTCGAACATCATTTAATATTGAAAATCGTTCATCAACAAGTTCTTTGAATATTTTTTCATTTAAAACAATAAGAAATCGGTCGTTTTTCAATCTACGAAGCACCATTTTCTTATTATTCGCCCATTCAACTACTTGCTGGCGAATCTTTGTATTAATCAACGCAATCATTTGTTCTTCTTCATATTGAATTGTTTCTTCATAATTATCCAAATGAACTAATCCTAAAACAACTTTCGAATACTCATAATCTTCTTCTAATCGATGCACTTTACTGATATCTTTAAAAAACAGAATTTGTGCATCTTCTTTACGCTGAATTTCATAAATCGAACCATCTATCTCCGTACGAATCGTTTCAGTATCTCCATGGAACAATTCATTCAATTCCGGTATCCACATAGTACTTTTCTTTCCAATGCAATCAATTTCTCTTTCCTCAAAAAGTTCACTCATCCATGTAATCATATAATCCTCATCATATGTAACAATTCCGATTTCACCAAAATCAAATGCATCCTTTGCTTCTGATCCAAGAATTCTGGAAATATCCACAACTCTCTCTTGAATCAAATGCAAAAAACAGTATGTTACAAATGTTAAAACTGTTCCATTTATTGTTGCCGCAATTAAAGGAAATAAAATTGCAGAAAATCCGTATAAATAATAGAAAAATATCAAAACAACAATTTCTATTCCTAAATATCCTATAACGAGTTTTTTTAAAATTTGATATTTATCTGACATGTTGCTCTCCTCCTTTCACTTGTTTCAACATCTTTTGGCGCATATCTGTCGTTATATACAAAAAGCCCAATCCTCCAAGATAAAAAGCTGAATATGGCAATAATAAAAGAATTAACATTACAGCAAAAAACATGCTCTGCCTTCTCCCGTTCAACCGCATTCTAAGCAAAAATGCAATATATCCAGCAAATACCAGAAAAAGAAGTCCAATCATTCCAAAAAAAGAAAGAATCGCCGCTACTTGTTCACTCAAATCTAATCGGAACATAAGTAAAAATCCCATTGAAAGTGCCAGGCAAACATATCCAATCCATTTTGGAATTTGAATTTCTATGATTGGTTTCATCTTTTTTACCGGCATTTTTAATCTTTTAAATATAAGCGTAGACAATAAATGAAGAATTACTCCCTCTAAAATTGCACCAAAAACAACTGAAGCAATAACTAAGGCAGGAAGAATTTTATCCAACAAAACAAGAACAGTTGAAATAATAACTTCATTTAACCCACCAGCCGTTAACATTTCTAAAATCATTTCCCTCATCAATATTACTTCTTCGGTTAAACTATAACCAAATATTCCCGATAACACAAATATCGGTAAAATTTCAGCAAATAAAGCAGTAATAATCGTGACACCCAACAACCTAAGATTATCTTTTCCTCTTCGTGATAGTTCCCCATAGACTAACCCACATGCACATGAAGAAAAAACATAAAATACAGAGGTAATCGTAGAAATAATAAATGAAAGAAAAAGTACAGAAAAAGATACCATTAATCCGTTTTTATAACCATGCTTAACAGTATACACTGCAATCGGAATCGGCAAAAACCAAATAAAATAGATTTCTAAAAAGCCGGCAAATTGTCGATTTAAAACAAGTGCCATTCCCATAAGTGCAATCATGACTGCCCCATCAGTAATTTTTCTCACATTATTATTCATCAAAAAACCTCCTTTCAATAATAGCGCAAAACCTCCATCACATAAAATGACAGAGGTTCGTTTCTTTCTAGATTTTTCTAGTCGTTAACGTATGGTAACAATGCCATTTGACGAGCGCGTTTAATAGCCGTTGCCAACATTCTTTGATATTTAGCGCGAGTTCCAGTAACACGACGTGGAATAATTTTGCCGTTTGCTGAAATGAATTTCTTCAATAATTCTACATCTTTGTAGTCAATTGATTCGATATTATTTTTTGTAAAATAACATACTTTTTTACGACCCATGCGTTGTTTTTTGAATGCCATATTGGTAGATCTCCTTTCTAGAATGGCAGGTCATCTGATGAAATATCTAAAGATGGACCTACATTAAAATCATCATAACTCGGAGTATCAGCAAAATAACTATCTTGAATTGGAGCAGATTGCTGTGTCATTGTGTTTGTTCTTTGTTCTGATGAATTTCTTGACTCGAGTCTTTGCACTGAATCACATACAACTTCAGTTACATAAACTCTTCTTCCATTGGCATCATCATAGTTCCGTGTCTGAATTCTTCCTTCAACCCCAATCAAAGTTCCTTTAGCAATATATTGAGCCATGTAGTCTGCAGTTTGATTCCAAGCAACACAGCTGATAAAATCAGTTTGATTTTCACCATTCGCAGCTTGAAAACGACGATTACATGCAACAGTAAAAGATGCAACGGACTTCCCTGAAGGAGTTTTTCTTAATGTGACTTCTTTAGTAATTCTTCCTACCAGTATTACACGATTTATCATGATGATTCACCTCTTTTTTAGTCTTGTTTTACAATCATGAAACGGACAATGTTTCTGTTGATACGAGCCAAACGATCGAATTCTTTGATTCCTTCATTTGTTGCTTCAACAGTGGTTACAACATAATAACCCTTGTTCATGAAATTAATACGATACGCGAATTCACGCATTCCCCATTCATCAACCTTTACAATATTACCACTGTGATCAGTAATAATAGCATGTAAAGAACTGATTAGTTCCTGACGTGCAGCATCATCTAAAGATGCATTCACGATGTACATGATTTCATATTTTTTCATTTCTGTACACCTCCTTGTGGACTATGGCTTATAACTATTTCATATAAGCAAGGAATAAATATAGACATATCTACCCGTTGAATGATTATAACAAATTTTCCTATAAAAGTAAACCGAATTTATATCCATTTTTTAAATATCAACGTTCTTTTAGCAAAATCATTGATTGTTTCTTTTCAACTTTTTACTATTTTCCGTTTTTCTTGTCATAACTAATTTGAAAAGTGTATAATGAAGAAAAAGGAATGATAAATATGAATATTAAATGCCCCATATGTAATGAAATTCTAATCAAATCAGAAAAAACTTTTCATTGTAAAAACAATCATAGCTTTGATATAGCAAAGCAAGGCTACGTTAACCTTATTCCGTCCAACAAAAAAAGACTCGGTGATAATAAAGGATTGGTCGATGCTCGTACCGCATTTCTATCAAAAGGATACTATCAAAATTTACAGATACGACTTAAAGAACTCTGTGATCAATTTAATCCTTCATCTCTTTTAGATTTGGGTTGCGGACAAGGTTATTATACCAATTCCATTCAAGAACTTCTTCCAAATTGCGACATTATCGGAATTGACTTATCAAAAGAAGCAATCAAAACAGCTGCCAAAGGAAATAAAAAGGTTCAGTATCTCATCGCTAATAGTTTTGATCTTCCAATCATGGACTCAAGTATGGATTGTTGCACCAACATTTTCACACCTATCGCTGTTGAAGAAATAAAACGAGTTTTAAAACCAGGTGGAAAATTCATCCTAGTTTCTCCTGATATCTATCATCTTTTTGAATTAAAAGAAGCGGTATATGAAAATCCTTATTTAAATGAGCCTTTACAGTTTAATGATTCTTCTTTTCAATTGATTCATAAAGAGTCTTTGAATAATACGATTCATCTTCAAACTAATGAAGATATCTTAGCGCTTTTCTCTATGACTCCATATTCTTACAAAACCTCTTATCAAGATAAGGAGAAACTCAATTCACTCAACGAATTGACAGTAAGAACAGAATTTATTCTTCAGGTATTTGAAAAGATTTAAACATATTTTCATCAATCACTTCAATACCGTGATCTAAAAACATCTGAGCGGTAATTCCATTTCCGCAAGTTAAAGTCCCACTAAAAGAGCCATCATAAATCTTCCCGATGCCACAACTTGGACTTTTACTTTTAAGAATTGCCAAACGGCATTCATTTTTTTGAGCAATTTCAAGCGCCTTTAACGCACCTTTTCTGAATTCTTCCGTTCGATCAAAACCTTCTTTGCTAATCACTTTATCTCCTTTTATTTCAGAAGGAGAACGTAAATTCGGCAACCCTCCCAAACATTCCGGACATATCAAGATTACTTTATGTCTCGATATAAATTCCACGACTTTTTCATTTGGACAAGATTTGCCGTCATATCGACATTTCTCTCCCGCAAGACACGCACTGATTATAATCATTAAAACTCCTTTTCTATCTTGAATTGACAAGCTTTTCTTACTATAATTAAAATCAGAAAGGATTCATTTATGGACATTATTTATCAATTAGTGGTTATGGCATGTTTACTTATCTTATCTGCCTGTGCCGTTATATTTCCAATTTTATTTCTAATACAATTCAAAAAACTCAGAAATGAATTAATTGATACAATAAACAATCACGAAGATCCAATGTGATTGTTTTTTATTTCCATTCCGTTTTAACAAGATTTTTCATTGAAACCGTGATCGTATCTTTACCTTCTAATGCATCTTGATCTTTAAATTGTCCTTCAACTAAATTTGATGCATCAAACAATTCAAAACTAAATTCATCTCCGTATTTATTCAATCCGGTCATATCAACTAAAGAACAGATATATGTATTTCCATTTAGCTTAAAACTACATTCAGCATTTATCGCAAAAGTTGCTGCCCCATTTTCATCAAATGAGTGTTTGATAGCACTGACAAGTGTTTTTTGATTATTACTAAGAACTCCTTCGCCTCTAAAATGCATGATAATATTCTCATTTTCTTTCGTAACACTCTCTAAAACAATCTTCCCATCTTCACTTTCATAAACAATTTTATTAAAATTTTCATTTAAATCCGAAATGTTCAGTTCAAAAAAAATCTCGTCTTTCAAAACTTCTGTTGAATCAATAACTGCTCCATTTTTTAAAAGATAAGCAAAACCATTGCTTTTAATTTGATAAAAATCAGCATAAGAAAGTTTAACAAGTAACAATACTACAACTAAAATTGAGACCATCCACCCATTTAATAATCGTTCACTTCTCTTTAATTTTAATCTTTCATCCAAAGAATAATTTCCACTTTCCATCAATAAACTAAAATAAAAATCTTCTCTGCTTTTACCATAAATACTCTCTACAGACTTTCCTTCAGTTTGAGCATTAATAAAAAGATTCAATATACCTAAATCAACTTCTTGAAACTTATCATCAGCAGCCATATCTTGCATAAGTAATTTTTGAAATACTCGATATTCCTTTTTATATATTCCTTTTAATTGCTTACGCATTTTTTTTCTTTCCAGTAATAAACTTTTATCCATGATTTTCTCCTAATTTTCTTTATTTTATATGAAGAAAGTCTATCATTCAAGAAAAAAATGATTTTGAATCAGTTTTCATCTTCACAAACAACTAATTCTCTAGCAATTTCATGTTGCTTTCGCATAGAACGTTCAATCTCGATTTTATAGGATTCATCTACAAGTTTTTTAATAAGTCTTTGCAAATCTTTTGAACATGTATGATATTTTGATAACAAATTACTATCTCCGTTTACCATCTTATAATCATTAATTTCTCTTTGATTTTCAGAATAATTATATAAATAATTAATATCTACGCAATAATAATTAGCTAAGCTACAAAGCACACTCATATCCGGTTCCGCTTGGTCATTCTCATAGCGAGATAACGATTGAACACTGATTCCGATTTGCTTGCATACTTTTGCTTGAGTAACATGTTTATTATGTCGCAACATTTTAAGTTTCTCTCCAACTGAGATCATATATTCTTACCCCCTTTTTAAATATAATACAATATTTTACAATAAAAGTATCGCAACTCCCTAAATACGGGAATTTATTTTTTTCTCTATTCTTTATAAAAAAGTTAGCACTCTTGACTTGACAGTGCCAAAAACAAGCATTATAATATTAGCAAGCAAACTCAAAGAGTGCTAAAAGGAGATAAACAGTTATGGCAAAAAAACAATTTAAAGCTGAATCAAAAAGATTGTTGGATCTCATGATCCATTCTATTTATACGAATCGTGAAATCTTTTTAAGAGAATTAATTTCAAATGCTTCTGATGCCTTGGACAAGCGATATTATTGTTCCTTAACAGATGAAAATCACAGAGTAAATAAAGAAGATTTAAAAATCCAATTAGAAATCGATAAAGAAAATCGTCGTCTTATCTTAAGTGATACCGGTATTGGTATGAATGAAGCTGAATTGGAAACAAATTTGGGTACGATTGCTAAAAGCGGTTCCTTAGAATTCAAAAAGAAACTGGAAGAAAACAATGATTTAGATATAATCGGACAATTTGGTGTTGGTTTTTATTCTGCCTTTATGGTTGCTAAAAAAATTATTGTAGAATCCCGTTCTATTAATAGTGAACAGGGATACGCATGGACATCTAACGGTGAAGATGGCTATCAAATCACTCCTATTTTAAAAGAGGATTTCGGAACAAAAATCATTCTTGATTTAAAAGATAATACAGAAGAAGAAAATTATGATGAATTTTTGGAAGAATATAAGATAAAACAACTTGTTAAAAAATATTCTGATTATGTTCGTTATCCTATCCAAATGGAATGTGAAGTTTCCAAGCCAAATGAAGAAGACGAAAAAGAGGAACCGATTACAGTTAAAGAAACTCAAACACTGAATTCCATGATTCCGTTATGGAAAAGAAATAAATCAGAAATAACAGAGGACGAATATAACGAGTTTTACAAAAATAAATTTATGGATTGGAATGATCCTCTAAAAGTTATTCACTATTCCGTCGAGGGTACAACAAGCTATCGTGCTCTTCTCTATATTCCATCTAAGACTCCATATAATTTCTATTCTGCCGAATATGAAAGCGGATTACAACTTTATTCCAAAGGTGTCTTCATCATGGATAAAGCCAAGGATTTAATTCCCGAATACTTCCGCTTTGTCAAAGGACTCATCGACAGTGACGACTTAAACTTAAATATTTCTCGTGAAATCCTACAACAAGATCGTCAAGTCAAAGCATTAGCCAGAAATATTGAAAAGAAAATTAAAAATGCTTTAGAAGATTTACTTAAAAATGAAAGAGAAAAATACGAAGAGTTCTATAAGAGTTTTGGGTTATCTTTGAAATATGGAATCTATAGTGATTATGGAATGCACAAGGATCAGCTTCAAGATTTAATTATGTTTGTTTCAAGTAAAGAAGATAAACTTGTTACACTCAAAGAATATGTAGAAAGAATGAAAGAAGATCAGCAAGTTATATACTATGCTTGTGGCGAAAATATTGAACAAATTAAAAAGCTTCCACAAATTGAACGCTTGATGGATAAGGATTATGAGATTTTATTCTTCACAGATGATGTTGATGAATTTGCGGTTCAAGTTATGCAACAATACAATGATAAGCAATTCAAATCTGTAAATCAAGGAGACTTGGACCTAGACAGCGAAGACGAAAAGAAACAAAAAGAAGAAACTGCAAAACAGAATGCATCTATGTTAGAAGCCATGAAAAATGCTCTTTCTTCCAAAGTAAAAGATGTCAAAATTTCTTCAAGACTTAAAAGTCATCCGGTATGCTTAACCAGTGAAGAAGGTGTTTCATTAGAAATGGAGAAAGTTCTTTCTCAAATGCCTAATGGAAATGAAATCAAGGCTTCTAGAGTATTGGAAATTAACCCAAATCACGAAATCTTCACCACAATGCAAAATGTTTACGAAAGCAATCCTGAATTAATCAATGAATATGCAGACTTGTTATACACGCAAGCGTTACTGATCGAAGGATTTAAAGTTGAAGACCCGATTCAATATGCAAACGAAATTTGCAATCTAATGATCAAGGCAAACAAATAGTAAATATGAAGAATAAGCGCAAAAGCGCTTTTCTTTTTACTAAGAAAATGAGATAATTGTTAAACCAATAGAATTTTGAGGTTATCATTATGAGAAAATACATATTTATGGATATCGACGGAACACTTCACGATGATATTTACGGTATTCCCGAATCTGCCATTACTGCAATTCAAACCGCAAGAAAAAACGGTCATAAAATTTTTTTATCTACAGGTCGAGGAAAATACGAAGTTGGAAAAGAATTTCATGAAATAGGCTTTGATGGGGCCATTTATTATGCCGGGGGATTAGTAGAACTTGAAAGTAAAAAAATCAAAGCAGTCACTTTCACACAACAAGAAATTGAATTTTTCTTAAATTTTTTTAATCAAGAAAATATCGGTTTTAATTTAGAAGGATTAAACGGTAGTTATATGAACAACTTTGGGGAGGAATGTATCATTCATTTTTATCTTGATCCTAATTGGAATCATGAACAATGTATTTCCTTTCTAAGAAATCAAAACATGGTTCTTGTTGACCAAATGAAAGATCAAATAAACAATATCAGTAAAATTACTTTATTTTCTAAAAATCGTGATCTCATTCTCAGATGGAAAGAAGAATTAAAAGATCGATATAAAATCACAATTTTTGATGTTAAAAACAGTGATCTTCTCTACTGCGAATTAACCTATAGGACAATCAGTAAAGCCAGTGCGGTCGATATCATGCTTAAAGAATTAAATGCAGATCTTAAAGATACGATTGCATTTGGAGATAGTATGAATGACTATGAAATTTTACAACATTGTCAACTTGGAATTGCCATGGGAAACGCAGTTCAGCAATTAAAAGATGTTGCTGATGATATTACCGATTCAGTAACGAATAACGGCATTTATAACAGTTTTATAAAATATCATTTAATTGAGCCAAAATAATGTTTTGGTTCTTTTTTTATAATCATTTCATTACATAAAAGACCACTTAGCGAACTTAGAATCAGTGGAACAAAGATTTCAGAACAAAGAATGAAAACTTGAATAGCACCGTTTCCTTTTAAATTCGAATATAAAAAGTAATCTAAAATTCCATGTGGGCAAATAAGAATCAGCAAACACACCACAAGATAAAATCCACTTGAAAATTTAAGCATCATAACACTACTTTCTTTTTTCTTACATAGCTCAATCAAAATCTCTCCTTCAATCAAAGTTTGAAAAAAGATCAATTGTAAAATCAAGTAACTTAGCGTTTTATTCATTATCCCTACTCCACAACAAAAGATTGCCAAGTTAATAATAAATACATACATATAAGAAATCAAATGTTGCTTTCTGATTCTGCTTTCATTCATCACTTTACTGATAAAAAATGAAATCACAAAACAAAATAATGCAGGGAATTGGTATCCTGATATCAAATAATTTACACCTGCCAAATGAAATCCCAGTACAGTTAAAATTTTCTGTTTGTTAGTCATAATAAATCATCCCTCATTTCTACGTGAGGAAAGTATACCACAACACACTTGTTTGATTGTCCCATTAATGGTACAATGAATAAAGAGGAAAAATTTATGGCAAACAGTGAAAATGGCAAACTCAAATGCTTAAAAGTATTAGAAATTCTTTGTAAGCATTCCAACGAATTGCATCCCCTTAATGCAACAAAAATCAACGATTATCTTATCGAACAAAATTTAGAAAGTGAACGAAAATCTATTTATCGTGATATTAATGTGCTTAAAAAAGCTGGTTTTAATATCGAAAGTACCCGAGAAGGTGCTTATATGAACGATCTTCTTTTTCAGCTTCCTGAATTAAAATTATTGGTAGATGCCGTTTTATCCAGTTCTTTTATTACTCCCAAAAAGACAGGTCAGCTCATCCAGAAATTAACTTCATTAACCAACGAATATGATGCAATTCAATTAAACCGTCATCTTTTTTTATCAAAGAAAAAAACTGAAAATGAAAAAATATTTTACTTTGTCGATAGCATCCAACAAGCCATAAATCAAAACACTCAAATAACTTTCAAATACTTTGATTACACTATTAAAAAAGAAAAAAAATATCGCCGTAATAGCAATCGATATCTCCTTTTACCTTATGCACTTTTATGGGAAAATCAACAGTATTACTGTATTGGTTATTCCTTTAAATATAATGATTTTGTTCACTATCGTGTCGATCGTATGGATGATATAGAAATTTTAAATGACCCTCAAGAAAAAATAAAATTCGATTTGGATGAGTACACATCTAAAGTCTTCGGAATGTTTGCCGGCGAGGATGAATCCGTTACTCTTGTTGTTGATAAAAGTTTAACCAATGTTATATTTGATACATTTTCAAAAGATGTTCTCATCACTCATAGCGATGAAAACACCTTTACAATCCATGTTAAAGTCAGTATATCCGATCCATTTATTGCTTGGCTATTACAATTTAAAGGTAAAATAAAAGTTATAGAACCCTTCTCTCTCATTGAACAAATCAAACAACACGCTCAAGATATTCTCAATCAATATAAATGAAATACTTCTGCCAATAAAATGGTAGAAATAATCAAATCAAAATAAATAATTCGCTTAAATGATTGTTTTTTCACTTTATGATGAAATAGAATCATGCCAAGTAATATTGCATACGCGCCTCCAATAAATCCTAAGAAATAAAAGATCATTTCCGGAATTCTGTTTTGATGATGAATAGCTTTTTGTTTATCTATAAAACACAAAATAAATCCAATTAAATTGAATATACAAATCAAATAAATCATAACAGTTTTTCCTTTTTAAGCCATTTATTATGCGCTGTAACAATGGATACTTCTTTTAATTGCTCTATCGGCAACCAAAACCAGAAATCACATTTTATTTCATCAATCGATGCCTTATAACAATTCATTTCCCAAATACGATGAGAAAAAACGTGTTTTCTTTTTTCTATCAACTCAATTTGTTTAAATGGCGTTTCAACATTTCTTTCTACCATTGGTAAACGTAAATAATCTATCATTAAACCATCATTCCAATCTTTAGAGAGAAGAATTTTTCCATTTTCAACCACCAAATAAACATCATATTGTATTTCTTGTGCTTTTTTCGTTTTTGTTTTATGAGGGTATGACATCCTTGTATTGTTTCTATATCCTTGACATTTTTTATTTAAAGGACAAGATTCACAGGAAGGTGAAAGCGGAGTACAAACCATTGCTCCAAGCTCCATCATAGCCTGAGTAAAATCAGATGGATCCGTTATATTCATCTGATTTTGAACCCATTCGAATACCCATTCTATAGTTTTCTTTTTTGTGATATCCTCATCTAATTCAATAAGTCGAGAAACAACTCGAAGCACATTTCCATCTACTGCAGGAAATTTTTTACTGAAGGCAATACTGCTGATTGCACCCGCTGTATAAAATCCTATACCAGGTATTTTCTGAAGTTCCTTAAATTCAGATGGTATGATTCCATTATACTTTGAAACAATTACTTGTGCTCCTTCATGAAGTTTTCTGGCACGATTATAATATCCCAACCCTTGCCACATTTTTAAAACTTCCTCTATTTTTGCCTCAGCCAAATCAGTAACAGTGGGCCACTTTTCAATCCATCGAAGATAGTAAGGAACCATAGTATCAATCCGAGTCTGTTGTGCCATAATTTCACTAACCCAAATACAATATGGATCTCTTGTTTTTCTAAAAGGAAGATCCCTTTTTACTGATAGATACCAATCTACTATTTCTTTTTCGATTTTCATGATTTATCACCCAACATAGTATATAATACTTTATAGAACTTTTCAAACGGAGGCAAAATATGAATAAAATTTCTGAACTGCAAAACATATTTGATCAAAGTAGAAATATTGTCTTTTTCACCGGTGCAGGCATTTCTACCGAAAGTCATATTCCTGATTTTAGAAGTGTGGACGGATTATATAATCAAAAATACAAATTCCCTCCTGAAATAATATTAAGTGCTACTTTCTTCAAAAAATATCCTCAAGAGTTTTTCAAATTCTATCGAGATAAAATGATTTATTTAGATGCTCAACCAAACAAAGCCCATCAATTTATTGCAGATTTTGAAAACAGTGGCAGAAATGTAGCAGTCATTACCCAGAATATCGACAATCTTCACCAAAAAGCCGGAAGCAAAAATGTAATAGAATTACATGGAAGTATCATGCGCAACCATTGTATTCAATGTAAAAAAACATACAGTATCGAAAAAATACTTAACGGACAATCAATACCAAAATGTAGTTGTAACGGCATTATCAAACCAGATGTGGTTCTTTATGAAGAAAATTTAAAAGAACAAGATATCACAAATTCAATTAAAGCTATATCAGAGGCCGATACAATGATTATTTGCGGCACATCTTTGACAGTTTATCCGGCAGCAGGTATGATTCAATATTTTAAAGGAAGAAATCTTGTCATCATCAACAAATCGATAACAGAATATGATAGTCAAGCAACTTTATGCATTCAAGAATCGATTGGGAAAATTTTATCATCAATTAAAATCAATCCATCTAAATAATCATTTTTATCTGATGACAGACCTTTTCTTTGATAAAAACATAATTGATACCATAAGAATCACACCACTTAATATCCCTCCAATATAACATACTATCAACAAATCAATAATCATAGTTAAAACCCTCCTACTTCTATTATTTTTCATATTTAATCAATTTATTACTAATATTCTTAGAAATTAAAGTAGTATCTTGACAGCAACTTCTATATAAATTATTATATCTATATAGAACTAAATTGGAGGTTTTACTTATGATCAAAACAACTAAAGAAATCATAGATTTCATAAAAAAGCAAAAAGTTGCCGTTGTTGCTTCAGTTGATGAAGACGGTTTTCCAAATCAAACCGCAATGTTCGCACCACGAAGAATTGACGGAAACACTAAATTCTATTTCTCGACAAATACCTCTTCTCAAAAAGTATCTCAATTTTTAAAGAATCCAAAGGCAAGTGTTTACTTCTATCATCAAGGAAAAATTGTATATACAGGTATTCTATTAAAAGGAACCATGGAAGTGATGACAGATACCGAAACGAAAGAATCGATATGGAAAGCTACAGATATTATGTATTACCCTCTTGGTGTAACAGATCCAGATTATTGTGTTTTAAAATTTACTGCAAAAAATGGTAGGATCTATGAAGGATTACATAAAGAAAACTTTATTATAAAAGATGATGAATGATATTTTTCTAAATAAAATTACCATTATACAAAATATTCTAAAAAACACAATTAACTAGTTTGGGAGAACACAAAATGAAAGTTTTAATATCAGATTTGGATGGAACTCTTTATCCTAAAAAAAGTATTGATAATGAAAAACAATTTAACAACAATATTGTTGCCGTAAAAAAATGGATCAAACAGGGTAATAAATTTGCAGTTGCTACAGCAAGAGGAAGTCATCATTATGAGGTTATAATTGAACAATTAGGATTCAAACCAAACTTTATTGGCAGTAACGGAGCAGAAGTTATTTATGAATCTGGTGAGGTTATAATAAAACAGATACCCATGCAAATTTTTATAGATCTGTGTGAATATATAAAAAAAGAAAAGATTAACGCAAGTGTTGCAACAGGTTTTAATGATGAATGGATATGGTCAAGTAAGGACTGTTATCCAATCAAGGATGCGAAAACATATTTACCAACTTGGGATTACATAAAAGTTGTTGAATTGGAAGAATTAAACCCATTAGATAAAATAGAAAGAATTCAAATATTCGTACCATCTAATGAACGCGATGAATTAAGAAAAAGAATTGATTTAATGAAGTATGATGTAACTGTGACCACCAGCGACAAAGATATGATTAATATTGGTCCTAAAAATTCTTCAAAGGCCATTTCTATATTGGAAATGTGCGAAAAATATGGAATCGAGAAAAAAAACCTAATTGCCATTGGTGATTCCGAGAATGATATTCCAATGTTTGAAGTCTCAGAAATAAGTTATTGCATCGATCATGCCGATAAAATTGTTAAAGATGCAGCCACAAGAATTGTCAAATCTGTAGAAGAGGCTATTGAAATTGAATTATCTAAATAAAAAAGAAAATCACATCAGATATAAAAATTAGTATGAACCTCAAAAATCATATTTGTAAATCCGAGCAAAATATTTCTTTAAAAAAGTTTTGAAGCAGCTAGTTCAAAACTTTTTTCACTTTATCCAAATAATTTTTTTCTTTCAAACTCTATTTAATCGAGAATACTAATGTAATTTTTCTTCTAAATCAACTAATTCAGAAGCTGTATAATGATCCAATTCTTGAAGAGTAATCAAAATTTTCTGTAAATAGGATTCAAAAATAACCTGATCTTGTAAAGGAAAATCTTTATAAAATAGTTTTCCCATAATATTTGAAACTTCTTCATACTTATTCTTCATTTCATACATTTTATCAGTAAATTCAACAAATATCCTTCTACGATCTTGATCATCTTCTCTTTTTCGAATCATCCCCTTTGTAACCATACCCTCACAAATAATGGATGTAGTGTTTTTCGCTAATGATGTTTCCTTACTTATTTCATTGATAGTCATAGGTCTATCTTTTTTCCATAAAACAAATAAGATTCTCCCTTGCCCTCCTGATATATCCAATCCATATTCAATCAAAAGTTTGTCAAATATTCTCTCTTGCAAATGCTTGATTTGTGTAATATAAAAGCCACCTTTAGTTTCCATAAAATTTACTCCGACTGATATTTAACTTTTCTTCTTTTTTTAGAATACCCGTACTTTTTTCTTTTGTCAATCCGCAACTCAAATCTTATCTTGGCTTTTCTTCCTACTTTAAGTATAATATAGTTATATAAAGGAGAATTAAAATGAAATATAATCGTGAAAAATACCCATTTCCAAAAACAGATCTTCATTTTCACCTTGATGGATCTATGATTCCGGAAGTAACTTGGCAGCTTGCCAAAGAAAGAAATATAGAACTACCAGCTAAAACACTCGATGAATTCAAAGAATTTTTGATTCGTACAGCTGATTGCGGTGATGTTGGAGAGTTTTTGGCCAGATTTGATCTTTCAACAGCTATATTACAAGATGAGGAAGCATTATTTGCTACAACTTATGCAACAATTCAAAACTTAGCTGAAGGTGGATTGGCTTATGTAGAAATTCGTTTTGCTCCACAATTGCATATTTTAAAAGGATTAAGTCAAAGAGAGACAATCGACGCAGTTTTAAAGGCAAAATTTAAAGCAGAAAAAGATTTTCCTTCGATTAAAATCGGTATCATTCTTTGTGCTATGATTGCTCCAAATAACAATAATCGTGAAATGAATTTTGAAACTGCCCGCTTATTTGAAGAATATGTTGGAAAAGGAGTTGTCGCCATGGATTTGGCTGGATTTGAAGATTCAGTTCCAATGAAAGAATATGCTGAAATTTTTGCAAGTGCTAAAGCCAAAGGACTTCCTTTAACAATTCATGCAGGGGATAACGGACTTCCACAAAATGTATCTACTGTCATTGATTACGGTGCAAGTCGCATCGGTCATGGTCATCGTTGCTATTTTGATCCGGCAGTAACTCAAAAAGTCATTGATACAAATACAGCATTAGAAATCTGCTTAACAAGCAACATTCAATGTAAAACCGAACCTTCATATTATGATCATCCTGCAAAAAAATTATTAGATATGGGCGTAAAAGTTACATTAAATACCGACAATATGGTTTTCTCAAATGTAACAATTGATGATGAATATGATCATGCATTAAATGATTGCGGATTTACCTATAACGATTTAATCCAGTGTAATATCAATTCAATTGAATCTTCATTTATGCCAAAAGAAGAAAAAGCAGCCTATATTGAAAAGCTAAAAGCTTACTTCAAGTAAAATAAAATAGCAGCATTGATGTAAATGTTGCTATTTTTTTATTCACTCTGCTTCTCACAAATATGAACTAAAATTATTTTTTGTCCTTTTTCAAATAAACAATACGATTAAATTTTCTTTTCACACGATTAACATTATGGAGTCCTTTTTTATAAAAATTTGTTTTTTTAGAATTCAATATCATATCAAACTGACCGATTTGTTCATAAAATTGACTTCCAAACGATCTTTTATAATCATATAACCCGAAATAGGGATCATTTTTTTCTGTCGAACCCGAAAATCCGCACATATCATAAAATGTAACACCATGATTTTTCATATCTTCAATCGCATAGGCATGCAAAGAATCAATTGCTTTTAAGAAAATAAACTCCGTATTTTTATATGTATATAAATCCCATGATTTTTCTTGAAAACGAATAAATAGACCCGCAGCCAGAACAACATGGCTACCGAACTTTTGATTTAACTCTTTGAACCTTTCCAGCTCTTTTAATTTTGAATTATAGGCATCCGGATCTTTTGCATATTTCTTTGAATGAATCTCTTCATCTAATGACTTAACAATATAATCTAACTCACATTCAGTTATATAAAGTACAGCATGGTCTTGAAAATCATCTAAGATTTGTTCAAAAAATTCTGATTTTTTAGGCTTAAAACCTTGTGTTTCAGTCAATTGTTTTTCAAATTTGCATAGATATTGAATATCATCTTTTGTTCCTATTCGTGTTGTAATTTTCATTTGACGATGACGTTTTAAATTATTTTGTCTGGTTTTAGTAAAATTTTTAATTATTTCTTCCAAAGTTGGATGTGTATCAATAACTAATGTATAACGGTTTACCCAAGTTCCGCTATATCCATATTTATAACCAAAATGATCAAATCCCTCTTGAATAAGAAGATTCGTTACATATTCATTATTTTCACCATTTTCTATTTCATTTCCATGAATATCTCTTTCCATTCTTAAAACATTAGGATCCATTCGAATGAACATCACTTTATTCTTGATCGCAATTGATTTAATTTCACTGATGAATCGTTTGACTAATTCTGTATTTTTATAATCAATACAAAATCCCCATGGAATATAAAAATAGGAAGACATGACAAAAAAGTTTTTCTTTTCCAACACTAAAGCGGTAGCTTGAATTTCTCCATTTTCTTCCATTGCATAAAAATGAGGAATAAATCCTTCTCTTTGCTTATGTTTTGCCCAGCAAGATGTTTTCATATAATGATTATATTGATGATTTACTACAAATTCATCAAATTTTTCTTGTTCACAGTTCTCTATAAATTTCATACATTTCCTCTTTTTTTGAGTTGACGTGCTTTTTTAACTTGTATTGCTTTGGTCAAAATCGGATATAAAATTCGATTACAACAAAGATCAAATTCACCTACATACACATTGATTTTAGGATTAAAGGATGATTTAAAAGTAAATAAACCATCATCCAAAGAACCTTCAACTCCACCAAAATTAAAATATTTACACCCTTGTGTAGCGGCCCATTCAATTGCTTTATAACGAAGCGAATAAGCAGAAAGATAACGCCTATACTTTTCATTTAATCCTGAATATAAAAGTTCACATGTATTTCCATCATGAACAAGTAACAATGCGCTGATGTTTACATTCGCTCCATCTTCTTTTTTTTGTTCCTTTACTTTCTCGATTTCTTTCTCAGTATCTTCAAGAAGTTTCGTTATCTGCTTAAGCTTTTTTGGAGCTCCTACATTAAATTCTGCTTTTTGAGCCATGTATTCTGCTTTTCTCTTTTCTAAATTTTCAAGAAGCAAATCATGATTTAAAGTAGCAACTAAGACTGTAGAAGAATCTTTAAACTGATGTAACATAGTATTAAAATATTCTTCATTGCGAAGGGCTATTCCCTTTCTTTTTTCAGTAAATTCAATCATTTGAGCAAGATGCTTAGCACCATCAATCCCTTCATTTTGAATTTGAATTCCTTTTTTAAAGCTGCTGTTCACCTTTTCCAAGGTTTTTTTCGGAAATCTAGACTCCCAATTTTCATCAATCTCAAAGCAACATTGAAATCGCGGTTGAACAGCTTCACTCAATGAAATATTATAACCATGAAAAATAGCTCCTGCTCTATTTAAATCAGCAACCAATTGATCATCTTTGGCATTTTGAGCTTCTTGCTTCTGAGAAATTTCAAAACTTCCAATAACTATATTAGGATCGAATTTACATTCAATCGCATGTCTTTTTTTGCAAAAGTCACGAATCGAGCTCAACGTAAATTTCACTAATTCTTGATTAGAATAGTCCATAATTGGTCCTCTTGGAATATAAGCCATCGTTAATTTAAACGGAAGACTCCTAAAAAGAATCATTGCAGTGGCAACAATTTGATTATTCTCCTTTACCACTACATATTCATGATTCCATTCTTTTTTCACAAAAGACCAATGACTTGTTTGATATATATTATTATATGGATGATTTTTACAAAATTCATTCAATATCTCTGCATTACAGTTTTCTATAAATTGATAAGGCATACAACATCCTCCATTTATTATTATAGCATATTTCTCTTTTAATATCTGAAAAAGTATGGTAAAATAAAAATACGGATGTTTAGCTCAGTTGGGAGAGCACTTCCTTGACGTGGAAGGGGTCAGGGGTTCGAGTCCCTTAACATCCACCATTTATTATTGAAAAATCGTAAACAAAATATAAAAGCCTTTAATCATTAGATAAGGCTTTTTATATTTGTCATTTACAAAATTAATTCCATTTATTTTATTAAATATAAATTACAAATAATTTAATATTCGTTAAATTAAAAATCCCATAGAAGATAAAATAAAAATCCAAAGAATCATTGATACAACAGAAGCAATTGTCGTCACAATAATCGCCTGTGCAGCTAATTCCTCATCACAATTCATGGCAATTGCCATTGGATAAGATGATACAGCAACCGGAGACCCAAACATTACCAATAAACTGATTAATTCTACATTTCGATATCCCAAAGAAATTGCCAATCCGACAAATATAGCCGGAATTAAAACAAGCCTACCTATTGCAACAAGACTCAAAGTTTTAATGTTTTTTGAAATAGACTGTAATTCAAAAGTTCCACCTAATATCAATAAAGCTAACGGTGTTGCCATTTTACTGATATCTGAAACGGCATTTTTTATAAAAACAGGCAATTCAATATGGAAAATCAATATAACAAAACCAACAAATGTTCCGATAAGCATCGGATTTGTAAAAATACCATAAATTACTTTTTTAATATTTACTTGATCCATTCCGTGAATTTGTAAAACTATTACAGCCATCATATTAAAAATAGGCACAACAAAAGCAATCAATAAGCTTGTTACTCCTACATTATCCATTCCATACATATTCCCGGCAATTGCTAATCCAAATAACACAAAGTTGCTTCGGAACATAGCCTGTATTATGGATCCGGCTCTTTTTTTATCTTTTTCAAGTTTATCCGTCAAAATCCAAAGAATTGCAATCATAACCAAAACACTAATAACGGCAAAAAGAATCAAGTCAGGCTTAAATGTTGAGCTGAGATCTGTTTCCATGATATTTTTCATTAAAACAACCGGAATCAAAACATTAAAAACGATTTGATTGACTTGCTTAAACGCCTCTTTTGAAACCATTTTTCTTTCCTTAGCAATATATCCGATTATAATCAAAATGCATAAAGGCAATACAACATTAATTGCTACCATAAAATTTTCCATATATCATCCTACCCTTCTAAACAAATCTCCGTTTAATTATAACAAACAATTTAATTTTGTCGAGAATCATTCTCTTTATTTCCTAAAAACTGCTTGTAAGAAAGATTTTCTTGGGGTACAATAAAATAGCATTTAAAGGAGAGATAATAAATGAAAAAAGTACGCACAAGATTTGCACCAAGTCCAACCGGCTATATGCATATCGGTAATTTAAGAACAGCTTTATATGAGTACCTTATCGCAAAAAAAGAAGATGGTACTTTTATTCTTCGTATCGAGGATACCGATCAGGAACGACAAGTCGAAGGTGCTGTTGATATTATCTATGATGTAATTCATTCTGTTGGAATGGATTATGATGAGGGGCCTGATAAGCCCGGGGATTGTGGTCCTTATGTTCAATCAGAAAGATTGCCTATGTATAAAGATTATGCTGACAAACTTGTTGATTTAGGTGGAGCTCATTATTGCTTCTGTACAGAAGAAGATATAGAAAATCAACGTGAGGATTCCAAGGGCAGTGGTGTTGCGTTCAAATTTGATGATCCATGCCACAGTATTTCCATTGAAGAAGCTCGTGCACGTATTGCAAAGGGTGAACGTTACGTGGTAAGACAGACAATTCCACTAGATGGAACGACCTCTTTTGACGATGAAGTATATGGTCACATTACAGTTGAAAACAGTACTTTGGATGAAGGTGTTTTATTAAAATCAGATGGATATCCAACGTACAACTTTGCCAATATCATAGATGATCATCATATGAGAATCACTCATGTCGTCAGAGGAAATGAATATCTTTCAAGTACACCAAAATACAATTTGATTTATCAAGCATTCGGATGGGATATCCCTACTTATGTTCATGTACCACCGGTTATGAAAGATGAACATCACAAACTTTCAAAACGGAATGGGGATGCAAGTTTCCAAGATTTAGTTAAACAAGGATATTTGAAAGAAGCCATTGTGAATTACATTGCACTTTTAGGATGGTCTCCTGAAACAGATCAAGAAATCTTTACAATGGATGAATTGAAAAAAGCTTTCTCTATTGAAAGAATTTCAAAGAGTCCGGCCATTTTTGATATTGAAAAATTAAAATGGATGAATGGTGAATATATTCGCCGTATGAGCGTTGAACAATTTAATGAATTAGCTATGCCTTATTATAAACAAGTTATACATAGAGATGTTGACTTATTCGAAGTATCAAAAGCGATTCAACCAAGAACATTCTTATTAAATGATATTCTTGAGTCTGTTGACTTCATTGATGAAGTTCCTGAATATGATATCAGCCTCTATACATCAAAGAAAATGAAAACAACACCGGAAAATTCTCTTGAAGCTCTTAAAATTTCTCTTCCTTACCTAGAAAATTTCAATGAGTATGAGAATGATGAAGCAATGATGAAACTTATGAGCGATATTGCAACCGAACATGAAGTTAAAAACGGTCGAATCTTCTGGCCAATCCGTGTTGCTTTAAGCGGAAAAGCCTTTACTCCGGGTGGAGCAGTTGAAATCGCTCATATATTGGGAAAAGAAGAGACATTAAAGCGTATTAAGGAAGCTATCGCAAAGCTTGAAGCTTCGCTCTAAAAAAATTAGGATTGCAACAATCAAGTGCAATCCTTTTATTTTTAATTATTCATCTGTTACTTCTTTGGCTATTACTACAAATCTACCATTTTCTTTATGATAACTACATGTGGAAAGTGTTAAAATTCTCTCCCCATATTCAGCAGTAACTCCTGTATCATAAAGTGAAGAACTTAATGCTGCCGCAATATAATAATCAAATGTACTCTGCTCACTTAAATCTGTATATTGATAATAGCGGAATACATTTTTTTCTTCAACCGGGAATATTTCGGTATAAAATACAGACATAATTGCATATTTACCTTGATGTGTCAAAGTATCATATTCAATGTAAGGGTGTGTTTCAAAATAATCATAACTATCATAGTTCATCAAATAGCCGAACATTGTACCATTTTTCATATTGTGTCCATATATGATAACATGATTTCCATCCGGTTCACATCCATCTGAAATAAATAAGCTACCACTATTCGCATAGGTTTTATCAAATGCTCTTCTCAAATAAAACTCTGGATTGTTTGGAGTATACATAACCGGATAATCCAAACCGGTTCCCTCAATGTAGATCCAAGCTGCCATATCATTGTTTTGTTCATAAAGAGACTGATAAACATCTTTCATATTCTCTGTATTGACATCAATTCCGTCTATATTTTTTCTTGCATCTTTTACAATATCCGACAAAAGATTATTTGCGTTTTTTTCTTTAGATGATGTGTAAATATCTTTTATCAGGAAAAAACCAGAAACAAGGAAAACTATCAAACAAACAAGTAATGACACATTTAACCAATTAACTTTCCTTTTTTTCATAACATTCTCCTTTTTATTCATTTAATTGATACCTAAAATAATTTACTTAATCATTATAACCAATCTATTTTTTTTATACAAGCAATTTATATCATTTATCATGTAAGCTATATTAAAAAAGACTTGCCGTAAAGCAAATCTTTTTAGTTTAATCTTTTAATAGGGATTGTAAGGCTTCAATATAAATTTCCGTTTGCTTTAGTAAAGATTCAATTGAAGTAAATTCATTGCAATCATGTGCGTGGGTATTTTCACGATTTGGAAAACCTCCTCCAAAAGCGATACAATTATGAATTCCCTTAGCATAAGTTCCACCACCCATCGCAAATGGTTTTGATTCCAAATCCCCCGTCACTTTTTGATAGGCCTGCCAAAGCTTTGTAACTAGTGGAGAATCCAATGGAAAATAAAGCGGTTCTGTAATATTATCAATAACGATTTTTCCATCTTTCATTTCTGTATTTTCGATTGACCTTTTTACAGTTTCTCCTTTGCATGTCACCGGAAAGCGAATATCCAATGTACCACTGATTATTCCATTTTCAGTTTTGATAATACCATTACAACACGTTGTTGCACCATATTCATCTTCTAAAAAGCACCCTAATCCTTCACCTGCAAAATGAAAACCAATATGTTTATTATAAAAATCAATAAACTTATCCTTCATTCCTGCCATTTCTAAAGCTTTACATGTATGAGCGATTGCATTTACGCCTCCTGCAGGATTGCTGCCATGTGTTGCTTTCCCTTTAACATCTAACTTACCAAGATTTCCTTCTTTAGTAAAAGTAGCTTCGATATTGTTATCTTTAAAGTAATTTAATAACGCATTTTCATTAACATCCTCTATCAAAAATTCGCTGAAGCAACGAGCACAAACTACATTTTTTGCTCCCCCGCCATGAATAGATATGATTTTATCACTCTTACATTCATAATGAGCTGCCATTAATCCTTTTTCACCATGAACTCCCGGAAATGCACCATCCGGTGTAAATCCCATATCCATATGACCTTCTTTTTCCACATAATGTGCCAAACATTTTGATCCGGTTTCTTCATTCAACCCAAATATCAATCGAATTCTCTTATTCAAAGGTACATTCATATCTTGTAAAATCTTCATTGCAATCATGCTAGCACAAGCAGGACCTTTATCATCGCTTGTTCCTCTTCCAATTGCTTTATCTCCCTCAATAACCATTTTAAAAGGATCTGTAAGCCATCCTTCTCCTGATGGAACGATATCTAAATGAGCAAGAACACCAATTACCTGTTCTCCCTCACCAATTTCAGCATAACCGCAATAATTATCCAGATTCTTAGTTCTAAATCCATAGCTCTCACAAATTTCTAAGGCTCTATTTAAGCATGCTGCTGTTTCCTTGCCGAATGGATAAGCAGGATCACTTAAATCCTCTTTTGAATCATAACTGACAAGATCCGCTAAATTCTTCAACATTTCGTCTTTGTAATTTTCAATTCTTTCTTTTACTGTCACAGTTAATTCCTCTTTTCTATCTTTTTGTATTGTACTCTATCTTTACCAAAATATAAAGAAAAACAGAAACATTTTTTAATTATAGTTTCTGTTTTTAATTTATTATTGTACCTGAGATTTCAAGTAAGCATCAATAAATCCATCTAAATCGCCATCCATAACCGCAGCAATATTTCCTTGTTCATAAGAAGTACGATGGTCTTTAACCAAAGTATACGGGCAGAACACATACGAACGTATTTGTGATCCCCATTCAATTGCCTTTTGTTCTCCCTTGATTGCAGCAATTTTAGCCTGCTGTTCTTCAATCATACGTTGATATAGTTTTGACTTCAACATATTCAACGCATTTTCTTTGTTTTGAATCTGAGAACGCTCTGTTTGACAATTTGTTACAATTCCGGTTGGAATATGGGTGATTCTCACTGCCGAATCTGTTTTATTGATATGTTGCCCCCCTGCACCTGATGCACGATGAGTTTCAATCAATAGATCCTTTTCTTCTATCACAATTTCTACATCGTTATTAAACTGTGGCATGACATCGCAACTTGCAAAAGACGTGTGCCTTCTTCCCGATGAATCAAAAGGAGAAATCCGCACTAATCGATGAACTCCTTTTTCAGCTTTCAGATATCCATAGGCCATATATCCCTCAATCAAAATTGATACAGACTTAATTCCAGCTTCTTCTCCATCTAGATAGTCAAGTACAGTTACTTTATATCCCTTCTTTTCAGCCCATCGACAATACATACGATAAAGCATCTGTGCCCAGTCCTGACTTTCTGTTCCACCGGCACCCGGATGAAGCTCTAAAATTGCATTGTTTTTATCATATGGCTCACTTAATAAAACAAGGATTTCAAACTCTTCAAAGAGTTTCATCGTTTCAGTAAATTCCTCTTCTAAAATCATCATCAATTCTTCATCATAGGATTCTTTCAACAAATCTGATGTTTCATTTAATGACTTAAAAGATGCATCTAACTTATTAAAACGAGCAATTAAATCTTTCGTCGCATTACATTCTTGAATAATTCGTTGAGCCTTTTTTTGATCATTCCAAAAATCAGGCTCATTCATCATCTGTTGTGCCTCATCTACACTTTGCTGTTTAGTAGCTAAGTCAAAGAGAGTCGCCCAGCTGCTTTAACTTCAAACATGAAGTGGCTAGGCTCTGTTTAATTTCGTAAAGTTCCATTTATTTTTTCTCCTTTACAGTTACTCGTACACGCAAACAGAATGTAGTAACATCTTTAGATATACGTGCCATCATTTCTTCAAACATTTGATATCCTTCCTCAACATAAGCCTGTAACGGATTATTTTGAGCATAAGAACGCAAATGAATTCCATCCTTTAATTTACTCATCATATCAATATGATTGATCCATGCCTGATCAATAATTTTCAATACAACTGTTTTCTCGATTGGAAGTACTTGACTTTTGATTGGTTCAATCTTCTTTTCATAGCTTGCCCATGCGCAATCTTGGCACATCTCTACAACTTCATCTTCTGCTTTGTCTTGAAGATCCTCAACAGAAATATCATTAAATCCCATCATTTCAAGAGATTTAATAATCTCATCATAACTAATTACAGGTTCTTTCTGGGTTTTATCGATATGCACTTGCACCAAATTAGCAATAACACGGTCAAACATATCCTTTACAATACTGTGAACATCTTCATTTTCCAAAATAAAATTACGTTGCTCATAAATAATCTCACGTTGTTGACGCAATACATCATCATATTCCAATAATGTCTTACGAACATCAAAATTTACACCTTCTACACGCTTTTGTGCACTTGTGATTGACTTCGTTACCATCTTAGATTCGATTGCTTGATCTCCAAGTTGAGAGAACAATCCTTCCATGCGTTCAGAACCAAATCGAACCATTAGTTCATCCTGAACCGAAACAAAGAAACGAGAATATCCTGGGTCTCCCTGTCTTCCACTACGACCACGCAACTGATTATCAATACGACGTGATTCATGTCTTTCAGATCCTAAAACTGCTAATCCGCCTAGTTCTTTGACACCTTCTCCAAGTTTAATATCTGTTCCACGGCCTGCCATGTTTGTAGCAATCGTAACAGCTCCTTTAACCCCTGCTTTCTTAATAATTTCTGCCTCTCGATCGTGCTTTTTAGCATTCAAAACTTCATGCTTGATTTTACGTGACTGAAGCATACGACTTACATATTCAGAGGTTTCAACCGCAATCGTACCCACAAGTACCGGTTGCCCTTTTTCATGACATTTGACGATTTCATCTACTAATGCTTCAAATTTTGCTTTCTTTGTTCCATAAATTGCATCCGGATAATCAATTCTTGCAACCGGTTTATTCGTTGGAATCTCAACAACACGCATGTTGTAAATGGACAAAAATTCCTCTTCTTCTGTTTTTGCTGTACCTGTCATACCTGCTAGCTTAGCATATAATCGGAAGAAATTCTGATAAGTAATTGTTGCCATTGTCATTGTTTCTTGTTTGATCGGCACTCCTTCTTTTGCTTCAATCGCCTGATGTAATCCATCGGAATAAGCTCTACCTTTCATCAATCGACCGGTAAATTCATCTACAATTACAATTTCATCATTATCAACAACGTATTCTACATCACGTGTCATAATGTAATTAGCTCGCATAGCCATCTGGAGATGATGAACAAGCTGTGTATTTTCCAAATCATACAAATTCTTGATTTTGAATTGTCTTTCAGCTTTGCTTACACCCTGTTCTGTTAGTTGAACTGTTTTTGATTTAATATCTACTTCATAATCTTCAGATTCATTTAACTTTTTAACAAATTTATCAGCTGAAATATATAAATTAGCAGTTTGTTTCTGTCCTCCGGAAATTATAAGCGGTGTTCTGGATTCATCAATTAAAATTGAGTCTACTTCATCCACCAAAGCAAAATTTAGAGGTCTTAAAACTCGATCTTGTACACGAGTTACCATATTATCTCTTAAATAATCAAATCCGGATTCCGAACTTGTTGTATAGGTGATATCACATTCATAAGCTTTACGCTTCTCCTGAGGCGAAAGCGCACGCTTATTCAATCCCACAGTTAATCCTAAGAAACGGTGAATCTGTCCCATCCAAGCCGCATCTCTTTCTGCCAAATATTCATTGACTGTGATTACATGGACTCCTTTTCCTTCCAAAGCATTTAAATAAACCGGAAGAACCGATGTCAAAGTCTTACCCTCACCTGTTTTCATCTCAGCAATATCACCACCATGCATAACAATGGCTCCCATTAGCTGAACATGATATGGATACTCACCGATAACACGTTTAGCCGCTTCCCTAACGACTGCAAAAGCTTCACTCAAAATATCATCTGTTGTCTCTCCTTCTGCAAGACGTTTCTTAAATTCAGTTGTTTTATTTTTAAGCTCTTCATCTGTCTTTTTGGCCATTTCATCAGCATATGCTTCTATTAAATTTGCTTTCTTTTCAAGCTCTTTCAATGTCTTTTTATCTACATTAAACAATTTATCTATTAATCTTGCCATAAGCCCTCCTAAACATATTTAAAGTGATTATATCATATCTCAAAACCGCTAAAAACGCAATAAAAAAGGGAGACATGCTCCCTTGTTTCATCACAAATATAAATTAATTAAAGCTTCTTGATATTATGTGCCTGAAGCCCACGGTCACCTTCAACCAAGTCAAATTCAACTTCTGCAGCTTCATCAATCGTTTTAAAACCTTCCATAACCAATTGTGAATAGTGGAAGAAAACATCGCGGCCATCTTCTAGCTTGATAAATCCGTAACCTTTCTCCTTGTTAAACATCTTTACTTTTCCTTGCATCTTCTGATCCTATACCTTTCTTTAATATAACCTTTTAAGTTATACTGTTGACATTATACGCCACTTTCATTAAAAAAGCAAACTATTAACTACATCTTTACAACATTTCTGGCCTGCTCTTTTTCTTGAACATTGACCACATCAAATTCAACAAGTTGCCCTTCTTCTAAAGTTTTGTAACCACGACTTACAATCTGTGAATAATGCACAAAAACATCTGTTCCGTCATCTTTAGAAATAAACCCATAGCCTTTTTCCGCAGAAAACCATTTTACTTTTCCTTGCATAAAACAACCTCCTTTCAATACTTATAAACTAAGTATAATTTCTCAAGTTCTGTTTCTCAAACTTTTTTCGTCGCTTTTTTCCGACAGTTTCTGCACGTGATGCAAGAACACAGGCTTCAATATTTTTACTTTTCTCTTTTAATAACTCATAGGCTGCAACCAAAGTACTTCCACTGGTGCATATATCATCAATCAGTATAATCTTTTTATCAGGTAAAATAATATTTTCATTCAAACGCATAATATCATGGATATGGGAGCGTCCCAATTTATTCTGCATTTTTTGATCATAATTTTCAGTTTTGCATAAACAATGAATGATTGGTAAATCAAGGCATTCAAACATCTTTTCTACATGATCAAAGCCTCGTTCTTTCTTTTTTTCTATTGAGGATGGCATGGGAATAAGAACTGCGTTTTTGTATTTTCGTTTCAATTTACTCTTAAAATCATATAGAAACATTGAGGCAAGTGCTTCATCATAACACTCCTTATACTGAATAATACATTTTTGAAAATCTGTATTATAATCATACAAAACTCTTACAGGTAAATTTGTAAGCATTCGTATTCCATCTATCTTTTTTAATGAACTTCGACATCTTTCACAAAGCATATCGCATGATACAAGATAATTCCAAAGTGAAGTAGATTCAAATATCGGTTTCTGACACAACAAACAAAATTCATGGCGCATCATTAGCCTCCTTTAATCGTGTAACACATGCTTTCACATTTCTACTAGTTCTCTTACATAAAAATAACCCTTCCCCACTTGGATGATGTATACTTCTTCCCACACGTCCAATCATTTGAATTAATGCTGCTTCATCATATATGGGATCATCCGCATCCATAATAGCAACATCAACACCTTCTATTGTTATTCCTCTTTCAAGAATCGTTGTTGCAATGCACAGATTTGTCTTCTTTTGTATGAATTGATTTAATACCTCTTCCTTATTTTCTGTTTTAGAGCACAGAGCACAGCACTTAAATATCTTATTCATCATCTTATAAGCAATTTTCATTTTTTTGATGGTTGGTACAAACAAAATGACTTGCGTCTTCTCTTTTCTTTTTTTCAACAACCAACAAATCAAATAAATCCAACAAATAAACTTGGGCGCAACTATAACAGTGGGTATCGGAAGAGGATAGCCATGCGGTCTTTTTAAAAGTTTGAATTCTATGCAGTTGCTTAAACTCACTTCTTTTATAATTTCTCGATCCGGTGTCGCTGTAAGATATAAAATATGTCCTTTACATGCTGTTTTCGCAATACCATGTAGTGTTTCATTTCCTTTAAATGGGAAAGCATCCGGTTCATCCAAAATCAAAACATCAAATTCTTTATAAAAACGATATAATTGATGAGTTGTAACCACTAAAATATCCCCAACCAGATCTTGAGTATACCCTTCACAAATCGCTGTCACTTTTATAAATGGAAAAATGAGTGCCAACCTCTCTCTAATTTGCAAAACAACTTGCCTTCGGGCAATCGCAAAACAACAGCGTTTTCTTTCCTTCAAACATTTCTCTATTACGTTCAACACCATTTCAGTTTTTCCGGCACCGGTTACTGCATTAATCAATATATTAGTATGGTCAATATATTCGGCACACTTTTCTGCAATTTCTTTCTGGGCTTTTGTCAATGGATATTTAAGTTGAATCTGTCCTTCAATCGGAAATCGTACATCATTCATTTGATTTCTTTCATCTTCTACACAAATTCTTTTAAACTGTACACATTTTCGGCAATACCATCCTTTTGATCCATAATAGAAAAAACGAGGATCTTCATTTAAACATCGGGGACATTTCATTCATATCTCCTTTCTTCCCCACACTTATTATTACTCAATTCAAATAAAATTGATACCCCATTCCCAATATCAGAGATTATAAAAAATTCTCATCATTTCTAAAAAAAATAAGACTGTCTATCCCTTTCCAGCCTTATTTTAACTCTTTATAAATAATCATTTTATAATTGCATATTTTATTGCAAATCTTCCAACGTTGTTACTTTAATATTACTGTAATCTCCCGGTACCAAAACAACTTCCTCATCGCTGTACTTCTCAACAATTTGAGCATCATCCGTTGCATGATAATTTTCTTCCATTGCTTTACAATAACATTCAAAAATCAAATCTGTTTTAAATGCCTGAGGAGTTTGCGCTTGATAAAGAATTGATCTGTCTAATGTTTTTCTCACTTTACCATTTTCTACTTCCTTTATTGTATCTTTACAAGGGACCATCAACAAGCATGCCTTTTTGCTTTCTAATGCATTCAAACAATCATCAATACTCTTTTGATTCAAATAACAACGAGCCCCATCATGAATAAGAACCACTTCTTCGCCAACACCTTTTAAACCATTAAAAACACTTTCTTGACGCGTTGTTCCTCCTCTGATTATTAGAATAGATTGTGACCATTTAATTTTTTTTGCAACTGAAGTCACATCTTCTTCGTTCATTACTAAAATAATCTGCTTACACTGTTCATCATTTTGAAAGATTGCAAGTGTTTTATCTAAAATCGTCTTTCCCTTTTCAATCTCATAAAACATTTTATTATATCCAAGATTCATTCGAGTTCCTTGTCCTGCCGCCAATATAAGTGCTGTATAATTCATGTTTCTGCTCCCTCATTTGTTATATAATTCTAGCACATTATGAGGACTTTATTAACAGTTTTGTAATTTTTTCTTTAATTTTCTTGTCCAATTCATTCTCACTGATATGAATAAAATCTTTTTCATCTAAACTCAAATTACTGTCTTGTAATTGTTCTTTATAAAAATCAACTCTTTTTTTAATATGTCTAAGTTTTTGCATTTCATCATCATTCTGAAAAACAAATACTTCATCTACAATTTCTTCTATTGAATCATTGTTTATCGTATGACCATTAAATCCAATGGATTCCTGCTTCTTCGATTCATCAAGTAAAATTATCAAAGTATGACGAAAATCAATGGTCGATCCATTCTGTAACTCGACTTTTCCTTCTTTCAAAATCTTTTTAATAAATGCGACGCTCTCTTTCCCGGCTTCTTCGTAATGTTCTATACATAAAATAGAATACGGATTTCTTTTAATCTTCTTTATCCAAGCCATCGTTGACTCTTGAAAGAAATTCAAATTCCCGATCATTCCACCATTTTTGAATTCTCTGATATCTAACCACGAAAGACGATCATTTTGAATGAAATAGTACTGACCGATTAACTTAACAATTTCTTTTTTTAACTCCGTATTGTCTCCCTTAAACATCCATCCTGCTAAAGGACGATCATCAATAATTTGCAGATCCAACCATTGAATACTTTGTTTTAATTTATTAATTGTCTCAGGATCAGTAATACATTGTTTTAATCGTTGATATAACTGATTAGAGCGAACATTATTTGAAATCGGTATACTGGTCATACTTTCTATCGTCTTTATGATATCTTCATCATTCACTTTTTTACGATGATCCAATTTTGCATGAGCGCAACTGAGATCGACAATATCAATCGCCTTATCCGGTAATTTTCTTTCCGGAAGATAGTATTCGCTTTTTTTAACCAAAGATTCTACTAAATCTTCACTAAATTCGACTCGATGATATCGCTGATACTCCGGCAACCGACATTTTACCATTTCTACGGCTTCAGTTAATGTAGGTTCATCGACCATAACACTTTGGAATCTTCTTTGAAGTGCTCGGTCTTTCTCAATATACTGTACATATTCATCATAAGTTGTTGATCCGATACAACGAATTTTCCCTCGAGCAAGATGAGTTTTTAAAACTCCGGCCACATCAATGGATCCTTCTGCTTTTCCCGCTCCGACAATCTGATGAATCTCATCAATAAATAAAATCACTTGAGGGAATTGATGTAATGCCATAATAATTTTTTGTATCTTTTCTTCAAATTCCCCACGATATTTTGTTCCTGCAACAAGACAATTTAAATTTAGTTCAAAAATCAAATTATTTTTCAAACTATCAGGAACATTTCCCTGAGCAATTCTTTTTGCCAGTTCCTCTACGATTGCCGTTTTCCCAACTCCGGGTTCACCCAAAAGCAAAGGGTTTCCTTTCTCCTTACGACATAAAATCTGCATGATCATTTCAAGTTGCTTTTCTCTGAGAACTAAAGAAGTTTTACTATTTTTCATTTTCTCATTTAAATTTGTTAATTCTTGAATTTTATTCAGTGATGATACATCTTCCATTTTAATTTGGTCAATTAACTTTTTAACATCAATATCATATCTTCTTAAAAGTTCTACGGCTACGTTATTAGAAGCTTGAAGAAGACAAATAGTAAGAATATCTAGATCTACAGTTTTTTTGCCTTGCATTTTAGCATCCAATATACTCGTTTCTACGATTTCTTCCATAGTACGAGTATATTCCAAGATTAAATTCTTCTCATCACAAAAACCAAATAAAACAATGATATCTTCACGTATTCTATCATAAGTGACACCACTGTTTTTTAAAAAGTGATTTAACGAAGAATCTTTTATTTTCAAAATTCCAAGAAGAAGATGTTCGGTACCGATAAACGAATTCTTCATTTCTCTTGCCGCTTCTTCCGCAAAGCTCAATGCCTTTTTTGCACCTTGTGAAAATTGCTGATGTTGCACACGATCACCTTCCTCTTTTATAAAGTCAGCATTCTTAGTATGAACAATCTCGAGTTGATTAAACTCTTCTTTGTCAGAACATTCAACTTCCTAATAACCATTGTTAGGAAGTTGAACAATTTTACTCTCATCATTCTTTAGTGCAATGGCAGCTTGAGTCGTAATAAATAAACCGGCAATGGAAACTGCATTACATACCGCTAAGCGGGTCACTTTAACCGGATCCAAAATTCCATTGTTCATTAAATTTTTCCATGTTCCATCCATTGCATCAAACCCAATTCCTTCTACCATTTCCGCTTGCATTGAAACAATTTCTTTCCCATCAACTCCGGCATTTTCTGCAATTTGATATAGTGGTTTTGTCAAAGCATTCATTACAAGGCATGCTCCCTTTTTTTCATCTTCATGTTTAAATAAAAATCCTTGAATGCCTTTTTTTGCAATGCTCGCCAATGCATACCCTCCTCCGGGAATGATCCCTTCCGCCAAAGCAGCTTTTGTTGCATGTATCGCATCTTCTATCCGATACTTTTTCTCAATCATCTCTGCTTGAGTAGAGGCTCCGACTTTAATAACTGCAATTCCATTTTTTAATTTAGCTAATCGCTTTTCTGCTGTATCTTTTTCAAAATCATAATTCATATTTTCCATTGATTTTTCAATCATCATGATCCGATTTTTGATTATTTCTTCATTTCCTTTGCCTTTTACTAAAATTGTCTCTTCTTTTTTAACAAGTATTTTTTCAGCTTCACCAAGATCGGCAAGTTCTGCATTTCTCAATTGATCTCGCATTTCTTTACAGAAATATTTTCCTCCTGTTGCTACTGCAATATCTTCTAACAATTCTTTAGCTTGATCACCAAAACCAGGTGTTCGAATTCCTACTGTCATGACTGCCCCTTTTAAACGATTTAAAACTAAAGTAGCAATAACTTCATTATCAAAATCATCTGCAATAATGAGCAAAGATCTTGATGTTCGCATTACTTTTTCAAGAATAGGAACCAATTCATGAATTGTGGATATTTTATAATCGGTAATCAAAATAAAAGGATTATTCATTTCAATTTCATTTTTAGCTTGATCAGATGCCATAAATGGGGAAACATAGCCTCTTTCAATTTGATATCCTTCCTCAATTTCAAGCACGGTTTGAAACGATTTTGATTCTTCCGCAGTAATAATACAATCCTTTCCACACTTTTCCATAGCCGACGCAATCAAATTTCCTAAGTTTTCATCTTGAGATGAGATTGTAGCTACATGAGCAATTTCTTTTAAATCCGTTACTTCCTGTGCCATTTGTTTTAACTGATTGCTTACTTCTTCCTTGGCAAGATTCATTCCTTTTCTGATTAGAATTGGATTTGCTCCTCTTTCGACAGCATCCATTGCAGCATGAATCATTTCACATGCTAAAAGTGTTGCCGTTGTTGTTCCGTCTCCGGCATCATCATTTGTTTTCCCAGCTACCTGTCGAAGCAAACGTATTCCCATATTTTCAAAAGGATCAACGCTTTCTATTTCCTTTGCAATCGTAACCCCATCATTGGTGATAATTGGATCTTGAAAGTCTTTATCAAATACCACATTTCTACCTTTAGGACCAAGTGTACAACTAACAGCCTCATTCAGTATATCCATGCCTTTCAGCATTTTTTCTCTGGCTTCTTTTGCAAACAAGACTTCTTTACTCATTTTTTCCCCTCCCAAATAAATAAAATCTTATTTCTTCTGACAAGAACCATATTATTCAAGTATGAACAAGTTAAAGCATCGTAGGGATCATATCCGACAATCATTCCTTCTTTAATTTCATCTTCTTCTTTGATTGATAATACTTTTGCTAGTTCTACTTCATCTTTTCTTTTCTCAGAAAGATAAATTCCCCCATCGCTGGTCTTTTCTTCTGTTTTCTCTAAAATTACAACATCATTAATTGCCTTAATCATTTTATCCTCCTCGCATATTGGTAGTTTATGCCTAGATAAAAGAAAAAATGATGACTTGCATCATTCAAATAAAAGAAGAACTTTTTCGGCAAATTTTTGGTATTCCTTTAAATCAAGAGTTGTTTCTGTATTTTCATCAAATTGATACCGCTCTGTTTCCATCATTTCTTCCTCATTCATCAAACAATAATTTTGATAAACTGTTCCATCTCCATTAATCGGATCATCCCACGTACAATCCACAAAGAGCCACTCTCCATTTATGTAAACCATATTCCATGCATGATTAATAGTATTAGAACTTATCATAAATGAAGGAATATGCATACTGGAAGCAAGATTATTAAATGCTAAACTATATCCCTCACATACTGCTTCATTATCTTTAAATACTCCGGTTGCTTGAAATGCGGTATCCTTTTCCATTCCATAATGTGTTCTCTTTACAATTAAATCATGAATACTTTGAACAACTTTTTCTTGATCACGACTATTTTCAAGCTCATTCGCCCATTGCATAACAATTTGCTTCACTTCATGATGAGACTCAAGCGGTCGGATAACAATACAATCTACACTTTCAATAATTTCATCTCTCATATTCATTTGAATTTTTCCACTCTCCATCTCAAATTTTATAGGAAGAACAGCTTTAATTTTTAAATATAATCGATATGGTTGAATTTTATTTTTGCTTCGATAACAAATCTGAAGTTCTTCCTCATCAAAATTTTTTAATACTAGAATTGCTAATTCATCTTCATCTTCCACTTCATAAAAATGCGTTGCTTTTTCTTCAATAAACTTTCCTACTGCTCTTGTTTCTTCCCTTTTGATCCATGAGCAACCACTACATAAAATCACGAAAAGACATATCCATATTTTTTTCATTTTCTCACCGTTTTTAGTATTAGGAACTTATCAAAACATATACGGAGAAAAAATATAAAATCTAGACATAAAAAAATAACAAGTTTTTTTGCCTTGTTATTTTGAATACGATTTATTGTGATTTATTCACAAAATATTTTCATTCTTATTTTAAATCAAGTCCGTCTTTAAACGCATTCCCAACCATTTTTCCTAATCCGATATATGTATTCATAATTGGATCATAAGTAATTGGTTTGAGCTTTTGAGCATCTATTTTACCATCAGTTAATATTGATTCCTCAGCATTAACATTAATAATTTCGCCAATCAATATTTCATCCTGAAAGCTCTTCATCCGACATTCCAAACACATTGGCAATTCAGCAATCACCGGTGCATTGACAAATTCACTTTTTATTGCATGGAATCCTGCTCTGACAAACTTATTTTCCACTTTATTACCACTTTCGATTCCCACATAATCACATGCCTTAACATAATCTTCAGTTGCCATACTGACAGTGAAATCATGATTTAATAAAATATTATCAGTAGTTTTATGCGGAGCCATACTGATTGTGATTTCATTGTAATCAGTAATACATCCCCACGCAGCATTCATTGCATTTGGTACATCATTTTCATCATATGTTCCAATAATTAAAACCGGCATCGGGTATAAATACGGTTTAGATCCAAAATTTTTTCTCATAATTTTTCCTCCTATTTTACTACATCTTTCAAATCTGTATTTTACTAGCATTTACCTTCTCATTATATAATAAATCAAAATAATTTGGAATTCTATTTTGTACGATAAAGTTTGATTGAAAATTCATTAAAAATAATAATAAAAAAGACCTTTCACTCTATATTTCAAATAAAGTTGAAAGATCCAAATTTATTCTTATAAATCTATCTTCTTTTCTTTTTCGTTTCTATCAAAGCTGTGAAATCAACAATACTTTCTTTGAACTTTTGAAGTAGTTCAGAGAAATCTGCTTCCGTTTGTCTGCATGCTAAACTTTCCATAACCATAGGAAGATTCATTCCGGCGATTACATGACATTGCTTCGAATCTAAAAAAGCACACTGATTACATGGGGTCCCACCAAATAAATCCGCGAATACCAATACTCCATCTCCTTTATCCAACTCTGCAACAGCACTGAAAAGTCTTTCTCGAAAACTTTCTGCACTTTCTGATTCTTGCAATCCAAGTGCAGCAAATTGTTCTATGTTTTTTCCAAAAAAGATTTCTGTTGTTTCTTTAACCCCTTCAGCCATTGCCCCGTGGCTGATTAATAATATTCCTTTCATATTTTTCCTCCTTCATAAATAGGCTGGCAAATGCCAGCCTATTCTTAAAATTTTACTAAATCATGAACATATTTCTTGTTATATTCCGGAGAAATTTGATGTGTTAAGACAACTCCATGATCTTCCAAATAACGGAATGCATCCTTATCTTTTTCGTCTACAAATAAACTGGCTTCAGCTTTCACTTTATTTTCACCATCTTTTGCATACATTCCACTGATAACACATTCTTTCATTTCTTCATACCCTAATTTCACAAGGTCTACAACATCAAATATTTCTTTAAACACAACCATGGTTCGAACATCATCGCATTCCCCAGACTTTAAAAAATCAAGAGCATTTTCCGGAGATAGAACTTCAACATCCGCATTCAAAGCAGCCAATTCCAACAACATGATTTGTGTATCATCATTCGCTGTTTTTTCATTAACCACAACAAATTGCTCAATATTTAAAGCTCTTGCAAAACTGCTAACCTGTCCATGTAACATTCTTCCGTCTAAACGGTATTGAAGTATTGCCATGTTTATTCGTCCTTTCTGAATTTATTTATTATATGCTAAAAGACTAATGAGAATACTAAGGCAAATACAAAGATGAAAGCAACAAGCTTCAAAGAAGAAATATTTTTCTTATAAAGCCATGCCAAGAAAACAGTCAAAGCTAGCGGTGCTAATCCCGGAATAATATTATCTAACTCAGCTTGAATATTTAAAACATATCCACCAATGTCGATATTTGTTGCTAAATTGAAACCTACCCATGACGGAATTAATGCGCCAACTGCTGTCATACCTAGAATCGTTGCAGCTTCCATAATTTTATCCAAAAGTCCCGTCTTATTCATATCACGGATTACTTTCATACCATTTTTATAACTGTACATGAAGCTGTAATAACCGATTCCGAAATAATAAGCATTTCCAAGAATTAATGCTAAAGCAGCACCAATAAAGGATCCATTTAAAGCAAATCCAGCGGATAATGCACCGATAATTGCATGAATTGTTGCATCCAATGAATCCCCAATTCCAGCCAAAGGTCCCATCAAAGAAGCCTTAACTGTATTAACAGATTCTTCCAATGCCGTTCTCTCTTCCCCTTTTTCAAGATTGGCAATTTGTTCTTCTTGAGCACAAGTAATTCCCATTGGGAAGCCCATCCATTCCGGTGTTGTATTAAAGAAAGCCATGTGGCGTTTAGCTGCCGCAATTCGATCTTCTTCGTTCGGATATAGTTTCTCTAAAATATGAGAAACAGCACAGAAATACTGTAATGTTTGGAAACGTTCATAGTTAATAGTAACCATTGGAAAAAAGGTAAACTTAACAAAAGTTCTTGTTAAATCTTTTTTTGTTAATGTTTTTTGATTTTCCATTCCTTCAATATTTCTTTCAGACATTATGCTGCACCTCCTTTTTTACGTTTAGCAGTCGGCACAAAGAAATAAACGATCATTGCAAAGGCTGCACCTAGTAATGCAATTGAAAGTAAAGATCCACCGAAAACAGCGCACATTACAAATCCAATGATAAAGAAAGCAATATATTTTGGTTTATACATCATTGACAATAACATACCGAATCCTAATGCCGGAAGCATACCGGTTGCTGCTTTCAACCATTCTGAAATCCAAACAGGCATATTGTCATTGACCATCGTTACAAATGAAGAACCAAAGTAAATACATAAGAATACCGGAATAAATTCAGTCAAAAAGAAAACCAATGATCCCACTAACTGAAGACGAGTCATTTTCTTAAATTCTGCTTTTTCTGCATATTTATCTGCAATATGCATGAGTGGTGTATTCAAAGTCCAAGCCGCCATTCTACCTAATTGTCCCAATACCGATACCGGAACAGCTAGTGCAACTGCTGTCTGCATATCAATTTTAGTGATAATACAAAGTGCAGTTGTAACAGTCGTTGCTGTTGTTTTATTCACCGGAATTGCAGCTCCTACACCTACAATTCCCATATAAACCAACTGAAGTGTTCCTCCAATTATTATTCCGGTTTTAAAATCACCCAATAATAAACCTGTTAAAGCGCCACATACCACCGGTTGAGTTGTCTGGAAATTAACGAATCCGTAATTTGACCAGCCGAAGAATGTACAAATAATTGAAACATATAATGCGTATCCTAGCCCGATTTCCATAGTTTTTTCCCTCCTTCCTAGGAATTCACATTGAGATTAACTCTCCCCTCCTCTCTTCTCTACAAATTCAACAAATCTTCTGGTAATTTCCTTCGGATTTGTGATTGCTGTACCAATGACGATAACATCTGCACCGCATTCCATCGCCTTAACGGCCTCTTCTCTAGTCCATATTCTTCCTTCCGCATTAATATAAGCATCAGGAATTTCTTTTCTTATTGCTTCAATTAGCTCGAAATCTGCCCCTAAAGAGTAACGCTCTTTACTCTCTTCTGTATATCCCGAAAGTGTAGTTGATAAAATATCTGCACCGGCTTCATGTGAACATTTTGCATCATGAAGAGTAGCAATATCTGCCATGATTAACTGATTCGGATATTTCTTTTTTGCTTCTCGAATCAACTCCCATGCTTTTTTACCTTCACAATTTAATCGATCAGTTCCATCAACTGCAATGATTTCACATCCCAATTCTACTAAAGTATCTACTTCTTTCATTGTCGGTGTAATGTAAACATCGCATCCTTCGCTCACTACTTTCCAAATACCAATCATCGGCATGTCTTTAAAATGATCCTTGATGGCTTTAACATTTGGCGGAGTATTTGCTCTAAATCCAACACATCCTCCCGCTACTGCTGCTTTTGCCATCTGCAACATGTCCTCAGGCCGATAAAATGGATTTCCGTCTGTTTGATTTCCTTGACAGGATACGATGACTTTCCCCTTAATTTTTGAAAGAATTTCTTGATTTTTCATCGATATACCTCCTCAAATTCTTTACCTTATTTTCTTAGTAAAATTAAATCACAATTCAGCATTAAATATATTTGTGTACTAACTAAAATCGATTACTTTATCCTGTTTAGCAAAACATTTACTGAATATTTTATTCACAAATTACAATTTCTCCTTTCTTTTCGCAAATGCTTAGGCTATAATCATTTTATGTTACATGAGGAGAAAACATGATGAAGGAAAAAAAAGAAATTCGAGCAGTATTTTTTGATATTGATGGCACATCTTACCAACATAATATCCACGATGTTCCTTTTAGTACTTATGAGGCACTTGAACAAATGAAAAAGAAAGGGATAAAACTAGGTGCTTGTACAAGCCGAGTTAACGCCGAAATGGTTCATTTACCAAAACGTTTTACTTCCTTACTTGATGGAATCATAACTTGTGCAGGAGCCATGATTGAAGCTGATGGAAAAAACATTCAAACACATTATGTTCCTTTTGAAGATGCCAAACGCATACAACAATATTGTAAAGAACAAAAAATTGTCCTTCGTTGGGCAACTGCTGAAAATGATTGCTGTATTGATCATTGGGATGATGAGGAAAAAATGAAAATATTTGAATACCTTTATCAAATGAGACCTTCTTTAAAAACTTTTACAAATGAAGCTTTAGTACACATTCTTACTTTTCCACCAATGGAAAATGAAAAAGAGATGCGTTCTCTTTTAAAAAAAGCTAATATGATCGTATTATCAGAGACATTAGAATTTACTGCTCCAAATGTTTCCAAAGCTTCCGGAATCAAAGAATTAGCCGAATACTGGAATCTGTCAATGGATCAAGTTTTAGCTATTGGTGATGGGAAAAATGATATCGCAATGTTTGAAGTAGCTGCACATTCTATCGCTTTGGGACAATCGCGCGAGGTCGTAAAAAAAGCTGCTGAATTTGTTACAACACCCCTTGACCAACATGGTTTTTATTTAGGTATGCTTCACTTCGGTCTTATTGAAGATACTCTTGATTTAATGAATTCAAAATCATAAAAAAGGAAGACTGCCTAATCTGTCATGTCTTCCTTTTCTTTTCATTTTTATTTAAATTTTATCAATCGGATACATTGGACGCATAATTTGTTTAAATGGTATAGATGCCGTATCCTGAGGAGTCGCTCCATCGGTTAAACTCATAACATAAAATCCGGCTTGATTTTTAAAATCCGGAAAAATATATCCTTGTTTCAATACCGTTATATCGTAATCCTTCCAATCTACTCCAAAATACTCAAATTGGCTTTCATTGGTGATTCGTGCTGTTTCTTCACCAACAATGATATCAATAGGTGAATCAACAACATGAACAAGAATCCCAAATCCTTTAGTACCAATTGTAACTTCTCCGTGCGAAATGTAAATTGGCGCTTTCTTATCTACTTGTACTTTTAGATGAATAGGTGCTGATAATTCATCATAATTTACTCCCAAATTAATATCAACCACTTCTTTTTCTTTTTTACTATCCAATAGTTTAAATGTTTCCTTATCTCGTATCATTCCGAAAATAACAGTTTTCTGTAAATCTTTGATTTCAAGAAATTGTCTTAAAACAAAAGTATTCCATCCGGTTGATCCACTTGTTGTGTTATCCCCTGAATCAGTTATCACAGCCGGTTTTCCTTCATAATCCAGGGCTAGTCTAACTGCCTTATCCGGCTTAGCAGTAAATCCGGTATAATGAAATTCATGTCGTTTCATCCAAACATACTGTGCTAACTCATCTGCTTTTTGTTCTGCATAATCTTGATACTTCTCCTCTGTAGGAATCACGACAACACCACATCCGGCCCAAGGGCAATCATGTCGTAAATAACCAACATGCCAAGATGCGCTTAGAATTTTAGGATCTTTTTCCATATCATTCATATACTTATTGATGGAGTATACCGGCTCATCTGTTGAAACAGACTGCTCACCACCCAAAATTAAAGGTAATTTACGATAAACTGCATGAATATTCGCTCTTTTCTTTACTAAGTCACAAAGCATTTTTGCAACTTGTCGACGTGTGTCCATAGCATCCACATGAGGACTCTCTCGATAACTTCGAATAATTTGTAAAGATTCTACATATTCTTTTGTCAAATTCCCATGAGGATCACATGATACCGCAATCGGCAAATAAGGTCCCACAATTTTTCGTATCTCCATTACAAGATGATGATCTCCAGAACCGATTCCTTCTACTTTACTTCCACCATGTAAATGCAGATAAATACCATCTATTTCATGAATATATTTCTTTACACAATCCAACATTGTTTTTTCAATATATTCAAAGGTTTCTTTCTCTACAACACTCGCAGAATTAGCATTCGCATAAATTGACGGGATAATTTCAATTTGTTTTTCTTCAAATGCCTCTTTAATCTCCATAACATTGATTAAATCATCACCAAATGCAATATCATAGTTATTGATCCTTGTAATATACGGAGCTTTTTCATTAGACTCGGTTGTAAAACTACCCACTAATATCTTCATTCTTATCACCTTAAATCTCGTCAATTGGATACATCGGACGCATAATCCGTTTAAATGGAATAGATGCTGTGTCTTGAGGAGTAGCTCCCATTGTCAAAGACATAACATAGAATTTAGCTTTTGCCTTAAATTCCGGGAAAATATATCCTTGTTTTAAGACAATAACATCATACTGAGTCCAATCAATTCCAATATGATTGAGTTGATCATTATCGATAATCGGTTGACGTGTATTCGCAACCATGATATCAATATTTGTCCCTACAATATTCACTAAAACAACTCCGCCAAATACTTTATCAAGATTCCCATCTTTAAACCTACATATTTCACCTTTCAGTTTAACGATTACATCCAATTCAACAGGTTTGGACCATTTATCATAACCTACTCCCAATGTAATATGACTCTTTTCACCATCTGAAACACTTTTTAATTTATCATAACTCTTCGGATCATTGATTGTGGCAAACAAAAAGCTTTTAGAAAGATTCTCTATCTCTAAAACCTGTCTTAAGACAAAAGTATTCCAACCTGTTGCACCGGAAGTTGTATTATCCCCGGAATCTGTTATAACACATGGTGAACCTTCAAATTCTAAGCTCATCTTCAATGCTTCATCCGGCTTTGCAGTCAGTCCTGTATAATGGAATTCATGGCGTTTATTCCAAACATAGTTTGCAAGTTCTTCTACTTTTTCTTCCGCAAACGGTTGATATTCTTCACTTGATGGAACCACTACGACTCCACAGCCAGCCACATCTGAATCATGTCGAATATAGCCAACATGCCACGATGCACTTAAAATTCTCGGATCTTTTTCCATCTCATTCATATATTTATTGATAGAAGCCACAGGCTCATCGTCTGATACACTTTGTTCACCCCCTAATATCAAAGGAAGCTTACGATAAGACGAATAAATATGAACTCTCTCTTTCATTATTTTACATAAAGTCTTTGTTACTTTCACATAAGTTTCCACTTTATCTGTATGAGGTGAGTTACGATAACTCCTAATAATTTGAGTTGATTCTGCATATTCCTTACACAAATTTCCATGAGGATCACATGATACGGCAATTGGCAAATAAGGCCCTACAATTTCTCTAATTACTTTTAGAATATGATGATCTCCTGAACCAAGCCCTTCTACCTCACTTGCCCCATGCAACATCAAATAAATACCATCTATTTCATGTAAATGCTTTTTTACAGTCTTAACAAAACAAGACTCGATATAGTCAAAAGTATTTCTTTCAACTACACCAGATGCTCCGGCATTTGCATAAATTGCCGGAATAATTTCGATTCCTTCTTCATCAAATACATTTTTAATCTGCATTTTACTAATGCATTCCTCTCCAAATGCAATATCGTAATCCACGATTCTACATAAATCCGGTACATTTGCATTTGATTCTGTAACAAATTGTCCAATTAAAACTTTCATAGAGTTTACCTTTCTACTTGAATGAAATTTCATTCATTTTCCTGACTTCATTTTAGAAAATTAGTATTTTATTGTCAATTAACGGGATAAACTTTGAAATTTTATTTCATTTATTTATACCTATAAATTCTGCCTTCAAATCTTCTTGAACAAATGAAGCATTAAAGTTAAAATTAAACTGTGAGGATAAAAATATGAATCAAAATGAAAATAAAAACAATCAAAATCAATATAGCAAAGAAGAGATGAAAAAAATATTAATTCATAGAATTGTTTTATTTTGTGTCTTTTTCTTTGTCTTTGCAAGTTCTGCGCTCAAACCTATTCTTGAAATTAATGCTATTATGGGATATTCTGTCTGTTTTTTCTTGTCAGCACTCATAAGTTATTTCATGTCTTTTACATTATATGAATACAGTAAGACCAAAGGCATCTGGGTCTATATTCTTGTATTTGGCGTAATCATAATCATGCTTTTACGCTATAATCAATAATTTTAAGATGACTATAAATTTCAATATTCTTAAATCATTATTCATATTAACAATATTTCCAGAAGTTCATATAAATCATAACTGCCCTAAATCTTGTTTTAGTGTGTTTGTCATTATAATTATTTACAGAATATATTTTATTAAAACTAAAAAAAGTCCTTTCTTTAAGGACTTTTTTAATAACTAAATGGTGCCCGAGGCCGGACTCGAACCGGCACGACTTTTGAGGTCGGTGGATTTTGAGTCCACTGCGTCTACCAATTTCACCACTCGGGCAAAATACCTACTTAACTATAATACATGATATCATATTAAAAATCAAGCTTTTTTTGTTAAATAAAAACCAATTTGTTCTAAACATAATACTTCGCATTTATATTAATCCCCATTCAATAAGGTTTGAAAATATAAAAACGCTTCAAACAAATATTATTCATATCAATTTTGATTACTATTTCATTGCACATTCTCAATAACTTATTTAACATTGATTAAAATTGTCATGATATTAAATGTCAGAAATCCTTCAGATATCTTGGCTGTGAATATCTTTCTTATACTTTTAAATACTTTATTTAGTATATTCATAATAAAAAATGAAATTGAAGCTACAAACCTTAAATGGTATAATTCATTTACAGAGGGATTAATTATATGTCATATACTGTTAAATACGCTACTTATCAAGATTTACCACAAGCCATTAGTGTTGAAAAAGAAACATTGGGTAATTATACTTATCTCGAAGATGCATGGCATTATTTTAGTACACAAAAAGGCGAACTAATATGTGTTTATGATAATACGAAGATGGTGGGAATTGGTCGCTTTACTGTCTTACCAGATGGCAGTGGATGGTTAGAAACACTACGAGTAATCCCCGCATATCAAAGAAAAGGGGTTGGGAAAGAAATTTATAAAAAATATTTAACTCTAGCAAATCAATATCATTGTTCATCTATATCTATGTTTACCGGCATCACTAATATTCCAAGTTACAATCTTGCAAAACGATACGGATTATCTATCGCGAATTATCATAGAGGATATCAACTTTCAATTTTGTCAAAAGGCAATCCGTATCATTTTAAGCATGTAAATTGGCAGCGAGCAATCGAGTTAATTTGTCCACTAAAAAATATGTATAACAACTACATGTGTTTTAATCGTACTTTTTATCATATTAACGAAGAAAATAGTAAAGCTTTCGCTTGTGAAGGTAAAGTATTTGAAGATACTGAAAATAATAGCTTTATTGTATGTGGTGCTCGTTTTCAACATCATTCTACTTTGCACATTGCAATGATGTATGGTGACTATAGTAAATGTATAGACTTTGCATCTCACTATGCTTTAGCACAAGGTATCAATACAATTACCTGTACCTTAGCACTAGAAAATGAAGAATTAGAAAATGCATTGCTCATTCATCATTTTAGGCCAGAAAAAAATGATTTAATGACGATGGAAATGAAATTTTAAAATAGACTCAAAGATATGTTCTTATTAACCATTTAATTAAAAGTATAGTTATAATGTAATATTCTTTGATCAAATAGATTTTTAGAGTATTGATAATCTAAGCATGTTGTTTTATAGCAATTTACAAATCATACAATTCTATTAACTTATAAATCCTATGGCAAAAAGACTTATCTATAAATATATTAAATGGAGGAAAAACAACTATGGAATTCAATCAACAACGTGTTCTAAAAAGATTAGAAGAGATGATTAAAATTGACAGTCCATCTTACAAAGAAAGTCACATGACTGATTATTTACAAAAATATTTTGAAGAAAGAGGACTTGAAGTTTACCGTGATCAAGCAGGAAAAATAATTGGAAATGATAACTCAGGAAACCTTATTGTTCATATTCCCGGTACACTGGACGGAGAAGCCATATGTTTCAATGCACATCAAGATACAGTAGAACCCGGTCATAGTATTGAGCCTATTTTTGAAAATGGCATTCTTACCAGTAAAGGCAACACTATTCTAGCTGCCGATGATAAATCAGGTATTGCCATGATGATGGAATGTCTCGAGCTTATCAAAGAAACAAATACACCTCACAGAAATATGTATTTTTTATTTACTATCTGCGAGGAAAATGGTATGCTTGGAGCCAAAAACCTAGACTATTCAAAACTTCCTGTTAAAAATATTTGTGTTTTGGATGGTGCAAGTAAATTAGGTGGTATTACAAAATCAGGTGCAGGAAAAGATACTATGAAAATTACTTTTCATGGCAAGATGGCTCATGGTGGTATAGAACCTGAAAAAGGTATCAATGCTATTGCGGTGGCCGCTTCAGCTATCAATCGTATTCAATTTGGACGTATTAGTGCTGATACTACATCAAATATAGGACATATCGAGGGTGGCGGAGCTACAAACATTGTCCCTGATAAAGTTACATTTACATGTGAAGTTCGGTCACATACTCAACAGCAAATTCAGGAACAAGTCAATTTAATTCGTGAGGCTTGTAAGGATGCAGCCAAAGAATTCGGTGCTACAGTTGATATTGATATCGATCATTTTTGCCCCGTATATAAACCAAATCTTGATAGTTATATGACAAAAGTAATGATAAAAGCTCTGGAAATGGAAGGAATCACTCCTCATATTAAAATAAGTAACGGCTCTGGAGATGGTAATATATTTGCCAGTTATGGATATGATTGTGCCAGTGTTTCTACAGGAATGTATAGTGTTCATACAACAGATGAATATTTAGTCATGGAAGATTTTGCCAAAGCACTTAATATTGTTTGGAGACTTATGACCGAAACTCTCATCTAATGCAATTGAAGTATAAATAAACTTGTGACAATAAAGAATACAATTCAAAAATAATTTTCAAGTATGAGTTGATGAATACAAAATGAAGCTCTTTGTCTAAATCAAAAGACAGAGAGCTTTTATAAAGAAACACCGCATAAAAAAAGACTCACCTTAGGAAAGGGGAATCTAAATAGGTGGGGGACCCGGCAACGCGCTATTTTCACAAGGGCAAACCTTGCTATCGTCACCACTGAGATGCTTAACTTCTGTGTTCGGGATGGGTACA
>CATJXY010000042.1 GCA_949744505.1 uncultured Erysipelotrichaceae bacterium | reverse complement strand
AGGGAACAAGGTAGATAGACTTGAGATAAATTGTTCCCTAAATTTACAATACGATATTAATAATGAGAAGTTTAGATACTTCTTTTTTTGTGTATATCCAAAAAGAATAAAAAATAAATTTAATTCAGAAATAGGATGTTTAGTACTAATAAATGTGAGATGGTTTGATGACATCTAATTTACATCTCAATTCTTTTAAAAGTTGGGAAATTATTAAGTTTAATAAACGTTATTGAGAGAGGCATTACCATTCTTAATAGAAATGTAAAATTTTCGAAAAAATTGTGTAAAAAATAAATAAAAAATTTTGATTGACTTTATGTAAGCGATTACATATAATTTAATTAGTACTAGGAGGAAAGAATAATGAAAAAAGGTTTAATTATTCTACTATCAGTTTTCATGATCTTAGGACTTTCTGCTTGCGGAAATAAAGATAATGCCCCAGATGATGAAAATATCGTAATTGTTTACACCGGAGCAAATCAGGCTGTTTTGGATTTGCTGGAACCGGCATTTGAAGAAGCAACGGGAATTGATGTTCAATTCGTTTCATTTGCTTCTGCGGAAGGATTCGCAAAGGCTCAGGCTGAAAGAGATAATCCTCAGGCTGATGTCATGAACTGCGGTGGATGGGCTGAAATTCACTCTGATGAAGATTTGTTCATTCCTTACAAAAATGCACATTATGATGAATATGATCCTGCTGTAAGTGATCCATCATTCTTATCACAATGTAATAATGGTAACACATCTGTTTTAATTTATAATACAGAGTTGTGTCCAATTGAAATTACCGGATATGCTGATCTTCTTGATCCAAGACTAAAAGGTCATATTGCAATGGGTAATGCAATTAAATCAAATTCTGCTTATTATCATTTGGAAAATATGCTTCTTGCGATGGGATCCGATCCTGAAAATCAGGGGGTTGACACAGAACAAGGTTGGGAATATGTAGAAAAATTCTTGGAAAATCTTGACGGAAAGATTATTGACTCTTCATCTGCTGTATATAAAGGTGTAGCAAGTGGTGAGTATTGGGTAGGTTTGACATATGATGTTGGTGCCTTAACAATCATTAATGACGGTGCAACAAATGTCAAAGCAGTTTGTATGAAAGAGGGCGTTGTTACAAAGACAGGTGGTCCTGGAATCTTGAAAAACTGCAAACACTTAGAAAATGCAAAAGCTTATGTTGATTATGTTTGCTCAAAGGAATGGCAAGAAATTTCTGTTACTATTCCTGGACAGATGACATTGAGAACAGATATTGAAATTCCTGAATACAATGACATCGGTTTGGCAAATGCTAAGATCTTAGATTGCAACTCAGACTGGACTTCAGAACATAAGGAAGAAATCGTTGCAAAATATCAAGCAATGCTTGAAGAAATGAATTTCGGAAATTAATTGAGTTCGGGTTAAAAACTGGAATAATACAAAGTGATCGTTTGGCATTACAAAGATGGGCTTCTGTATTATTCCTAGTTTTTTATGTAATAAGGAGATAAGAAAATATGAGTGTTACAATAAATATTGAACATGCCAAAAAGGCATATGGAAAAAATGTTGTCATTGAGAATTTATCGGCACAAATCAGACCGGGAGAGTTTTTTACTTTATTGGGACCGTCTGGTTGTGGTAAGACAACATTATTAAGAATGATTGCCGGATTTAATACGATTGAGGGTGGGGAGATCAAATTTGATGAAAAGGTGATTAATAATCTTCCGCCGCATAAAAGAAATATTGGAATGGTATTCCAAAATTATGCGATTTTCCCACATATGAGTACAAAGGATAATGTTGCCTTTGGATTAAAAGAGAGAAAGGTAAAAGATCCGGAGTTGTCAAAGAGAGTTGCAGATGTATTGGAACAAGTTCAAATCAGTGATTTAGCTGATCGTATGCCATCCAATATGTCAGGAGGACAACAACAACGTATTGCTCTTGCTCGTGCTATGGTCATCAATCCGGATGTGTTATTGTTTGATGAACCGCTTTCTAACTTGGATGCAAAGTTGCGTGTTGAGATGAGAAGTACAATTCGTCATATTCAGCAACAAGCCGGAATTACAACCATTTATGTTACGCATGACCAAGAAGAGGCTTTAGCTATTTCAGATCGCATTGCGGTCATGAATAAAGGTGAGATCCAACAAATCGATGAGCCGGTCAAGATTTATCGGAAGCCAAGAAATTTATTTGTCGCAACTTTTATGGGACAGACAAATATTTTGGATGTTCAGATAGAGAATCAAGATGTTATGATTGAAAAAGTGGGATGTAAATATCATTTTGATCGTATTAAAAATGTAAATAATATTAAGGCAGGAAAAATGGTTGTTCGTCCAAATGATTTTGTTTTTGCCGATCATGGAATCAAAGGCGAAGTTACAGAAAGAATTTTCTTTGGAACAATTACAACTTATACAGTCAAGACTGAAATTGGAGATTTGGTTGTTACTCGTGATGTTAATGAGCATATGAAAGAAATCGGTGAACAAGTCTATTTAGATATTCCGGTAGAAGTTGTCAATATATTTGAAGCAGACGGAAAGAATATGTCAATCATGGAGGATGCCGGATGAGAAGGAAATATACACGAGATCATGTTACTTGGAATCTGTTAGCCTTATCTTCCTTTTCAATTTTTATCTTTTTCTTTCTATTTCCATTATTTAGATTAATTATCGGAGCAATCTGGACGGGGAATGGATTTAATTTAGAGCCATTTAAACGATTCTTTGCGACGAAGTATTACATGCAGGCTGTTGTGAACAGCTTTAAAGTATCAACGGTAACGACAATTATTTCAATCATTACCGGTACGACTTTTGCGATGATTATGCGTTATTTCAAGATCAAAGGTAAAAAGTTTATTGATATCATGTTGTTGGTATCAACGATTACTCCGCCGTTTTTAGGGGGATATAGCTGGATTTTGTTGTTTGGACGTGTTGGTTGGGCAACAAAGTTCTTTAACAATTTGTTTGGAATCACACTTCCGGGTATATATGGATTTTGGGGAATCGTTTTTACATTCGTATGTCATTCCACAACGACCATGTATATGTATATTTCCGGAGCACTTAAAAATGTTGATTCAACATTGAATGAAGCGGCTGAAAATTTAGGATGTTTTGGGCTTAGAAGGATTGTAAAAATCATTCTTCCTCTGATTCTTCCTACCGTATTATCTACTGCGTTATTAACATTTATGCATTGCTTTGCAGATTATGGAACATCTTCTTTAATCGGCGAAGGATATAATGTTATGGGAACTTTGATTTATACAGCATTCTTGGGTGAAGTATCAAGAGATGCAACGATGGCTTCTGCAATGGCATCTATTACATTGATTTTCACTTCTTTGTTGTTTATGTTGCAAAGATGGATCGGGTCAAGACGTGTTGTTGAAATGAATTCTTTGCATCCGATTGAGCAAACTAAACCAAAGGGAATTATTGCGGTGGTTTCACACTTTTATATTTATTTGATGACAGCACTTGCGGCTTTACCTATCTTCGTTGTTGCATATAATTCATTCCAAAAGGCATCCGGATTCTTATTCTTACCGGGATATTCTTTGAATTCATACAAACTTGCATTCCAACGACTGGGTGATGCAATTCAAAGAACCTATGCTTACGGACTTGTTGCAATCGTGATTATTATCATCATTGCGGTAATTATTTCTTACGCCAACATTCGACACAGCTCACCATTAACAAAGACAGCGGATACATTGACTATGTTCCCACTTGTTGTGCCTGGAACGGTATTAGGTATTGCGATGGTATTGGCATTTAACGGTGCACCGTTCTACTTGAATGGGACAGCTGCATTGGTTATTTCTGTTTGGGTTATTCGACGATTACCGTATACGATTCGATCTACAACCGGAGTTTTGCATAACATATCGACTTCTGTTGAGGAAGCTTCTCAATCATTGGGGGCAAACCCATTTAGAACATTTACAAGGGTCGTATTCCCGATGTTATTCTCAGGTTTATTGCCGGGAGCGCTTCTAAGCTTTATTTCGAGCATCACGGAATTGTCTTCAACTTTGATGGTTTACAATTTCAAGACAGCTACGATGTCCATTTTGATTTATACTGAAATTTGTAAAGGAAACTTTGGAGTTGCCTCCGCTATGTCAACAATCTTGTTAGTATCGGCAGTGCTCGTGCTTGGTATTCTATTTAAAGTATCAAAAGGGAATTACGAATTTACTTTATAGAGAATTAAAGTATTATGAAAGGAAATGCGTTAAAGTATTTCCTTTTTCATCTTGCTTGAATGTTGCAAAGATTTGTTGTTTACTATAAAATGAGATTATTAATAAAGGGAGAATTAAATATGAAAACTGCATATATTAATGGGATTTTATTGGATGGAACAGAAAGCATGAAGCCGGAAATAGGATGGACCATTATAACCGAGGGTGAAAAAATTGTGGCAGTGACAAAAGAGGCGAATTTGGATTCATGTGAAGTGATTGATTTGAATGGAAAGTATATTATGCCGGGTCTTGTCAACATGCATGTTCATTTGCCTGCGAGCGGAAAGCCGAAAAAGAAACAAACGGATGCGAAGAAGCTGGTAAAATTGATGACCAGTTGTAACTTTCTTCGTAATGTGATGATTAAGTTGTGTGAAGGGTATGCAAAAACCCAACTTTTAAGTGGTGTTACGACAATTAGGACAGTAGGGGGCGTCGAGGATGTGGATACACGCATCCGAGATCGTATTGCGAAGGGTGAAATTTTAGGACCTCGTATTCTTGCGTCGAATATGGCTGTTTCTGTTCCGGGAGGACATATGGCAGGGTCTTTGGCCTATGAGGTAACAACTGCTGAACAAGCCAAAGAAATTGTTAAGAAAATTGCCAAGGATCGACCTGATTTAATTAAGTTGATGATTACGGGTGGTGTTTTGGATGCCAAAGTTAAGGGTGAACCGGGTGAAGTCAAGATGTCAGCGGATATTATTAAGGCATCCTGTGATGAAGCTCATGAATTAGGATTAAAAGTTGCCGCCCATGTTGAAAGTCCGCAAGGAGTCAAATTGGCTTTGGAAAATGGTGTGGATACGATTGAGCATGGAGCTAAACCGGATGCTGAAATTATTGCATTGTTTAAAGAGAAGAAAGCTTGTCATATCGCAACCTTTTCACCGGCTTTGCCTTTTGCCTTATTTGATTCTTCAATCAGCCATGCATCGGAAATTGAAAAATATAATGGGTATATCGTTTTTGAAGGAATTATTGAGTGTGCAAAAGCTTGTCTTGAAAATGGAATTCCGGTAGGATTAGGAACAGATACCGGATGTCCGTATATCACTCAATATGATATGTATAGAGAGATCAATTACTTCCATAAATATTGTGGAGTATCACCTGCCTTTGCCTTACATACAGCAACATTGGTGAATGCTGAACTTGCGGGATTAAAAGATCAGATTGGGTCGATTGAAGAGGGTAAAATTGCGGATATGATTGTATGTGATAAAAATCCATTGGAAGATCTTTCGGTTCTTCGTGAATTAAGCATGGTTATCTGTAAAGGAAAAAGAATAGAAAATCCAAAAGTGAAAAAGATGCCGCAAGTGGAAAGAGAATTAGATAAATATCTTTAATGATAAGAGAGTAATTGTCAATTAGATGATTGCTCTTTTTGTTTAGTAATGGTTTGAAAAGAATGTTAAAGTTTTTTATGATATTAATATTGGTTAAAAATATTACTAATAAGAGTTTGATTAGAAAGAAACTTGGTTCTTGACTAGAACCTATCAGGCTTTTATAATTAATACAGATAGTACAGATTTTGAGAGGAGGAAAGTTTATGTTTATGATTAATCTTCAAGGAAAAGAACCGATATGTGATCAAATTAAATCGCAGATCGTTCGCTTTATTCAACTTGGAATATTAAGTCCACAAGATAAACTTCCTTCTGTTCGACAACTGGCACAAACATTAGGAATTAATCCCAATACGGTGGCTAAAGCGTATCAGCAATTAGAAAATGAAGGAGTTGTGTATACTTTAAATAAAAAAGGGGTTTTTGTGAATTATCGAAAAGATAATGAACTTGAGAAACAAGAAATATCAAAGCATATGAAGGAAGTATTACGAAAAGGTAAAGAAATCGGGTTTACGAAAGAAGAAATAGAAATCATGATTTGTGAATTGTATGAGGAGGATGAATATGCTTGAGATTAAAAATATATCGAAAAGTCTTGGCGGAAATTCAGTGCTGAAACATTGTTCATTGAAAATTGAGGATGGAAAAGTATTCGGATTAGTTGGTGTAAATGGGGCAGGTAAATCGACTCTTCTTCGTTGCATTGCCGGAATCTTTCAAGTCGAGGAAGGTGAAATCTTAATTGATGGGGAACCTGTTTATGAAAATGAGAAGATCAAAAAACAGATTTTGTTTATTAGCGATGATCCTTATTATCCGTTGAATGCAACACTCACTTCATTAAAAAAATTCTATCAAACATTTTATGATTGGAATGAAGAACGATTTCAAGAGTTTTATAAAATTTTTAATTTACCATTAGATAAGCCAATTAATAATTTTTCAAAGGGAATGAAGCGTCAGGTATTTATTCTTATTTCCCTGGCAATAATGCCAAAATATTTAATATTGGATGAATCTTTTGATGGATTGGATCCTGTGATGAGATTGAATTTCAAAAGAGCATTGATGGAAATATTGGCAGACGGAAAGATGACTGTTTTGATCTCTTCACATAGTTTGCGAGAATGTGAAGAGATTTGTGATGCCTTTGGAATTTTGGAGAATGGTTGTATCCAAACATCCGGAGATTTGGAAGCTTTAAAAAATCAAGTTCATAAGATTCAGCTTGGATTTAAAGATGAAATCAGTAAGGAATTATTTAAAGACCTTGATTTACTTTATTTTAAAAAGGTATCTCATATTGTAACTTTGGTTGTTCGTGGAGATATTGAAGAGATTAAGCAATATTTAAAGCTTTTGAATCCGATTTTGATGGATGTGTTGAATGTTAGTTTTGAAGAACTGTTTATTTATGAAATCATGAAAAAGGAAGGAAATTTTTATGAATAAAGTGTATTTTAAATATTTACTTCATACAAATCGGAACATCATTGCTGTCTTATTTATGACCTGTTTCTTGATTTATCCATTCATGATCTTTTTTGTGGATAGGCAAATGTTTTATTCTCAAGCATTAGATGCGTGCATTTGGTATAGTTTTATCCTTATGATTTTGACTTTTTGTATTCCGATTTACATGCAAAATAAGAGGTTGAAGAAAAAAAGTGTTGATACTTTTTATTCCTTACCGATAAAGAAAGAAAAGATGTATCATACTGAAATGATTTTTGGATTGTTTCTTGTTTTTGTACCGTGGGTTTTCAATTATTTATTGGGAATCAGTCAATATTGGATCAAGGAAGGATCGTTAGCCTCCGGCAAAGAAGTTCTCATTTTGATTGCCTGTTTGATTTATGGGTTTATTCAGTATAGTATGAATTATTTTTTAGTCGGAAAATGTAATAATGTACTGGATGGAGTTATTACATTGTTTGCGTATGATTTTCTTCCGGTTGTTATTTTTGTTGTGGCAGGTTCGTTTATTGATATGAATACGGTGGGAATCAATGCATACGATGTGGTTAATTTTGCGAATATGAGTGTGCATGGAGCCATGTATTCTTTGGTTTATTATTTTATTTATCGACTTCATTATTCCACGTTATTTCTTAATTTCCCAATCGGGTTCTTATTTTTATTGTTGCATTGTATACTTGGGATTCTTGCTTATAGAGAGGCTTGGCGAGATTATGTTTGTAAACCATTGGAAGAAGCTGAACAAAAGACAACGTCAGCATGGTCTTATCGATTCTTGATACCGATCTATTGTATGCTTTATTTGTCTTTGGCTACGTATAATAATGGTATTGAAATTATGACGATTACCGGTGTGCTTGTGTTTTTGGGATATCTGGCAGCCACCTTCGTTTCTAATCGAGCAATAAAAATAAGTGCTCGAAGTCTTGTGTTTTTTGCATCAGTACTTCTTGTAATGAATATTTTTACTTACGTTTTCAGGGAAAACAAGGCATTTGGATTAAATGAAATGTTTCCGACGGATTATGCGTATGTGGATCTTGATCTTTATATTAATTTATATGATGAACAGAAAAATATACAAGCAGATGTAAGTTTATCGGATGAAGAAATTATAACATCACTTCAAGATTTACAGCGTGTCTGCATTGATCGATTTTACGAAGGCCAAGGAGAAACAATCGGATCGCTTTTGATCTCATATAAAGATTCTCATGGGAAAAAGATTTGTAATTACAATTATTCAATTACAAAGGGTGATGAAGAAGAATTGCTTGAATTGTTAAAAAAGAGCGGATATGAAATAGAAATTACAGATTGGGATATTAAAGTAGAGTAAGTGTTTGATAAAAGAAACAAGCGATAAGCCAAGCAAGAGAAGTTTGAAAAAGAATAACTTCTAGGGTAAAGAAAGTACTTTTAAATTCTTTGTTGATGGCACTGATGGTGGCAACACAAGGTGTATATAAACTGAAGAAAATAAGAAATGCAACAGCAGCCGGAAAAGAAATCAAAGACTGAAGAAGTGTCGGAAGAGCGGAAATTGAGGTTTGAAATAAAACACTCAGCGTCGAGAGAACGGCTTCTTTGGCTGTGAATCCACTGATCAAGGCGGTAACAATACGCCAGTCTGATAAACCTAATGGGTTAAATAAGGGAGAAAATGTTTGAGCAATTTGGGCTAAAATGCTTTCTTGAATTGTAGTTGTATATTGTAAATCGGGTGTAAAACTTTGAAGAAGCCAAATTAAGATCGAAGCAATCAGTAAAATTGTACATGCACGTACGATGAAATCGATTGCTTTTTGTTTGACAGTTTGAAAAAGTGATTTAAAAGTCGGAAGACGATAATTGGGAAGCTCAAGCAGGGTGGAAGAAAGCTCTTGTTTAAATACGAAGCGATTTAAAAATGCACTAAATAAAAGGGCAAGAAGTAAATTTAAACCAACCAGTAAAAATAACCAAAAGGGTTTTGATGAAAAGAAGCTCATTAATATAAGAGTATAAACCGGTAATTTTGCGCTGCAACTGATGAAAGGAACGAGTAAAACTGTAATCTTACGTTCTTTTTCATTTTTCAAAGTACGTGTAGAGAGAATGGCCGGAACACTGCATCCCATCCCAATTAAAAGGGAAATGATGCTTTTTCCACATAATCCTATTTTTTTCATCGGAGCATCTAAAATGAAAGCAACTCTTGCCATATATCCGACTTCTTCTAAAAAGGAAAGACATAAAAACAGAAGCATAATAGAGGGAAGAAAAGAGAGAATACTACTGATTCCAATAAAGATTCCGTCTTCAATCAATGATTTTAGCCAAGGAGAAACCGATAGGGAATCTAAAAGTATTGTAAGCATAGATTGAATGAGGTTGATAAAAGATCCGGTGATTTCTGATAAAAAGCTACCTATCGGACCAAAGGTAATGCCATAAATCAGCATGATGAAAATGAAAAAGAGAGGAATGGAATAAAAGCGGTGGGTTACAAGTTTATCGATGAAAAGAGATCTTTTTGTCTCTTTTGATCGATTCTTTTTTGAACAAGCACGTTCACAAAGACTCTCGATCCAGTGATGACGAAAAGAGATAAATTCACCTTGACTGTCATTTTGTTTGGATACACTATCTTTGATTTTTTGATTGATTTTGTTTTGAGTAGAGGAATCCAACTGTTTAAATAGAGAATCATTTCCTTGAATGATCATAGCAGAGTCATGCATTGGATAAGCAGAAAAAGGTCGGATAAGCTCTTTTATATTCTTTTGCAGTTGAAAGAGCGGATGGTTTCCATAAGAAATGGGAATGGATGAGGAGATTTTTTTCAAGGAATGAGTCCAATCGTTTATACCGATTCCTTTAGCTGCGGATATCGGGAAAATCTGAACGTGTAAAGATTTTGAAAGCAGAGCTAAATCAATGGATTCGTGGTTGTTTTGAACTTCATCCATCATATTGAATAAAACAATCATCGGGATATTCAGGTCTTTAAGCTGTGTGGTAAGATAGAGACCTCGTTGTGGATTTGTTGCATCAACAATATTAAGAATACAATCAAGTTGTTGGTTCAACAGATAATCAAGGGTAACTTTTTCTTCTAAGGTAAAGGGATAAAGAGAATAAGTGCCGGGCAAATCAATCAAGGAAACAGATGGATCTTTTAAGAGAAATCCTTCTTTTTTTTCTACTGTAACTCCGGGGAAATTACCGACATGTTGATTCTGACCGGTTAATTGATTGAATAAAGTGGTTTTTCCACAATTGGGATTTCCGACTAAGGCAACAATCATTTTAGTTGACTCCTAACTTCAATGAGAGATGCTTCATTTTTCGAAAGGATACATCTGCAATTTTTGAAAAAGATTTCGATCGGATCGCGAAAAGGTGCGACTTTTAAAATAGTAACGTTGGTATCGGGTACAAGTCCCATTTCCATCAATCTTCTTCTAAATGGAGAAGCCCCGATCAAATGAGTAATAAGAACAGTTTCGTTGCATTTACATTGATCTAGTGTCATAGTGTCCCCCTTCTTTAAAAAGGAGTTTAGCGAATATCAAAGAGCTTGTCAACGGGCTTTTTTTGTCTTGTTTTGCGTCGTAATAGTGGAATAAGAAATGAAAAAATTACAAGATTTTGAATATTTTGATAAGTAATAAACTTGCCTAATTTGAATTATAAATAGGATATGATATACTTTAATTGAGTTTGAAGGGAGAAAGAAGATATGAAAAATTCAATCATGTTTTTTATTGTGTGGGGATTGATCATGATAGTGGCAGTCGCATTTAATTTAATAAGAAGAAATGGTAATATAAAAAAGGCACATGATGGGGAAGATAAGAACTTGATCAAGGAAAAATTGAGACAAATATTCAATGAAGATGTACCGTTTGTTTATGCTCATTATGAGAATCAGGAGTCATATGGAAGAACGGTGCGAACAACATACTTTCGCTATATTGTGGTATTTCTTGAGAAAACTTTACAAGTGTTCCCGGTGCGTATTGATAAAAAAACACGTGAGGTACAATTAGCCAGACCCTTTGTATTAACAACCGAAAATCTTGGAAAGATTACTGTACAAGAGAAGATGAAAAATGATCAATTGAAAAGATTGGATGTTTGGCTGGGTGATAAACAAGGACATTGCATCGTAGAATTTGAAGTAGATGGTATGAATTTAAGAAAAAGTAAGTGGTTTCCGGTTAATTTAGTACAAGAAAAAGAGGGGGAGGAATTCAAGAAGTTTATTACCTCTTTGGCACAAGTAGTGGCGAAGGAAAATCCTCAGATTGACTTGATTATCGCAAATGAAGCGAATGAGGGATTGGGAACTCTTGGAATGATAGTTTCAATTATCGGTATTTTTGTGGGAGTCTTTTTACCACCGCTTGGTTTAATCATATCTATAATTGGATTTGTCATGAGTTTAGTTGGAAAATTAAAGGGAAGTTCAAATAGAAAGAGTTTTATTATTTGTACGGTTTGTATGATTTGGAGCATGTTGTTTTGCATTTTCTATATTGCCGTCATGTTGTCATAGTAGAAAAAATAAGCCAATACGAGAGTATCGACTTATTTTTTATT
>CATJXY010000041.1 GCA_949744505.1 uncultured Erysipelotrichaceae bacterium | reverse complement strand
TACAGTACAACAGGATTTCATTAACGGTGCAAAGTTGATGAAAGATAACGGATTTGACGCAGTAGAAATTAATGCTGCCGGTAATAATATCGGACAAGCATTCTTCAGTCGTCAAAGAAATCATCGTGAGGATGAATATGGTCCGCAATCATTTGAAAACAGAGCTCGTTTTGTGGGTGAAATCATTGCCGGAATCAAAGAAGTTTGCGGTGCTGATTTCCCGGTACAAGTTTTGATTAATGGTATTGAAGAAAATGATATTGAACTAGGTGAGGCAACACTTTCTACAACAGTAGAAGAAAATTGCCGTATTTGTAAGGTTCTTGAAGACTACGGTGCAGACAGCTTACATGTCCGTTTAGGAGTATTCAGAATGCATGTTAACCAATTTGCTTCTGATTTGTACTTTACCGGATATGGTATTGAAGGTACGGCTGCAAACGGAACAAGATTTGACTTCTCTCGTCATTTCCAAGGAAAATTGATTGCGAATCATGATGGTTATGGAATGATGTTAAATGTTGCGAAAGAAATTAAACAAGCAGTCAGCATTCCGGTTGGAACAGTTACTTGTATGGATCCTGCTCACGCACCTGAATATTTTGAAAATGCGTTGGCAGAAGGAATGTGCGACTTCTATTTAATGACTCGTACATTGACTGTTGAACCTGAATATGTCAACAAACTTCGTGAAGGAAGATTGGATGAAATCGCTCCATGTACACGATGCATGCATTGCCATTTTGATTACAATGACGAGGGTAAAGTTTATGAACATTGTCGTGTCAATGCAACAACACAAAGAGCTTATCGTGATTTGATGCCTGAGGGAGAAACACCACTTCCGGCTGATGGCGATAAAAAAGTGATGGTTATCGGTGGTGGACCTGCCGGTATGGAAGCGGCACGAATTGCCGCACAGCGTGGTTATGCTGTAACCTTGTATGAAAAGAATGGTAGCCTTGGAGGGCTTCTTCCATTTGCCAATGCAATTAAAGGACCACACGAAAATCTTGATGATCTACGTAAGTATTTAGTTCGTCAACAAGAATTAAAAGGTGTTACTGTTGTAACCGGAAAAGAAGTAACTCGTGATTTGATTGAGTCTGAAGCACCGGATGCTGTAATTTTAGCAGTGGGTGGTACAAGACCGGAAATGACTTTACAATCATCAGGTTCTACAAATGTTATTTCTGTTGATGAAGTTGCCAATGCGACAATTGGTGAAAAAGTAACAATCATCGGCGGAAATGTTCAGGCTGTGGATGTTGCCCAATATTTAATTGCTCAAGGAAAACATGTAACAATGGTATCAAGTGAACCTAAGGCAAAATTAGATAAAGGTCAATCAAGTTGGGTCAAGACATTTACAATTCCGATGTTGTATGCAAACGGAATGCGTTTATGGCAGAATGCCGAAGTTACTGCGGTTAATGATGGATCTATTGTTGTTGCCGGAGAAACAGGTTGTGATATGAACATTGCTTGTGATACTTTAATTGATGCCAGAGATATGTTACCGAATACATCTTTGATTGATGGTTTGGAGATTCCATGTGTTGCAGTCGGAGATTGTAAAGCACCGTTTAATATTGCGGAAGCAATTGCCGGTGGAAACTT
>CATJXY010000040.1 GCA_949744505.1 uncultured Erysipelotrichaceae bacterium | reverse complement strand
GCTACTCTAAATTATTTTGCTACACTTATACAGATAATCATTTCCTCTAGTTAATTCCATCGTTTTGCTACTCTAAATTATTTTGCTACACTTATGATGCTTGGATATGGTTATAAAGACTGTATAAAAAGAGTTATTTTTATGGAAAATACGAGGGGATAAAGCATGGAAAAAGACTTAAATTTTTACATAGATGTTATTAAGAACGGATTAAATAATGTTGAAAAAAATTATTATCAGATAAATATTGCCTGTGAGTCAGCAAGTATAATAAGAGAAAGGGTATTTTGCTATGAATTATATCATCAAATTCGTAAAATAATTGAAATGAAGAAAATATCATTTTCGTTGAATGGAGAAATTGATAAAAGAGGGCATTGGGAAATTAATGAATCAAATAGAAAAAATCCGGATTTTGTTTTTCATGAGCCAGGAACTATGGACAATAACATCATGGTCATAGAAGTCAAAGGGAAGATTTATTATAATAAATGTCTAGATGACTTTGATAAATTAGTTTGTTTCGTCGAAAAATATAATTATAAATCAGGAATGTTTATTCTATATAATCGTTCATTTTCAGAATTGTATAAAAAAATTGCCAACGACCTTAAAAGCAAATTTAAAAGTAAAGAAAAAGAAATGTTAGAAAATGTTATAATTTTGTGTAAGAAAGATTTTAAATCTGATATTGAACAACATACACTTAAGAAAATCGTTTTTGAAGATGATTAGAACAAAAAACATTATTATAAATTGACAGGACAAATTTCTACGCATATTTTTAATACAATATACCATAGTAACTCTAGGAGGAAAATGTATGGATAATAAAGTTTTAGTGTGTAAGGTATGTGGTAATGTTGTTGGAATGATTGAAGATCATGGAGTTCCTTTGTATTGCTGTGGTCAACCGATGAATGAATTGGTGGCAAATGAAAGTGAAGGGGCATTGGAAAAACATATGCCTTTGGTCATTCAAAATGGAAATGAGATTAAAGTAAATGTTGGAAGTGTTGAACATCCGATGCTTGATAATCATTGGATTTCTTTGATTCAACTTGAAACGGATAAAGGAATTTATCAAAAAAGATTAAGTCCGAATCAGAAGCCAGAAGCAACTTTTGTGTTAGGTGATGGTGAAAGAGCGATTGCTGCTTATGAATATTGTAATCTTCATGGATTATGGAAAATTGAAATTAAATAAATGAACCCAAAAATGCGCTTTTCTTGCTAAAAGAGGAAATCAATCGTATAATAAGAGAAATGAAATTTGGAGGTTTTTTATGAGTGAAAATTGTAATCATGATTGCAGTAACTGCTCACAAAATTGTTCATCAAGAACAGAAGAGCAAGATCTTTCTGCAAAACTGAATGAAGTTAGTCATGTTAAGAAAGTTATAGCTGTTGTCAGTGGTAAAGGTGGAGTTGGAAAATCTTTGATTACATCTATGCTGGCAATCCAGATGCAAAGAAAAGGATATCAAACAGGAGTTTTGGATGCGGATATTACCGGTCCAAGTATTCCTAAGATTTTCGGTGTAGAAACACCTGCTTATGGAAATGAATACGGAATGATACCAAATGTATCTGACGCAGGGACAAAGGTTGTATCTATCAACATGATGTTGGATGATCCGGAACAGCCAGTGTTGTGGCGAGGCCCGATATTAGCAGGAATCGTTAAACAATTTTGGAGTGAAGTGGTTTGGGATGATGTAGATTATATGTTTGTTGATATGCCACCGGGAACAGGAGATGTTCCTCTTACAGTTTTCCAATCGCTTCCGATTGATGGAATTATTATTGTTACAAGCCCACAAGAACTTGTTTCTATGATTGTTGCTAAGGCGGTTAATATGGCAAACATGATGAACATTCCAATTTTGGGATTGGTTGAAAATTATAGTTATCTTGCTTGTCCTGATTGTGGCAAAAAGATTGAAGTCTTTGGTAAGAGTCATCTTCATGAAGTGGCTGAAAAATATAATCTTCCGATTTTGGGAAGAATGCCTATTGATCCGACATTTGCTGAGTTATGTGATGCCGGAAATTTGGAGGCAGTTTCAGGTAATCCACTTGAAGAAGCAACTGCTGTATTAGAAGAAATGATTTAAGATGCTTTCGAGCATCTTTTTTCTTCCTTTTTATTTAGTAATGTGCTTTTTTTTGCTATAATGATATCGAAATTTGGTAAACTAAAAAAAGAAAGAGGTTTTTTATGCGAAAATTACTGGCTATATGGGCTGTTAAAATATTAAGCATTGTTGGAAAACTGATAGGAAGAAAGTCAAGCAATGCACCGGGAGTGGTTGCGTTGAAAATTTGCCCTGATATTATTAGAAAATGTTCAAAAGACATAAAAAAAGGAACTATCGTTGTTTCCGGAACAAACGGAAAAACAACAACAAATAATATGATATATGCGGAATTAAAATCACTCGGATTTCAGGTTATTTGTAATAAATTAGGAGCGAATATGATCGGTGGAATTGCGACAACGCTATGCCAAGAAGCAAATATATTGGGGCGTATTCATGCGGATTATGCATGTTTTGAGATTGACGAAGCCTCTACAGTGAAAATTTTTGATCAGTTAACTCCGCAAGTTATGGTTATTACCAACTTGTTTCGAGATCAATTAGATCGTTACGGTGAAATAGATATTACGATGCAGAAATTGAAAACGGCTTTAAAGAAAGCACCTAAAATTAAACTCGTACTTAATGGGGATGATCCTTTGACTGCATCTTTCGGAACTTTGGAAAATGTTGAAGCAACATATTATGGAATCTCAGAGAAGGTGCTTCCTCAAATAAATGAAGTAAAAGAAGGGCAGTTTTGCCAACAATGTGGAAAACCATTGAAATTTGAATATTATCACTACAGCCAGTTAGGTAATTATCATTGTCCTTCATGTGGGGCTAAACGTCCGAAAATTGATTATGAAGTAAAAAATGTAGACTTGCGGAAGGGGATGAATTTTACAATTAATGAGAAACCGATACATATTGATTATAAAGGATTTTATAACATTTATAATGTGGTAGCCAGCTATGGTGCGTGCTGTGCAATGGGAATTGATACTGAGAACTTTGCGGAATCTTTTAAAGGATATAAACCGCAGATTGGAAGAATGGAACAGTTTGAATTCAATAAGCCTGTTATATTGAACCTTTCTAAAAACCCGGCAGGGTTTAATCAATCAATTCAAACAGTTCTTCAAGATAGAAGAAAAAAAGACATTATCATTACAATTAATGATAATTATAATGATGGAACGGATGTATCATGGTTATGGGATGTGGACTTTGCAAAGTTGAATGATGGTACAATGAATACTTTAACCTGCACAGGACTTCGCTTATACGATATTGCATTACGTTTCAAATATGAAGATATTCATGTAGATGAGATAAGTGCAGATGTTAAAGATGCGGTACGAAAAAGTTTGAATACAGATTCTGATGTTGTGTATCTTTTAGTGACTTATTCAGCGTTATATGCAACACAAAAATTATTGAAAGAGTTAAAAAAGGAATGGGAGGAGAATCTATGCAAGAGATAACAATACTTCATCTATTTCCAGATCTTTTAAATTTGTACGGAGATACCGGCAATATTGCTTGCTTAAAAAAACGTTTGGAATGGCGAGGATATCAAGTAAAAGTCGTGAGATGTACGGTAGAAGATAATCAAATGGATTTGACTCATACAGATATTGTATTTATCGGTGGAGGAAGTGATCGCGAACAAAAGATTGTTTGTTCTAAACTTCTTGAAAAGAAAAAAGAATTAACAGAATATGTTGAAAATGATGGGGTTGTTTTGGCGGTATGCGGAGCCTATCAATTGTTGGGAAAATACTACAAATTAGACGATGAAACAATTGAGGGATTATCGATTTTAGATATTACAACGGAGCGTGGCGAAACCAGGTTAATTGGAAATGTAATTGCACAGTCACCCTTATTTGAACAACCGATAGTCGGATTTGAAAATCATGGTGGAAGAACCATTATTAATAATCATGAACCGTTAGCTAAAATCATCAAAGGATATGGAAATACGGGCGATACAGGATATGAAGGAGTTCATTATAAAAATGTATTCGCAACCTATATTCATGGACCGTTACTTCCGAAAAATCCTCAGTTCTGTGATGAAATTTTGTCGTGTGCTTTAAGAAGAAAAGATCCAAATTTCAAAGGATTGGAGAAATTAGATGATAGCCTGGAAAATCAAGCAAACGAAGCTATTATAAAACGATTTGGATAAAGAAAGTTGTAAGAAGGTTCTTTATAATTTGTTTTGCATTTATCTGATTTTTATGGAAAGAAAAAATTAAAACTGTGCATTGGCTAATTGAGTAAATAGTTTTAATCGCTAAGATATTGAGGAAATAAAATGTGCATAGAATGTTATACTGATCAAAAAAGAGTTACTCCATTGCTTAATCCAATGGATTGTTTAAAGAATCATACGCAGTATATATGTGGTACTTGTGGTAGATGTATTTGTATTGAACATGATTCAAAGCGTGGATTACAGCGGTGGAATTTTCCGTTCAAATCATTGGAAATCGCAAAATTATATTTGCGTACTGCTGATTATACCATGAAAAGAACATGTGGTATTTATGAAATTAAAAGTAACACCGGTAGACTTTCATACAAGATTTTTGTAGATAGTAAAGATTTGCAATTATTCTTGAAAAAGAATAAAAATAAGTTCTGTAAAAGTATGAAGCCCGTATTTATGATTGAAGAGTACAAAGAATATGTCGGTACACAAGTAAGAAAATTAACCGATGCCGAAATAGTAAAATACATGTCTGAACGTTAAGGTTATAAGGCATAATAAAATTTATATGAATATTTTTTAGATGATGATTTAAAATTATCATCTATTTTTAATTACATTCTTTTTGAGAATGTGAACGGGTGTAAAAAATAGAGAGTAAGATAATTTGAATGAATTTCACATTGAATTGAAATATGATAATCTTCTTGATAAGATAAAGATAGATTTTGATAGAAATTAAAAGTGAGGATTTAATATGAAATATCCACGTGTTGAATTGCATTGTCATCTAGATGGGGCGTTGCCTCCGGAAACTTTTTATAAGTTATCATTAGCACACGGTATTATTGATAAAAGCATGGATCAAGAAACGTGGAGAAAACAAAATGTGATTAGAGAAGCAATGCCTTTGGTGGAGTGCTTAAAGAGATTTGATCTTTTAGTCTCGCTTCTTCAAACAAAAGAAGAATTGATTGAAGCAGCTGAGACATTGGGGATTTCAATGTATGAACAAGGAATTCGTCTCGCAGAAATCCGTTTTGCACCTCAAAAACATACTGAGCAAAAAATGAGTCAGGAAAATGCAATCGAAGCCGTGCTTGAGGGGATGAATCATGTGATGAAAAAGCATCCTGATATGATTATGGGGATTATAGTGTGCATGATGAACTGTGGCCCGGAAATTGATAATGATGCAGACAATTTAGAAACGGTTGAATTGGCAATTAAATTTAAAGATAAAGGGGTAGTCGGATTGGATTTGGCTGGAGCTGAAGGAGCAAATCCAACCGAATCTTATCGTGCTCTTTTTGAAAAAGCCCATCAAGCTCATGTGAATATTACGATTCATGCTGGAGAGGTTTGTTCGGCTGATGTGGTAAAATGCGCTATGTCCATGCATGCCAAAAGAATCGGTCATGGGATTCATGGTTGGCAAGATCCTTTAGTGGCGAAAGAGATTATGGATAGAAAAATTCCTTTGGAAGTGAATGTTACAAGCAATATACTTGCGAATACGGTAGATTCTATTCAAGATCATCCGATTCGAGAAATGGTGGACCAAGGAGCAATTGTAACAATAAGTACAGACGATCCTTTATTGTGTGGCGTAACTCTTCAAGATGAATATGATTTGTTGAAAAGAGAATTTCAATTTACGGAAAAGGATTTGATTCAATTTAATTTGAATGCGGCAAGAGCCTCTTTTTGTGAAGGAAAGGAAAGTGTTATCGATAAATTAGAAGAGTTATTAGAAAGCTTAAAATAAAAACAAGCCAACATAGGGCTTGTTTTTAATGCTGTTCAATTGCATTGACAGGACAACTATTCATTGCTTCAATTGCGGTTTCTTCAAAAGCAGGTTCAACTTCACTTTCAATTGCTTCGGAAACACCACGATCATTCATGGAAAAAACCATAGGACAGATTGATGCACATAATGTACAACCAATACATTTTTCATTAACAAAAAATTTCATTTCAAGCTCCTTTCTTATCTATTAATATGGGAAAGAGCGAAACAATTTATACTTCAATGAGAATGGAAAAATATTTCTTTGTATTGGGTCAAACAAAGCTAAGAATTATCAAAGTTAGTTATTGGTTGACATTTAATTTTGGTTATAATAAAATAAGAGCATGCCGACTTAGCTCATCAGGTAGAGCAACGCACTCGTAACGCGTAGGTGGTAGGTTCAAGTCCTATAGTCGGCACCATAGGAAATTGAAAACAGTTTTTGTATATGAAAACTGTTTTTTTTGCTTGCTTGAATATGAAAATTTGTACTTAAAGAATATGAAAGAGATATTAAAATGATTATATGATTTGCATATAATGGAATTGAAGTTGATTTCTTGTAGAGAACAAGTTTAATGTGATTATCTATTGAGATGCTTTGTATCCTTAATTCCTTACAATAAATGTAGTAATTGTGCTGATTGAAATAATTTGACAGGAGGAAATTATATATGAGACTTTGGTTTATTGAAAATTTTGGAAATTGTCTTGTGATTGGAATTTTAGCTGTTTTGTGTTTTTTGGCAATCCGCTATATTTATAAAACAAAAAAAGAAGGAAAATGTATTGGATGTTCTGAAAGTACTTGTTCAAATTGTATGAATGGAAGAAATATTGTTGCGGAAGCAAGAAAAGCATACAATGAAGATCAAAAAAAATCACAATCTTCAACGTGATTGCGATTAATGATAAAGAGATAATTAGAGATATATGCTTCATAATTATAAAAAATATATTATAAGGAAGATAATCATTTATTTTGAATTAAGAAGAAGTAATACTTTAGATTAAAAATCTGATGTATCAGAACATTGAATTGATGTTTGAGCAGGACCATCTAATACTTCACCATTATAACTGAATCGTGAACCATGACAGGGACAATCCCATGTTTTTTCATCAGGATTCCATGTGAGTTGGCAACCAAGATGAGGACAGCGAGAGCTTACAATAAATACTTTCTCATTTTCATCTTTATAGACACCATAACTTTTTCCATCTACTTCAATAATTCCACCATGATTTATTGGTAAATCATCAATTGTATCTTGGGGAAGTGTCAAGTTTTCTAATGCTAATCCTTTAATAGCAGTCATACTGTTTTGTGTGAGAGTCCCAATGGAAGCTGTATTAAAACGACTTGGATTAAATATAGTTTCATTTTTATCATGATTTACAATCATGTTTGAAATGATATTTGCTGCTACCATAGATGAGGTCATTCCCCATTTATTATAACCTGTTGCAACATACCAATCAGGTTTATTGGCAGAGAATTGCCCAATGTAGGGAACTTGATCTAAAGTCATACAGTCTTGAGCCGACCATTTCTGAGATAGAACACAATTTGGAAATATCTTTTTTGCGATAGTAATTAATCCTTGATATTTTCCACCGGTTGTATTCTCTCCACATTTATAGCTCATTCCACCCATAATTAAACCGTATTGTGAATCTCGAAAAGACAGTCCGTCTTCATCTATGCTTAAAAAGCATCCATGTAATTCAGGGACATGATTCAGCAAGAGGCAATTAGAACGACTTTGGTGCATTCTTGCAAAATAGTAACCTGGGAAATTAATAAAAGGAAAATGACAAGCGAAGATGATTTTATCCGCTTGAATAGAATAGTTTTCACATAGAAGGGTATGATCTTCAACTTTCAATATTTTTGTTTTCTCATAAATTGTATGATTTTTGCTGAGTTCTTTTAAAAATTGCATAGGATTAAATTGTGCTTGATTTTTAAAAGTGATTCCGCATTTGGTTTCAAATGGAAGATTTAAATTCTCATCATACTGAGGATCTAATCCACATAATCTAGCACTTTCTAATTCTTTTTGTATCGCTGCTTGATTTATGGAAGTAAATAAAGTAGTATCGATGTGCTTGAAATCACATTCAATATTTTGTTCTTTAATGAGTTTCTCATAATCTGTAATAGCTTGCTGATTCATCATGGCATATTGTTTTGCTTTTTCTAAACCAAAAGAATCAATTAATTTTTGATAGATAAGATTGTGTTGAGAAGTGATTTTTGCGGTTGATTTGCCACTTTGCCCACTTCCAATGCGATCTGCTTCAAAGATCACAGCATGTATTCCTTTTTCTCTAAGCTTTTCCGCTATTAATAGACCACTTAATCCGGCTCCGATAATTGCAACCTTTACTTTTATGTCGTGATCTAACATCGGTCTTGCTGGGATCGAACAGTTTTCTTGCCAAATAGATTTCATAAGTTTCACCGTTGTTATTATGAGATGATTTGTTTTGATTATGCAGTAAACATTGAAACTAAATTATGTATATGATAAACTTAAAAACAGAGGAATAAGATTATGGCAGATTAGATTAAAGTATTATAGTTAGATATTAAAATCAAAATCCGAATTCGGATATTTTTATAATACTTTAGGAGATCTGATATGAAAAAAAATAGAATAATATTATTTATCCTTTCCTTTTTGCAAGGAATGGTCTTTTATGCATCCATTTCAATCTTATATCGTCAAAAAGCGAATCTTAGTTTGACTGAAATTGGATTGATTGAATCAATTTATTATTTATTTAGTTTGTTGTTTGAGATACCATGGGGAATTTTTGCGGATCGGTTTGGTTATAAAAAGACGATGATTTGTTGTAATGGTTTATACTTTTTATCAAAGATAGTGTTTTATCAAGCAAATAGTTTTCTTTCCTTTTTGTTTGAACGCTTTCTTTTGAGTATGGCTCTTGCAGGAATTTCAGGAGTAGACAGTGCAATGCTATACTTGTCATGCGAAAAAGGAGAAAGTCAAAAAGTATTTGGAATTTATTATAATCTTGGTAGTATTGGAATGATGAGTTCTTCATTAATTTATTCATGTTTTTTCAAAGGAAATTATCGTTTGGCAGCCTTAATGACATGCATTCCTTTTGGATGTGCATGGATCTTGAGTTTCTTTCTAAATGAAGTTTCACATGAAATAGTAAATCATTCATTTCATGATTTATTTGAAATGATAAAAGAAATATTTAAAGATAGAAATATTCTTTTCATTTTAATTGGAGGAGCTCTTTTAACTGAAATAATTCATGAGTTAACAGCATTTTTAAATCAAGTTTTGTACATTGAGGCGCATATCTCGGATCATTTTTTTGGATTAATCCATGTTTTTATGACCGGAATTGGTTTTTTGTCTGTTTTATCTTATAGTTTGACTGAAAAAATGGGACGTAAAGGATTTCTTTATTCTCTTATGGGATTAATTTGTTTATCCTGCTATTCACTTGTGCAATTTAAAATTTCATGGATCTGTATCATTTCAATAGCGATATTGGAGTTTGTAAATGCGGTATTTTTTCCACTTTTTCAAACACTTCAAAACGAGAGGGTTAAAGTGATACACCGGGCAACACAATTAAGTGTCTTTATGATATTTATGGAACTAATTCAAATGATAATTGATGCAAGTATTTTTAGAATTGCCGAATATAGTATCAATCTGGCAGTAATTTTTGGACTGTTTTTATGTGTATTTGGCAGTATTTGTCTAATTAAAAATATAAATTAATAAAAAGGTTGATAGAAATGATGATTTTAAAACAGCTTTGCGTGAAACAAAGCTGTTTTAAAGTTCTGATGGATATTTATGTTTTATTATTTCAATTCATTTTTTGATAGCGTTAAAGCTTCTTTTATGATGTTATGCATATCAAAGTATTTATACATTCCTAAGCGACCACCAAATAAGATGCTTTCTTCTTTATCAGAAAGTTCTTTGTATTTTTTGAATAAGGAATTATTTTTTTCATCGTTCATAGGATAGTAAGGTTCATCTCCTTTTTGCCAAGTGGCAGGAAATTCCTTGGTAATAACCGTCTTTTCTTGTGTTCCATATTCAAAATGTTTATGTTCAATGATTCGTGTATAAGGGGTTTCATAATCTGTATAATTGACAACAGCATTTCCTTGATAGTTATCTGTATTCAAAGTTTCAGTTTCAAAGCGTAAGGTACGATATTCCAATTCACCATAACAATGATTATAGTATTCATCTATCATTCCGGTAAATAGAATTTTCTTTGCGGATTGAACAAGTTCTTCACGATGATCAAAGAAATCACAATTAAGACGAACATCGCATCCTTCTAACATCTTTTCAATGATTTGAGTATATCCGCCAATCGGAATTCCTTGATATTTATCATTGAAATAATTATTGTCATAAGTAAATCGTACCGGTAATCGTTTGATGATAAACGAAGGGAGTTCGGTACATTTTCTTCCCCATTGTTTCTGAGTGTATCCTTTTACAAGCTTTTCATAGATATCTTTTCCGACAAGAGAGATGGCTTGTTCTTCAAGATTAGTAGGCTCTTTGATGCCGGATTCTTTGATTTGTTCAGCAATTTTGTCTTTCGCTTCTTGTGGTGTGACAACACCCCAAAGTTTATTAAAAGTATTCATATTAAACGGCATGTTATAAAGTTCATCTTTATAACGGGCTATTGGACTATTTGTATATCGATTAAATTCTGCAAACTCTTGAATATAATCCCAAACTTCTTTATCACTTGTGTGAAAAATATGAGCACCATATTCATGAACTTGTATTCCTTCTACTTCTTTGGTGTAGATATTTCCTCCTATATGATTGCGCTTGTCTATGACAAGGCATTTTTTGTTGGCTTTGGTTGCTTCATGAGCGAAAACGGCTCCAAATAAACCTGCTCCGACAATTAGATAATCATACATAAATATTTCCTCCGTAAATTGCTAATATTAGTATAACATAATTTACAGGTTTTAAAAATGGATTGGTATGAATAAAAAAGCACAACACTTTAAGGAAGAGTTGTGCTAAGATTTCTTATTTTTAAATTCTTTTAATTTTTGAAGAATACTATTATGTTGCGTTGATTTGGCATTTGGGAAGGCCTTTAAAAGACGACTATTTGCAAGTTTATCTTGAAGCAATTTTTCGTATTCTTTTTTTGTATCTTCCAACTGTTCTTTTTTGATGGCAAGATTCTCTTTAAACTCTGTTGCTTTTTCTTTTAGTCCATTTCCGATTTCAACTGTTTCTAATGTTGTATCAGATAGTCTTTGTCCCAACTCATCAGAAAGTTCTTTGATAAAAGTGCTGAGTCTATCTAATTGTTCAAGATAACGATTGAACTTTAAAATGGCTGCTACGGTAAGAATCAAATCGTAGATAAATAGTAAAAAAATCAGAACAAGCAATATCTTACCGAATGAGAGTGGAAATAAATGGACAAGATTAATAATCAGCGGGTGGAATACATCAACGATGAGAATACATGCGAATCCCCAAAGTACAGAAAAACGGGCACATACATAGCCTTTGAAATTAAAAGGTTCATTACTGTAGTCCCACCAATTGGTATGAAACATCTTTTCTAAAATAAATCCGGTAAAGCCTTCTAATAAGGTTGTTAAAATAGTGGAGCCAATAAATAAAATAAGGACATTTTCTTTGATTGGGGTAAGACAAAAAATGACCAAAACTGCTCCAAACCCATATATGGGGCAAACCGGTCCGTTTAAAAAACCACGGTTTACGAATTTGCCTGATTTTAAGGTAGCAAAAATGACCTCTGAACACCAACCTAAAAAAGCATAAACAACGAAATACCATAGATATTCATAATAACTTGACATAAGTTCCCTCCATAGTAGAAGCTATTGTAACAAGATTTTATATTTGTGACAAGTGAAGAACCATTGTTTTTTATTCACTTAAAGTTAAATGGATATACTTTTTTTAGAAATGGGGTTACAATAATGATAAGTTAGGAGGAATTGATATGAAATGCGAATTTTCGAAATATCTTGCATCAAAACAACAAGATTGTGAATCTTTGGTTGAATTGCTTCAAAAGCATTATGATTATGCAAGTATTTTAGCGACAGATGTTAGTGGAACATCTTTTTCTGCATCAAGAAGACAAAAAGCGATTCGTGAAGCATCTCTTGCTGAAAGAGGCTTTGTTGCGAGAGTATATAAAGATGGGCTTTACAGTGAGTATTCATTTAATGTACTTGAAAATGTTGAGGAAACGGCAAAAAAGATTATAGATGAATTAGATGACCAACTGGAAATGTTAAAGGCGATTCATGTAGAAGTTTTAGATACACCTAAAATTGAGGAAGAGGAAGCGAAGATTTTTGTTGAAAAAGAAGTGAAGGAACTTCCTGACTCTGTTTCTTTTGAGGCAGTGATGGATAAGTTAACAGAAATTAGTAATAAAGGGTTAAGCCTGAGCGAGCACCTTTTAGAGTGTATGGCAAGTGTTACAATGGAGCAGATAAGCAAAATGTTTATCTCTCAGAAAAAACAGCTGAAGCAAAGCTATATCATTTCAGAAGGGTTGATTGGTGCACTTGGACGAAAAGGAAACAAGACACAAATGGATTATCAATCTTATTCCGGTTTAAAGGGTGCGGAAATCTTATATGAAATGGGAAACGATATTGGAAAAGTTGTAAAAAATGTTGAAGAATTACTTGATGCATCTCGAGTTGAACCGGGAGAATATGATATTATCTGTACCCCGGAAGTTGCCGGTTTGATCGCTCATGAAGCATTTGGTCACGGTGTTGAGATGGATATGTATGTAAAAAACAGAGCTTTGGCAAAAGAGTATATGGGTAAAAGAGTAGCAAGTGATTTAGTCGAAATGCATGATGGTGCTGCTACAGTAGAAAATACTTCTTCTTATGCATTTGATGATGAAGGAACAATCGCCCAAGACACAGTTATCATTGAAAATGGAATTTTAAAAAATGGACTTTCCGATATGCTCAGTGCTTTAAGACTCCATAGTAAACCGAGCGGAAACGGGAAGCGTGAATCCTTTGAAAGAAAAGCTTATGCAAGAATGACGAATACGATTTTCATGTCCAAAACGAGCACCTTGGAAGAAATGATTCGATCAATTAAATTCGGCTATTACCTTGAAGGAATGCAAAGCGGGATGGAAGATCCGAAACATTGGGGAATTCAATGTATGCTTACAAAAGGAAGAGAAATTAAAGACGGTAAATTTACGGGTGTTGTAGTTTCTCCGATTATCATGACCGGATATGTTCCGCAATTGCTTGAATCCATTTCTATGGTTTCAAATGAAATTGAAGTATTTGGATCCGGGATGTGTGGAAAAGGATATAAAGAATGGGTAAAAGTCAGTGATGGCGGACCGTACTTAAAAGCGAAAGGAAGATTGGGATAATGATAGAAACAATATTGGAAATTCTTAAGCAGAGTGATGCGGACGATTATAAGATCATTTCAAGTAAAACGGTTTCAAATGAATTTTTCTTCGTGCAGCATAAGTTGGACATGAATCGTAAAAAAGAAGTAGAACATATTCAACTTACGGTGTATAAAAAGATTGACCATGATTCTTATCTGGGAAGTTCAAGCTGTGAAATTCATCCGACAATGAGTCGTGAAGAAGTGGAAAATGCAATAAAAAACTTATGTATCAGTGCTTCCTATGTAAAAAACCCGATTTATACTTTGAATGGATCAAATCATAAGGAAATGGCAGAAAGAAAGGCTGTTGATGCTAAAAAGGCAGCACAAGATATTATCGCAACGGTAAAGTCTTGTAATGAAAGTGAGAACGAGAAAATCAATTCGTATGAAGTTTTTGTAAATGAAAAAGAAATAAGAATTATAAATTCACAAGGAGTGGATGTTTCTTATTCCAACATGGATAGTATGTGTGAAATTGTTTTGAATGCGAAAAATGAAACACACGAAGTAGAACTTTATCGTAATTTTGTATTCGGTACTTGTGATCGAGATTACTTAAAAACGGAAATTGAAAATGCTTTACAAAGCGGTAAAGATCGATTAAGGGCAACAAATACTCCGAATTTGAAAAAAGGAACGGTTCTTTTGAGTGGAAAAAATGTATGTAGCTTGATGAGATATTATATTTCTCGATGCAATGTTCAAAATCTTTACACGGGGATTTCGGATTTTTCTTTAAATGAATCAATCACGAAGGAAGAAGTCAGCGGAGATAAAGTTACTTTAATGGGATGTGCCTCTATAGAGAATTCGGGAAGTAATGCTGCTTATGATTCAGATGGTCATAAAATTGAAGATAGAATTTTAATTCAAGACAATATCTGCTGTAATTACTGGGGAAATCAACAATTTAGTCAATATGTTGGGAAAAGTGAAGCTTGTATTTTCAGTAATTTTAAAGTTGAGGGTGGACAAAGAAGTGTTGAAGAATTAAAAATGCAACCTTATTTAGAAGTAGTTGAATTCAGCGATTTTCAAACAGATCCGACATCCGGGGATTTTGCCGGGGAAATTCGCTTGGCATATTATTATGATGGTAAAAAGACAACATGTGTCAGTGGCGGTTCAATTTCCGGAAATATTCAGGATGCACAAAAGAATTTCTTGTTTTCTAAAGAATTAAAACAACATAATAATATGATTGTTCCCGATACGGTTTGTATGTTTGATGTAAATATCACAGGAATTGAAGAATAGAGCTAAAGTTGATGAATTAATTCATCAGCTTTTTTGTTTAAAATGACATTCTGCTGATTTTGTAAATCATTGTGATATTGCAAAATTGAATAGGAAAATGTATCATATAGTCATGTTTATTGCCTGTTTTTGTGAGGAGTAGCAGAAAGGAGAGATCGTAAGTGAATCAAGGAAAAAAGAAAACTGTGATTGTTAATGCTTTGATTGCTGTTATTATTTTAGGAATGCTTTTCTCTATGATTCGTGATACATTGCCGTCTGCTTTTATAGAGATTTCTGAGCTTAAAGCTTCTATGCTTGGTGTGGCATTGATGTGTACGTTAATATTTTATATTACAGAAGGAATGACATTGGCTTTTCTTGCAAGAAAGAATTTCCCTCATTATCCTCGTAAGCATGGAATTTTGTGTGTTTTCTATACGAAGCTCTGGGCTATTGTTACTTTAAATGTTGGGGCGACTCTAGGTTGTATGCTTCATTTGAGTCATGATGGGATTGAGTACTCACAAGCATTTGGCTTAAAAACAGTACATTATGATCTACACAAGTTAAGTGTGACATTTTTAAGTGCGATATTTGCTTTAATATTTTGGAATGAGTTAAAAGAGCAGCAGTTGCAATTGCTTGTTTTGATTTGCTTGATTTTAAATTTAGGTCTTTGTTTGATTTTGATCTTACCGTGTGTTATGCCTTCTTTGCAAAACATTTTGATCCGTATTTTGAACAAGATGGATCGGAAAAAGAAATACGAATCATTTATTCATCAGTTATCAGATAGCCTTAATCATTTGGTAAATGGGACAAAAACTATGTTTGAAGATAAGAAATTGATGGTAAGTGCTTTTTTTCAAACATGTGGTAAGTGTTTATTTTCTTTTATGATCAATTGGGCTTGTGTACAAGGTTCAAAAGACACATTTTTTCTTTGCTTGGCATTGACTGCTTTGGAACAAATGGTTGCCTCTGTTATTCCGAATCCGACCGGAGTCGGATCAAAAGAGTTTATGCATCTTCTATTATTTACTCCATATTTTGGTACGGCAAAGGCTGTTTCAAGTATGCTTTTATACCAATTTTTCTTTAATGCAGTCGGGTTTATTTTAGGAATGGTTGCATTTATAGAATTAAAAGTGAGAAAACATAAAGATTGTGAATCCTCATAAAGCTTTCCAATAATCCTTAAAGATGTGAGATCTCTTTAAGGATTTTTATTGTTTTAATGTATAAAATTGATTGAGAAAAATAGAAAATGAAATTTTTTTGGAAAAACTGAAAAAAAACTTTTTTTTACATTTGGTTTGTGGTAGACTAAACATCAGTTTGTAGGAAAGAAGGGATTTTATATGGCTAAAACATCTTATCGCATCAATATGTGTGAAGGTTCAATTTTGCCTAAGGTATTATTATTTTCAGTACCGTTGATGATTTCAAGTATCCTTCAGCTATTGTTTAATGCGGCGGATGTAATTGTTGTTGGTCAATTTGCGGGAAGTCAATCACTTGCTGCGGTTAGTTCAACAGGTTCATTGGTGAATTTAATTATTAATTTATTTATGGGATTATCTATCGGTGCAAATGTAATGACTGCTCGGTATATGGGAGCAGGGAATAATAAGGATGTATATGAAACAGTGCATACATCTATTTTTGTCGCTGCCATTGGTGGAGTGGCTCTTGCTTTATTTGGCTTTTTTGCGGCAGGAACTTTGCTTTCATGGATGGATACACCGGCAGATGTTCTGCCTTTATCTTCTCTTTATTTGAAGATATATTTCCTTGGTATGCCGGCTAGTATGTTATACAACTTTGGTAGTTCTATTCTTCGTGCTCAAGGAGATACAAAAAGGCCGCTTTATTATTTGAGTCTTGCCGGGGTTTTGAATGTAATCATGAATCTATTCTTTGTTATAGTCATGAAATTAGATGTTGCCGGAGTTGCCTTGGCGACAATTATTTCTCAGTATGTTTCAGCGACACTTGTCATGATTTGCTTGATCCATGAATCCGGAAGTCTTCGTCTTTATCCGAAGCAATTGAAGATTTATAAAGATAAGTTTTTGGATATTGCTAAGATAGGTCTTCCTGCCGGAATACAAGGTACGGTATTCTCACTTTCAAATGTTGTTATTCAATCTTCTGTCAATTCATTCGGATCCATTGTAATGGCGGGAAATGGAGCGGCTGCAAATATTGAAGGATTTGTATATTCTGCAATGAATGCGTTCTATCAAGCATGTTTGACTTTTACGGGGCAAAACTATGGAGCAAATAAGTTGGAAAGAATAAATCGTATTTTATTAGTATGTCAAATCTGTGTTATCGTAGTGGGGGTTGTGATGGGATTTGGCTGTTATTTCGGCGGACGTGTTTTGCTTGGTATTTATTCAACAGACGCTGCTGTAATAGATGCCGGAATGATTCGATTAAAATATGTTTGTTTGACATACGCACTATGTGGTATTATGGATGTTTTTGTAGGAAGTCTAAGAGGTCTTGGATATTCTGTTATGCCGATGATTGTGTCATTGCTCGGAGCATGTGCTCTTCGTTTGGTTTGGATTGCAACAATTTTCCAAGCAGTCCATACTTTGGAAAATTTATATGTTTCATATCCGATCAGTTGGATCATTACATCAAGTGTACATTTCATTTGCTTTATTATTATTCGAATTAAAATCGGTAAAAAAATGAAATACCAAGCAGCATAAGTTAAATATAAAAATAAATTAAAGAATGTATTATTGAAAAATAGTACATTTTTTTGTATTTTAAATATACATATGATATACATATTTTTAAAAAGTATTCCAAATATTCTTATTTCCATTTATTCTTGATGTAAGGTTAATAAGATAAAAAAGAAATAAATCCCGGGAAAATTAAAAAATCTTGTTAATTACTGAAGGAGGAGAATTATGACACCAGTTCAAATTATACTACTGTGCTTGTGGGCGGCAGTATTACAAGTCGATGTAATGACAGTCGCATTGTTGCCAAGCAATACAATTATTACAGGTATTTTTGCAGGAATTGTAATGGGAAACCCAACGTTAGGTTTAATTGTGGGTGCTACTTTGCAATCTTATGCACTCGGACTTAATTACTTTGGAGGAGCTTCAATTCCAAACTATCAAGTTGCTGCAATTATCGTTGTTGCACTATGTGGGGGAAGTCTAGATAATGTGGCTTCCACAATTGCACTAGTAGGTATTCCTGTTGCTGCTTTAACTGTCCAATTGGATGTTTTGGGAAGAATTATTAACAGTTATTGGCAACATAAAGTAGATGCTTTGGTTCCAACAGGGGATCTTAGCCGTATTATGAAAGTTTATCTATGTGGTATCTTTACTTGGTCTTTGACAAGACTTGCACCGGTATTGATTTGTTTGTTGATTGGTCCTAGCTTGGTTGATACATTGAATGCTATTATGCCTGTTTGGTTAAGTAATGGATTAAAGATTGCTTCAAATATTTTCCCGGTAATCGGATTTACAATATTGCTTAAATATATGCCACTCAAAGGAAATTATCAATATTTAATTATTGGATTTGTGCTATCTGCATATTTTGGAGCTTCCACAATTGCAGTTGCGACAATCGGATTAGCAATTGCACTCTTTGTATATAATTTGGAGAATAATAATACACAGATAAGTGCGGACAGTGAGGGAGGAAACTACGATGAGTAATGAAGTATCAAAAAAATTCAGTGATAAAGACTTATTTAAGCTTTCATTCAGATGGACATTATTCCGTTCTTTGGTTTGGAACTATGAAAAAATGCAAGCAGCAGGATATTTAGTAGTTGTTGCACCTACTTTGGATAAGCTTTATAAAGATGATGAAAATGCTCGTTTACACGCATATGAAGTTGAATCTCAATTCTTCAACTGTGAAACAAATTTAGCAAATATTATTTTTGGGATGGATGTTGCTGTTCAAGAAGAATTAGGTGAAGCAGGATTAGATATGGTTCAAGCCGTAAAGACAAGTTTAATGGGACCATTCTCCGGAATCGGAGATACTCTATTCTCAAGTGTTATTGCTGTAATCTTCGGATCAATTGCTGTGACAACGGGTCTTGAAGGAAATTATGTCGGAACGATTATTTGGTTTGCATGGCTTGTATTTATGCCATTCGTATTAAGACCATGGCTTTGCAAGTTGGGTTATCAACAAGGTTTAAAATTGACGACAACATTGAGTGATCAGCTTTCTAAGCTTACAAAAGCAGGAAGCATCCTTGGAATTACAGTTATTGGATCAATGATTGCTACAATGGTTAAAGTAAATTTCGGAACAATTAATTTGATGGGAATTGAATTTAATCTACAAACACAATTATTGGATGCAATTATGCCTAAAATCGGATCTGCTCTTGCCGGAGTTATATGCTACTGGTTCTTAGGAAAATTCGGTATGAAATCAGGAAGATTAATTTTTGCAGTCATGGTTGTCAGCATTCTTCTTTCTTATTTCGGAATTTTGGTTGTCTAATAGAAAGGAAACTAAAAAATTATGGAAACAATGTTTCAGTATATCAATGAAACCCCAAAACAGTGTTTAGAAAATATTGAAAATTCAAAAGAATTAACAAAAGATATTGTTAATGCGTTTTTGGAAAAAGACTATAAGCGTATTCAAATTACCGCTTCCGGGTCTTCTTTCAACGGATCTCAAACTGCAAAGTACTTTATTGAGAAGCTTTTGAAGATGAAAGTGGAAATATGCACTTCATTTACAATGGAAAATTATGAAACGATTTTCGATCAAGATACGTTTTATGTAGGAATGGGGCAAAGTGGAAGAAGTATGAACACAAATCATGCAATGAAACGTATTCAAGAACATGGACATAAAGTGGTCGGTGTGACCGGAAATGTTGAAAGTGTCATGAAAGATAATTGTGATGTAATTTGTAACTGGGGAATGGGAATTGAAAAAATTGGATTTGTAACAAAAGGATATTCAACTTCTGTTCTATTCTATATTTTATTCGCTCTTGAAGCAGCGTTAGGCTCTTCACGAATCTCTGCTGAAGAATATGATTCAATTAAGTCAGAGCTAAGAGAAATGGTTGCAGTTATGGAAAAAGCAATCCCTTTGGCTAATAAGTGGTATGCCGATAATGAAGAAGAACTCACTGATTTCAAGCGTGTTCAAGTATTAGGATATGGTCCAAACTATGGAGTTGCGCTTGAGGGAGCATTGAAGATTGAAGAAACAATGGGAAAAGCTTCAACCGGTTGGGAAATGGAAGAATTCTTGCATGGCCCTTATATTGAAACAAATCATGAACGTACAGTTTTTGTAATTGATTCTTTAGGAAATCCATCCGATCGAGCTGTTAAACTTTATCATGAGCTTCATAGTTTGACTCCGCATGTCTTCTTAATTACCAATAAAAAAATTGAGGATAGACATGTCTTGACAATTGATCACCAGTTGAGCGAACATTTTTCAACATTGGTCAATGTCATTGCATTCCAGACCGTTGCGGCTAATGGTAATGCAAAATGGGTCAATCCAATTCAAGAAACTCGTTTGGCTTTTATTGATCGAATGAGTTCCAAATCCCCTAAAACTGGTAAAGAAGTAGGATTATAGGAGGTTATTATGGAGATTGTTAATATTCGGATAGATGAGAGGCTTATTCATGGACAAGTAGCTGCAATGTGGACTGGAAATTTGAAAGTCAGCCGTATTATGGTTGTAGATAATGAGATCATTCGGGATGATTTCAGAAAGAGAATGCTGAAAATGGCATGTCCAAATGGAGTAAAGCTAAGCATATTAGATACAAAAACTGCTACTGAAAATATTAAGATCAGAAAATATGAAGGAGATCGCATCTTTGTGATTGTAAAAGGTCCGGAAGTTTTAACGGATTTATTGGAGAAAGGCTTCCCTCTAAAAGAGGTCAATGTTGCGAATATGTCAGGTGGAGCCGGTACACGACAAGTTAAGAAAACAGTTTGTGTAACATCGGAAGATGAAACTGCATTTAATTCATTGAGCTCACAAGGTGTCGTTTTCTATACACAAATGATTCCTTCAGAAGCAAAAGAAGAATTCATGCCGTTACTTAATAAAAAATAAAGGAGAAATGAATTATGTATATAACAAGTAATCATGTTTGGTTAGATGAAAAATTCGAGCCAGCTACGATTGAGATTGATGGAGATAAAATTAAATCGATTACAAAGGGTAAGAAATCAGATGCTAAAGATTATGGAGATAACTTTATCATTCCGGGTATGATTGATATTCATACTCATGGATATGGCGGAGGAAGCTCGACAGATGGAGATCCGGATGTTATCAGAAGATGGGTCAAATATTATCCTCAAGAAGGTGTTACTACATTTTTGCCGGGTGTTATGGTAAGAGTGGAAGAGAGAATTAAATCTTCTTTACAGGCGATTGCAGATGTTAAGGATGAGAACTTGAAGGGGGCTGAAATTCATGGTACTTTCCTTCAGGCACCATTTTTGGATCATAATTATTGTGGAACATATGATAAATATTTGCTTCAAAAGCCAACTCTTGAGCATTTGAAAGAATATATCGCTCTTTCAAGAAATACAATTAAGACAATCAGTTTGGCTCCGGAACATGATAAAGATCATGAAGTTCTTAAATATTGTGTTGCAAACGGAATCAAGGTATGTTTAGGATTTACAAGTTGCTCCTATGAAGAAGCAATGCAAGCTATTGATGAGGGAGCAATCAATGTAGTACATTGTTTTAACTGTATGGCTCCACTTATGAGTAGAGATCCTCATCTTCCGGGTGCTGCTTTGGTAAATGATAAAGTATTCAGTGAAGTAATGTGTGATGGAATTCATGTTCATCCGGCAGTATTGAATCTTGTCGGTAGAATGAAAGGAAAAGACAGATTGATTACAGTTACTGATTCTTCCAACATGAAAGGTTTGCAACCGGGATTCTACCGTACTGATGTCCGTGATATTACAGTTTGTGAAGATGGCGTAGGAAGAATGCCTAATGGTAAAATTGCCGGAAGCATGAAAACAATGATCGAGAATGTTAAAAATCTTCAGGAAATCGGTGATCTTCCGCTTGTAACCGCAATTAACGCTGCTACAATTAATCCGGCACGTGTACTGGGTATTGACGATCAGAAGGGATTGATCAAAGAAGGATATATTGCAGATTTTGCGATATATGATAAAGACTATAAGATTGTCCAAACTTATGTTCATGGAGAAGAAATGCTTTAAGAAATAATTAATTCAGCCTAAAACAGTTCCATCGGATTGGAACTGTTTTGGCTACAAATTAAGAGAAACAAAGAAAGTTGGAAGAATTAAAATGGAAAAGAAATTTGAAAAGTATCAATATAAAAAGATTGAAGAATATGTGATGAACGGTATTTATAGCGGGGAGTTTCCGGCTAATTCGCTTCTTCCGACAGAAAAGGAACTCTGTGCCATGTTTAATGTGAGTAGGATGACAGTTAATAAAGCATTAAATAATGTGGCTAAAAAAGGATTTGTAGAAAGAATCCGTGGTAGCGGAAGTTTTGTAAAACTCCCGGATCTTGAAAAACAAAGTGTTATTATGTCTTCCTTTACAGAGCAATATGAAGAAAGAGGAATCCATGTTTCTACTAAACTTTTATTTTATTCGGTTGTGAAAGCCCGTGATTTCCCTCAATTAAATTTGATGAAAAAACTTTACATTAATCCTTTGGATATGGTACATTATTTTGTACGTTTGCGATATGGAAACCATAAACCGATTGCAGTACAATATACATATGTTCCGGTTAATCGCATATCCGTGATTGATATTACCAGTTTGAATAAATCTTTTTATGGGTATTTAGAGAATAAGCTGAAATTATCATTGGGAAATGGAAAATCAAATTTAAGTATTGTTCTTCCGAATGAGGAGATTGCGAATCATTTACATATTTCAAAAGATACACCTGTTGTTTTGACACGGCATGTATCTTGTTTGAGAAATGGTTTTCCGTTTGAGTATGTAGATACCTATTCAACTTGGGAAGATTATCAATTGAATTTCTTTAATAAACGTGATTATTAGATTGAGAGAGAAAAGAGAATAGTGATGAATAAAAAGGGGATATTTTTTTGTGTGATTTCTGCAATTTTATATGGAATTGCACCTTTAGTGACAAAAATGGTTTATGCGCATGGAGTTCATGCGATTGGATTAAGCTTTTATCGTTGTCTTTTTTCACTTCCGTTTTTATATGGAATGGCAATTAACAAGCATGAAAATTTGACAATTGATAAACCCTTAAGAAAGAATGTGATTTTAGTAGGTCTTTTGGGAAGTACATTGACTACTTTATTTTTAAATTTGGCGTATAGTTATATAGATATGGGAACGGCTTCAACACTTCATTTTATGCATCCGATGTTTGTAACATTGATGTGTGTGATCATATATAAAGAAAAACTGGGATGGCTGAAGATAATATCCTTGGTTTTAGCAGTAAGTGGTGTAAGTATGTTTATGGATATGGGGAATTTATCAAACAGTACCGGTGTTTTCTTTGCGATTCTTTCCGGATTTACATATGCATGTTACTTTTTAGGTATTGATAAGTTTAATTTGAAAAGAATTCCGACGTTTGTATTATCTTTTTGGGTGGCGGTTATTGCCTGTCTTGGCTTTTTTATCTTGGGAATGATGACAAAAACATTGTTTATTCCGGATTCTATAGAATTATTCTTTTTACTTTTGATGAATGCAATAATCTGTCAGGTTTTGGCAGTAACATTACTTCAAATCGGAATTGGCTTTTTGGGTTCTCAATCTGCCTCTTTACTTTCTTTATTTGAACCGGTTACAAGTGTTTTTGTGGGAATTTTAATTCTCTGTGAATCTTTTTCTTATTTGAAAATTTTAGGATGTATTTTAATCTTAGCAGCAGTGATGATTCATATGCAAGGAAATAAAGTAAAGTCTTCTTAAAGAAATAAAAACTTGTCTTGTTCAGACAAGTTTTATTTATTTTTTTTCTTTTTGTTACAGCAAGATTTTTCTTTTGCATTTTCAAACTTTGGAGCCTTTGGATCCGGATTATCAAAGAATCTTCCCGGTTTAGATAAGTCAAAATATAAACGACTGTCTTCACTGACACCAAAATTGATATTACTTCCTTCTTCTTGTGTATATTTATTCAAAGCTTCACATAACAGGGCATTATGTGCTTCTTCTCTTTCCAGTAAGAAAAAGATTGTTTCTTTGACATATTTGTCGTCAATCTGCCGATAAAGATATTCATAGACGACTTTAGCACGCTGTTCAGATGCAATATCCGCAAGCAAGTCGGCAGCAAGATCTCCGGTTACAGTCACATAATCTGCTGTCCATGGATTTCCACTGGAGTTGACTAATGCAGGATTTAATCCAAAAGTAACCATTGTTTCTAATTCTCCGGCTTTTACTTGAGTGTAATCGACTTCGTGACCGTTTAACAAATTGATCGTTTGTGCTACCATTTCCATGTGTGATAGCTCTTCTGCTCCGATATCCAAAAGTAAATCTTTGATTCCGGGATCTTGGGCACGGAAGCTTTGGGAAATATACTGCATGGCGGCTTTGACTTCGCCATTGCATCCACCAAGCTGTTCTTGCATTAAGACAGCATATTGTGGATTTGGTTTTTCAACTTTAACATCTCTTAATAATTTTTTATTATGCTTGAACATAAAAATCTCCTTTCAAAGATAGTATGCTCAAGCCCTTTTTGTCTATTCTGCGTAATTAGATGAGATTGAAATGTTTTAATGCATTCATTATACCGTCTTCTGTCACAGCGGTTGTGATATAATCGGCAGCTTCTTTTGCCTCACTATTTCCTTGACCCATTGCTACACCGATTTTTGCCTTTTTTAACATCGTAGCATCATTCCCGGCATCACCGAAAGCCATGACATTATCCCAAGTTAAATTCATTCTATTTAATGCCGCTTCGATAGTTGCGGTTTTTCCTAATGAAGAGTCATAGACATCATAACCGATACCGACAGCTCTTTTAAAATGGAGAGTTTTATTCTCGTTTGCTACCTTTTCGATATTTTCGGCTTCTCCGATAACAAAACATCCTAATGGAAGACGATCAAGTTTTGATTGAAAATCAGTTGTATAATCCATCACTTTACGATCTATTCCATCCGAAATTACAAAATTTTTAATAAAGTAATCATGATATGCAGCGGTACGGATATGATCGGCATATTTAAAAGCGATAGCCACATGATATTTCTTTGCGGATTCAATACATTTTAAAATTGTTTCTTTATTCATAGTATGAGCAATGAGAATGGTTCCGTTTTTATCTGTAAGGCAAGATCCATTGATTGTGGCATAATAATCAAATTTAATATCTAAAACATCTTTATGAATATAATAATAAGATCTTCCGGTTGCGATAATTGTTTTTAATCCATTTTTTTGAGCTATTGTGATTGCTTCCTTTGTACTTTTTTCCATTTCGGATTTTCCTCGTGCAACAAGAGTTCCGTCTATATCAAAAACAAGGCATTTTATTGTGTCCATATAATATTTTCCCTTCTGATTTCTTATATTATACAGTTTTATGTAAGAATAGGTAAAGAGAGATTATGGATAAAATTTAACATGTTGACATATTTTTAGAATGGGTGAAAATAATTTGATACAAGGCATAGAAAATGAGGTAGTTAATTATACGGATAAAGGGAATGATCAAGAATTATTTGTTTTGGCACAAAGCGGATGCAAAGAAGCAAGGGAAAAATTGATTCTTGCGAATCAAGGGTTAGTTGTTTTTCTTGTGAAAAAATATAAGGGGATTGAAGAGTTGAGTGATTTGATACAGGAAGGGAATTTAGGATTGATGAAAGCAATTGATCGATTTGATCCGAAATTGGGATATTCTTTTTCTACGTATGCTTCTTGGTGGATAAAACAATCTATTCAACATTATTTGTTTCGTGTGAAACCCCGTATTTCTATTAATAAAAATAAATGGATCATGATTTTACGAATGAACTCTGAAAGGCAAAAATTAATGCAAAAATGGAATCGAGATGTCAAAGAGGAAGAATTGGCTGAAAAGATGCAGATTTCTTTAAATGAAATTCGTGAACTTCAAAAGATTGCTTATGATTGTATGATCTATGAAGAAAATGATTTTAAAAAAGGATTATATAAAGAGGAATTTAAGGAAAATTTACATGATGAAATTATTCAAAAACAAATGGTTGAATATTTAAGGCAATATCTTTTTCTTTTGAATGAAAGAGAAAGAAAGGTTATTTTATATCATTATGGAGTTTTTGGAAACGAGCAGATGACATTACAAAAGATAGCGGATCAAATGGGGCTTTGTAAGGAGAGAATTCGGCAAATTGAAATTCAAGCGATCAAGAAATTAAAGCTTTTTTTTGAAAAAGGCATTATAATTAAAAATAGGTGATGAATATGATGAGAAACTATTGGGTCGATCTTTTTGTTTATTTGATTTGTTTTGCCTTTGCATTGTATGGGATGAGTGCCCTTGATTTTAAAAAGTTCTTAAAACCATCTAAAAGCGGACAAAGTTGGATGCTGTGGTTGATGTGTGCCATGGGTTTGGCTTATTTGGCTGGCAATTTTCTTTTGGCGATAAAAAGATAAAGGATTAGCAGGTTTAAAAGAGAAACAAGTGCCCATAATATCCACTGAGGTGAGGCATATGTATGTTTATAACGAAAAGAGTTTTAAAAGAAAAGCTGTGGCAATTGTAGCCGGATGTGCTTTTTTGGTGATTGCAAGTGTGGTGTTATTGAATACACCAACTCCGCAAGAAGATGTTCCGGTCGCAAAAACAGATAAGGTTCCCTTTATCTTGACGATTCCACCTGAAATTGTTCAAGAAGAAAAGGCTGTTCGACCTTATGCTGTGGAGGCTGTATTGGCAAGAGAATACTTTGATGTTAATAAAAGTGAAGAACAATTAAGCAATGCTGTTGTTGAATTTGAAGGTGTTTACCGACCGAATCAAGGTGCGGATTATACATTTGAAAACGAACGATTTGAGGTTACAGCTATATTTTCGGGTGTTGTAGCTGAGGTAAGAGAAGATGCATTGCTTGGAAAAACGGTTAGTATTCAAAGTGATGACTGCCTGATTACTTATCAAAGTCTTTCCGATATTCAAGTTTCAGTAGGAGATAACATCATGCAAAAAGAAGTTATTGCAACTGCCGGTGAAAACATTTATGATTCTAAATTGGGAGTTCATCTTCATCTTGTCGTGATGAAAGAACAGAAGTTGATTGATCCTGAAACAATATTTTCTAAGACTCTGGCACAAATCGAATAACGGCTTGTGCTATTTTTGTTTTCTATGCGGTTTTGGTTTAAAAAAAATTGGAAGTAGAGTATAATATTTTCATGTGAACACGGAGGTACACACATGTTATTTTCTAAAGAAGTTGGAATTGACTTAGGTACTGCAAATGTTTTAATATATGTTAAAGGTGAGGGAATTGTTTTAGATGAACCATCAGTGGTTGCTTTAGATGCCGAAACAAAGAGATGCTTGGCAGTTGGACAGGACGCCAAGGATATGTTAGGAAGAACACCCGGCAGAGTTATGGCAATACGCCCTTTAAAGGATGGTGTCATTGCAGATTTTGAAGTGACTGAAATTATGCTTCAACATTTTATTCGTGAATTAAGATTGAAAGGAATTTTTTCTCGACCGACTATTTTAATTTGTTGTCCTAGCAATATTACGTCAGTTGAAAGAAATGCGATTCGTGATGCTGCTTATCGATGCGGTGCAAAAAGGGTTTATATTGAAGAAGAGCCGAAAGTGGCCGCTATCGGAGCAGGGTTGGATATTTCCAAGCCGGCGGGAAGCATGGTATTGGATATCGGTGGTGGAACAACAGATGTGGCAATCCTTTCTCTGGGTGAAATTGTAACGAGCATGTCACTAAAAATTGCCGGAGATAAAATTGATCGAGATATCATCAAATATGTTAAAGATAACTATAAATTGTTAATAGGAGATCGAACTGCGGAAGATATCAAAATCAAAATCGGTTCAGCTTACAATCCGGATCCGTCTCAAACAATGGATGTTTGTGGTCGTGATTTGGTAAGTGGGTTACCACATACAATTACGATTAATGCGGAAGAAATAGAATTGGCAATTCGTGAAAGTATGCAAGATATAGTTCGTGCCTGTCGTACGGTTTTGGAACAGACACCACCTGAACTTTCAGCGGATATTTTCACAAGAGGGCTTGTAATCACCGGCGGAGGAGCTCTTTTGAAAGGATTAGACCAGCTTTTGATTAATGAATTAAATGTTCCTGTTTCTGTTGCGGAGAATGCATTATTCTGTGTGGCGGAAGGAACAGGAATTATGCTTGAAAATTTGCATCTTGCAAAATAATGATTGGGGATTTTTATGGATTTAACACTGCATCAAATTACAACGGCTTTTTCTTATTTTATTTATCCTTTTATTCTTTCTTTGATTTTTGTACCGATTACTAAAAAAATAGGATTGAATTTGGGGATATATGCACAGGAAAATGCTCGTACTGTACATCATGGTAAAATTGTACGCATAGGAGGCCTTGCTATTTATGTGGCTTTTATGCTTGCCATGATTCATTTTTTGGATGCAGATAGGACGATCAATGCAATTTTGATTGGTGGCAGTATTGTTTTTATGGGTGGTTTGATCGATGATATGTTAGATCTTTCGCCACTTGCAAAATTGTGTTTTCAGGCAGTAAGTGCCTTAGTTGCGATTTTTTACGGTCAGATTACATTAAGTGGAATTTCTGTATTTAATATAAGTTTGAATATGGGATTTATTTCGATGCTCGTTTCTTTTGTATGGATCGTCGGAGTAACCAATGCGATTAATTTGATTGATGGATTGGATGGACTTTCCAGTGGTGTCAGTTTTATTACACTTACAACGATAGGATTTATCGGATATCTGATGGGGTTAAAGTATATTTGTATTATTTGTTTGATTTTAATGGGAGCTATTTTGGGCTTTTTGATATTCAATTTTCATCCGGCTTCTATATTTATGGGAGATTGCGGCGCTTTATTTTTGGGATATACAATTGCCTGTTTATCTTTATTAGGATTTAAGACGACTACATTTATTACATTGGGATTTCCGGTAATCATTTTATTTGTTCCTATATCTGATACATTAGTTGCAATGCTGAGAAGAAAGTTAAGCGGACATAAAATGACGGATGCCGATCGAAGTCATCTCCATCATGTATTGATGTTTAAAATGGGATTGGGGCATCGCAATACGGTATTGGCAATTTATGTGGTTGCATTGCTGTTCGGAATTTGCGCTGTCGTGAGCTTCTTTGATGAAATCGGCGGCTTGATCATGTTGGGATGTTTGCTTCTGATCTATGATTTATTTGTGGAATATACGGGCATGCTTAATTCAAAATATCGTCCGCTTTTATCAATGATTGAAAAGATAACTCATAAAAAAATTGAAAAGAAATAAAATTAGATGGGAATAATTAACCTCTGTGTGTGATAAACAGAGGTTTTTTTATTATTGGAAATGAGGTTGAATCGTCTTGCAAACAAGTTAAATTATGATATGCTAAAAAATATAAAAGAAAGGAGTAAAAGAAATTTATAAATAACGAGTTATAAATTTTGGGTATAACCATAAAATGTTAAAAACAGGAGAATTATCAAAGAAATTTGAAATTGATCGCACAAGTTTAAACTATTATATTCGTATGGGTCTGCTTGATCCGAAGATTTTGGATAATCAATATCGTGCTTATTCGTTCAAAGATGTTATGGCACTCTCTCATATACGATATTATCTTGGATTGGGGTTTAAAAGTGAGGATATTAAATATTTGACAAGAGAAGCAAATCATGATGAAAAGCTCGAATGTTGTGACAGACAATTACAACATTTGAAAGATGAAATCAAACTGTTACAGATGAAAAAGGTATTTTTAGAACATTTTATGAATACAGTTCGATTTCATCAAATGTATTTGAATAAACCGATTTTAATAGAAACAGAAGGATATTATTTCATTCCTCAGAATAAGATTGAAGATGCGGTTTTAAAAGAAGTTTACAAAATGATTCCAAGTAATGAATTTGAAATTAATATTGATGAACAGGGAAATCTTTCTATCCAATCTAAATTTAATTTGGGATTGGCACTTAAGGAAGAATGGGTGAAAGATTTCGGATTGATTGTTCCAAATGATATTCTTTATTATCCACCGAAAAAGAAGTGTTTATGTTCTTACCAAATCCAAAGATTTGAAGATCTTCAAGAAGCAGTAAAACAGACAAATCACATTATGAACGAGAAAGGAGTTTTACTGAAGGAAGAGTTTACAGTGTATCTTTTATTGAATAATTACAGCACAGATGAATTGAAATATGATGTTTTTGCTCAATTTGAACTAAAAGATGTTGACTGAGGAACAATTCAACAGTTTATAATGCTTTTGTGAATTTATTGATAATATCACGAGGAGGACAAGAATTTGAAAAAAGTATCAAGAAGAGATTTTATCAAAGGTGCTGTTGCTTCAGGGGCATTGGTTGCAGCCGGTGGAGTATTAGCCGCTTGCAGCAATGAAAACAATTCAACTGCAAATCAAGGGAATACACCTTCCGTTCAGTGGGATATGGAAACGGATGTATTGATCCTAGGAGCGGGTGGTGCCGGAATGTGTGCCGGATATGAGGCAACTCAAGCTGGGGCAAAAGCTATGATTTTAGAGAAAACCAATAACTGGGGTGGTACTTCTGTCAGATCAGGAGGAATCATTCAGGCATCCGGAACGGCTGTTCAAAAAGAGTTGACAGAATATCAAGATGATAATGGTGATAAGCATGCTGATTATTATTTACAAGAAGGCGAAGGAATGTTGCATGAAGATTTAGTTCGTGATATGACTAATAATTCTGCATCTCACATTGAATGGTTGGAAAGCTTAGGGTTGAAATTTACAAATGTAACCGGATCTGCTCATGTTCCAATGGCTGATGAAAGCTTGTATGCCGATCGAATCCATGGAACAGATGTCGGTGCTGCGGGCGTATTTGGGGCTGTTCATGATGTCGCTGAGCAAAGTGGTGTTGAATTTGTTTATGAAACTGAAGCAACAAAGTTGATTACGGAAAATGGTAAAGTTGTCGGTGTTGTTGCAAAACAAGGTGATAAAGAAATCAATGTTAAAGCGAATAAAGGTGTCATTATTGCAACATCAAGTATTGACCATAATCAAGAAATGTGTAGGGCACTAAGTCCAAATCAATATTATGATAATGAACACGCAGTTTGTGTTGCCGCACCATCTAATACTGGTGATGGAATTAGAATGGCAGCTGAAGTAGGAGCTCAATTATCTCATTTTGGTGGAGTAATCGATTTGACAGGAAAAACAAGTGCCGGAATCAATCGTCAGACTCCGTTAATGCCATGCTTCTTTGTTAATAAATTTGGACGTCGTTTTATGTGTGAGGATACAACTTATGCATTGACATCCAGAGAGTTATGGCGTGAAATGGTTAAGACAAATCATGCATGTTATACAGTTTGTGGACCAAATGAAAGAATGGATCAAGCAACATTAGATGGCATGGTAGAAGCAGGTACAGCATTTAAGGGTGCTACAATGGCGGAATTGGCAGCACAGATTGATGTAGATGCGGATAATTTGCAGATGACATTAGATCAATGGAATCGTGATATTACAGAGAGTGGAAAAGACAAACAATTTGATCGTGCAACCGGATTAAATCCGATTGAAGGACCGTTCTATGCATTTGAAGAAGGCTTTATGAATTTGGGATCAATTGGTGGTGTATTGATTGATTTGGATTGTGAAGTATTGAATGGTAAAGGCGAAGCAATCGAAGGACTTTATGCTGCGGGTATGGCTTCAGCCGGATGGCTTGGATCTTTCTATCCGGGATCAGGAACAGCACTTTTAGGAGCTATTCACTGGGGCAGAAAAGCCGGAAAAGTAGTTGCTGCTAAATAGATTAAGAAAGACAATACTTGAAAATTATATTAAAGTAAATAATTGAGTTTAAAATAATAAGGAATTGATACGAGTTCTATTAATGTATTTCTAAAAAGTGCAAGCATAAAATACTTGCGCTTTTTTTACTATAATTTAAAATTATGAATTATTTTATCTAAAATATGTAATAAATCTAATGCTATTCTTATCTGATATTGACCTTTTATAAGATGGCTTCGTGGAACTGTTCTATAATGGCATCAAGTCGGATGGACTTTAAACTTATTATAAGGTCTTTTTGGATGATACCATAAGGCATTTGAAGAACTGTATGAATATTTTTGCCAACCGGACATGTAAAGGCCGGGGAGGAATGAATCCCGAACAAATTGCTTAGCCCATCAGGATCAAGGGCATTACAGATATCATAAAGGGTAATATCTTCAGTTTTTTTTGCAAGATGAGCATTTCCTACTCCTGATTGGATTGAAATGATTTTTGATTTTCTTAATCCACTTAAAATATTTCTAATAATTACCGGATTACAACCGGTTGATTTTGCAAGGAGGCTACTGGTTACATTAACGGTGTTACTGTATTCATTAATAAAAATCAAACAATGAAGTGCAATTGAACATTTTTGACTAATATGCATAACCAATCTCCTCTTTTTAAAAAGTATATCATATAATATCTGTCGTGTAAATGTTGACATTACACCTAGTGAATATTATAATATAAGATGTAATTTTAAAAGTTACAGGAGGTGTATTATGAAATTTACTCAAATAGTATTTAGCCCTACAGGTGGAACAAAACGTGTTGCTGATATAATTTCTGAAGGGTTGGCAAATAATGTGGCAAGAGTGGATTTATCAGATCGTAGAGGAGATTTTTCTAAGACTATTTATGGTGATGAAGATATTGTCATTATTGCAGTACCTTCTTTCGGAGGACGTGTACCACATGTGGCAATAGAGCGTTTACATATGTTAAAAGGAAGTGGGGCAAAGGCAATAATTGTATGTGTTTATGGGAATCGAGCTTATGAAGACACATTAGTAGAATTGAAAGATACTGTAGAGCAAGCAGGCTTTTGTGTTGTAGCGGCAATTACAGCTGTTGCTGAACATTCTATTATGCATCAATATGCAACGGGAAGACCGAATATAGAGGACAGGGAACAATTATTGGATTATTCTAAGCAAATTCTTGAGAAATTAAAATCAGGGTTTGTAACAAATTTATCTATCCCAGGAAATAGACCATATAGGAAAGGAAGTAGTGCCGGACTTGTACCAAAAACCGGTAAATCGTGTACTGATTGTGGTGCATGTGCAGAAGTATGCCCGGTTGGAGCAATTTCTAAAGAAAATGTAGCATCGATAAATAAAAAAATATGTATTTCTTGTATGCGCTGTGTTGCGATTTGTCCGCAAAAGGCAAAAACATTAAATAGAACAATGGTCAGTGTTGCATCACTTGCATTAAAGAAATCTTGCTCTATTTCTAAAAAATGTGAATTATATATTTAAAAAGATTATGAAAATCTAAGAAATATTTTTTACAGAATAATGCTCTTTTTTGATATATACCCGCTTTACTGGACAAAGTAGTAAGGAGGGTATTTTTATTTGATTAATATTTTGAGAATGGAATTAAAAAGTTTTTCTCAGAAAATGAAATGAATTTATTTTTATTAAAGTAATATATTATCTTATTATGATAAAGATTTAAAACACCAATAAAGGATTTCCTTTTTAACCGAAAAATTATAAAGAAAATCAAAAGAGTTTAGGTGTTTTCTTGACAAGAAAACTTGCAAACGATAAGATAATAAAGAGTAAATAGTTGAATAGAAAGAAGATGGAAAAGAATGCCTGAAGGAGTCAAAAAAGAAATTGTCAAAACAGTAGAAAAATCAGTAACACCGTATTATATTGTTGCAGCTGTTTGGATTGCGGGAAGTTTATTTTTACCAATGTATCGACTTTCCAGTTATTTGATTCTTGCCGGAATCGCCATTCTTGCTTTTACATTTTCTAAAAAGAAATATGATAAGGTTATTTGTGAGGAAGTTGAAGTTTATGACAATCCGATTCTTCATGAAGCTGTGGAGGAAGGGAAGAGACTTATTCTTCAATTAAAGCAGGCAAATGAGGCAATAAAGAATCAGAAACTTTCTGATCAAATTAATCGATTTGTTGAAATAACTGAAAATATTTTACAAACTGTTATTGATAAACCGGATAAAGTATCTGAAATAAGAAAATTTTTGAATTATTATTTACCTACATGTATTAATCTTTTAAATCATTATGCTGATTTTGAAAAACAGAAGATGAAGGGAAGCAATGTTTTAGAATCCATGGATAAAATTACAGCAATAATGGATACAATAGAAATAGCTTTTAAAAAACAACTGGATTCCTTGTTTGATAATGAAACTTTAGATATCAGTGCTGACATTACCGTGTTGGAATCAATGCTGAGGCAAGAAGGCCTTGACAATTAAAATAGAGAAGGAGAATAAAAATGGAAGAAAACAAAATTAAGTTAACCTTGGCTGATGAAGTCGAAGAGGTTGCGGAAGAAAAAGAAGAGGAAGTCAAAGTAACATCAACAGATTTGCAAGAGAATTCACTAAGTGAAGAAGAAAGACAAATGGTAGAGGAGTTTGCCGAGAAGATTGATATTACGAATGCCAATGTTGTTTTACAATATGGCTCAGAGGCACAAAAGAAAATCTCCGGTTTTTCGGAAACGGCATTGAATAATGTTCGTACAAAAGATTTAGGAGAAGTTGGCGATCAGATTACAAATCTTGTCGGTGAGCTAAAGGGATTTGATGCAGAAGAAGAATCTAAAGGCTTTTTCGGGATGCTGAAGAAGCAGGCGAATAAGATCGCAAATTTGAAAGTAAAATATGATAAAGCAGAAGTAAATGTAAATCGAATCGTTAATATTCTTGAAGATCATCAAATGACATTGTTTAAGGATATCGCTGTATTGGATCAACTATATGAACGTAATTTGACTAACTATAAAGAGTTGACCATGTATATTCTTGCCGGAAAAAAGAAATTGGAAAAAGTTCAGAATGAAGAATTACCTGCTTTGATTGAAAAGGCGAAACAAACCGGTGCGGCAGAGGATGCTCAGGCAGCAAATGATTTGGCTAATTTGTGTACACGATTTGAGAAAAAACTTCATGATTTGGAATTGACAAGAACTATTTCTATGCAAATGGCTCCGCAAATTCGTTTAGTACAAAACAATGATACATTAATGGCTGAAAAGATTCAGTCTACTATTGTAAATACAATTCCGCTATGGAAATCACAGATGGTTCTTGCGTTAGGAATCAACCATTCTAAACAAGCAATGGAGGCACAGCGTGAAGTAACAAATGTGACAAATGAACTGTTGAAGAAAAATGCGGATATGTTAAAGATGGCAACAGTTGATGTTGCGAAAGAATCAGAGCGAGGTATTGTTGACATTGAAACATTAAAGCATACAAATGAACAATTGATTTCAACTTTGGATGAAGTATTGAGAATTCAAGAAGAAGGACGTACAAAACGTGCTGAAGCAAGCAAAGAGCTAGCTAAGATCGAAACAGAGTTGAAAGAGAAATTGATTCAGATTCGTTCATAAAGAGGGAATAAAATGAATTTGAAAGATTTAAAGACTTCCAGAATCCTGATGGTGGTAGTGATTATTGTCGTATCTTTAATGCAAGGTGTTTTGGGTTTACGGGGATTGTATAAAGAGATTCAAAATGAATTCTATAATGGAAAGAAAGATTCTGTAGCAATTTATTCCGATATGGAAGATTTGGTAGAATATGGTCTTTTAATAAAGAAAGTCTTAGTTACGAATGGGTATCTGAGTACAGATGCTGCTGTAATAAAAAATATCGATCTTGCGATCAGTCAATTTGAAAGTGCTTCTGTCACAAAATCAGATTCAATGAATGTCAGTATAAAGTCTTTCATTTCTGTTAAAAATGCCGTGGATGATTTGATTTACGAGGCTGATAAAATGGATATGGATGAAGATACTTTAAAGAGTTATAAACAGTATGTTTCAGAATATGATGAAAGTCTTGTATTTATCAAAAGAAGTGAGTTTATGGAAAGTGCATTAAATTACAATGAGGTAATCAGGCAATTTCCTGCTTCTATATTTAAAATTATTTCTCGTATTGAGGCATTAGATGAGAAACTGCTTATACTAGAATAAAAGAGTAGCTTTGTAACATGCTCTATAAGGGGTGAGTCAAATTGAAAATAATGAAAAAAGTTTTAATTTGTATTGTTGCGGCAATGATGGTATTGATTTCAATAATGTCTGCGCTTCATATCCAAGCAATGGTAATTCCGGATAGTACGGATGAGTTTGTCAATGATTATGCGAGAGTTATAAGTGATGATACGTATGATTATATCGCTTCGAAAAATTCTGAGCTAGATAATGGAGCGGAGATTCTTGTTGTAACAACAGAATATATCACATCTGATGATCTGGAGGAATTCAGTTATGAATTGTTTAATCAATGGAAAATTGGATCGGATGAATCGGATAACGGTGTTTTAATAGTGCTGGTTACAAAGGAAGAAAAGTATTGGGTAACCGTTGGACAAGGATTAGAAAGAGAACTGAGTTCTGCCGTGTTGAGTGATATTTTGGATCAATACATGGAAGAGGATTTTGATAAAGGAAATTATGATAAAGCTATCAGAAAAACTTTTGATGAAATTTACAAGATTGTATCAAGAAAATATGGAATTATTGATGATACGCCAAGTTCAGTTCCGTCAATTGATAAAAATCAGAGTTCCGGACAAGAATCAGGTTCGTTCGCATTAAATTTTGGTATTATTTTTGCGATTTTCGTGTTGGTTGTTTTAGTTGTCATTGTTATAAAAATGATGATTAAAAATAATGTTCGTAGATCGAGAGTTGTGGTTGTGCACGATAGACCAAGGCATTGGTATAATTCTTACTATTGGCCACGAAAAAGATATTATGATCCGGGTCCACCCCCTCCGCCTATGCCAAAAGATCACAAGCCACAACCTCCGGGATTCGATTACACACCTAATAATTCAAATAAAAGTTCTTCTTCTTTTGGAAATTCGTTTTCATCTAGTAGAAGAACCTCTTCATCCTCATCTTTTCACAGTTCGTCTGCACCAAGTCGAAGATCTTCGTCAAGGAGTTCCTCCTCGACAAGAAGCTTTGGCGGAGGAAGAACACGTGGTGGCGGAGCGGGAAGAAAATAAGTTTAAACTCTCAGAAATTGAGAGTTTTTTAAATTTTCTAATGTCGGGAAGAAGGTGGGAAAATAATTAATTTGTGTTTATAAATAATATGGAGGGTAATTTATGAACACATTAAATCAATTAGTTTTACCAAAACAAGATGAAAAAACAAGTGTCGAACAGTTGGAAAAGCAATATGCATTTTATCAACAAATGAAAATCAATGAAGTAAAAAAGCTGAGTGAAGGAAAAATGATTCGTCGTATTACCAGTGAAGCAAACTGGGTGCTCAGAAGTAAATATGCATCTTGCCTTGAGTTTGGTGTGAATATTCGAGTGGGAGATATATGTTTTATCGATTTTGGGGACGAATCTTATTTGTATGAGGTTGGTTTCCAACACTTCGGAATTATATTATCGTTTTGTCACGGAAAGGCATTTGTGATTCCGATGACTTCCAATCCGGAAATGGTAAATCAAGCTTATGATATTCAAAAAAGACCCAATGGAAAGAAACATTTGATGGGAATCGGACTTATTCCGGGTATGGCAAAAGAATCCGTTCTTTTTCTAAATGATGGAAAATTCATCAATACTGCACGAATTATAGATGTGAAAGCAAATATTAATAAAAATAGTGCTCTTTTTCAAGAAATAAAAAAAAGATTAAAAGAATGCATGAAGTTCTAAGAACTGACAGTTTTTTTCGTTCTTCCTGTTTAAAATGAAAGAACGAGGTGAATTTATGACATCAATTAAATACTCAATTGCCAAACGCAATCTTTTTCAACAGTTTTCTTGGAAACGAACAATGATGATGATCCCTTTTGTATTATGTTGTTTTTTTCCGGAGCCAATTTGTCGAAGTTGTATTCTGATTTCAATGTTGTGCTGTTTAGTACAGCGACATCCGGTTTTATACTTGACTTGTATGCTTGTGTCGGTATTGACTACAGCAATTTTTCAAATAGAAAATTTGCCGATGCTTTTGATTATGCTGACTTTTTTGAATTTATTATTTCAAGGAATTGTATTAACTAATTTGAACCGTTTTACTTCATTACCTTTTCTTGCGGCAATAAGCATCAGCGTTGAAATGATGCTACGCCTTTATGATTTTCAACATGTATTTCTTAGTGCTATTGTGGTTGGTTATTGTACATATTTTTTAGATAAAGATAATGGTGCGGTATTAGAAGATTCCTATCTTATAAAAAGTTTCTTGCTGATCTTGTTGTGTATTCCTTCTTTTTTTGCGATAGAAAATAGTTTTGGTATGATTCTTTTTGTATTTGGGGCAACACTAGCTTCTTATTTGTTAGATTTGAGAACATTTATTTGTATTTTGACTTTATCTGTTTTATTTACTTTTAAAGAATCAGGAATTATTTTATTTGTAATATTTGCTTTAAGCAGTTGCATTCCGGCTCATAAATCAAAGATCAGAATGCTTGTTACAAGTATTTTACTTCTAATTTATAAAACAGATATTCAATCGGGTATTTATGTATTAAGTGTATTTTTAGGGACCGTTTTGATAAAAAAGATTTATGTAAACAGAACAGAAGAAGAAAACATTTCTCTGCCTTTGGATCGTCAGGCAAGTGATTGTGCATTCCAGCTTCAACAATTTTCTAAGATTTTTGAATGTATGGCAGATCATTATAAAAGTACACCGCTTGAAACGGAATTAATGACAAGCATGGGGAAAACTTTATATTCCATGTCTTTACAATTGAAGTCATCTTCTCAAAGTACAAATGCACTTCATCAGAAAATTATGCAAACATTGGAGGGATATAAATTTGAAATCTCACGACTTTATATTGAAGAAAATAAAGAAGGGGGAATCTGTTTAAAGCTCCATTGTGCTAAGTGTTCAAAACAGGAAATCAATACGATTCTTGTACCGTTGTTAGAAAAATGTGTACATAAAAAATTAAAAATTACATCTATTGTGAAAAACAGAGCGATGAATGGTTTTGTGATATTGGAATGTAGTAGTGTGGAATGTTGTAAATTACAAGTACATCCATACTCATTCAGTAAAGAAAAAGCGAGTGGAGATCAATATAGTATATTTGAATATAAAGATCAGACATGTGTTATCTTAAGTGATGGAATGGGATGTGGTTTTCAAGCACAGGAAGAAAGTCTTTTTTTAATTGAATTGGCTCAAAGAATGATTGCGTGTCAAATGCCGTTGTCTTTGATTGCCGGTAATATTAATGAATGCATGGCCATGTCACGTAAAGAGAAGTTTGCAACACTTGATTTTCTCTGTTTTGATCGAAGTAATAAAGAAGCTTACATGGTCAAATCAGGAAGTTGTCCTACCTATTTGATTCGTAATAAATGTGTCCTTGAAATCAAAGGAGAAGGGCTTCCTCTTGGAATTATTCAAAAGATCAAACCGGATTGTTTTAAGATAGCTTGTCGTAAAGGGGATATTTTTGTAATGGTTAGTGATGGAGTGGAAGCTTCTTTATTGGAAAAGTGGCTAAAAGAAGATAAAGGAAAGCTTGAAGAAAATATCAAGTTGGCAATGAAGAAACCAAAAGGTCAATTTAAAGATGATGCAACGATTCTTTTAGTTCAAGTTCAGTCTTCATAAAAGAAACTTCTTTAAACAAATGGATTAAACTTGTTAAAAAAAGCATTCAATAAATTCAAAATTACCCTTTATTTTTTGATTTGTGGTACAATATCAAAGGTGATTGGAATGTTTGATGAAAAGATTCAAAAAGGAAAATGGGTGATTGGTGTTTCCGGTGGACCAGACTCAATGGCACTTTTAGATATGGTGGTACAAGAGAATATCCAAGTGATTGTTGCTCATGTGAATTATCATAAAAGAGAAACAGCAGATCGGGATGAGAATTGTGTCAGAAGATATTGCGAACAACACCATTTACCTTTTTATGTTCTTTCACCGCATTATGAAAAAGGAAATTTCCAAGGATGGGCCAGAGAGGTTCGTTATGAATTCTTTTTTGGTTTAGTTCATCAAGAAAATGGTGATGGAGTATTGATTGCTCATCACAAGGAAGATTCCATTGAAACTTATTTGCTTCAAAAGGCGAGAAAGATGGATGTGGATGTGTTTGGTCTTCAACAAGAAAGAAGAATTGATGGAATTTTGATTGTCAGACCGTTATTGAATTATACGAAGTCTCAATTAATCGAATATTGTTTGAACAATAAAGTGGAATTTCATCATGATGAATCTAATTTTTCTGATATTTACAGACGCAATAAGATACGTCACGATAAAATTGATTCAATGACTGAAAAAGAAATGAATGAGTTGCGTGATGAAATCAAAAGCATGAATCAGCATAAAGTAAAAAAAAGAAAAGAATTCGAAAAACAGATAAATGATGGGAAAATTTCTTTAACAGGTTATCGGCAAATGAATGAACAGGATCGAATTGACTTTTTACGTTTTTATTTATCCAAATATGCGTATCGAAAAAAGGGATATTCAGGATTACAGTTAAAAGAGTGGGATCGTCAGTTATTTAAGAGAAATGGGAATGTTGAAATTTCTATTGAACAGTTTGTTCTTGTGAAAGATTATGATTCCATTTATGTTGAAGAAAAAAAAGAAGTATCTTATCGTGTTGTTTTGGATAAAATAGAATTGATGGAAACACCGTTTTTCAAAGTATCCGATACTGGTAAATCAACAGAGTCGGTAACGGTCGGCGCGGAAGATTTTCCATTAATTATTCGCCCTTATCAACAAGAAGATAAGATATGTTTGCGTTTCGGAACAAAAAAAATCAATCGATGGTTTATTGACAGAAAAATTCCGTTAAAAGAAAGAAAAAGTTGGCCAATCGTGGAGAATTGTAAGGGAAAAATTATTCTTGTTCCAAAGATTGGGTGTGATATTGAGCATTACTCTGAAAAACCTTCTTTTTTTGTGATAAAATCTATGATAGAATAGAAGAGATTTTGCAGGAGGATTCAAAATGCATCAGAATATTAAAGAAGTCTTTATTACAGCTGAACAAATTACAGAAAAATGTAGAGAATTAGGTAAACAGATTACCGAAGAATATACAGGAAAAGAAGCTCCGTTACTTGTTGCTTTATTAAAGGGATCTGTACCATTTTTATCGGAATTGATCAAATATATCGAATTGGATATAGAATTTGATTTCATGGATGTTTCCAGCTATTCAGGAACAGAATCAACAGGTGAAATTAAAATTTTAAAAGATCTTGATCGATCTGTTAAGGGAGCCAATATCATATTAGTTGAAGATATCGTTGATACAGGAAGAACTTTGAAAACAGTGAAAGAACTTTTATATACTAAAGGGGCATCAGATGTTAAAATCGTAACCTTGTTGGATAAGCCTGATCGACGTGTGGTAGAAATTGTACCGGAATATTTAGGATTTACGATTCCTAATGAGTTTGTGGTTGGATTTGGATTGGATTTTGACCAAAAGTATCGTAATCTACCTTATATCGGAGTTTTAAAAGAAGAATGTTACAAATAAAAGGAGTGTGAAAAAGGAATGAGAAATAACAAATGGTCAAACCTTTTGCCGTATGTGGCTTTAATCATTGCGGCATTATTTCTCTTCGGAGGAAATCCGACTTCAAATAAAAATTTGAGTTACGACGAATTTCGTGAATTATTGAATTCGAATTCAGTTAAGCAATCAAATGTCAGTGTCGGAAGTAATGTTGTAGATGTAAATGGTGTCTATACGGGTGTAGATGGTACGGATTACAGTTTTTCAGTAAGAATACCTCGTACTGATTCGCAGATTGATCAAATTATGGAATCATTACAGAAAACAAATGTTGTGGATGCGGATGCATCTAATGTTTTTGTTGAAACATTGATTTCTTGTATACCATTTATTTTGCTTGCGGGAATTGCTTTCTTCATGATGAGTAAGATGAACGGAGGCGGAAATGCCAAAGCATTCGAATTTTCTAAATCAAGGGCAAGGCTTGAAGGAAATATCAAAGTAAGATTTTCTGATGTTGCCGGATGCGATGAAGAAAAAGAAGAGATGGCAGAGATTATTGATTATTTAAAACAGCCAAAGAAATTTGCTAAAATGGGAGCAAGAATTCCAAAGGGAATCTTAATGGTAGGATCTCCTGGTACAGGTAAAACTTTGTTGGCTAAAGCAGTTGCCGGGGAAGCGGATGTACCTTTTTATTCTATTTCCGGTTCTGACTTTGTCGAAATGTTTGTCGGTGTTGGTGCAAGCCGTGTTCGTGATATGTTTAAGACAGCTCAGAAAACAGCTCCTTGTATGGTTTTCATCGATGAAATTGATGCGGTAGGTCGTCAAAGGGGTGCCGGTCTCGGTGGTGGAAATGATGAGCGTGAGCAGACTTTGAATCAATTGTTAGTTGAAATGGATGGTATCAGTGATAATGCCGGAATTGTTGTTATTGCGGCTACAAACAGACCGGATGTATTAGACCCGGCTTTGTTAAGACCGGGGCGTTTTGACCGTCAAATTACAGTTAGTTTACCGGATGTAAGAGGACGTAAAGCGATTCTTGAAGTGCATGCCAGAAACAAGAAACTTGCAGAGGATATTAATTTGGAAGCATTGGCAAAAAGAACACCGGGATTCAGTGGTGCTGAGCTTGAAAACGTTTTAAATGAAGCAGCTATCTTGGCAGTTAGAGAAAATTTAGATAAGATTGGCATGAATCAGCTTGATGAAGCGATTGATCGTGTCATGATGGGACCTGCTAAAAAGAGTAGAAAATACGATGAGGAGACAAAGAAACTTGTTGCTTATCATGAAGCCGGACATGCAGTCATCGGTTTGAAGGGGGATAGTCCGATCGTCGTTGAAAAGGTAACGATTATTCCTCGTGGTACAGCCGGTGGATATAACTTGATGTCTCCAAAACAAGAAAAGATTTTGGATACAAAGAAAGATATGATCGGATCGATTACTTCTTATTTGGGTGGTCGTGCCGCAGAAGAAATTTTCTTTAATGATGTAACCAGTGGTGCAAGTAATGATATTCAGGAAGCAACAAGAATTGCCAGAAATATGGTTACTGTGTATGGTATGAGTGATTTGGGGCCAATTAAGTATGGTCGTTCAGAAGGAAGTGTTTTCCTAGGAAGAGATTATACGACTAATTCTAATGTATCAGATCAAATCAATTACGAAATTGATAAGGAAATTAGAAAAATCGTTGATGAATGTTATGATAAGGCAAAAGAAATCATCAATGAAAATAAATCATTGTTGGAAAACATTGCGAATGTTTTACTTGAACAAGAAACGATTACTGCTGAAGAAATTCATCAGATCGAAGATGGGACTTTTACTTTAAAAAAGGAAGAAGAACCTGTTGAGATAAAAGAAGTCCAAGTTGAAGAAAAACTAGGAGAAACTGAAATTAAAGAAGATGAATAATGAAAGCCGGATGAATAATCCGGTTTTTAATTAAAGGAATCATGTTATTTATTGACTTTTGAGTTGTAAAATAATAAACTTGATTCTGCTGAAGGAGGAAATCCGAATGAAAGATAGATTAGTAAAAGCAATAGCATGTGATGGAAGAATTCGTATTCTTGCATGTACGACAACAAATTTATGTGAAGTTGCACGACAAGATCATGAGTTGTGGCCTACCAGTGCTGCCGCTTTAGGAAGAGTATTAAGCATGGGATGTATGATGGGGAGCATGTTGAAGAGTGAAAAAGAAAAAGTAACGATTCAAATCAACGGCGGTGGGCCAATCGGAACAATTATGGTTGATGCTTATGCGAATGGAACAGTTCGTGGCTTTGTTGGGGATCCACATATCCACATGACTTATAATGATACAGGGAAATTAGCTGTTGGAACAGCAGTAGGAACGGATGGATATTTAAAAATTATCAAAGATTTGAATATGAAAAATGATTTTACCGGGCAGGTTGCACTTCAAAGTGGAGAAATAGGAGATGATTTTGCCTATTATTTTACTGTTAGTGAGCAAACGCCAAGTGCAGTTAGTGTAGGAGTATTGGTAGATACAGATAATTCAATTAAATCAGCCGGTGGAATATTGATACAGATGATGCCGGATGCAACAGAAGAAGATATTGCTTTGGCAGAAAAAGCTGTTTCTGAGCTTCGACCTGTTTCCTCTTTGGTGATGGAAGGAAAAAATGCCAATGAATTAGCATCTGACCTTTTTGAAGATGTACAGATATTAGAAGAAAGGGAGATTAGTTTTAAATGCGATTGCAGTAAAGATCGCTTTATGGGAGCTTTATCGACTTTGGATTTGCAAGATTTAAAAGAGATGAAAGAGGAAGATCATGGTTGTGAAATCACTTGTCAGTTTTGTTCTAAACAATATCATTTTACCGAGGAAGAATTACAGTGCATCATGGAGTTTAAGCAGTCATGTGGAAAATAGGGGATGTTGAAATTGAAAACCAAGTTGTCATAGCCCCGATGGCAGGAATCAGTAATACCGCATTCAGAACTATAGCAAAAGAATTCGGTGCCGGTTTAATTTATAGTGAGATGTTAAGTGATAAAGCGATTTCATATAAGAATGTAAAAACTTTGAACATGAGCAAGATCACAGAAAAAGAACATCCGTTGACGATGCAAATATTTGGAAGTGATTTGGATTCAATGGTTACTGCGGCTAAATTTTTGGATGATGAAAGTGATTGCGATATTATTGATGTTAATATGGGATGCCCGGTAACAAAAGTTATAAAATCCAATGCCGGTAGTGCAATGATGAAAGATCCTAAACATGCATATGAAGTAATGAAAGCAATTGTTGAAAATGTGAAAAAACCGGTAACGGTTAAGATGAGATTGGGATTTGATCAAGAACATATCAATGTGGTAGAAATGGCTAAATTGATGGAAAAGGCAGGAGTTTCCGCAATTGCGGTTCATGCACGGACAAGAAGTCAGATGTATGAGGGGCATAGTGATTGGAGCTATATCAAAAAAGTGAAAGAGGCTGTTTCAATTCCTGTAATCGGAAATGGTGATATTTGTAGTGTTGAAGATGCAATTGCGATGATAGAGAGTACCGGATGTGATGCCATCATGATCGGACGAGGTGTTTTGGGAGATCCTTGGTTGATACGAGAGGTTGTTTATTATTTAAAACATCATCAAAAATGTCCGAAAGCTACTGTGGAAGAAAAATTCGCGATGGCTAAAGAGCACGCAAAGCGTCTTATCGAGTTAAAAGGTGAAGTTTTAGGAATCAAAGAGATGAGAGGCCATGCTTCATGGTACATTCAAGGACTTTCGCACAGTCATCGAATCAAGGATTATATTAATACGATGTCTACATATAACCAATTGGAAATGATATTGGATAAGTATTGTTTAGCATTAGAAGAAGATGATTTTACATTAATCGATGAGATAAAAATGATGTGAGTATTTTCTGTTGACAAGCATATAGAAAATCCGTATAATCTAATCAAATAACTGAAGCATTGAAGAGAGGAGTAACTCATTGTAAAGTGCAAAGAGAGTCCCATAAGGTGAGAGGTGGATCATGGAGCATGAGTGAATAAAGGCTTGGAGCAACAGCGTAAACCTGCGATAAAGGTCAACTTGATTTAACAAGTTATAGAGATGGAATGAAGTGATTCTTCCATGAAGCAGGGTGGTACCACGATGATAACTCTCGTCCCTAGTCGGATGAGAGTTTTTTAATTTAATAATAGGAGGTTTTTATGGAACAGAATTTATCAGAACAAGAACGTGTTCGTCGTCAAAAGATGGAAGATTTACGTGATAAAGGAATTGATCCGTTTGGTCATGCTTATAAGAGAACACATCGTTCACAACAAATCAGAGAAGAATTTGAATCTTATACAAAAGAAGAATTGGCAGAAAAGGATGTACATGCTTCAATCGCCGGAAGAATCATGACAAAAAGAAGAATGGGTAAGCTTGGCTTTATGCACATTCAAGACCGGGATGGACAAATTCAGGTCGTTGTCAATAAAGGGGTAGTCGGAGAAGAGGCCTATGAGATTTTTAAGGCAAGTGATATTGGTGATATTATCGGGGTAGAAGGTGTCATCTGTAAAACAGATAGTGGAGAACTTTCTGTTCGTGCCCAAAGTTATACTCATTTGTGTAAAGCATTGCGTCCGCTTCCGGAAAAATTCCATGGTCTTCAGGATGTTGAAGAAAGATATCGTAGAAGATATGTTGATTTGATTATGAATGATCATGCGAAAAAGGTTGCGATGATGCGTCCTCGAATTATCCGTGCTTTACAGAATTATCTTGATGGATTAGGTTTGATTGAAGTTGAAACACCTATTTTACAACCGATCTTGGGTGGAGCAGCAGCACGTCCGTTTGTAACACATCACAATACATTGGATATGGATTTCTATTTGCGTATTGCGACAGAGTTACCTTTGAAGAGATTAATTGTCGGAGGACTTGAAGGTGTTTATGAAATCGGTAGATTGTTCAGAAATGAAGGAATGGATAAATCACATAATCCGGAATTCACAACAGTAGAAGCCTATATAGCTTATTCTGATTTGCAAGGAATGATGGAATTATGCGAAGGTGTATTTGAAAATTGTGCTCTTGCCGCTAGAGGAACAACAGAAATCGAATGGGAAGGAAAGCAAATTTCTTTAAAAGCTCCTTATCGTAGATTACATATGGTAGATGGAATCAAAGAGGTAACAGGGGTTGATTTCTGGAAAGATATGAGTGTTGATGAAGCGCTGGCTTTAGCAAAAGAACATCATGTTGAGGTTGAACCACACCAGAGAACAGTGGGGCATATTATTAATTTGTTCTATGAACAGTTTGTTGAAGAAACTATTACTCAACCGACATTTGTCTATGGGCATCCGGTTGAAATTTCTCCGCTTGCGAAGAAGAATGCAGAAGATCCACGATTTGCCGATCGTTTTGAATTGTTTATTTGCGGAAGAGAATATGGAAATGCATTTAGTGAATTAAATGATCCGATTGATCAAAGAGAGAGATTTGAAAAGCAATTAGAACTCAAGGCACTTGGAGATGATGAAGCAAGTGAAATGGATGTAGACTATGTTGAGGCTTTGGAATATGGATTACCACCTACCGGAGGAATCGGTATTGGGGTCGATCGTATGGTTATGTTACTAACAGGAGAGGATTCCATCCGTGAGGTCTTGTTATTCCCTCATATGAAGAACAAATAGAGATTTTATGTGGTTAAATGCCCTAAATAAAGGCTTTTTGGATTGATGGATAGTGAATTTTACACCAAAAGTACACCATTTTAGAAATTGACTAAAAATACATAGGAATTACTAAATAAAGCTTAGTAGTTCCTTTTTTATTGCGAAGCGAAAACAGCAAAGAAAATGGTAATGATTCACCAGTGTTTTTACCAGATAATGAAACAGATGATTATACATAAGTCATTATGTATATCAATAAAGAAAACGAGGATAAATATAATAAACTGTTGCAAACTGAAATAATAAAGTTACCTACAAATCAACAAATTGTTTATGATACTATTTTAAATAATCCGTGATTAAGAATTCCTGCATTAAGTGAAATATGTGGATTAAAAGAGAGTTCAATAAATAATGTTCTATTCAAATTAAGAAAATTGAAATTGGTTGAATTTATAGGTTCATCGAGAGATGGTGGGTATTACATTAAAAGTAAAGACTAAAGTTGATGAATGATAATATAATAAGAGCAAATAATTTTATTGAAGTTGAGAATACAGATGATATTGTTTCTGCTTTAAGATACATCATTGATTTATAAACAAACAGAATCACTCATCGGGATGTAGGGCAAATGGATATGTATGTAAGAATTATGATGAGTTAAAACGTATAGAAGGTGATAACTTTACAGTTAGTATAATTTTATGTTCAGAAACAGATGAAGATATTGCCGGTCATTCCGTTTTAAAAATACCAAAAAATATGAAGATGTTTAATAAAATATTTAAAGAATTATATGATGAGTTTATTGATAAGTATATAAGATTTAAACCATAAATTCCATTTTATATTCTGCTCGATCTCTTATAAGTAGAACATTTTTTCTATTTTTATAATTTGAAAATACTTATAAATGAACAATTTGTATGAAAAATTATATGTTATCTTTTTGAATGATTTTGTATTCATTTTGATAATTTACTCCCCATTCCACTAAAGCACTAAATAGAGGTTTTAAGGATATTCCGATATCAGTAAGCGTATAAATAGCGATTTGTTTGTTTTGTTCGATAATTTTGGTTTTTGTCAATATATGTAAGTTTTCAAGTTCTTTCAGATTATCTGTTAGAACTTTTTTTGTAATTGAGTCAACATAAAATAGAAGTTCTCCATAACGTAAAGAACCTTGAAACAAATGAAAGACAATCAAAAATTTCCATTTATCACCAATAATACATTTTATGATATCTAGCCCGGTAAGTGTAGTTCTGTTTTTCATTATATTCTCCATGGGCACTTGAAAGTGCCTTATTTTTTTATATCAAAATTGATATATACTAACAATATAAATTATGATAACGTTTACATTCTTATTATAACATAGAAAGGAGAAAATGAAAATGTATTCATTATTGCTGATTACGCATGGTTATCTCGCAGATGAGATGAAGAAGTCATTATATGCATTATGTTATTTGAAAATTGAGGTTCATACAATTTGTATCAACGAGGAAACTTTAGTTTGTGACTATATTGACATGATACGAGAAAAGATCATTCAACTTATGGATAAAGGAGAAGTAATCGTATTAACAGATGTGAAATTAGGGACACCGTTTAATATTGTGATGCAGCTTATGAAAGATTATGATTTCTATCATCTTACAGGAATAAATATTCCTCTTTTGATGAAATTAAATGATACATATTGTTTGACGGCTAAAGATGCAATTGAAAAATCTTTATGGTATGCGAAAGAAGAATTAATGGACACTGAGTCAATTAAAAGGAGAGCACTATATGAAATTGTTGATGAGGAGTGATGAGCGCCTTATTCATGATAAATTAATTAACGAATGGTGCAAATATTATAATTTTTCAAAATTGTTGATTGCAGATAATCGAGTTGCAAACGATGTATTTATGACAAATGTGTATAAATCACTTGTCCCACTTTGGATTGATGTAGAGGTCTGTAAGATTGATGAAGCACAAAAAAAATTACAAAAATACAAGGATGATGTTTTATTACTTTGTGCAACACCTGTTGAAGCGTTGCAACTTATTAAAAGTGGAATCTTTGTAGATGAAGTGTCTTTAGCGGATAAAAGATATATGAGCAAAAAAATTAAAATTCCGAAAGAATATAAACAAGCAGTGAATGAGATTTTGACTAGAGGTGTGCTTGTTAGTGCACAAGTATATCCGGAAAATAAAAAGACTATGATTGAAATATATGCGGATTGTTGATGTACTTTTTTCTTAAATGCTGCAAGAAGAAAAGAATGGTAGATTCATGATTTATGACACGAATGATGATGGAAGATAAAAGTGTCAAAAGAAAGGAGGACAAATGATAGGGATATTAGTAGTAACACATGGCTATTTTGGAAAAGAGCTTATTAATTCACTCACAATGATAACGGGTGCACAGAAGAAATGTGAGGCGTTATCACTAAGACCGGAAGATGAAGTAACTTTGCTTAAGGAACATGTGAATGAGAAAATTGAAGAAATGGATGACGGAAATGGCATCTTGATTCTGACAGATATTATTGGAGGTAGTCCTTTTAATGTATGTTCGTCATATTTGAAGAATCAAAATGTCGAAGTTCTAACAGGAGTTAATCTTCCGATGTTGATCGAGGCTTGTGAGCTGAGAGATACAAAATCATTGGCTGATATGAAAAAAAAGTTATGTATAGATACAAGAAATGGCATTATAGTTGTTAGAGATGAATTTCATTTATAAAATAACTAAAATTGTATGAAATAAGAAAATTTATTAATTGGGTTATATTTTCTTATAAAATTGTCAGAAGTAGTAGAGCAGCATATACATTCTGACAATACAGTGAACTACCCAAAGGAAAGGAGAACATATCTATTGATATGTAGAAATGAAGAATGGCTGATATTGTTATGGCAAGAATTGATAATCGTTTACTTCATGGTCAAACTGTAACACAATGGAGAAAATTCTACTCAGTAACCAAAATTATTGTTATCAATAATGAACTGAAGAATGATTCATTTGTATCACAAGTTTTATTATCTGCGGCTCCGTCTGATATTATTGTAAAAATTTATGATGAGGATACAGCAATTAAATTTTGGGAAATGAATCAGTTTAAAGAAGGAAATGTTATGATTTTATTCAAAGATCCGCAGAGTTGTTTGCGTGTGTTAGAGCGTGGATTAAAAGTGCCGTTTATCAATTTAGGTATTATGCCGAAAACTAATGATAAAGTGATGTTGGTGGCGGGAACTTTTGTGAATGAAGAGGATATGTCTTGCATTCGTAAGATTCATGATTTGAATATTTCGGTATTTGCACAGTTAACACCGGATTTGAAGAAAACAGAGTATTCTGACTTAATACAAATTTATGGTAAAAAATAGGAGGGTATGTTATGGAAAATAAATTATTAATTGCTATCGTAGCAGGACTAGTCTATACGATAGGACAGTGGCGATTAGGGAATGGTGTGTTTCCAATTGTAAGAAGACCACTTACAATGGCTTTTATATGCGGATTGCTAATGGGAAATATGCAAGACGCAATGATTATGGGGTGTTATTTAACATTAGCATTTTTGGGAATTGTTGTGGTGGGTGGAAATTTACCATCAGATGTCGGACTTGCCAGTGCAGTGGCCATTCCAGTTGCATTAGCAACGGGTCAGAGTCCGGAAATGGCGCTTGTTATTGCAACTCCGTTTAGTGTTATTGGAGTATTCATTGACCAGTTACGTCGTATCATTAATGGATTTTGGGTTACAGCATGTGATAAACATGCTGAAGAATTAGATCATAAAGGAATTGCTCGATGTGTTTGGTTATATACATTTTTAACAAACTTCGTCCTTCGATTCCCAACTGCTTTTGCTTTGGTCTATTTTGGAACAGATGCGGTTGATTTTATCTTAAATAATCTTCCGGCATGGGTGACGAATGGCTTCTCAGTTGCCGGAGGAGTATTACCAGCATTTGGGTTTGCATTAACATTAATTGTTATTGGTAAGAAATCATTATATCCATTTTTCTTCATTGGTTTCTTTGCAACTAAATTAATGGGATTGTCAACGATTTATGTGGCTGCATTTGCGATACCGTTTGTGATTGCAGTAACTTTGAAAGATATGGAAAAAGAAAAATTATTGCTAAATAAATTTAAGTTGACAACAACTTTAAATGAACCTGAAGATGAATAGGAGGAGAAGTATGGAAACAAAAGTAACAACAAAAGATTTATGTAAAGTTTATAATCGTTGGTGGTGGACAGTTGAACTCTGTAATTCTTATTCAAGAATGCAAACTCCCTCATATTGCTATGCAATGCAACCACTACTAAGAAAATTATATCCAAATGATGATGAGTATCGTGACGCATTACAACGACATTTGGTTTTATTTAACACACAAGGTGATTTTGCAGGTATATGTTTAGGTGTCAGTATTGCAATGGAAGAAGAAAAATCAAATGGTGAAAATGTTCCCGGAGAAGCAATTACGAGTGTGAAAACAGCATTAATGGGGCCTTTAGCCGGAATTGGAGACAGTGTTGCATCAACATTGAATCAAATTTTTTATCCAATTGCTATTGCAATGAGTTCAACGGGTTCTCCGATTGGCTTCTTCTTTATATGGACTCAAGCCATTTTAGAATGGGCTATGGGTTGGGTTTTTACCAAGTACAGTTACAAAGTTGGTAAAGATGGTATTACACGGTTATTATCCAATGGAATCATGGATACGATTTTAAATGCTGCGAGTACTTTAGGGTTAATTATGATGGGATCTTTGGCTGCATCAAATGTAAAGTTATCTACAACTATTTCATGGACAGTAGGAGAGAATGCACAGACATTGCAGGCATTATTTGATTCAATTCTCCCTGGACTATTACCGCTTTTGACAATTTGGGCAGTCTTTTTCTACATGAAAAAGCGTGGAACAAATGTTGGTAAAGCTATTATGTTAATTATCATTATCTGTTTGGCTTTATCATTTTTGAAGATTGTTTAAAAAATAAATCATATCCGGATATCAAATTCAGATATCCGGATATATAGAAAGGAAAAATTATGCTTGATATTCCAATGAGAAGGTATGAAAAAGCAATATTTGATCATGAGCTTCTTTCTGCTATATTCGATATGATTTCCATAGTCCATGTTGGTGTATTCGATCATGAATATCCATATGTAGTACCCATGAATTTTGGCTATAAAATAGAAAAAGAATTTCTAAAAATTTATGTTCATTGTGCAAAAGAAGGGCATAAAGTTGATTTATGGAATAAAAATCCAAATGTTTCTGCAACGTTCAGTACATTTTCAAACTATCCAGATAAGCATTATATGCATACGAATCATGATTTCCGAAGTATCATGGCAAGAGGGAAAATTCGTTTGATCGATAAAAAGCAAGATCCAAAGCTATTCGGTGAAGGATTTCAATTAATCTTAAAACATAATCATCGTCAACCAAATGATTTTTCTGTACCACATATGATGTTTATGGATCTTTATTTGATTGAATGTGATTGGAACCATGTGGTTGGAAAAAGCGAAAATCCTGTCAGAACATTGGAAGATGTATCTTTTCCAGATGTTTACAATCTTCCATTTAATGATGAACGGCATGATTATACAGATTTATTTACTAGAAAAATAGAGGAAGCTTTTGAAAAAGCACGGAAGGGAGAGAAAGAATGCTGAAATATCCAAGAACAAAATATACATCAAGTGCAACCAGTCCATTAACACAAGTTGTGCAAGCTGGAAATCTATATTTTATATCCGGCCAAACACCAAAAAATTATGAAACAAAACAAAATGTTGGTGAAAACATAACTGAACAGTCAGAACAAGTATGCAAAAATATTGCATCCATGCTAGAAAGTATTGGATTGGATTTTAGTGATGTCGCAAAAACAACTTGTTATTTAACTGATATGTCGAACGCATCTGCATTTAATGAAGTTTACAAAAAATACTTTACATCAAAACCGGCACGGGTATGTGTGGCGGTAAAAGAACTTCCGGGTGGTGTTCTTTGCGAAATAGAATGTATTGCATTTGGAAAGTAAAAATTGTTGTGGTTATTATGAATAAAGAGATAAAAATAGAAGTTAGTTGGAAATTAAAAGAAGAGCATGATTGTTTTGATGCAGATGTATTTTTATTGATATTAGATGAAAATCATTTTTTACCAAGACGATATGATATTGTTTTTTATAATTTACATCACCATCGAAGTGGTGCTGTTCATCGTTTAAATAAGGAAAAAGAATTATTGGATTATGAGGAAAACTTTAAGATTTATCCTTATAAATTACCGCAATGTTTCAATGAAATAGAAATATTATTATCTGTGTATGAAGCACAGAAAAGAGAAATTCATTTATCGGAAATTCAAGAGATAAAACTTGATATATATGTTGATGAAAATAAGATTGGCACATATTTCTATGATAATTTTGTAAAAGATGCAAATTCGATTGACTTAGGATGTCTCACATTTAGAGATTCAGTTGCTTTTGAGCCAAAAAAATTATATCGAACTGAATCCAATATTTCGGATTTAACGCCTTATTATGGATTGAAAACTTGGAAGGAGTAATAAAATGAATTTAAATGGAATTATCGTACCAATGGTTACACCTTTTGATGAAAACGGAAATGTTGACTGTAAGGTAGCGTGTGATTTAGCTGAAAAACTTATTGCAGATGGTGTACATGGTTTATTTTTGCTAGGCACGAATGGGGAATTTTATATGATGACCAATGAAGAAAAAAAAGAATTGGTTAATGCTGTTGTTACACGGGTCAATCATCGGATTCCGGTATATGCTGGAAGTGGTTTGAATAGCACACAAGAAACAATAAAGCTATCAAATGAAATGAAGGCCTTAGGAGTTGATGCATTATCTGTGATTACTCCGAGCTATGCTATACTTACACAAGAAGAATTATATGAATATTTTAAAGAAGTTGCTGCTGCTGTTGATTTACCTTTGATTTTATATAATATTCCGAAGTTTACTGGAAACAATCTTGATCCACAAACAGTGGCTCAATTAGCAAACATCAAAAATATTGTGGCTGTAAAAGATAGCAGTGGTAATATTGAAAATATGAGACAATATGTTGAGTTGACTAAAGACAAAGATTTCTGTGTATTAGATGGATCAGATGGTTTAATTTTAGAAACGTTGAAAATGGGGGTAAGTGGGGCTATTGCAGGGTGTGCAAATTTAATCGGAAAAACAGTTGTTGACATTTATGAATCTTATTTTGATGATAATATAGATCAAGCCATACAAGCACAAATGGATGTTGATGTACTACGGAAAGTAATTAAACTTGGGACACAGCCTTCTGTTATTAAGCGCGCTATGGTTTTGTCAGGAATACCGGTTGGAGAAGCAAGAAAACCGATTATTACACCAAATGTAGATGAGAAAATAGAAGAAGCTTTAATGTATTTTCATATAGAGAAGCAATATAAATGCACAAATATACGAAAGTAAGTTAGATCAAGTACATGGAATATACAGATATATGTAAAAGGGTTTATTCGATAATGGAGAAAAGATACCTTGAAAAATTTATTGAAAATTAAAAAGTATAGGAAGACAAAACGAGTCCTATACCGTCGCTACATTGTATGTATGATTGGAGTGCTTATCCTAAGTGTAGCAATGGGGATGCTTGTGAAACTAAATTTGGGCGCTGAAGCCAATGCAACAGTTTATACATGTCTAAGCAGGATGTTTAATTTAAGTGTAGGATCTATCTCTCTTTTTGCTAATTGTGTATTTTTGATTATGGCTTTCTATGTTGATAAAACTAAAATCGGATTATCTACGTTTTTGTTTTTGATATTGAATAAATGGCCGGTGGATTGGGTTATTAATTATTTCCCGGAATTTGAGAGTATTTGGATAAGATGTTTCATGGTTATTCTTGCTGTTGGGGTTACAGCATTAGGAAGTGATTTGTTGATATGTGCCAATACAGGATTGACAGCTCTTGATGCATTTAATGTTGGTGTTAGCGAGAGATATAATATTCCGTATTCACATGTGCGCTGGAGTCTTGATGGCTTGTTGTTAATTATTGCAATGTTGCTTCATGGTAAAATTGGAATAGGAACATTATTATGTTTTGTTATGATTGGCAAATGCTTAGAATTTTGGAGAAAACTCGTTGAGCCAAAAGTGAAATATTGGATATATGAAGATCATTAGTTAAAATAGATTATAATTTAATGTAACAATAAAATGAATACACGTAATTAATCTGTTTTACTTTTGTTTTGGGAGGTAAGAATGGAAAGATGTAAACAAGCATACGAACAATATATTGACATTGTTAAAGGAGAAATCGTAAGATTTTTGGATTATAAGATAAACTATGAAGAACTTATTAAGGCTGTTAATTTGATTATAAATATAGAGAGAAATAAAAAGCGTGTACATGTAACGGGGATTGGAAAACCGAGTCATGTTGCTACTTATATTGCATCCTTGTTGTCTTCTGTTGGAACCCCTGCATATTTTTTAAATGGTACAGAAGCGGTTCATGGTTCGAGCGGGCAATGTGAAAATGGAGATATTGTTATTTGTATTTCTAATAGTGGAGAAACTATGGAGTTAATTGCAACAGTAAAAACATTGAGAAAAAATGGTTGCAAGATTATTGGCGTAACAGGTAATTATCAATCTTATCTAGCAAAAGTTTCGGATGTATACTTATTTGCAGGTGTTGAGCAAGAGGGTGGTCCATTAAATCGTGCACCAAGAGCTTCTGTTCTTGTTGAGATGATCATTCTTCAACAATTAAGTGTGATGTTACAAGCTTATAAAGAAATGAGTCCACAACAATACATTCAATATCATCCGGGAGGTTCATTAGGAAAATTAAGAGAAGGAGAATAAATGGGGAAAACAATACAGAATTTATCATATAAAATAGTCTAATCAAAATTATGAATATGAGTTTATAACGTCGTAAAGAGAATATTCTGTACATGTTTACAGTTTTGTAGAAATACATACACTGCTTCATATTTGCTATGTTATGAAAAATGTTTTTTTACTAATATGAACCTTAACTCTTTCAGATTGGATAACAACGTGTTCATATTGATAAATTTGGATTGTACATTTATTTTTTATATGTGGCAACTTTAAAGGGTACTTTATTCTATTGATATGGATCCAAAATCCTAGACATATCGAAATTTGATTTTAATTAAACAAATGGATGTTTCCTTGTATATCGAAGGAAACATCCATTTTGTTTTCGATTTAATTCACTTGTAATTATAGTGATTGATGTATTCATTAACTACTATAGAGAATAATTTAAAAGAAGTGTATATTTTTTCATAATCATAAATCTATAGGCTTCTCTTTAAATTCATAGTCATATTTTATAAAAAACTAAAAGCAGATATTATTACTTATAAATGACGAAATAATTTATCGATATTTAGACTGATATTATTTTGTTAATAATTTCTATAGTAAATTAACAATCTAAAAAAACGAAATTATAACATAAGCTTGACAATAAAAT
>CATJXY010000039.1 GCA_949744505.1 uncultured Erysipelotrichaceae bacterium | reverse complement strand
TGTTGAAATCCCGGATGTTCCTTGTACTGATATAAAAATCACACGTTCGTATGATAGTGCAACCAACTATGATGACGAATTGGAAATATTTATTGACGGGAGGAAAAGTGACCTGTTTTCAGGTACAAAGGATGAAATAACGAAGGAAGAAGAAATCTTTATTAGAGATTATATTCTTCCGATAGAGATCGCAAAATTCTTTTTCTTTGATGCTGAAAAGATTGTTTCGTTCGCACAAATCAATACTCCGGAGCAACGTCAGGATTTAAGTCGGGCTTATTCTCAGGTTTTGGGGATTCAGAAATATGACGATTTGAAAAATGAGTTAGAAAGAATCCAAGATGACTATAGGCGAGAATCGGCAAAGCCTCAAGAAAAGAAAGAGTTTACTGCGCTGATAGCTACCATTACTTATGCAGAAGGCGAAATTAGCAGATTGACTGATGAAATTGCTAATTTAGAAGATGATCGGGTCTTACTGCAACATGATTCTAAGGAATTACAAACCAAGCTGATCCGCGAGGGCGATCTAATGACACAAGAAGAATTGGAGCAATTAAATGAAAAACGCGACAAGTTGTTTAATGAAATGCGACAAGCAGAAGATGGACTGAAAGAACTTTATAGCCTCATTCCGTTTGGGTTGTCTGGAAGTCTAATATCATCAATGCTTGACCAATTAAAAGAGGAAAAAGCGTACAAGCAAAATAAACTACAATTGGAAGGGGTAAATGACAAGACTGATGTTATACTCAGTGATATAGAGAATGCGAAACGAGACTTTAATCATCACATTGACATTAAAGTGCGAGATTTTTATGAAAATCAAATCAGAAAACTCATAAGGAAGCATTTCTATAATGATCTTGACAATAGTCGTTTTGAACATTTTACAATGCTGCATGATTTTACAGTGATACAAGAGAATGATTTTACTTCATTGGTATCTAAAATAAAGGAAAGTAAATCATCCTTTGATGATTTGTACAGTAAGTATACAAAGGCAAAAGCAGAACTGTTTTCTATTGAGAAGAAAATAAGGGAGGCTGAGAAAAATGCAGAAAGTGATTATGTGCAAGAATTGAGAAAAAAGAAAGAAGCTATAGACAGAAAAATTGAATCAATCTATCGAAATATTGCAGCTAAAGAAGCTGAAAAGGGAAAATTATCTGATGAGATTATAGCGAATAAAAAGCAAAAAGAAATCTTGTCTAAAAAAATAGCTGTTTCCAATCAAAATAAAGAGGTCGATGACGAAGCCTCCCGATTGATTCGAACGATTCAGAAATTCTTGATCAAGTTCAAGGATGAAAAGAAAAAGGCCCTAGCCAAGAAGCTCGAAGATAAGTTGAAGAAATTTTTGCATAAGACAAATCTTGTAGATAGAGTTGTTGTTGATATAAATGGTAACGGTGAGGATGTAGATATAAACTTGTATGATGTCGATAATAGAAAGATTGACAAAGGGAATCTTTCTATGGGCGAGAGACAAATGTTTGCTTCGGCTCTGCTTGGTGCATTGGTTGATGAAACAGAAATAGAGTTTCCTGTTTTCATTGATAGCCCGATGCAAAAATTTGATACCAGTCATACTCGGAATATCTTGACACAATTTTATCCTAATGTGTCAAAACAGGTGATTCTTTTTCCTCTTCTTATGAAGGAGTTGACGGAGGACGAATACAAATTGATTCAGCCGATTGTAAATCGGGCTTATTTGATAGATAATCAAAAGAATGGTTCTCGATTTTTGCAGATAGATACGGATAGAATTTTTACAGAATATAAGAATAGAAATTATGCTGATTAATATAAGTACATCCAAGGCTAATCATGACGTCGTAACCCAGTTGACTAAAAAACTTACTGGTGGAACGAAAGAAAATGTAATCGCTAGAATTGCATTAGGTTATTCTTTATCTACCGGAAAACGGTTTACTCCGCAAGAGTTTAATCTATACGATTCTCAAGGGAAAGAGTACAAAGATCATATATTATTTGATGCTCAGTTCAAGGATTTCTATGTAGCTTTGATTTGTCAGGCTTATGGCATAACTAAAAATGACGAATCAATACCAAAGTATATCAAATTGCATATTGATCATGGGCTTGAAAAAATCAATTATATATTTGAGCATACACCTCAATATACTTTTTTCGATTTTCTAACTGAATATTTGGGACGGGGGATTGATGCTATTGAGGATACTCCCGTATCTTTTGATCCTGTTGCAAATTACAACCAACATATAGATAAGAGCGAGTTTTCAGGTCCCATCAATATTAAAGTTGGATATAATCCAAAAACGGATGAAGAAATTAAGTTTTGTTTCAATAATTCCAAATTATATAATAATCAACATATTGCTGTTGCTGGTAAATCTGGTTCAGGAAAGACTCAATTTGCTTTGGAATTCTTGAGGCAATTATATGCCCAAACACAGGGACAGGTAAATTTTTTATTTCTTGACTTTAAAGGGCTTGCGGAAGATGATAAGAAGAAGATGGAAGACTTTTTTACTTCGACACATACTCAGTGTATCAATGCGCCCAATGCTCCTTTCCCGCTTAATCCAGTTTCGTTTATTGATAATGTAAACGAGAAGAATAAATTAGTGGGTATTAATAAGTTTGTGGATATAATCGCTAAATATTCGAATATAGGTAAGAAGCAACAACAAATACTTAAAGATGCAACAAAAGAGGCTTTCATCCAGAATAAAGATGGCAAACACCCATCTTTGAAAGATATATATGATTTAGTCATAGAAGAAGTTGGTGATACAAGAGATACATTAACAGAAATAATGGAGAGGTTGAGCGAATATGAGCTGTTTGCCTCCAAAGTCAATGACCCTAGTGTGTTTCTAAATAATAACTATTATTTTTCCCTTTCAGGCGAGTTAGATAATACAGTTCGTTTTACATCGGTTTTCTTAATTATTAACTATATCTTCAATGTGTTTACCAATATGGGAGGAACTGATGTTTCTTCGGATGGTAATAGAAGCATGAGATATGTTTTAATGATTGACGAAGCACACGACTTGTTTCGAGAGAAGAAGTCGTTGGAAATTCTTGAGGTCTTATTGAGAAAAATACGATCATATGGTGTTTCTGTAGTTTTGTTATCACAAGGTATAGCAGAATATAATCAAGGCAATTTTGATTTTTCACAAGAATGTGAAACTGCATTCCTTTTGCCAATCAATGACTTAAACAATACTAG
>CATJXY010000038.1 GCA_949744505.1 uncultured Erysipelotrichaceae bacterium | reverse complement strand
TTGTGGATTTATTTTCAGTGATTTCAATCAATGAAAATAATGAAGAAAGTGATGGAATTTATATGGAAAGAAAAGTTGGAACAATATCAAGAGGTGTTCGTTGTCCTATTATTCGTGAAGGAGACGATTTAAGAAGAATCGTTGTTGACAGTGTATTGGATGCTTCAAAAAGCGAAGGGTTTGAACTAAGAGACAGAGATGTCATTTCAATTACCGAATCAATCGTTGCAAGATCACAAGGAAACTATGCTACGGTGGATGATATCGCAAGTGATGTAAAGGCAAAACTCGGTGGAAAGACAATTGGTGTTATTTTCCCAATCTTATCAAGAAACCGCTTTGCAATTTGCTTAAAAGGTATTGCAAAAGGAGCAGAAAAGGTTGTATTAATGCTGAACTATCCGAGCGATGAAGTAGGGAATGCTTTGCTTACATACGATCAATTGGATGAAGCGGGAATTAATCCATACAGTGATGTACTTACACTTGAAAAATACCGTGAATTATTTGGTAAAAATGTTCATGAATTTACCGGTGTGGACTACATTGATTACTATGCAGAATTGATCAAGGAAGCAGGAGCTGATGTAGAAATCATTTTTGCAAATCAAGCTAAAGAAATTTTGAATTATACAGATTGTGTTTTGACTTGCGATATCCATACAAGAGCTCGTACAAAGAGATTGCTGAAGGCAGGGGGAGCCAAAGTCGTTTGTGGGTTAGATGATATATTAAATGCACCTGTAAATGGCAGTGGCTATAATGAAAAATATGGCTTGTTGGGATCAAACAAAGCAACAGAAGATAAAATCAAACTATTCCCGAAAACATGTCAGGAATTAGTAGAAGGAATTCAAACTGACCTTTTAGAAGCAACCGGAAAGCATGTAGAGGTCATGGTATATGGTGATGGGGCTTTCAAAGACCCGCAAGGAAAGATTTGGGAATTAGCTGATCCGGTTGTATCCCCGGTGTTTACAAGCGGTTTAAAAGGAACTCCGAATGAATTGAAGTTGAAATACTTAGCAGATAATGATTTCAAAGAATTGAGCGGAGAAGCCTTAAAAGAAGCAATTACAAATAGTATCAAAGAAAAAGATGCAAACTTGGTAGGAAAAATGGCTTCTGAGGGAACAACACCAAGACAACTAACAGATTTGATCGGTTCTTTATGCGACTTAACAAGTGGTTCAGGAGATAAAGGAACGCCAATCGTTCTAGTCCAAGGGTATTTCGATAACTTTACAGATTAGATAAATTAATAATTCTTCAACAAACAGGTAATCAGACGATTATCTGTTTTTTATTTGTTTTAAACTGTACAGTGAAGTGATTTGAAACACAATGATGAATAAGTAAATTTATTTGATAGAAATCCTATATAATTACCTTGACAAACAATGACATAGACCGATATAATAACAGTATAAAATTAGAATGATTCTAATTTTTGAAAAGAGGGATGATCATGACTAAGTATGAAAAAGCAATATTTGAAATCATCAATGCTTCTCATGAACATCTTACCGTTGAACAGGTGTTTGAAAAAATAAAGCCAAAATATCCGAAAATCGTTCTTGCGACCGTTTATAACAATATCAATAAGTTATATAAAAACGGACAAATTCGTAAACTATCCACTGAAGGATTTATGGATCGATATGATCGCATGGATAAGCATGACCATTTGGTATGCAAAGAATGTGGAAAATTAATTGATTTCAATTTTGATGATCTAACAGAAATATTACAAAAAAAGGTACAAAACAAAGTGTTGTATTATGACCTTCAAGTATTCACTCTGTGTCCGGATTGTCAAAAGAAGAAAACAGGCTTCATTCATGAAAAAACACCGCTTGATTAAAATTGAATTAAACAGAGTAAAATGGAGGAGAAAAACATGAGTAACAAATATTCAGGAACACAAACAGAAAAGAACTTAGAAGCTGCTTTTGCCGGAGAATCTCAGGCAAGAAACAAGTATACTTATTTTGCATCCAAAGCAAAAAAAGAAGGGTTTGAACAGATTTCAGCTCTATTTTTAAAAACAGCGGACAATGAAAAGGAACATGCTAAGATGTGGTTCAAAGAATTGAACGGAATCGGAAATACAGCTGAGAATTTAGCTGCAGCTGCTGATGGTGAGAACTATGAGTGGACAGATATGTATGAAGATTTCGCAAAGACTGCTGAAAAAGAAGGATTCCCGGAATTGGCTAAGAAATTCCGTATGGTTGGGGCAATTGAAAAGCATCATGAAGAGCGTTACCGTGCACTTCTTAAAAATGTAGAAATGGCAGAAGTGTTCGCTAAGAGTGAAGTGAAAGTTTGGGAATGCCGTAACTGCGGACATATCGTCATCGGAGAAAAAGCTCCTGAAGTATGTCCTGTTTGCGACCATCCACAAGCATATTTTGAAATTAACGCTAAAAATTATTAATCAATCAAGTAAAATAAATAAAAGCGCTGTGCTGCAAAGTGCAGCGCTTTTAATGTTTATTCAGTTAAAAATAGAAAAAGAAAGATTGATTTTTCCTTTAAAATAAGATAGTCTATTATGTGACAATTAAAGGATTGGATATATTAAAGATTATAATTAAAAGGAGATAAAAATGAAGAAAACAACTGTTATTTTTGACTGGAACGGGACTTTGATCGATGATGTGGATCTTTGTTTGAACTTATTAAATACAATGCTTGTAAAAAGAAATTTACAGCCTTTAAGTGTTGAAAGATATCGTGAGATTTTTACTTTTCCGGTAATAGAATATTATAAAAAAGCAGGAATAGATGTAGAAAATGAATCTTTTGATGATTTAGCTGTGGAATTCATGGATCCTTATGTGGAACAATACAGAACCTGTTCACTTGTTTCACATTGTAAAGAAGCTCTTACTTGTTTGAAAGAAAAAAGATTGCGTTGTGTAGTATTAAGTGCAACAAAACAAGACTACTTAGAAGAGCAGGTAAGTGCTTTTGGAATTGAAGAATTTTTTGATGAACTGGTTGGCATACAAGATATCAAGGCGGCAGGTAAAATCGAACGTGCTAAACAATGGATGAGCACTCAAGGAATTGATAAAGAAGAATGTATCATGGTAGGAGATAGTATTCATGATAGTGAAGTTGCAGTAGAGCTTGGAATTGACTGCTTGCTTAGTACAACAGGCCATCAAAACAGAGAGAGATTGGAAGCTTGCGGACGTATTATCATTGATGATTTAATGCAAATATTTGATTATATCGGATAAATGGAATGAAGAGGTTATCAAAACATATTTGGTTTTGGTACTCTTTTTTTATTTATCAGAATATAAATATAATGAATAAATTATTAAAAAATACAAATAAAAGTTGGTCTTTTTATCAAAACCCGTTATAATCGAATAGAGGAGAGTTGCCACAGGCAAGAAGAGGGAAACAAAATGAAATATAAAATGATTATCATGGATATGGATGGGACACTGTTAAATAGTGAGGGGATAATAACACCAAGAACCAAACAGAAATTAATTGAGTCAGAAAAAGCAGGAGTTGTCGTTGTCTTAGCATCCGGACGCAGTTGGAAGACATTACAAGGATTCGGAAAAGAACTTGAAATGGATACGTATAATGGTTGGTTTATCGGTGCAAATGGAACAGCTTTAACGGAAGTAAAAACGATGGAACATACTGTCTTGGGGCAAGTAACTCCGGAAGAAATCAAAGAAGTTTTCGAAATTGCGAAACCTTTTGAAGTAGAAGTGATGGGGGTACAAGATGCGACTATTTTTGATTATATCCCAGATAGCTTAAGAGAAATCAAAAGACAGTATCGTATCGAAAATGAAATTGCCGAAGATGTTCCGTGGACCGGGGGAGTCTTCAAACTTGTTTCAGATCAAAGAAAAGGGTATAGTCAGATTTATGATTTAAAAACACAAGAAGGATTTACTGAATCGGTAAATAAAATGACTTTTTGCCATAATGAAGAAATTATAAAAGAGCTCTATGAAACATTATCAAAAAAATTAGGCGATCGATTCAATTTTATGAGAACCTCTCATACATGGCTTGAATGTACCCCTAAATCTATCAGTAAAGGAAATGCAATCCGCAAATTACAAGAGATGCTTCATATTACAAAGGAAGAAACGGTAATTTTCGGAGATGGAGAAAATGATCTTTCAATGTTCGATTGTGGAGTAGCTGTAGCAATGGGAAATGCTATGGAAACAGTGAAGCAAGCAGCCGATGCAGTGACAGAGGATAACAATAGTGATGGAATTGCAAAGTTTCTTGATGATGCCGAATAATTGTTGAAGGATAGTATTGAGTAGTTGTAAAAATAAGGTAAAGAAAAATAAAATGAGCTATGAACTTTAAAAGAATTTTCATTCTTCTATTTGTCATAGCTCTTTTCATATTACTTCTTATGAAAATATTTTTTTGTTTGATATTGTGGCTCGCATGTTAGGTTCATTTTTAATTTTTTAAATATATTTCTGTCTTCGGCATTTAGAATAACAGAACTATGTACTTCACAACCACGAAGTTTTTCTAACTGCTTCACGGCATGGTTGGCAAGTGGATTATTCTGCGCTGAAATTGCCAATGCGATTAATGTTTCATCCATATGCAAACGTGGATTATGATTCCCTAATTTATCAATTTTTAATCTGCATATCGGCTCAATAACACTTGGCGATATCAAAGGTAAATCATCGTTGATATTTCCCAATATTTTTAATGCGTTCAAAAGAGCGGCAGAACAAGCCCCCAAGAGAGGCGTTGTTTTTCCTGTTACCAAAGTCCCGTCATTTAGTTCGATACAAGCAGCCGGAGCCCCTGTTATTTCTGCCTTTTTGCATGCGGCGGCAACACAAGGACGATCATTTTTGGTAATTCCGGCTTGGTTCATGATCATCTCAATTTTATTGACCTCATCGGAATTTTTTCCCTCAATACGTTGATTGCACAAAGCTTCATAATATCTTCTTAAAATTTCATTTTTAGAGGCTGCGCAAGCAACATCATCATCCTGAATGCAATAGCCGGCCATATTGACACCCATATCCGTTGGTGATTTATAAGGGGATTTTCCTTGAATTCTTTCGAAAATTGCATTGAGTACAGGGAAAACTTCAACATCACGATTATAATTGACAGTTTGAATATTATAGGCTTCTAAATGGAAAGGGTCAATCATATTGACATCATTCAAATCAGCCGTTGCCGCTTCATATGCCAGATTGACAGGATGTTTGAGTGAAAGATTCCAAATCGGGAAAGTTTCAAATTTGGCATAGCCGGCTTTAACCCCGTGTTTGTAGTCATGATAAAGCTGAGATAAACAAGTTGCCATTTTTCCACTTCCCGGTCCCGGTGCAGTGATTACAACAAGTTCTCGTGTTGTTTCAATATAATCATTTTTTCCGAATCCATTATCCGATACAATATTTGTAACATCGACAGGATATCCTTCAATCGGATAATGAAGGGCAGTTTTGATGCCAAGATTTTTAAGCTTTTCTTTAAATACATCAACACTTTTTTGAGAAGCATATTGTGTAATGACAACATGGGATACGAATAATCCGATTGTATTAAATGCGTCGATCAAACGTAATACATCTTGGTCATAGGTGATTCCCAAATCTCCGCGAATCTTATTTTTTTCAATATCATTGGCAGAAATGACAATTAGGACTTCTACTTTATCTTTCATGCTCATTAACATTTTGATTTTACTGTCCGGTTCAAATCCCGGTAAAACACGTGATGCATGGAAATCATCAAACAGCTTGCCGCCAAATTCCAAATAAAGCTTATTATCAAATTGTTGGATTCTTTTTTGAATCATCTGTGATTGAAGTTCGATATATCGTTGATTGTCAAATGCAATTTTATTCATAACTATCCCTCTTCTATTAAACTTCTCGTATTATAACAGAAAAGCGGAATTGACTTCAACGGATTTTTACGCCTTCTTAAAAATTTAACAATCTATCCTTTTCATTTTGACAGAATTGTTATAAAATAAAAGTTGTAAAACACATAGGAGGAAAAATATTTATGTTAGTTTCAGCAAAAGAAATGCTAGAAAAAGCTCATGCAGGTCACTATGCTGTCGGAGCATTCAACATCAACAATATGGAATGGATCAAAGCCATCCTGCTTGCTGCTCAGGAAGCAAACTCTCCGGTTATGTTGGGAGTTTCTGAAGGTGCAGGAAAATACATGTGTGGCTATAAGAATGTAGTTGCCATGGTAAAAGAAATCCATGATTTCTTGGGAATTACTGTTCCGGTTGCACTTCACCTGGATCATGGTTCATTTGAGGGTGCTAAGGCTTGTATTGAAGCAGGTTTCACATCTGTTATGTTTGACGGATCTCATTTTGATTTCGATGAAAATGTTGCAAAGTCAAAAGAAATCATTGAATTCGCTCATTCAAGAGGAATCTCTGTTGAATGTGAAGTTGGTGGAATCGGTGGTACAGAAGATGGTGTTACATCAAACGGTGAAGTTGCAGATCCGGATGAATGTGCAAATATCGCTGCTCTTGGATGCGATTTCTTAGCTGCGGGTATCGGTAATATTCACGGAAAATATCCGGCAGATTGGAAAGGTTTGAACTTTGATGTATTGGCTGAAATTCAAGCTAAGACAAATGGTAAACCACTTGTATTGCATGGTGGATCAGGAATTCCTGCTGATCAAATCGCAAAGGCAATTGATTTGGGAGTTTCTAAGATCAATGTAAATACAGAACTTCAGTTGGTATTTGCTGATGCAACTCGTAAGTATGTTGAAGCAGGAAAAGACCTTGAAGGAAAAGGATATGATCCTCGTAAACTTCTTGCTCCGGGTGCAAAAGCTATGCAAGAAAAAGTTGTTGCAATGATCAAACAGTTCGGATCAGCTGACAAAGCTTAATTAAAAAACAATAAAATAAGTATATTGGGATATGAGTAGGGTTGAATAGCTTCTCATGTCCTTTTATTATAGTCAAATGTATTGCTTTCAAAGGATGGGAATAAAGGATTATACAAATACTTTAAAATTTTTGAATCGTTGCCAATTGAAAGAATTCCGTTTATAATTTAAAAGAGAATAAGGAGAAATATCATGAATGGTAAAGAAAGAAGAATGATTATACTAAGTAGAATCCAACAAAATGAACAAGTCATGGTAAGTGATTTGGCCAAGGAATTTGATGTTGCTCCGATGACGATACGAAGAGACTTAAAAGAGCTCGAAAGAGGTGGGCGTGTAAAAATCCGACATGGAGGAGCGGTTTTAAACAAGAATACTTTTTTCATGCATGGTATGCAGTTTAGAAAGAATGATTTTGTTGAGGAAAAGAAACAGATTGCCAAGGCATGCTTAGAATATATTCATGAAGGAGATTGTATTTTTCTTGATTCGGGAACAACAGTTGGAGAGATTGCTCATCTTTTATTCTCTTATAAGAAATTAACAATTGTTACAAATTCATTGCTTGTTGCGGATTGTTTGGCAGATAATCAAGATTTGGAAATTATTATGTGTCCGGGTAGATATGTGATGAG
>CATJXY010000037.1 GCA_949744505.1 uncultured Erysipelotrichaceae bacterium | reverse complement strand
GGCTAGAGAGAAAACTATTCTTGAAAGTGAATGCAACCAAGACAAAAGGAATCCGACCAAAGAAAGGGTAATTTTTAGGACTTACCTTTTACAAAGATAATAAATCATGTAAATGTGGATTTAGTGAAGAAGATATTTATATATGTGCTAACATGAGACTAGGGTGGTATAGGAGAAGAGGGGATTACACGTAGTAAATTTTATCTTATCCCCGGCTCTAGGCATAAAGAAAGGGGACAGACCAGGATTGGTCCATCCCCTTAATTACTATCTTAAGTGTTTGTGAAACCGATATAAATGTAGAGCCGTATACGAGACCCATACGTACGGTTCAATGGGAGGGGCAATAAACTAATGAGTTTATTCCTCTACCCTATTTGAATATAAATTTTTATAATCGTTTTTATGCTTTCCAAATAGATTTGAGTATGGATCCGATTTTAGGAGTCGTACCATAAAGTAAGACACCTACACGATAAATCTTAGCAGAGAGAACACCGATACCAAATACAGAAGCAATAAGGATGATGATTGAAATTAAGATTTCAATAAACGGAACAGTACTCATGGCAATTCTTGTAAACATGGCCATAGGTGAAGTAAATGGGATAAATGAGCATATTTTCATTAATAAACTATCAACCGTTCCGCTTGTCATAGATAACATAACAACTAAGAATCCTGCAACAAAGAGTAATGTAAGAGGCATAACAGAAGTATTGATATCTTCCAATTTAGAAGCGGTAGAACCGATTGCACCAAACATGAAAGCGTAGATAAGGAATCCGAGGATGAAGAATAAAATCATGTAAATGAATAAATCAAGGGGCATATTGAAAATAGAATTAATGATTATATTTTCTCCCCAAAGAGATTTATTGAGATTGAAAAATAACAGAGCGGATCCAAATACACAAATTAATTGAATTAATCCGGCTAAACAAGAAGCTAATACTTTACCGAACATCATCGCAGTCGGTTTGGCACTGGTGATTAAAACTTCCATGGCACGGGAACTCTTTTCTGTGGCAACATTGGTTGCGACCATTTGCCCATAAAGCAAAATTACCATATATAAGGCAAAAATCATGATATAAGTATAGAAGAAATTCATCATTTGATCTTTACCAAGACTTTCAATTTCATGAGTGATGGGTGTGGAAAGGATTTGTTGTGCCTGTTCCAATGATAAACCGCTTTGAGTCATTGAATCTAAATGATAGATGTTTTTAAGAATTTCATCCGCAATCATTGTATTGCTATCCATCATAGATAAATTTTCCACATAATATGTGTAAGAGGTTAAATCATTAAATACAAAGGCGCATTGTGCTTCAAAAGAAGAAATCTTTTCTTTTGCTTCTTCAAGACTTGATGCGCTTTGAACATCATAGTTGAGGAAAGCATTGCTGAAAGTTTCTTGAATCAAGTCTTGATGTTCTTTGCTATCGGCTACAATCAGCATAATTTCATTTTTTGTTACTTCTTGAGAAGATTCTTCGCTTTTAATAAGAGTTGATATTCTTGGGAAAAACATGATTGCTGCAATGACTAACACTAACGCTACGGTTACTCCGACAAAGATTTTATTTTTGAAGTAATTCTTTAATTCAAATGCAAGTATTGTTTTAAATTGTTTCATAAGTTCACTTCCTTTAATATTGTTCCTTTGCATATTCAACAAAGATGTCATTCAATGAAGGCTCAAATACACGAATTTCATCAATGTCAAATTCTTCAACAAACTTTTTCATTACTTCTTGTTTTTGGTTTGGTGAATCAAGTTGAATCAAAACTTCTTCTTCATTTATTTTTTGTGAATTCAATGAAGGATCCATTAAGACTTTTCCAACTTCTTTACAACGAATAACAAGCTTGTCTCTTGTATAATTTCTCTTTATTTCATGGATATTCCCTTGAAGAACAATTTTTCCATCATTTAAGATAGCGATACTGTCACAAAATTCTTCAATATAATTCATTTGATGACTAGAAAATAAAACAATTTTATTTTTCTCGATAACTTCTTTTACGACATCCTTTAATAGCTGTGCATTGACCGGATCTAATCCTGAGAAAGGTTCATCTAATATTACGATGTCCGGGTCATGAGCAAGTGCTGTAATTAATTGAATTTTCTGTTGATTTCCTTTAGAAAGGGTATCAAGTCGTTTGTTACGATATTCCATCATTCCTAAGCGTTTTAACCAGTAATCAATGGATTTTGTTGCATCAGCACGATTCATTCCTTTCAGTTGGGCAAAGTATAAAAGCTGATCGAATATCTTTTTCTTTGGATAAAGACCTCTTTCTTCAGGGAGATATCCGATTTTGATTTGATTGTAGTCAATGGCTTTTCCATCGATTAAAATAGTACCTTCATCTGATGGGAAAACATTCATTAATATTCGGATCGTAGTTGTTTTTCCGGCTCCGTTTCTTCCTAAAAGACCAAAAGCATGGCCACTTTCTACAGAACATGAGATTCCTTTCAATACATGTTTTGAAGAGAAACTCTTATTCACATTTTTTATTTCCAGTTTCATAAGACCTCCTATGTAGAATAAAATTCTGCTTTTTTATTGTAGCACTATTTTTACAAAAAGTTTGTAGAAAAAAAACATTACTAGAAAAAAAGTATTACTTATGAGAATTAAAGAAAAATACTGAATTGGGATTAGAGGTTTAAATATGTTGACTTTTTCTGTTATAATAAAAAAAAGACTTAAGGAGATAAAATGATGATCAAAGCAGATATGCATATTCATTCTTATAATTCAGATGGGACATATTCATTCGATACAATTATAGAAAAAGCAAAGGAAAGTCATACACAGATTATCTCAATTACAGATCATAATTGTTTAAAAGCATATGATGATTTATCTTATAAAGAGGATGATGTTCAAATCATTGTGGGTGTGGAATTGGATTGTGTATGGCAAGGTATTTACTTGCATGTATTGGGATATGGAATCGATCTTGAAAAGCCTGATTTTCATCATTTTGTTGAAAAGAATAATGAAAAGCTCGAACAAGTGAATATTGAACTTTTGAAAAAAGTGATGAAAGATCATCCGGAATGTTCACTGGAGGATTATAATGAATATATCTATGATCAAAAAAAAGGGGGGGATGGAAACTTCTTCATTACTTTGTGGATCGAGGACTATCTGAGTCGATATGGGATAGTTTTAGGATTTATTCGGAGTATAATCACTCTTATACATGTGTAGATTTTCCATCTGTTTTTGAAGTATGTGAACAGATTCATAAGGCACATGGAAAAGCGGTGTTAGCTCATCCGCAAAAGGCAATTCGACCTTCATCTTATGAAGAATTAAAAGAAATACTTGTTGATTTATTGTCGTGTGGATTGGATGGAATTGAGTGCTATTACCCATCACAAGACGAGAAGACAACCGCAATTTGTGTTGAGATATGTCATGAAAATAATTTGATGATTACATGTGGCTGTGATTGTCATGGAGAATTTGAGAAAACTGAAATTGGGCAATTAGAGATTCCGCTTGAATATTTGGATTTGAAAGATTTAATTTGAATTGGAGGAAGGTTATGTTTTATAGTACAGAGGATTTAAAGTCAGAGGAAATATTTCTTAGATTAGTCAAGACTTGTGATGCTCAACCGGAAAAAAGATGGGTCCCTGCCTACTATTTTGATATATGTTTGTTAGATGGCACATGCATTGGAAAATGTGATCTACGCATCGGTCACAATGAAAAAACATATATCGGTGGAAATATCGGTTATCGCATTGATGAAGCTTATCGAGGTCATCATTATGCCGCAAAGGCTTGTCTGCTTTTATTCAAGCAAGCTAAGAAACATAAACTGGAGCAATTGATTATTACATGTGTTCCTGATAATGTGGCTTCATCAAGAACATGTGAGAGATGTGGCGGGAATTTATTGGAAATTGTGGATATTCCAAAGGATAATGAAATGTACGACCAAGGGAAAAGACAAGTCAAGGTGTTTCGTTTTATTCTTTGATTTTATAGTGAAAAGGAGTTGAATATTATGCGGTGTCTTGATCGGTATTTTGAAAATAGAACGATAGATGTTGAAAAAATGAGGGAGTTTGGGTTTATTAGAAAAGATAATAGCTTTGTTTATGAAGCTTCCATGAGTAATCCTCAATTTAAGATCGTAGTGGAAATTTCAAAAGAAAGAAAGTTTTCGAAAGTGATTGATCGGATGGAAAATGATGAATATGAACTTGTTGATGTGAAAGAAACAAGTGGAAATTTTGTCAGTAAGATGAAAGAAGAACTTGAAATGTTTTTGAATGAGCTTGTCAATAAGTGTACAAAGATGGATGTGTTTAAACAGGATCAAACAAAAAATGTGATTGATTACATCAAAGAAAAATATGAAGCTGATTGTGAACACTTGTGGGAAAAGTTTCCTGAGAATGCCATTTGGCGAAATCAAAAAAATAAGAAATGGTTCGGAGCATTATTGGTCATATCTGAGAGTAAACTGGGACTTGAATCCAATAAAATTACAGAAATTCTTGATTTGAGATATCAAAAAGAGGAGATCAAGAGCATTATTGATAATGAAAAAGTATTTAGTGGTTATCATATGAATAAGAATAATTGGATTACGATTCGTCTTGATGGAAGTGTTGAATTGGAAGAAATCTATAAATTGATTGATAATAGTTATTTTTTGTCGTTGAAAAAGTAAATCAGAGGAGTTTAGAAAATCTTCATGAAATCTTCATTACTTCTATTGTGAAATATGATAGAATGGGGATAGATTGGATGATGTGGATGAAAAAAATAGGAATATTGTGTTTGGTTGGAATATTGTTAAGTGGATGTTTTTCACCTGAACCTGAATCAAATAAAGGAAGTTTAAAAGGGTCCATGGAACTCATTGGGAATTCCTTTTTGAGTAATATAAGGATTGAAGAACAACCAAAAATGGAGCTATTGCAAGTTGAATTTGAAGAGCGTGATCAAAAATTTCAATCTGTATTTTTTATTAATGCCGAAAATATAAGTTTTTCATCAAAAAATGATTTTATTGATCGAATCATAACAGTAGAAAATTGGGATCAAAATGGTAAAATGAGTTACAATACAAGAGAAGTTGAATTTTTAGACGGATATACATATGAAATCTCATTTGAAGTCTCTTCAGATATTGTAAATCGTGGTTCGGCGATAATTAAAACATATGAGGAAGAAATTTGGCGAAATGATTTTTCAATAACACAAGAAAAACAAGAAGTCACGTTTAACTATACTCATCATCGAGCTAATATGACAGAAGATATTTTTTGTCTTGAATTATTTAATGATCAAAATTTAACTCAAGGAACAATAGAGATAAAAAATTTAAGGGTACGGTGTTTAGAGGAAACGAAGTTATCCGTGAGTGTTAATCAACAGGGGTATCTTCCTGATTTACAGAAAACAGCCATATTTAAGTATAATTCGGGAGATGGTTTCTATGTTATTAATACAGAAACAAATGAAATCGTATATAAAGGACTTCTGGTAAATGAAAAAGAGAATGCTGATACAAAAGAAAAGAACTATGTGGGTGATTTCACTGAATTGAAAACACCCGGTAAATATCGTATTGAAACACAGATCAACGGGCAATCTTTAGACTTTGTGATTCAAGAGGGAATATATTTGGATTTATTCAATTCTTCTTTGAAGATGTTGACATTACAGCGATGTGGACAAGACTTATTTAACTTAGATAGTGGTGCATTTGAACATGAGGCTTGCCATAAACAGATTGCCCATAAATTTGGTAGTAATGAGGAGAAAGATGTCAGTGGGGGATGGCATGATGCAGGAGATTACGGAAGGTATACGCTTACGGCTGTAAAAACGATTAATGATTTGCTTATGGCATATTATGTTTACCCGGATTCTTATTCAGATAATATGATCGGTATTTCAAGTGGTAATGGAATCAGTGATGTTTTAGATGAAGCGTTTGTCGGGTTGGATTGGTTGCTTAAGATGCAACAGGATTGGGGACCGGTTTATAATGCGGCAGTGACACCTCGCTTTGCGGATACAATTGATCCGCAAGAAGATGAACAGGAAATACTGTTGTTGAAAGAAGAAAATACGGCAACAGCAGTGAGTGCCGGATCGTGGGCTTTTGCGGCAATGCTTATAAAAGATGTTGATGCAAATCGATCTAAGATATATGAAGAGGCTGCAATTAAGGCATATCAATATGCATTAAGTGTACGAGGAGGAGCAGATATTCCAAATCCAAGTACTATTTCGGCCGGAGATTATCTGAATAGTTCTGATCGGGATGAAATCTATTTTGCTTCTGCGGCATTATATGTTTTGACTCATGATGAAAGTTATTTGAATGAAATTTCAAATATGATTGAGAACTATCCAAATGAGTTATGCCAATTTACATACAGTGATTTTGGTGGATATGGAAGCTTTTTACTTTTAAAAGACGAAGTATTTAAAAAGAATCATCAAGAATTATATTCACTTTTATATGATAAGTTCATGAATGAAGCTCTTTATCTTGTCAAAAAACAAAGAAATGATGGATATCAAGTGGCCGTATATTCCTATTTGTGGGGTGGGAATATGTATGTGGCAAATTATGCAATGGTCATGTTGTTGGCAAATGATTTAGACCCGCATCAAGAATTTGTGGATTGTGCATTTGAACAACTAAGTTATCTTTTGGGGAAGAACAGTTTGAATAAGAGCTTTATAACAGGATATGGAATTGATTATCCGAGAAATATTCATCACCGTATTGCCCAGCTTCATGATGCTGAATTAAAGGGAGCATTGGTCGGTGGACCGGATGATCATGCAGAGAACTCAGATACGGCTCCTGCTAAGAAATACTGGGATGATTCAGAAAAATATTCAACAAATGAGGTGGCTATCTATTTTAATTCGGTTTTGAATTTTATTTTAGGTGAATTTGCGAAAAGGTAAATTAAAATGGTTTCGAATTACTATCGGAACCATTTTTAAATTTATTATTTTTTTCTGTGCTGAGCTTTCCATTTTTTAATTTGATCCAAACGAGCTTTGATTTTTCCTTCTACACCTTGTTCGCTTGGATTGTAGTATTCTCTTCCGATTAAAGAATCAGGAAGGCATTGCATCGTAGTCAACTTGTCTTCATAATCATGGGCATATTGATAACCTTTGGAGTAGTCTAATTCTTTCATAAGACGAGTCGGTGCATTTCTAATGACGAGCGGCACCGGTTCGGCAAGTTGCTTCAGAGCATCTTTTTTTGCACTTTCATATGCGGTATAGACAGCATTTGATTTAGGTGAAACAGACATATAAATGACGGCTTGGCTTAAATGAACACTGCACTCCGGCATTCCGATGAAATGGCATGCTTGATAGGCTGCTATCGCAATTTCAAGAGCTCTTGGATCGGCTAAACCGATATCCTCGCTGGCAAAGCGTGTGACTCTTCGTGCAATGTAAAGAGGGTCTTCTCCGGCTTCTAACATTCTTGCCAGCCAATAGAGGGCCGCATCCGGATCGGAATTACGCATTGATTTATGGAGTGCCGAAATTAAATTGTAATGTTCTTCTCCGTTTTTATCATATAAGAGTGATTTCTTGGATATGCATTGTTCCAGTATTTCAGGTTTGACAAGAATCGTTCCGTTTTCATCTGCTTCACTGTTTAAGATAACCATTTCTAAGACAGATAAAGCACATCTGGCATCGCCATTGGCAAATACAGCAATCATATTTAATAAATCATCACTTATTTGAATATTTGACTCTTTAAATCCTTTTGGATCATTTAAGGCTCTTTTTAAAAGGTCTACTAATTCTTGAGGACTTAATGCTTGTAATACAAAGACTCGACATCTTGAAAGAAGCGCACTGTTGATTTCAAAGGATGGATTTTCTGTTGTCGCCCCAATTAAAATAATACTTCCTTTTTCTACAAAGGGTAAAAAAGCATCTTGTTGGGCTTTATTAAAGCGATGGATCTCATCGACAAAGACAATTGTTTTTTGTGTTAAAAGGGAATTGTTTTCCACTTGTTGCATTAAGCTGCGAATTTCTTTGATTCCGCTTGTTACGGCTGAGAAATTGACGAAAGAAGCTTGAGTATGTTTGGAAATGATGCGAGCGAGAGTTGTTTTTCCAACACCCGGAGGTCCCCAAAAAATCATAGAGGAAATTTGATCACTTTCAATTAATTTTCTTAAAACTTTTCCTTCAGATAAAAGATGCTGCTGTCCAAAGAACTCGTTTAAAGATTCAGGACGAAGGCGATCTGCTAAAGGTTGATATTCGGATTTGTAGTTTTGCTCTGATTGTTTCATTTTAATAAGTGTTCCTCATGTGTTTCTTTTATTAATTATAAAAGGATTTTTCTTTTCATGCAATGAAAAACAGAGAAATGCGGAGTGTTTGAGTTTGAAGAATAAATCAAGTATAATGATAGTAATAAAAGGATTGAAAAGAGGTGATTCCATGAAACAAATTGTATTAGGTATCTTAGCTCATGTCGATGCCGGAAAGACGACTTTGAGTGAAAGTATGCTTTATCAATCGGGAATGATTCGTAAAATGGGGAGAGTGGATCATAAAGATGCTTTTCTTGATTATGATGTTCAAGAAAGAGATCGGGGAATCACGATTTTTTCAAAACAAGCCGTTTTAAAGTGGAAAGATACGGAAATCAACCTTTTGGATACCCCGGGGCATGCGGATTTTTCGGCAGAGATGGAAAGAACTTTACAAGTCTTGGATTATGCTATCCTAGTGATTAATGGACAAGATGGAATTCAAGCTCATACAGAAACAATTTGGAATTTATTAAAGCACTATCATCTTCCGGTTTTTATCTTTGTGAATAAGATGGATATCAGTTTCAAAGAAAAAACAGAATTACTGGAAGAACTGCAAGAGAAATTATCTTCTTCATGTGTTGATTTTACCGATGGAATACAAAATAATTTAGAAAAAATTGCCCTTGCGGATGAGGGGCTTTTAGAAGAATACCTTGAAAATCAAAATATAAATTTAAGTACGATTCAGCGTAGTCTTGCCGAACGAAAGGTTTTTCCATGTTTTTTTGGATCAGCGTTAAAGATGAATCATGTGGATCGGTTGTTAGACGGATTAAATGATTTGACGGAATCAATTGATTACGATCAAGAGTTTAAAGCTAAAATATATAAGATTTCTCGTGATGAAGCGGGGAATAGATTGACCCATTTGAAAATTACAGGAGGAATTTTAAAGGCAAAGCAAAAACTTACTGAAGAGGAAAAAGTAGATCAGATTCGACGATATTCCGGGAATAAATATCAGATGTTAGAAGAAGCAACAGCCGGAATGATTGTTGCGTTAAAAGGATTAAAGAAATTTGAGGCAGGAGAAGGACTTGGTGCAGAAAAAAGTTCTTCACATCCGGTCATTTCTTCTTATATGAACTATCAGCTCTTATTTGATGAAGGTGCGGATACAGTTAAGATGTTAGAAAAAATGCGAGAATTAAGTGAAGAAGATCCGCAACTTCATGTATCTTATCATCCTTTAGATAAGCAAATTCATCTTCAACTTATGGGCGAGGTACAAATTGAAGTGTTAAAACGAATCATTGAACAACGGACAGGGGTGCCGATTCGATTAAGTCAAGGGAAAGTTGTATACAAGGAAACGATTTTGGAAAAGACAATCGGAGTCGGACATTTTGAGCCATTACGTCATTATGCCGAAGTTCATCTTAAAATGGAACCGTTAAAAGCCGGGAGCGGTTTGGTTTTTGCGAGCGAATGTTCAGAAGATGAATTGGCGGGGAATTGGCAACGATTAATTTTGACACACTTACAAGAAAAAGAGCATGTAGGAGTATTGACGGGGGCTTTGATCACCGATATGAAAATTACATTAATTGCCGGAAGAGCTCATCAGAAACACACTGAAGGAGGAGATTTCAGACAAGCGACGTATCGTGCTGTTCGACAAGGACTCAAGTCTGCAAAATGTGTTGTTTTAGAGCCGTTTTACCGATTCAAATTAGAAGTGCCCAATGAAGATTTAAGCAGGGCCTTATTTGATTTAGAGAGAATGAATGCTTCTTTTGAAATAGAAGAATCTCAATCTCTAGTGAGTCGAATCAGTGGGCTGGCTGCTGTATCCAAGATGCAAAATTATCAATTGGAAGTCATTTCTTATACCAAGGGAAAAGGGAGACTGTTATGTACCTTGGAAGGATATTTTCCATGTGAAAATCAAGAAAAAGTCATTGAATCTTCTCATTATGATAGTGAGCGTGATTTAGAGAATCCGACAGGATCTGTTTTCTGTTCTCATGGGGCTGGATTTACTGTAAAGTGGAATCTTGTCAAAGATTATATGCATATTAAATCTTCGAATCAGCGTGTTTCATCCTCCGCATCATTGGATCAGCATAAGGTAAAAGTTGCTGAAGAGGAACTTTTAAGAATTTTTGATCAAAGCGGAGGACGAAATAAAAAAGAAAAAAGAGTATCTGAAAAAGTACCTCGTCAGAAACAAGAAGAATTTCAAGAGGTTGTAATTATCGAAAAAAAACCTGAGATACTTATCGTAGATGGATATAATATGCTTTATTCATGGGAAGAACTAAAAGAAATCGCAAAGGAAAGTTTAGATGATGCCAGAGATCGTTTAATTGATATCATGTGCAGTTATCAAGGGTATCGAGGAATTTGTCTGATCTTGGTTTTTGATGCATATAAAGTTAAAGAGAGTAGTGGTTCCGTATATCACAACGGAAGTATTTATATTGTTTATACAAAGCATGCACAAACAGCTGATTCTTATATTGAAAAGGCAACACATGAATTAAGAAACAAGTATGAAGTAACTGTTGCGACATCGGATGGAATGGAACAGATGATTATTTTAGGAGAAGGAGCAAGAAGAATGTCTGCAAGAGAGTTAGAAGCAGATATGAAGAATATCCACAAAGAAACTATGAAAGAACATAGAATAAAAACTTCAGGAGGATTCCGACAATTACAGGGAATAAAAGAATTGATTGAAGAGGAAGAGTAAATGAAACTATAAAAATAATACAATTCGTGCACTAAAATAGACGATTCGCGTTTTTCATCTTCTCTGTTTCATGATTATATGAAATAATAAATGCAGTGATCGTTAGTTAATGAAATTTATTGATTATAGAGACGGAGGAGAGGAATTTATGAAAAAACTAATAGCATGTATAGTGATTGCAATGCTGATGATTGGGTGTTCAGACAAAAGTTTGATTACAGATAAAAAAGAAGGCCAATTTTCTTCTGAATCTAAAGAATCTATGTGGTTAGAAGAAGCAAATTCATTTTTACCTTATAATGATTTATATCTAGAGGCAAAGAATGATGTTCGTGTGACACTATCCATGAAAGATAATTTAGTACAAAATTGGCAATGTGAAACAGAAGACGAAGAAGTTTATAGAATGCCCTATCGAGCAGAAGGAGAAGGGCAATTAAATAATGACCAAGTCCTATATAATGTAAAAGAGTTCACTTATGCTTATATCAATGAGCAAGGAATGCAAGAAATAGAATATAATCTAAAAACAAAAGTATATCAGTATAGTGATGGATGTATTATTAATTTTACAGATAATACAGCTAATGATAAATGTAAAAATACGTATGATTTTTATATTTATTCACGTGTAAGGGTATTAAATGTAGTGGTGGATCAGTTAGCACAAAACGAAGATCGTTTTTTTGATGAATACTATTTGTATTGTAGCGATAATGATCCGCATATTTCATTTGAAGATAGTACACAATATTATATTGGAATTAATGAAATTTTGAGTTTGTATGAAGAAAATTTGATGAATTTTAAATAAATACATAAATTCAAGAGTCAAAAAGTCGTTATTTATTAATAATTGATATAAGCGAAGAAGTAATTGATAATATTATTTTGCTATTTTGAAAAACGTTAATCTTAAATGGTAATAAAGGTCATTTTTTATATCCGAATTTCGATGAAGTTGATATTGATGTTTCTAAATATTTATTATGAAGCAGACAAATGAATTTTCTTTAGGAGAAATTGAAGAACTTTTTCATTTATATGGGGTATTTTTAATATGTTAAATTTATAATTAGTTTGTATTTACCGTTCATCAGAAAACAAAGACTAATCGAACATAGAATTTATTAAAAGTTACTTTTGTATAATATATGTTGAAGATTTACGAAAGATATATAAATTTTATATCAGAAAGTGTTCTTATTGTGTGAATCTGATAAGCATCAGAAATTTTTCATTCAAAAATAGTATGTTTTAACAATGAATTTGATTAAATATTAATGATTATATATTTTTCCTGGTTTAGTTTCAATAATGCAATCTTTATAATGTCATAAATATGAAAATCGGAGAATATTTATTCCAAATAATACTCCGATATATTTTTGTCATCTAATGGTATTGATACTTGAATTGTCTTTTTTAGATAGTTACAAAGAATTTTTATTTTTTAATTGTGTAACAATTATATGTATCGAGTTGTGAATAGCCACTTGTTCCATTATGATTAACTTTTACCCATTGATATCCATCTGATTGAATGCCTAAAAATTCAGTGATTGGGACACTTCCGCCTACCGCAATGGTTGTGATGATAGATCCTGAAACAACAGAAGATCTGATTCTAAATGCCTGTTTTGTGGCGACTAGTTTTAAATTTGTATTTGTAGAAGGTGGAGTTGTTGGAGTAGTTGAACCTGAATCTTCTACTTTTCTAGAAGAAACCTCTTTAAATGTATACCCTTGAGTTCCTTGAAACCCAACTGAGTTAAAGCCTTTTAATTGATAAAAAGTATTTCCGATAACAGTTCTTCCATCTGATAAAAGTGTATCTTTTAGATAATGATCTGATTGTTTTTTATATTGCCATCCCAAACCGACTTCCATATGAACATGATTTCCATGACTTGGATTGGTTTCATTTAATCCAGTAAATCCTTCTCTATAACAAGCTGCTCCTGATGGAATTATATCATTTTCTTTATGGTTAAATGTATCCCAGTCTACTGTGTCCATATGAGTGCAAGCAAATGTTAATACTCTGGCAATGCCATCTTCACACATAACAGAAGCTTGGTTTCCTTTTTCATCACAAGTTCCGAATAAAATTGTATTATAATATCCACTCTGCTCTTTATCCAACAATTTTAAAACTTTTAAAGTACAAGGTGCATACCAATAATCTTTTGTGGTTCTATCCCCTGATGAACCATTACAATCAAATGCTTTATGTGATGAGCTATAACCTTGTGATATTGATATTGTTTTCATTGGGAAAATTGCATATTCCATAATTTTTACCTCCTAAATTTTCCTTTTTTGTTTTTTAAACTTTTGTAAAGTGCTTCATAACTCACATCGGCAATCAGACCAGATAAAGCCCCAGCAACAATCTTTTGCATGGAAACACCGGATAGGAATACATCTTCTAATAAAACAATCAGAATACCTGTCAAGACAGCAATTAAAGATAAGATCCTGTTTTCCAAATTCGTGTATTCTTTTAATAAAGCCAAAGTGATGAATGAAGCAAAGATAGCAGTTGGGTAAGAGAATACAGTGATAATTTGTAAGATGTCCATTTTCTTAACCCTCCTTTTTTAAAAATGAGTTGTACAACATGAGATAAGAAAACTTCTTATTTGTTCCTAAGGCTCTAGAGAGAAGTACTCACTTAAGGAAGCTAAGAGAATTCTTATAGAGAAGAAGCTCTGCAGAACAACCTCTCTACTTATTACTTGTCCATTGATTTGATTTTTTGCAACTATTATGAAG
>CATJXY010000036.1 GCA_949744505.1 uncultured Erysipelotrichaceae bacterium | reverse complement strand
TGTGAAATATTATGTTCAAAAATTTGGTAATTTCGTGGCACCGATTTTCTTTCCAATTATACCTGCTTTAGTTGTAGGTGGATTAATCTTAGCAATTCGAAATCTTTTAATTAATTATTTTGGAGTATCCATGGATAGTGGTACTGCAAAACTGATGGTGGGATTGTTTGAAGCAGGATTTACTTTTTTACCGGTTTATTTGGGATATTCGACTTGTTTACAATTAAAATTACCACCGGTTTTGGGTATGATGCTTGGTGCATTATTGATATCCGATACTTATAAAAGTGGTGTGATTACGGAATTTATTGGGATCGGAGTGCCGCAAGTAAGTTATGCTTCAAGTATTATGCCGGTTATATTTGGTGTTATCTTTATGTATTATGTGGATAAAGTTTTAGATAAAGTTATTCCGGAAATTTTAAAGTTCTTTTTAAAACCATTGCTTGTAATGTTAATAACAGCACCGATTACTTTAATTGTTTTAGGGCCGATTGGAAATACATTATCGGCCTATGTGGCAGATGGAATATTGTGGTTGTATAATACAGTCGGATTTGTTGCGATTCCTATTTTATGTGCTGTTTATCCTTATATGGTTATGCTTGGCTTAGATAAGGCTTTATCTCCAATCGGAATTCAGCTTATCGCAACGGTTGGTTATAATCCGATTACAGCGGTTATGGGTTTTGTCAGTAATATTTGTATTGGTGCAACAACATTGGCAGTTGCCAAAGAAGAAAAAGATATTTCTCAAAAGGGTCTTTATAATTCGTTTGCCGTTACAGCTTTATGTGGTGTAACAGAACCTGCATTTTACGGAGCCTTGATCAATAGACCCGATGCATTAAAAGGAACTGCGATTGGTGCACTTGTTTCAGGTCTCTTTGCAGCTGTATTTGGACTTAGAGCCTATGTTCAAGGAGGCTGTCCCGGTTTACTGACATTTGTATTCTTTATTGATAATTCCGGATCATTGCGATATGTTTTCATCGGAATTATTACAGCACTTATTGGAATAGTTGTATCTTATCTTGCAACAAGAATTATCATGAAAACATCAAGAAAAGGATAACATTAAAAAATTTCCGTTATTATAATGGAAATTTTTTATTTTCATTCATAAAATCTTTTAAATTGCATAGAATTAAGGAAGTGGATTAAGGAGCGATGTGCATGAATAAATTGTTCAGTATTTTAGTTTCGAGAATACAAAATGAAGAAAAATTAGTCGAGTGTTTAAAAAGTATCGTTGAACAAAGATTTTTTAATTATGAAATAATATTGGTTAGTGATGAACCGGAAAAATATTCAACTATATTGGAAGAATTTTCGCATCGCAGTGATATGAAAATTGTATTTATGGAAAATTCTAACATTAATTCTGCAAGAAATCTTGCGATAAGTGCAAGTAAAGGAAGATATCTCTTTTTTGTACAAGAAGATGAAATCTATGATAACCACTATCTTCATGAGTGCTGCAAAAAAGTATTAATTAGTAAAAATAAATTGATTATTACTAAAAATATTGAAGAAAGTATAGAAGATCACTGGAATGAAATTAGAGGAAAAGTGTATGATGGAGATTTGATTAGAAGAGAAAAAATGAAGTTTAATGATAATTTAGATTCTCAATTGGAATTTAATAAAATGTATATGAATGCAGGAAAGGGTATAGTTTATTGTGAAAAGGCTATTTATAAGATGAATTAATAATATTTGAGAAACAAGATATTTCTATAAATTAAATGAATACTATATAATAAAGTTTTTTATTTTATTAAATAATGGAAATAGGATGTATCTAATACGATACATTTTATCAAAAACAGTTGGCTAATAATTAGTTCTTTTTATCTTAAGATTTTACATAATAATCGTATTATTATTAGGTAAATACTTAGGATTTTTTTCATTTTCTAGAAAAATAATATAGGAGTGATAGAAAATGGAAATATTTGTTTTTATCTTCGGATGTAGTATGGGAAGTTTTGTCCGATTAGTTGCAGATCGTTATTTAAGAGAAGAATCATGGATATTTAAGCGAAGTTATTGTTTTCATTGTGGGATGAAATTAAAATGGATATCAATGATACCTCTTATCAGCTGGATGATTCAAAAAGGAAAATGCACATTTTGTCACGGAAAAATTCCTTTTTCTTATTTTTTGACTGAATTATTCTTTGGATTGATTGCGGTATTTTGTTTTTATTTTAAACGAGAAACCGGAATGCTTGATTTTTTTATGATTGCGGTTTTATTTCTTATTGCTTATCTTGACTATAAGACAATGGAAATTGATATTTTATGGCTGAGTATTTTATTTCTTTTAATTAGTTGTCAATTAATGATGAGGAAATTAGATGTTTCTATATTGATAGGGATGCTTTCTGTCAGTTCAATATTGTTTTTGACAAATATTTTGTTTCCGGAATCCTTTGGTGAAGGAGATATTTATTTAATGGCCTTATGCGGAAGTTTATTAGGAGCAAAAAAGATATTTTGTGCTTGGGTTTTGGCAAACATGATTACCGGCTTTTATGCCATATATTTAATAGTGTCAAAAAAAGCGGATAGAAATTCTCATATTCCATATGCTCCTGCACTTTGTACGGGTATCGTAGTGGTTTTATTGGTAAATATGATTTCATCATGAAGTATGCTATACTAATATATAAGGTGATTTATATGGATTTGAAATGGATTTATCTCCCTCTAATGGGCGGAATTATTGGTTTAATTACAAATGGAATTGCATTAAAAATGCTTTTTTGGCCATTAAATCCGATACATTTCGGTAAGTTTACAGTTCCTTTTACTCCGGGATTAATTCCAAAGGAAAAAGACCGTATTGCGAAATCAATGGGAACTGTGATTTCAAAACAGCTTTTAAATGAAGGGGTTATTGCGAATGCCTTAAAAAGCCAAGTGATTCAAGATAAAATACTTCTTATAATAGATCGTATAATTGCAAAGTATCAAAAAAGTGAATTGACAGTAAAGGAAGAATTAAATAATTTGTTTTCGGAAATGGATTCAGAAAGTTTAATTTCTGATTTAAAAGAGAAGGTTGAAAAATTAATTGAAAAACAGTTGACAGAGTTCGATTTCGGAGAAAGGTTTGTTAAACAAGCTCTGGTTCAACATTTTGAGGAAGAAAAAGGATTGATGAGTCGCCTTATGGATGAAAAAATGATATCTGCTTTATCAAAATCGTTGGGGAAAATTTTAAATAAGGCGGTATCTTCCAATGCACATGCAATTGTCAGTAAAGTTGTTGATGAAGAGTTTGATAAAATATTAGACCTAAAAGTTAGTAAATTGATGAGTCTTCTGGAAAAAAAGTTCCCGATGTTCAAATCTTTTATTTTGGAGAAATATAATGAATGTATTAATGAAAATTTATCTCGTATTTACTATACATTAGATATTGAAAAAATAATTGAGGAAAGAATAAAATCTTTTGATGTTGTTCAATTAGAAAAAATGATTATCTTGATTGTCAATAAAGAGTTAAAAACTCTTGTGTATTTAGGTGGAGTCTTGGGAGTGCTGATGGGATTAATAACATGTTTTTTTCAATAACAAAGTGATTAATTATTCTATAAAAAAATTTAGTATTGATTTTATGTTGATTATGCACAAGGTGGATTAAATATGATATAATAATGAGCGGAATTGAAAGAAGGGGAAAAAATGAGATATTCAAGAGACGAATACAGAAATGAGTCAGACAATCAGAGAAAAATTTCGATTTTGAAAAGATGGACTCCGGTCATTGCATTTATCACTTTTGTAACTACATGGAATCCCTTCATTGTTTTTCTTATTTTTATAATCAGTAAGGCTGCCAGAAAAAGTCTGGAAGATTCAATCGCAATAAAAAAATCAGGAATGAAGAAAAGTAAATTTCGTGATATTAATAATTATTTAGAAGATACTTTTTTGGATACAGATTCAATTGAAATTGGAGAAAATGTTACTTTGAAATCAGAAGGAAGATTTACCGATGCGGATGATTGTTGTTTATATTATGCGGATGAGAAAATCGGAAAGTTGAGAGAATTAAAAAAGTATTATCCGAGTTCATATCAAGAGGTATATGATTTGTTATATCAGATGTCTTTGTATGATAAAAAACAACCGATTTACAGAGAGTCAAAAGTAGAATCATCTCCAAGCTTTGAAAAGAAAGAAAATAAAGTTGTTGAAGAAAACAAAACACAAGAATTTATTGACATCATTAATGGATTAAATGATGATATTCCAAATGAAGAGATAAGTAATGGATTGTATTTGACTTGTTCAATGCTTTCTCAAATTTCGATGATTCAAGACAAATTCCCGGAAACAGAAGAAAAGATTCATAAATTATATCAATATTATCTTCCGATTTTAGTTGAAATTTTACGCAAATATTCTGATTTGCAAAAAAGCCATCATAAGTCATTACAAGAATTAAAAGATGCGGAGAATAAATTAAATAAAACAATAATTTTAATCAACGAAGCATTGAAAACGATGACAGCTACTTTATGTCAAGATGAATTTATGGATTTAAACGCAAACATGTCTACACTTGAAAATATTTTAAAGTCAGATGGATTAGTGGAAGAAGGAACACTTAAGTCTGTTCAAAGAGATAGGGGGTAGAATACATGGCGAAAAATAAAAATGATTTTGATTTTCTAGATGAATTATTTGATGAACTCGAAACAAGTGGAAGTCAATCTGTAAATGATTTCGGAGATATGATTAAAAATCGGGTCAATGAAGAAATGAAAAAAAATGGGTATGATGATTTTTCGGATTTGATATTAGGCGGAATTGGGAATTCTTCTCATGGTAAAGTTCATAGTCGCTCGCGTGGACGATATGCTCAAAACCGTTTTGATTATTTTATCAATGCCCTCATTAATGTTTCTTATGGATATCAATATCGTGGCTATTACAGAGAAGCTCATCAAGAAGCTATTGATAAATATATTCAAATGGCTAAGAATAATCCAACCGATTTAAGTGTTTTAGAACGAAATGTTCTTAGAGAAATCAGATTGGTAAGAAGAAACAGGCGAGATGGAAGAGATAAAGAATATCAAGGATATCTTGATGGATTGAATTTAGTAAAAAAAGAATTAGAAAATTCTAAAATATATATGATGGGAAAAATTGCGGATTCAATTATAAGTTAAAACAGTGAGCAGATAAGAAATCTTATTACTCACTGTTTTTTTGTTTAAAGATTACTATTTTTAGTGATAAAAGAAGTATGAAATAGTTCATTTATTCTTTTATTGGTTCTTTCTTATAATTATCTAAGAAATTTACATGATGTCCATCTTTTTGATAACCAATCAAAGTGTTCAGGTTTACATTCTCGACACTTCTGAATATATTGATATCAATATATGGGTTTGTTTCTCTGAATTTTTTTATTAGTTCTTTCATTTCTGCTCGTTTTGAAGAGATATTGTCTTGATGAGCTTCAAGATTTTCAGTGAATCGGCAAGCGCATGCTATAAATGTTAAATCACAATAACGACACCAATGAAGAATATCGGCTTCTTTTACTAAATACAAGGGGCGAATAAGTTCTATTCCTTCAAAATTATCACTATGCAATTTAGGCATCATCGTTTTTATTTGTGCACCATATAACATGCTCATCAAGATTGTTTCAATGACATCATCGAAATGATGTCCTAAAGCAATTTTGTTACATCCGAGTTCTTTGGCTTTGGCATAGAGATAACCTCTTCTCATACGAGCACACAGATAACACGGTGACTCAGTTTGAGCTTCAACGATTTCAAAAATAGGTGTGTTAAATATATGCAAAGGAATTCCTAAATTTTTGGAGTTCTCAATGATTCTATCATAATTAGCTTGATTATAACCGGGGTTCATGGAAATGAATTCTAGTTCAAATGGAATTTTTCCATGCTTTTTTAGTTCTTGCATACATTTAGCTAATAGCATAGAATCTTTTCCTCCAGAAATACACACTGCAATTTTATCGTTAGGTTGTATCATTTCATAGGTATTCACGCCACGTACAAATCGTGCCCATATTTCTTTTCTAAATCTTTTTACAATACTTCTTTCTATTTGTTGTTGATCCATAATTATCACTCTCTGTTCACTATGATACTGAATTTTATAAGTAAATGCAAACAAAAAATAGAAATGGTAATTGTTTTTGTGAAATATCATATTAGATTGAAGATTGTTACTAAAAAAGATTAAAGAAATATTTAAAATGTTGAAGGATGAATAAAATATGATATAATGTTAACCATGATAAATACAGCGATACAGGAAAATTTAAATTTAATATTAGTTTTTGCGGAGGGTGGACTTTCATTTTTCTCGCCATGTGTTCTGCCATTAATTCCATTATATATGAGTGCATTATCTTCAGGGGCAAAAAAAATTGATGAAAATGGAAAAGAGGTTTATAAACAATCATCTGTTTTTTTCTATACTTTATGTTTTATCTTGGGAATATGTAGTGTTTATGTATTGATGGCGGCATCCGCTAATAAAGTAGCCTCTTTGATTACAAAATTCGGAAGTGAATTTTCAATCGGAGGTGGCGTGATCATTGTCTTATTTGGTTTATATCAGTTGGGAATTATAAAAAGCAATTGGCTGAGCAGGCAATTTAAATTGAATATTAAACATGATAAAATGTCACCTTTTGCGGCTTTTATTTTGGGCTTTTGTTTCAGTTTTGCATGGACACCCTGTGTGGGACCGACATTGGCATCTGTGCTGATTTTGGCATCTTCTTCATCTATGGGATATCTTTATATTTTATTATATGCTTTTGGTTTTGTTGTTCCATTTTTATTGTTAGGATTATTCACAGCTCAGATCTTAAATTTTATTAAAGAGAAAAAGAATATTGTTCAGTTTACTTCTAAAATTATGGCTATTTTGTTGATGGTCATGGGAGTTTATATGATTCAAGACGGATTTAAAGCATTGAGTGTGAAATCTGAGCAAACAGCACCTCCTACTAATTCTACAAATAACGAAGAAGAATATGTTGCGACAATTGAAGATTATGATTTTACATTAAAAGATCAAAATGGAAATGAAATAACCTTATCGGACTTTAAAGGAAAAGTGATTTTCTTAAACTTTTTTGGTACTTGGTGTGGTCCTTGTCAAAGTGAAATGCCGGTAATTCAAAAGATGTATGAACAATATGGTTATAATGAAAAAGATTTGGTGATACTGTCTATTGTTCATCCGAATGATGGTCAAGAAGTGACAGAGGAAGAGGTAAGCGAGCGCATGCAAAATTGGGGATATAGTTATCCGGTTTTGTTTGACAGCGAAGATACGGTTTTCTATAAATATTATGTATCTGCATTTCCAACCAGCTTCATCATTGATAGAGAAGGAAAGTTTTTAGGATATATCCAAGGGGCAATCAGCGAAGAATATTTAAGTGAAATTTTCTTGAATGAAGTTGGATATTAAAAAAATAAAAAAAATTATTGAATGAGAAAAAAAGGTGCGTTATAATATAAAAGACCTAAGGTACATTGAAAAAAGTTGAGGTTTTGACAGGTTTTAATGTCCTTTTTTTTTGGGTTTTTTCAAGGAAGAAGGGGTTCTTGTGAGTAAGTTTATTTTCGTTACAGGTGGCGTTGTTTCTGGATTGGGAAAAGGAATAACTGCTGCATCAATCGGTCGTCTTTTAAAATCACGTGGATTAAAAGTTGCTTCTCAAAAGTTGGATCCGTATATTAATGTTGATCCCGGAACAATGAGCCCAACTCAGCATGGGGAAGTATTTGTTACTGAAGATGGCACCGAAACCGATTTGGATTTAGGGCATTATGAGCGTTTTATTGATGAAGATTTGAATAAATATTCAAATTTAACAACAGGAAAGACGTATTGGAATGTATTAATGAAAGAGAGAAGAGGAGAATATTTGGGTGAAACAGTACAAATTATTCCTCACATAACTAATGAAATAAAGAATTTCATTTATAATGTCGGTAAAATTAGTGAAGCAGATGTTGTTATTACGGAGATTGGAGGAACGGTGGGGGATATTGAAAGTCAGCCCTTTATAGAGGCAATACGTCAAGTGGCATTAGAAAAAGGAAAAGAGAACTGTTTATTTATTCATGTTACATTAGTTCCTTATATTGCCGGAAGCAATGAACACAAATCTAAACCGACACAGCATTCGGTAAAAGAATTACAGTCTTTTGGAGTTCATCCGGACATTATTGTCTGTCGTGTAGATGAGCCGTTAGAAGAAGATGTTAAGAAAAAGATTTCTTTATTTTGTAATGTTAAGCCGGATTGTGTTATTGAAAATCGTACATTACCCGTATTATATGAAGCTCCAATTATGTTAGAAAAAAGTCATATTTCTGATATTATTGTTCGTGAATTAAATCTTAAATGTCAACAAACGAATATGACTGAATGGGAAGAAATGTTACAAAGGGTTCATAATTGTGATCAAGTTGTAAAGATTGCTTTGGTTGGAAAGTATGTTCGTTTACACGATGCTTATTTAAGTGTTATTGAAGCACTGAATCATGGTGGATATGAGAATGGGGCTAAAATAAAGGTTTCATGGATTGAATCTGAAGAATTAAATAAGTTGAATGTAGCAGAAAAACTAAAAGATATGGATGGAATAATTGTTCCGGGAGGATTCGGATATCGGGGTGTGGAAGGGATGATTGAAGCATGTCGCTTTGCACGAGAAAATAATATTCCATATCTTGGAATTTGTTTAGGAATGCAAATTTCGGTAATTGAATTTGCTAGAAATGTTTTAGGATATTCAGATGCAAATTCAAGTGAATTTGTTCAAAATGAACATAGTGTTATTGACTTAATGATTGACCAAAAGAATCAAGAAAATTTAGGTGGAACAATGCGTTTGGGAGCTTATCCATGCATTTGTCAAGAGGGAAGTCGCTTAAAAGAAATTTACGGGCAGGAATTAATACAAGAGCGTCATCGTCATCGTTATGAATTTAACAATATTTACAGGAATGAATGTTTAGATCATGGTTTAAGATTTGGTGGGTTATCTCCAGATGGGAACTTGGTAGAAGCAATTGAAATTGAGGAAAATAAATTTCATGTTGCTGTACAATATCATCCAGAATTCAAGTCAAGACCAAATCATGCACATCCATTATTCCGGGAATTTATAAAATCTTGTTTAAAATAATTAAACTATAAAAAAGAGTTGAATAGAAAAATTCAACTCTTTTATCTTTTATATGGTGACACATACGGGGTTCGAACCCGTGAATGTTGCCTTGAGAGGGCAATGTGTTGAGCCACTTCACCAATGTGCCATTTATTCTTAAATTATTATACATGTTTTTTTCGAAAATACAAGCAGATTATGAAAATTAGATAGAAGAGAAATGATGAAATAACTTATCAGAATTTATATTAGTAATAAACAAATAGGTATTCTTAATTTGATATAATTTAAGATATTTAATGGGAGAGTGTTATGAATAATTCAGAGTACAAGAAGGTAGAAAAGTATACTTATGAGGAATATTGTAATTATTTACAAGAAAAATATGGTATTGGGTTATGTAATTATATGACAGAAAATTGGGTCAAGAATAAGAAAGTGACAAGGACATCTGAAGGGTTATATGTCCATCATAAATTTGAGGATCATGCTATTGCTTTATCACATAAAGCAAATGCAATAGAAAATCCTTATGAGTGGCAGATGGCAGAAAATTTAGTTTATTGTGATTTGCTGGAACATTTATTTTTACATATTTTGATTGTAGAAAAAGATACAGAAGAACCTTCTGAGTCAAGAGGATTGGGTTCTTCAGGAATATTTATTTTTTTAGTTCCTGAACTTAATGATTTATATAGTGGATGGGTAACAAAAGAATTATGGAGAAAAAGATGTCATGAAAAGATTATAAATGATAAAGATGTATATTTAAAGTTACTAAAAAGAATAAAAAAAATTTATAAAAACTTTGCATCGAAAAAATATGATGGGAATAAGGAGCTAGTGAAAGAATACAATGAAGATATTGTAGAAAGATTATCAAGGAGTTTAAATTCTTCTCATGGAGTGTGGGATGATATCAAAAATAAAAAATTATATCGAAAAATAAAAAAATTATAATTATTGAATCCAAATTAATTAGAGTGTAAAATAAAATTAATTTTAAAAGGAGATTCAAAATGAAGGATGTATTGCATATATTTAAAAAAGAGCAGTGTAAAAGTTTAGTGGAAGATAATTTAGTAGTTGTTAGAGATGAAAATGTTTGTGTAGATCTGCCTAACAGTAAAGTTATGACTTTTGGTGAAGATTTTGAATCTCTAGTAGTTTATTCGATTCCGAAAAAGACAAATAAGGTCAATTTTATATTAGACATGGATCAGATAGCAGAGGTAATGAATCGTATCAATCATGGAGTATTAAGTTTCATGATAGGTGACATTCCTTACAGTGTAGGAATCAATCATATTATTGTAGAGGGTAGAGTATTTTTTCATTGTGGTAAACAAGGATATAAATTAAATGGTATTGGTCAAAGAGCTGCATATACTGTCGTAGAAGATTTAGGGGTTGCGCCAATCGGAACATACAATTATCAATCTGTTTATATAATGGGGGAATTAGCTGAAATAACTGATTTTGATATGAAAAAGAAGGTTTTATTACAGCTTGTTGAACATATTGCGCCACAGCATCCTTATAATGATGAAATGCCACTTCGTACATTTATTTTTGAATTGAAACCGGAATTCTTTAGTGGTAAAACACATATTTTATAACAAAAATATAAGCCATGGGTATGCTATGGCTTTTTTTGATTTTGTTAATTATAAAATAAAAAAACATCGGAAAACCGATGGAATTTGAATATGGCTGGGGCAGAAGGATTCGAACCTTCGCATGGTGGATTCAGAGTCCACAGCCTTACCGCTTGGCTATGCCCCAATGTACGTATACATTTTACTCATGAACATAAAGAATGTCAAGAGAAAATTCACAAAGCGACGAGAATCGGAAGAGGACGATTTGATAAAATGAAATGTTAAAATCATCGTTTTCTTTTCAATTTTTTGTCGTATTGTGTATAATAAATGTTAAGAAAGAAACAGAGGAATAAAAAGGTGAAATTGATCTTAGCAGATATGGATGGAACTTTATTAAATGATAATAAAGAACTTCCTGAAGACATTTTTAAACAGATAAATCAACTAGATAAAATGGGGATAAAATTCGGTATTGCAAGTGGGAGACAATATCAATATTTAGCAAAATGTTTTGAACCGGTTAAAGATAAAATGATATTTATTGCACAGAATGGGTCTCATATTCGTATAAATAATGAAATACTTTCGTTAAATCCTCTTCCAAAAGATGAAGTTAAGAAATGGGTGATAGAATGCGAAAAGCTTCCGGATTCAAAACCTATTCTTTCAGGCGCTAAAGCAGGATACTGTTACACTGAAGAGGAGCGATTTATTAAATGCTTTGATGAATATTATGAGTGCTATATCAATAGTGAAGACTATCTTGATAAAATGATGGAGGATGATATACTCAGCGTCAGTATTTGCGATTTGAAAGATGTTGAAAAATGTACATATGAAAAATATAAAAAGTATCAAACAGATTATCAAGTAAAGATTGCGGGTGATATTTGGATGGATATCAATCAAAAAGATGTAAATAAAGGTATAGCTGTAAAAAAAATCCAAGATCATTTTGGAATATCAGCTGAAGAAACAATGGTTTTTGGAGATTACATGAATGATTATGAGATGATGAAATATGCTGCTTACAGTGTGGCAATGGAAAATGCATATCCAAAATTAAAAGAAGTATGTCGATATATGACTTGTTCCAATAATGAAAGAGGGGTATCTAAAGCAATTGATGCATGTCTTCAAGGCATACTGGATGACTTTTTGATTAAATTAAAGTAAATGAATTTCTTAATAAATTGATGTATAATTAAATATAAGAAAGAGAGGGGCTTATGGAATATAGAAAAATGAATGACTTAGGCGTGAGTCCAAGCCTTTTGGGCTTTGGTTGCATGCGTTTTCCAACTTTGGAAAATGGACAAATCAACGAGGAAGAAGCAGAAAAAATGTTGGACTTGGCAATTCGTAAAGGAGTAACTTATATTGATACGGCTTATCCGTATCATGAAGGAAATAGTGAGCCTTTTGTAGGGAAAGTTTTAAAGAAATATGATCGAGACAAATTCTTTTTAGCAACAAAATTACCTATTTGGCAATTAAAGAAGCCGGAAGATGCAGATGAAATATTTGAATCACAATTGAAAAGACTGCAAGTAGATCGAATTGACTTTTATTTACTGCATGCCTTGGATAAAGAAAAATGGGAGACTGTTAAAGCATTTAACATTCTTGATATATTGGAGAAAAAACGATCAGAAGGAAAGATAAGATTTATTGGTTTTTCATTTCATGATAATTATGAGGTTTTTGAAGAAATTGCTACATATCGGGCTTGGGATTTCTGCCAAATACAATATAATTTTATGGATAGAAATATACAAGCCGGGGACAAAGGGGTTTCATTATGCGAAAAATTAGGAATTCCTTTGGTTATTATGGAACCGATTAAAGGGGGAGCCCTTTCCCGATTACCACAAGACGTAGTCGAAAATTTGAATAAGCGTGCACCTCATGCAAGTCTTGCAAGTTGGGCTTTGCGTTTTGTGGCGGCGCATGAAGGAGTAAAGGTAATATTAAGTGGGATGTCCAGTATGGAACATGTCGAAGATAATTTGAATACTTTTAATAATTATGTGCCATTTGAAGAAGAGGATTTCCGTTTGATTGATGAAGTGGTTTCTGCTGTGAGAGCAAGACAAAAAAATGGATGTACAGGATGTGAATATTGTATGCCATGCCCATTTGGAGTCAACATTCCGGGAAATTTCAGGATGTGGAACAAGATTTCAATGTATGGAATTGATCAAAAAGAGGCAATAAAGATGATGGAACAGTTGAATGAACAAGAGCGTGCTGATCAATGCAGAAAGTGCGGAAAATGTGAAGCAATGTGCCCACAACATTTATCAATTCGTGAAGATTTAAGTAAGATAGTTCAAGAATATTGGAAATAATAATGTTGGAAAGGAAATAGAAAAGATGAAAATTGGCATTGGAAACGATCATGCGGCAACAGAAATGAAAAATCAAATTGTTGCTTATTTGCAAGAGAAGGGGTATGAAGTTGTGAACTATGGTACAGATAGTTTGGAAAGTTTCCCATATCCTGTTTCTGCTAAAAAAGTAGCAGATGCGATTGTGAATAAAGAGGTGGATTGCGGTATCTTAATTTGTGGTACCGGTGTAGGAATTAGTATTGCTGCGAATAAAGTAAAAGGAATAAGAGCCTGTGTTTGCTCAGAACCGGTATCAGCTAGACTATCGAAAGAACATAATAATTCTAACATTATTGCGTTCGGTGCTAGAATTGTTGGTGTTGAAATGGCAAAAGCTATTGTTGATAGCTGGTTAAATGCAAAATATCAAGGAGGAAGACATCAAACTCGCATTGATATGATCAGCGAAATAGAAGAGCAATGAAAGTAGATCCTAGTAATAGGATCTTTTTTATTGACAAAAGAAAGAGAACATAATAATATTAATTTAGATATTTAGATAATTATCTAAATATCTGGTTGGAGGATAAAAATAATATGTTAAAAATCAATCATTTCAGTAAAACATATCCTAATGGAAAAAAGGCTGTGGAAGACTGTACAATTCATGTAAAGCCAGGAGATTTATATGGTTTTATCGGGCATAATGGTGCCGGGAAAACAACGACTTTAAAGGCCGTTGCGGGAATTTTAGAATTCGATGAAGGAGAAATTTATGTAAATGGGCATTCCATTCAAAAAGAAGCACTTCTTTGTAAGAAGGACTTTGCATATATTCCGGACAATCCTGATATATATGAAAATTTGACAGGAATACAATACTTGAATTTTATTGCAGATATATTTGAAATATCTGAAGAAAAGAGAAAAAAAGAGATTGATTATTTTGCCGAAGAATTCGAAATTAAGAATGCACTGAATGATATAATTTCATCTTATTCTCATGGAATGAAACAAAAACTTGTTATTATCAGTGCTTTAATTCATGAACCAAAATTATTGATTTTGGATGAACCCTTTGTCGGCTTAGATCCAAAAGCTGCTTTAACTGTTAAAAATATCATGAGAGAACATTGTAAAAAAGGTGGGGCAGTTTTCTTTTCCACTCATGTTTTAGATGTTGCGGAGAAATTATGTAACAGTGTTGCTATTATAAAAAGCGGAAAGATCGTGGTCAGCGGTTCTATGGAAGAAATACGTGGACAAGAAAGCTTGGAAGAAGTCTTTATGGAGATTTTAGACAATGAATAAACTTGTGAAAATATATTTTATTGAGCAGTTCAAACTTAATAAAATTTGTCATAATCCAAATAGAAAAGAAGCAATTAAAGCGATATTGATGTCAATGGTCTTCATACTTTTGCTTGGATTGATCAGTTTTTACTCATTTCTTATGTTTTTTGGATTAAAGCAGATGAATCTTGCATTTTTAATACCGGGATTCTCTTTGATTAGTGTATTTGCTCTAGTCTTTATATTAAACTTTTTCTTTCTGATGCCGGGGTTTTGCTTTAATAACAAGGAAGATAATATGATTTTGGCTTTACCGTTTAAAATGAGCCAGATTGTTTCGGCAAGAATTAGTTTCATTTATATTATTTCACTTTTGTTAAGTTGGTTAACTGTGATTCCGGCTTTCATCATTCTTTTATTAGACAGTGGTTTTAACATACAAAGTATGGGCTACTTTGTTCTAAGCTTTTTCTTTCCGCTTTTACCTTTAGCTATTGCCGGATTGATTCAGTCATTGATTGCTAAAGTGGCCGGAAGATTTAAATATAAGAATATCATTACGATTGCTTTAACATTAGCATTTTTAATTGTATATTTTGCATTTATGATGAATGTTAATCAAATAGACGAACAGGAATTGCTTTTATATATTCAAAATATGGCAACATCGATTGGACACAAGTTTTTCTTGGCATCTTGGTTAACTGAAGCATTAAACGGAGATATATGGGGAATTACTAAGTTCCTGCTAGTTTCGGTGGGTTCACTTATTATCTATATTTATATTACAAGTAAATTTTATTATCAGCTTTCATCAGATCAATATGTGATCGGAAAATCTAACAAACAAGTGAAATATCATACCGGATCTATCTTTTCGGCGTTATTTAAAAAGGATCTTAAGCGTTATTTTTCGAGCAGTATTTATGTTGTGAATACTATCGTAGGGTCATTGTTGTATCTTGTGTTTGCCATTTCAACCCATTTTATTGATTTAACTGAGATAGTCGAATCAATGGGATTGATGCTTGAAAACAATCAGATAATTCAGATTCTTCCTTTTATCGGTATGATCTTTATGGGATTGAGTGTGACTACCTCTGCAAGCTTGTCGATTGAAGGAAAAAATGTTTGGATCATAAAAACTCTTCCGATTTCGACGTGGCAAATTTATTCTGCAAAATTAATGGTTCAATTGGTACAAACATTACCGGTATGTTTAATTAGTGCAATTCTTTTGATGCTAGGACTAAGTTTACCTTTTACTTCTTTTATTTGGATACTTTTATTGCCGATTTTAATGTCTATATTTATGGGACTTTTGGGATTAAAGATGAATCAGCTTTTTGTAAATTATAATTGGAAGAGTGAAGCAGAAGTGGTAAAACGAGGGTTAGCAATGACGATAACACTTTTACTGGGAGGAATTGTTCCGATAGCATTAATTTTCTTCTGTCTTTTAAATCCAAGTATTTCATCACTAATATTTTATTTATCGTGCGGGTTTGTGCTTTTTGTAGGGACTTTAATTCTGATCCCGATTACAATGAATCATTGTTTTTAAAAAAGGAGGGATATTGATGAATGATATTTTTAAAGCTCTCTCTGATCCGACAAGAAGACGAATTCTTGAACTTTTAATGGAAAAGGATATGAATGCCGGGGAAATTGCGGAGTGTTTCGATATTTCTAAGCCATCTATTTCACATCATTTAACAATTTTGAAAAATACAGGTTTGATTCAAGATGAAAGACAAGGTCAAAAGTTACTTTATTCTATAAATATGACTGTATTTGATGAATGTGTTAAATGGTTCTTTGATTTGTCAGAACGTACAAGAAAACAAAAAGAGAATACGATTTATGAAGAACACATGCAGTAAGATAATTGTGCTTTTGTCTATTATTTCTATTTTGGTATTTCTTATTATATGGAAACAAATACCGGATGAAATTGCCATTCATTGGAATGTAGTTGGGCATGCTGACAGATATGGAAATAAAATCTTTTACCTTTTATTCACATTTATTCCTATGACTATTATATTGGGAAGCAATTTTTTGATGAAAATTGATTCAAAAAAGAAAAAGTATCCTTTACAGGGAAATGTTTATTGGTTTTTTATTAACTTATGGGCATTTGCGTTTCTATTGTTAAATTGGGTGTTTTTTCTGATAGCAATGGGATTTGGAGTCAATGTTGCTGTAGCATGTCCTATTTTGATTGGAATTTTAATGATATGTGTCGGAAATTATTTGCCATTGGTAAAAGAAAATTATTTTTTGGGAATCCGAACACCGTGGACCCTTGCGGATAAAAATGTATGGAAAAAAACACATCGAATAAGTGGAATCGTATTTGTTTTTATGGGAATTTTAATGATTTTTGGAATATGGATCCCACAAGAATTTAAAATTATCTTTTTGTTTCTTTCTATTTTGGGCGGAACATTGTTCTGTTATGCGTATTCTTATTACTGCTATAAAAAATTAGTATTAAATAAAAAATGAAAAAATGATGAACTACTGCAACAGTAGGAGTTTTTGTGTTAAAATAAATCGTGACTGTAAGGAGTGATGTAAATGAATATTGCGATTATCAGTGGAGCTTCAAGTGGAATGGGAAGAGATTTTGCCCGACTTTTAGCGGAAAAGAAAGAAATAGATGAATGTTGGTTAATAGCCAGAAGAGAAAATCGATTAAAAGAATTACAAAAAGAATTAAAGGTGGCATGTCGGATCTTTGTGGGAGATTTAAAAGAAAAACATATATTTGATGTTCTTCAATCAAATTTAAAAAGAAGTAATGTAACAGTTAAATGGTTGATTAGCAGTGCCGGGTTTGGAAAGGTAGGACGATTTGAAGATATTCCCCTTGAGGAAAGTGAGGATATGATTCATTTGAATGTGCTTGCTTTGACCAGATTGGCTTCTATTTGTCTTCCTTTTATGAAAGAAGGTTCAAGAATTGTTCATTTATCATCATCGGCTGCATTTCTTCCGCAACCGAATTTTGCAGTATATGCTGCTACGAAATCATATGTGTTAAGTTTTTCAAGAGCTTTGCGCAAAGAGGTCTCAACAAAGAAAATTTGTGTAACATCAGTATGTCCGGGACCTGTAAGAACAGAGTTTTTTGATATTGCTGAGCAGACGGGACATTTTGCTGATTATAAAAAAGCATTTTATGTTCATAGTAAAGATGTGGTTTATAAAGCATATTTAGATGCGAAGAAAAATAAAGCTGTGAGTGTCTATGGATTACCTATGAAATTTGTACATTTGGCTTCAAAAGTACTTCCAACGAGTAGTATATTAAAATTTTATGAATAGTACTTTTTTCCATCGACGAATTGTAAAATCAGGATTATAATTATATCTGCACGGGGTGGTTTTTATGAAAAAAATTGTTGCACTAGGAATATTTATTTTGTTTGTGTTAAGTGGATGCCAAGAAAAAAGAGAAGGGAATCCATTGAAAGAGGCAATTTCTCAGATTGAAAAAGAAACAATTTTTTTCAATGAATTAATTCCGTTTGAATATGATGAGTGTTTTCAAGTAGGGCTTGATTTGGATGAGAATGCTATTTCCGAATTAATTAATATTTCTTATAAAAAGCAATCGGAAAAAGAGGAACTGGCAGATGTACATTTGATTTTTTTGAAAGAAAATCAGATTATAAATGATTATTATTGTAGCCTTGAAGAAGGAAACTGTATTTCGTTAAAGAATGTAGGGCATGTGAGTTATAATGATGGCGAAACCATTCAGTTAGATAGAGACTCAATAGGAAACTATTTATTGCATGAGATATCTTACGAAGAGCTTCCGGAAGCAGATTTTTCGAATTCTGTTTTTTTGGGAAATTCAAAAATTGAGGGTTTGATGAATAGCGGATTGATATTGGAAGCAGATTATATATGTAAAGTTGGTTGGAACGTAGCGAAAGCATTCACTGAAACGGATGAAGTGAGTGAAGAACTGTTAATTGATAAAGTGAATTACCGTGAATACAATAAAGTATTTCTTATGTTTGGGGATAATGAATTGGGTTGGGCGTATCCCGAGGAATTTATCGAAGATTATAAGAAATTGATTCATGAGATACAATCTCGTCAATCAAATGCCAGTATTTATATCATGTCGATTTTTCCGGTATCAAAAAAGATAGATGAAAAAGGTAAGTTTGGGGTAACTAAAGAGAATATTTTGATTTTTAATGAGCTATTGAAAAAAATGTGTGAGGAAGAGAATTTGTATTATTTGGACATTTATTCAGTTTTGGCCGATGAGAATGGAATGCTCCCTGATAAAGCAAGTTATGATGGAGTACATCCGAAAAATGATGAATTAGAAAAGATTGTGCAGTATATGAAGGAGAATGCTAAACTATGAGAAAGATTTTGTGCTGTTTATGTGTGAGTTTATTTCTTTTTTCATGTGGTAAATCTTCTGAGAAAGAAATTGTATTGGCCGATTTAGGAAATGATTTAATTGAAACTTCTGTTTTTGAAGGTGACTTGAACAAGTATACAGATGAAAATGCAAAAAAATTGGCTAAACTAACCGATTTTGAATTGGATGAAATCATTCTATATGTAGATAGTGGAGCTTTGAGTGAAAAAATTATTTTGATTAAGGCAGATAAAGAAGTACTTCAAACAATCTCAGAACGATTAAAAAAAGAAAATAAATCTTTACAGGAAAGTTATTCTTCTTATAATCCTGATGAAGTGGTTAAGCTTAAAAATGCTGTATTAGAAATTATCACAGAGAATACTTTGATATATTGTGTGAGTTCAGATTATCAAGTAATTGAAGAATGCATTCAATCTTATATAAAAAAATAAGATCTTATTAAAATTTGAAAGAGGAAGGAAAGCAGGAAATAACCTGCTTTTTTGTTTGTATAAGAAGAAAATGGGCAATACTACAAGAAGAATATGGAGGATATTAGTATGAATCTTTTTGATGAAACTTCACAAAAACAAATTTCAATCAGATTAGAAAGCATTGGTGGATTAGGTGCAAATTTGATTGGAAATCTTCTTGGTGAGATGGCAGTATCTTTTTTTCATCTCAATGCATCTAGCTTTGCAAGTTATGGATCTGAAAAACGTGGGTCTTTAGTAAGATCTCATATTCGAATATGCTCAAAGCACGAAGAGATAAAAGAAAATACTCCAATCTTGAACCCAGACATTTTAGTTTTATTCCATCCGATATTATTAAGAAATCCTCAGGTACTTCAGGGAATAAATGAAAAGACAGTTCTGATTGTTAATGCTTCGGATGAGGTTGTTAAAGATATTTCTGTTCGCTCAAAAAAAATCTTATCGGTAGATGCAACTTCTATTGCATTAAATACAAATGGGAAAATCAATATGGTTATGTTAGCAGCTATTTTTAAAGCACTGGAAATTGATAAAGAATTCGGAAAAGATTTAATAACAGAAACATTAGGTAAAAAATCCCCGGCTTTACTTAAGGGAAATTTAGAAACTTTTGAAGCAGGATATGACAAAGTGAAAATACAAGACGGAAAATTAGATGGAAAAGTTTATTCATCTAATCCACAACAGCTTGGATATTTAAATATGCCTCTTGGTGGTGTTATTACCGAAATCGGAAATATGATCACCCATGATTTGAGTGCTTCACGAAATGGATTAGTTCCAATGCTAAATTATGATAAATGCATCCATTGTGGTTTATGTGATATAACATGCCCGGATATGGTTTTCCAATTTGAATTGGGTGAATATAAAGGATTAGAAAGAATGCTTAATAAGGGAATGGATATCGCACATTGTAAAGGATGCATGCGATGTGTACAAATCTGTCCGACAAAAGCTTTGGTAGCGGTAAAAGAAAACGAGTTGGATAAACGTACAATCAGAAAAAATAGAGATTGCTTAATTGAAGATCCAATTCTTGAATATTCAGGTAGCAATACATGGGTAAGCGGTGAATCGGAATTTGTTGAAAAAAATATTTATAAGGAGAATGAAAATGGAAAAACAAATACTCACATTTAAAAGCGGAAATGAATTGGCTGCACTAGCTGCTTCACAAATCAATTATCATGTAATGGGCTATTATCCGATCACACCAAGCACTCAAGTGGCAGAGAATTTAGATTTGATGTGTGCAAAAGAGGAATGTGATACAGTTTTAATTGAGGCAGAAGGGGAACATAGTGCTGCCGGTCTTTGTTATGGGGCGAGCCTTACCGGGGCAAGAGTTTTAAACGCAACAAGTGCCAATGGTCTTTTATATTCGATTGAGCAACTTCCCGTTCAATCAGGGACAAGAATGCCGATGGTCTTGAATGTGGCTTGCCGTAGTGTTTCCGGACCGTTGTCAATCAAAGGGGATCATTCTGATATTATGTATGCCTTAAATACCGGATGGATTATTCTCTATGCACAAGATGCGCAAAAGGTTTATGATATGAATTTATGTGCAATTAAAATTGCAGAGAAAGTAAAGCTTCCTGTTATTGTTGGCTATGATGGATTTTTTACGAGCCATCAGAAAAAAAGAGTTGAAATTTTTGAAGAAAAAGCAGCAGTTGCTCGCTTTGTTGGAAGCAATAAACCTGAGTTTTCAATCTTGAATACAAAAGAGCCAATTACCATTGGCGCTTATATGAATGAACCGGATTTTATTAATAATAAAGTACAACTATGCCTTGCTATGGATGAAGCAAAGCAAGTGATTCAAGATGTTTTTGACGAATACAAAACAGTATGCGGAAGAGAATTACAAGTGAGTGAAGGTTTTTATACTGAAGATTGTGAAGTAGTTATGTTTGCATTGGGATCAAGTTATAGTACAGTAAAAAAAGCTGTTGAAGATCTTCGAAATAAAGGAATTAAAGCGGGTGCATTTACTATTAATGTGCTTCGTCCATCTTTCTTTGATGAAATTTGTAATTATTGTAAAAGTGCCAAAAAAGTACTTATTTTAGATCGTCAAGTATCCTATGGATGTGAAGGTGGAAATATGAGTTTGGAAATAAAAGCTGCACTTTTAAAAATGGAACATTCAGTTGATGTCTTGACACGAATTTATGGATTAGGTGGTAAGGATTTCTTTGTTGAAGATGCAATTCATTTCTTTGAAGAAGGAATGAAAGAAGATGCAAAATCGTTCGATTTTATCGGGAAAAATGAAGGAAATTTAACATATTCATTTAAAAAGTACTTTGAACCGGTTACGCTCAGTGATAGTGATTTACCTTCTCTTCATGTTGAATATGATACGAAAGCGCAATGTTATCAAGTAAGAGGCTTGAATATGAATGAAACATGCGGGAAAAAGAAACGAATGGTGCCTGGGCATGGTGCTTGTCCCGGGTGTGGATTATTTGTCAATTTAAATCTTTTGCTTCGTGCCATTAAGGGAAATGTAGTTCTTTTGTTTCAGACCGGGTGTTCGATGGTTGTATCTGCCCCATATCCATTTACTTCTTATCGTGTTCCCTTCGTTCATAATCTATTTCAAAATGGTGCGGCAACGATATCCGGAATTATTGCCGGATATCATCAGCTTCAAAAAAGGAATCAGATTTCAAGTGATCCGATTACATTTATTATGGTAAGTGGAGATGGAGGAATGGATATCGGAATGGGCTGTGCAATTGCAGCAGCCCTTCGTAATGAACACTTTATTTTGTTGGAATTAGATAATGGCGGTTATATGAATACGGGGTATCAATACAGTTATACAACACCCCTTGGATCGAAGAGTTCAACCAGTCATGTGGGAAAAAATCACTTTGGAAAACCATTTTTACATAAAGATACTTGTGCAATTATGGCTGCTTGTAATGTGCCGTATGTTGTATCTGCATCTGAAAGTCAACCACTAGATTTTATGAGTAAAGCCGCAAAGGCACAAAAAATAGCATCAGAAGAAGGGTTTGTTTATTTTAAAACTTTATCAGCTTGTCCTTTAAACTGGAATGATGATCCCTCATCCGAACCTCAAGTTATCCAAGCTGCGGTTGAAAGCTGTTATTTTCCTCTTTATGAGATTGAAAATGGGAAAGTTAATATCACATATAAACCAAAAGAAAAAGTATCCGTTATTGAATACTTGAAAAAGATGGGGAGAACAAAACATCTTTGTGATGAAAAATATCAAAATATTGTAGAAGAAATTCAAAAAGAGGTAGATAGAAGATGGGAAAGACTAAAAAAGTTAGAAAGTCTTGACTAGAGTTGTTGGAAAATAGTTGTGTTTTTTGCACAACTATTTTCTTGTCAATAAAATTGAGATACGATATAATAATTTCTTAAATAGAAGGAGGGAGACACTTATGAAAATACATTTTCCTACATATCAAAATAATATTTTGAAAGTGATTAATTCAATCAGAAAATATGAAGGACTTAACACTTATATGGACGTAGATGAGGAGATTTTAAATTGGTTTAACAAACATCAATTCAGACAGATTCAATTGGTGCTTGTGGATGGAATGGGGGCAGATCTGATTGCAAGACATGCGAAAGAGAATGGATTTTTAAAAAAATATCTTATTCGCGAAGTTGAAACAGTTTATCCACCAACGACAGTTGCGGCAACTACGGCAATTCAATGTGGTATGACTCCACTTCAAACCGGATGGTTAGGATGGCAACAATATTTCAATGAAATTGATCACTATTTAATTCCTTTTTTAAATAAAGATTATTATACAGGTGAAACGATTGCTACACCTGATTATGCATATAAAGTTATACCGACTGGTACGATACAGGCAGAATTACAAGAAAAAGGAATCAAGGCTACAGAAGTTTACCCGGCATTTCGTCCGGATGGTTGTAAGAGTTTTGCAGAAATGTGTACGCGCTTAATAGAGCTAAGTAAAGATAAAGAATTACGTTATCTTTATGCATATTGGGATAAATTTGATTCTTTAATGCACAACATTGGTGTAGATGTTAAAGAAACAGTGGAAGCATTGCATGATATTGATGATCAACTTGCTAAACTTGAAGCTGAGTTGGCAGAAGATGTTGGAGTTATTGTGATTGCGGATCACAGTCAAATTGATACAAAAATTTGTTATATGAATGATTATCCTGAATTATGTGAAATGTTTGAATTGTTACCGAGCATTGAGCCGAGAACGATTAATTTTAAAATTAAATCAGAATATCATAATAAATTTAAAGAAATGTTTAATAGAATTTATGGAGATGCATTTATTCTTTATACAAAAGAAGAAGTTCTTGAAAAGAATTTATTTGGAACCTATAAAGAGAATGCCGCTGGACTTCGATTTATCGGTGATTTCATCGCATGTGCAATCAGTGATGTTGCTTTATTTTACAGTGAAAGCAGAGATGTTGATATGATTGGAAATCATGCAGGGATGACGGAGGCTGAAATGATGATCCCACTTATTTGCTTTAGTAAAAACTAGGTTGCGAATATGGGAAAAATTTTAGTTATTGGTGGAGCAAATATTGATATATTAGGAATTAGCAGTCATCATTTGATTTCAAAAGATTCTAATCCCGGGAAAATTCATGTAACATTTGGTGGAGTAGGAAGAAATATTGCTGAGAATTGCTGTAACTTGAAACAAAATACAATATTTGTCAGTGTTATTGGAAACGATGCCAATGGTCAAATGCTAAAAAAAGATTGTGAAAACAAAGGAATGGATATTCGTTATTTAAAAGAAGTAGACGAAATGTCATCAACTTACATGGCAATTATGGATGAAAATCATGACTTAAGTGTTGCCATCAGTGATATGAATATCTTAAAACATCTTGACATATCTTGGATTTTAAGAGCATTACAAGAACTTGATTCGAATGATTATCTTATCCTAGATACAAATCTTTCAAAAGAAATAATTGGTAAGATCATTCAACATTCAAATTGTAAAATTGTATTAGATCCGATTTCTACTTCAAAAGCAATTAAGGCTACAGATTATTTATCTCAGTTGAATATTATTAAACCAAATGAATTAGAGGCCTCTTGCTATTGTGGTTTTGATGTAATCGATGATGCAAGTGCCCTCGAAGCAGTAAATATCATGCTGAAAAAAGGAGTAAGTGAGGTTTTACTTACACGTGGAGAAAAAGGTGTCTTGATTGGGAATTCAGAGAAGATTTTTGCAATAAAACATGATAAAATAGAAGCAGTAAATACAACCGGTGCTGGAGATTGTTTTTTAGCAACGTATGTTTCTTATCGAAACATGGGACTTCCAGTAGAAGAAAGTGCCGAAAATGCAGTGATTGCATCTATGATTACAATCAGCAGTGAAGATACGGTTGTTAGTGATTTGAGTTTTGAAAAAATTCAAGAAATGAGAAAAAAACAAAGATTAGAAAGGAAAATATTATGTACATTCGAGTAAGTGAAGAAGTGAAGGCGGCTTTAGCTGCAAATAAACCGGTAATTGCCTTGGAGTCTACTATTATCTCCCACGGTATGCCATATCCTCAAAATGTTGAGACGGCATTGCAGGTTGAGAAGATTGTTCGTGATCATGGAGGTATTCCTGCTACGATTGGTATTATTGAGGGTGTTGGTGTAGTTGGAATGAGTCCGGAAGAAATTGAAGAATTTGGAAAACGTGGGATGAGCATCGCTAAAGTATCTCGTCGTGATCTGCCGGTAATTATGGCAAAAAAACAATGGGGTGCTACAACTGTAGCAACAACGATGATTTTGGCTGCTCAGGCAGGTATTGAAGTGTTTGTTACAGGAGGAATCGGTGGAGTTCATCGTGAGGCTCAGCAAACATTTGATATTTCAGCAGATTTACAGGAATTAGCTCATACCAATGTAACCGTTGTTTGTGCTGGAGCAAAGGCTATTTTAGATTTGCCTCTTACCCTGGAATATTTGGAAACTTTTGGTGTTCCTGTATTAGGATATCAAAGTGATGAGTTGGCTGCGTTCTATAGTCGTACTTCTGGACTAAAAGTTGATTATAATATGAAAGATGCAAAGGAAATTGCTGATGCAATCACTGTTAAAAGATCTCTTGGGCTAAATGGCGGAGTGATTATTTCTAATCCGATTCCAGAAGAATATGCGATGGATCCGAAAGTAATTAATAGCTATATTGATAATGCATTGATTGAAATGAAGAAATCCGGAGTTAAAGGAAAAGACTGTACACCGTTCTTGTTGAAAACAATTGCCGATGCAACTGAAGGAAAATCTCTTGCAAGTAATATTCAACTTGTCTTTAACAATGCAATTGTCGGAACAGCAATTGCTACTGAAATTTGCAAGAATAAAGAGATTAGATAGACTCTTGGAATATCTATGAAAAAGAAATACTTTATTTTATGTTGTCTTCTTTTCTTAGTATTGTTAGGTGGCTGTCGAGATAAGAAAAATACTGAAGGGAAGGTTATTCATAGTTCTATTAAAGAAATTATTCAGCTGATGGATGAAAATCAAACATTTATCTTTTATATAGGGCAAACTACTTGTGCTTCCTGTAAAGAATTCAGACCGATTGCAGAGCAGTTTGCTAAAAGTAATGAAATGAATATTTATTATTTGGAAATGGATACGGAAGATGAAAATGAATTTACTTCCTTTAAGGAAAAATATACACCTAAGCTACTTTATACACCGACTGCTTTTGTTGTAATTGACGGTGAGATAACAGAATTTCGTGTTGTCAGTAACACATCATATCGAAAGTTTAAAGAATGGTTAAGTGAAACAGGAGTATTAAAATGATTGAACAAATAGTGACAAAAACAGATTTACTTACACATTTTAAAGAAATCGGGGTTCAGGAAGGAATGATTCTTGAAGTGCATAGTTCTTTAAGTTCTTTTGGATATGTTGTAGGTGGTGCACAAACAGTAGTGGATGCATTGATTGAAGCTGTAGGTTATGAAGGAACTTTACTTATGCCAATGCAGGCTTCCAATAATACTGAACCATCTTCGTGGGAAAACCCACCTGCAAAAAGAGAACTTTTTGATGAAATTCGAGCAAATATGCCTGCTTATGATAAGAAAAGTGTAGATACATTTCATATGGGGGCTATTGTAGACAATTTGAGAAGAAGAGAAGGGGTTGTTATTTCTAATCATCCTTGTTGTGCCTTTGTTGCTTGGGGAAAATATGCAAAATTGTTATGTAATCATCAATCATTGCATTTTTCACTTTCTGAAGAATCACCACTTGCAAGATTGTATGAACTGCGAGGGCATGTGCTACTTTTGGGTGTTGGATATGATAATTGTACTTTATTGCATCTTGCAGAATACCGAAGTGGTATTAGACCGGTTATCTTACAAGGATCCTGTATGTTAGTCAATGATAAGCCACAATGGAAGAAATATCTTGATATTGATTTGGATAGTGGTGATTTTACTGAAATAGGTAAAATTCTAGAAAATAACAATATTGTCAACAAAGAAAAAGTCGGAAATTGTACAATGCTTTTCTTTAAAGGTGATGTTGCAGTGGATATTGCGACAAAATGTTTTGAAAATTTAGATGTTGCGATTTATAGTTTATAAATATGATTAAAGTAGGCATAAAAAGAGTGCTTACTTTTTTTAATGTTGATAAAAGAAATTATGAAAATAAGGGTATCATTTTTTATAAAAATATTGAATCGAAATGAAAAAAGAGTATAATAGTTTTTCGTTGGAAAGAAGGAAGAGTATGCAACTTTTGATTTTAATTTTAAAACAAGCAGAATTAATTGAAAAACTTTTAAAAACATTAGCGGAAAATGGAATTCATGGCTGTACGATTTTAGATGGTCATGGAATGGGAGAATCACTTGCAAATATGGAAGATGTACCGATGTTTGGTGCACTTCGGGCAATGATGACAAGCTATCATCAGCCTAGTAAAGTAATGCTTATGGCTGTAAAAGATGATGAAATTATCAAGACTACGGGTGTCATAAAAAGTGTTGTTGGTGATCTTTCAAAACCAAATACAGGGATTTTATTGAGTGTGCCTGTCTATTATTGTGAAGGGCTGGTTGGTGAAGAATGTCACTAAATGTTTTTACAACATTAACTTGTTGTATTTTATTGTCAATGTTGGCGGGAAGAATTGCAAAATTGATTAAACTTCCTAATGTAACGGGCTATTTAATTGTAGGGCTTATAGCGGGTCCTTATTGTCTTGGTTTGTTAACGGAAGATAATCTGGTACAATTGAGTCTTATCCCAGAAGCGGCCTTGGGATTTATTGCTCTGTCAATTGGAGCAGAATTTAAGCTCTCTTATTTGAAAGAAGTTGGAAAGACACCTGTTGTCATTGCATTTTTAGAGGGGCTGATGGCTGTTTTTGCTGTAGATATTGTTTTGATACTTTCTGGAAATGATGTTGCTTTTTCACTATGTTTAGGTTCAATCGCTGCGGCAACAGCACCTGCTGCAACATTAATGGTGGTTAAACAATACAAAGCAAAAGGACCTTTGACAAGTACACTTTTACCGGTAGTTGCCATTGATGATGCCGTAGCATTGATAGCATTTGGTTTAAGTATCTCATTGGCTAAATCAATACAAGATCCAAATACAACTTCGTTATTTTTATCCTTATTGAAACCACTTATAGAGATTATTGAAGCATTTGGTGTTGGGATTGTATTAGGGCTTGCTTTTTCTTGGTTAGTTAAATGCTTTCATTCACGTGATAATCGTTTATGTATTGCAATTGCGATGGTATTTGCTAGTTTAGGAATTTGTGATGAATTACAAATATCAAATTTATTATGTTGTATGATGATGTCCGCTGTATTTGTGAACTTAAGCAATCAGTATGAGCAAGTTTTTGAATTGACTGATCGGATGAGCGCACCAATTTTTATGCTTTTTTTCTTTTTGAGTGGTGCAGAACTAAATATTTCTGTGTTACAAAGTGTAGGAATGATTGGTTTAATTTATATTATTTTTCGTGTTTTCGGAAAAGTTTTCGGAGCTTATCTTGGTGGTAAGCTTTGCAAAGTTGAAGATAAAGTACAAAAATATTTAGGATTAACCTTAATTCCGCAAGCCGGTGTTGCGATTGGTCTTGCCGGTACTACGATGAGTGTGGTGCCGGAATATGGACAGCAAATTAAAACAATTATTTTATGCGGAACAGTTATTTATGAATTAATCGGACCGCTCATGACAAAGGTAGCTTTGAAAAAAGCTAAGGAAATTATGTAAAAAGTATGTATTGATTATCTCTTAATGAAAAAAAGTAATTGTATTTTGAATATATATACAATTACTTTTTTCTTATCGAAATTAAATATTAATTTATATTATAGATGATACAGGTTACTGCATTTTTTAGTTCATTTATGATTTTATTATAGATACTATATTGTTAATAAGCGGTATGATTAGGGTAATAAAAAGTAATTCGACGATACTGTTTATTTGTGAGAAGATCAAAATTGGAAGTGCGATGATTATAATCAATATTTGTATTTGTTTAATTAAATGAAAATAATATTGGGGATAGCTTTCTTTTAAATAATTAATAATATATAAGAGTGATAAAAAAATACAAATCAAAGATATTGAAGCAAAAGGAACATGGAGAACAGATGGAAAATCAGTTGAATTTACATCGAATGGAATGAATATACTAAGCCAAAAAGTTAATAATGAGGTTTTTGTTAGTGTTTGATATAAAAAAGAAGAATGAATAATCTTTATAAGAGGAATAAAAAAACACAAGGTATATAAAAATGCCCAAAAGAAAAAGGTTAGACGATATTCCGGCATATTACCGATAGTTGATAAATTATCAACAAACCAAGACCCCTTGGTAAATAGAAAAAAAGAAACGAGTTCCAAGAGAATAAATAAAATGATTTCTTCATTTCTTTTTTTCATATTAACGCTCCTTTGCACATATTATATCACTGATTATATGAAAATACTGTGCAATCTATTGTATTTTTATTAAATGATTTTGTAACAACTAAGACTGGAAACGAATATAGGAGTATGCTATACTTATGTAGGATTTAGGAGAAAAGATTATGTTTGAAATGTTTGAAGAATTATTATTATTACTTATAGAAGGGGCAATTATATCCTTTGAGTTTGCGGGAGTTTTAATTATTATTTGTTCCGGTATTAGAGGTGTTATGGATCTCATAAAGAGAAATCGTCGTACGAGCTATATGCTTTTACATGGATTGTCTTTGGGATTGACATTTCTTTTGGGGGGAGAAATCTTAAAAACAATTACAATTAAAAGCTGGCAGGATGTACAATTAGTTTTAGGTATAATTGTTATGCGAATTGCATTAGCGATCCTTAGCCATTGGGAAATGAAAAAAGAAAAAGAGGAGGAAGAGGAAGAATAATGCACGTAAGTGCATTTTCTTTTAAAAGAGAGATATGAAAGTTATATGTGGTGTTATAAAAAAAGATGAACAATTTTTAATCGCAAAAAGAGGAAAAGGCTCTCATGAGGGAGTATGGGAGTTTCCCGGGGGAAAAGTGGAAATCGGTGAAACGAATGAAGATGCGGTTATCCGAGAAATCAAAGAAGAATTAGAGTTAGATGTAAAAGTAATAAAATATCTAACAAGTATCACTGATTTTGATCAAGAAGAGATTCAAGTTCATGCGTATCTTTGTGAAATTGAAGGTGGAAATATTCGTTTAAATGCACATAGTGAAATGAAATGGGTTAGTGTAGATGAATTAGAAAATTATGCATTTTCTGATGCCGATAAGCCGATTTTAAAAATGCTTTCTTTAATTTATGATCATACTATTTTGATTAAAAATGCACATATTATAGTGGATGAAAAAACAGAATTACAATGTGGATCGATTTTAATTAAAAATGGGAAAATTGAAGAAATTGCGGAAAATATTGATTGTAATTGTTCAGAAGTTATTGATGCGAAAGGACAAATAGTTATTCCTGGAATGATTGATACCCATATTCATGGTGCAATGGGTCACGACTTTACAGATGGAACACAAGAAACAATTGATGCAGTTTCCAAAGACTTGATTAAGGATGGTGTGACAGGTTTTTTAGGTAGCCTCACTGTTGTTGAACATAACCGAATGATGAAGATATTAAATAGTTATAAAGAATGTCATCCTTGTGCGGAAGGAGCTTGTTTTTTAGGAATTCATAGTGAGGGACCGTATCTTTCAAAAGAATACAAGGCAGTTATGAATCCTCTCTATATTAAGGCATATGATGAAAAAGAATTTGAAGAGATGACAGAAGTAAAGCCGGGATTAATCAAATCCATGACATTTTGTCCTAATCAGGAAGGAGCTGATATCCTTCTTGAAAAAGGTAAAAAAATGGGAATTGCAATGATGATTGGTCATACAAATGCATCTTGTGCATGCGCAATGACTGCGATTGATAATGGAGCATCCGGATATACACATCTGTACAATGCAATGAGTCAACATACTCATCGTAATCCGGGATGTGTGACAGCGGCATTTAATTCAAATGGATATTGTGAAATGATCACAGATACAGTTCATTTAGATCCGCAAGTCATGAAGATGACTTTTAATTCAATCGGATCTGAAAGAATAATTTTAGTTACTGACGCTATGAATGCTAAATCTTTGCCGGATGGGCAATATAATTTTTCTGATTTATTGATTGAAAAGAAAGAGGGAAAAGCATATGTTCCACAGACAGGACGATTAGCCGGTAGTACCATGAGTTTAAATGAAGGACTAAGAAATATGCATGATATATGCCATGCTAATTTATGTGAATTAGTTGAAATGGCATGTGTTAATCCGGCAAAAATTCTACATTTAGAAGAACATAAAGGGACATTAAGACAAGGATTTGATGCTGATTTGTGCATTCTTGATGAACAGTTTAATTGTGTTTTAACAATAGTAGAAGGAAGAATTGTTTATAAAAGTATATAATTTGACAAGTTAACAAATAGAAATACAATCTTTGACAAAATTTTTTCATAAATCTCTATAATATGACATAAAAAGCCACGATTCGACAAACTGCTTTTGATAAAATAAGGGCAGAAAGGAAAAAGATAGTATGAGTTGTGAAAAATTATTAAAGCATATGGATATGACAATGATCAAATTAAAAAAAGGAGAAGAGGATTGGCATATTTCAATTATGAGTGAGATTTTAGAAAAAGATAACTATAATTGTTATTTGGAATATTGGTTATCACAACCGCAAGAAGATATTCAGATTTGTATTAAGAAGATAAAAGCAAAGATTGATTCACAAAAAAAGAATGGGTTGTTTGATTTGATCGAAAATATTGATATTGAATCGTTTCTTCAAGAAGGAATCGATACATATCATTTATATCTTGAAGCTCTTGAGGGATAAAGATAATATAAAAAGTAAGAATGAGATTGAAATATACAAAAAAAATGATATAATTACTTTGTTGAAAAATCCTGTGAGGGAGTAGTAAGCGCAAAGTGATGTGTAGCAAGTCAACATCCTGGCTGTAAAAAAGTCTGGCTTGTTTTAAATTACGAGACTCACGTATATCTGCAAAAGCATTTAATGCTTGAAGATATACTCGTGGGTCTTTTGTTTTAGAAAGGGGATGTACTTTTGGACACATCAACATAGATTTGGAATTATGACTCATAATCTGTTACATATTAATGAATGAAATATCTAGAAAGCTTAAGGAGATTAAAATGATAACAACAGTTTTATATTTTATTTTTGGATTAGTACTTTTAATTAAAGGGGGAGATTGGTTTGTAGATGGAGCAACAGGAATTGCACATCGTTTTCACATACCTGAAATTTTGATTGGGGCAACAGTAGTTTCAATTGGCACAACATTACCGGAGGTTATGGTTTCAGCAACATCCGCAATCGGAGGACATGGAGAAATTGCATATGGAAATGCAATTGGTTCTATTATTTGTAATACAGCATTGATTGCCGCAATTACGATTGCAATAAAGCCTGGAAAAATAGAAAAAGCATCCTTAAAAAATCCGGTTTTATTCTTTTTTACTGCTTCACTTTTTTGTTTGTTAAATGTTTATGTATTTGGAGGATTTAGTAGAATTTCAGGCATTGTTTTGTTGAGTTTATTTTTGATTTATATGAGTGTAACTGTTTTGCAAATGAGGAAATTGCCGCAGGAAAAAAATGAAGAAACGGTTGAAGAGGAAGAAAAGCCATTATATAAAAATTTATTTCTTCTTGTTTTGGGGGCAGTGCTCATTGCTTGGGGGGCAGATCTTTTGGTAAACAACGGTATTTTGATTGCTGAGGCACTGGGAGTGCCGGAATCGGTTATTGCCTTAACATTTGTTGCATTGGGAACATCTTTGCCGGAGTTGGTAACAGCCATTACTTCTTTAATGAAAGGACATGGAGCTCTTTCATTAGGGAATGTGATTGGTGCGAATCTATTTAATTTGGTTCTTGTAATGGGGGCTTCAGTGACACTCGCACCTTTTGCAATACCGCAGAATTCAATGGTTTTTGGAATTAATTCATCTTTGATAATTGATATTCCGGTAATGTTATTGGTAATGGGGCTTCTTACTATCCCACCTTTTATTAAGGGAAGACTGTATCGATGGCAAGGAATTATGCTTTTATTGATATATACAGCTTTCTGTATCCTACAATTTATCATATAAACTCAGATAATCAAAAAAGCCCGGTGTTTATAACATCGAGCTTTTTTGTTATTAATGGCAAAGATAGTTTAATGATAAAACTTACTTGAGAAGATTAAATACTTCGTCTAAATTTGGATTTTCATTTTCTTTAAATGTTGGATTAAATCCATCTTGTTCATCATATCTTGGAATGATATGTACATGAAAGTGATGAACGGTTTGACCAGCTGCAAGATAATTATTTTGTAAAATATTTATTCCGTTCGCATCGGTTTTTTCGTATATATCTTTTGCAAGTTTTTTTACGATATTCATTAAGTGTAGAAAAGTTTTTTCCGGAATGTCAAAAAGTGTTTCATAATGTTCTTTACAAACAACTAAGGTATGGCCTTTTGTAGCTTGACTGATATCTAAAAATGCAATAACCAATTCATCTTCGTATATCTTATAAGATGGAATCTCGTTGTTAATAATTTTACAAAAAATACAGTTCATAAATATTCTCCATTTCTATCGTTATTTTAACCTAAATCAAAATGATGAGTCAATATTTTTTGATATAGCAAGTTAAAATAAAAGGATCTTTTAAGATCCCTTAAAAAACTATTTTGATTGAACAAGGTAATTTGGTAATTCAGTTTTAAATGAATCGTATATTCCTTTATCATAAATTGTAAAATTGTATTGATCTAAATAATGAATCAGAACATCTGTAGAAAGGCTTGAAACATCAGTAGCGATTGCTTCAATAGCCTCTTCTTCGTATTCTGTTGAATCAACACTGGTTACTTGAATAAGGAAGCAAGTCGAATCTTTACTACTTAAAATTGTTCCGGAATAGGCAGGCTCTGTAACACCACTGACATAATTAACTACATTGCTGTCAAAGAATGTATTACTAGATGTAATAACTTTGTCAAAATATGAAGTGGTAGCATGGAATGTTTCGGCGGCTTCTTCAAAACTTGTTCCTTTTTCAATTGCAGCATGAGCATTGCTGGCATCTTCAATTCCACTAAAAATCAGTACATTGATTTTCTTTGGTGTATAAGTTTCTTTAAATTCCGCTAAATTTTCACTGATATGCTTTTTAATAAGATGGTCTACACGGATATTAAATAACAATGCATTTTGATAGAAATCATCTTCATTGGCATATCCATAATATTGAACCATATCTGCAAAATAATCACCATACATAGAAGACAAGTTCTCAAGAGACTCTTTGGCTTCCTCTTCCATTTCTGAAGTGATTTCGATTTCTCTATCAAGAATGAAGTTTTCTGCTTCTAATAGTATTTCATTAATACCACTATTGTTCAGCATAATGTTATAAAGAGTTGATTTTGTAATTTGCTGATTTCCGACAGTGACAAGAATATCTTTGCCGGAACTGATTTCTGCATTTTTGTCTTTAGCACTGCATCCGCTTAGTAAGAGGATGCAACTGATAATAAGTATAGTTAATTTTTTCATCTGCCATTCCTCCTATTTCTCACCTAGTCCCATGTAATTTAATACACGCGATTGAAGATCTTCATCTGTAAATGTTATTCCAAGTTCTTGAGCTGTATTCCAAATTGCTTCCGGAGAAAGTGTTGGAGTATATTTCTGTAAAGCATTGTAGAATTCATCATATTCTTTGAAATCTTCGACATTTCTTGAATTAATATAAATACGATGATAACCGTATTGAGACATGAACCATTCACTGATTTCTCCCTCTTTTGTATCAAGCATTGTATTTAGAAATTCAGTTACGAAATTAGTATCTTTGTCCGCATAACCCAATACACCATAATTGCTGGCACTACTATCATCTGAGTGTTCATAAGCGATATCTTTAAACTCTGTTCCTTTTGCAAGCAAGTCGTCAACTTCTTTCATTCTAGCCTTATCTTCATCAGTAGGATTTTCAGGATCATCCATTTTAATCAAGATATGAGAAACGATACAAGGATTTTTTTCTTCAATATAAGAAGAAGCATACTTATCCAAGTTTTCGTTGATGTAATTTTTTAAGAAATCTTGGCTTTTCAAATAAAAGATAAAGTAATTGGTTAAATCATCTGCAGATTCATATCCCATTCCTTTTAGTTGACGATCTAAATACTCAACATAGTCATCTCCATATTGGTTTTTATATTGGCTGATGGTATAGTCAGCTTGAATTTGAGCTTCTGATCGAATGTCATCTGTTGTTTCCACCGATTGTTCAATGACTGCTTTTTGAATTTGTTGGCAAATTGCCGCAATTCCTGTGGAATCTTTTGAAAACATATTTTCATATAATGCATCCGCAGTGATATTTTGATCGGAAATTGAAAAAACAACATCTTGATTACCAACTTTTTTTGATGGTAGTTTTTGTTTGTTTGTATCTTGAGCTACATATAAAATCATTGCAATGAAAACGAGTGCAACAATACAGACAGCCCATTGTTTTTTTAAAAATTCACCCATAGTGACCTCCTATTATAAAAAACTAGCTAGTATATTATAGGGTATTTCAGCATTCTTTGCAAGGAAGCTTCAAATAAATTCACATGAAATTCAGATAATATTTCCGACATTCAAAAGAAACTTATGTTATAATCATAGTGTTTAGGAAATATTAACTATATGGTTATAGATATTATAGTATTTATAGATAGGAAGGATGAATGAAATGAGTCAATTAATAATTGAAAATCTTCATGTAAGTGTGGAAGGAAAAGAAATATTGAAGGGAATTGATCTTATTGTAAAAGAAAATGAAATTCATGCGTTGATGGGGCCGAATGGAAATGGAAAATCGACTTTGTTAGCGGCAATTATGGGGCATCCTAAATATGAAGTCACAGAAGGAAGCATTACCTTTGATGGGAAAAATGTTTTAGAAATGAGCGTGGATGAAAGATCAAGAGCCGGATTGTTTTTGGGTATGCAGTATCCACAAGAGGTTCCTGGTGTAACTAATTCTGATTTTTTGCGTGCATGTATAAATGCCAGAAGAGACACACCGATTTCTTTATTTAAGTTTATTAAAGAGATGGAAAATACAATAGCTGCGATGGAAATGAAGCCGGATCTTGCGCATCGCTTTTTAAATGAAGGATTTAGTGGTGGGGAAAAAAAGAGAAATGAAATTGTTCAAATGAAAATGTTGAAACCGGCGATTGCGATGTTGGATGAAATTGACAGTGGATTGGATGTGGATGCATTAAAGCTTGTTGCATCAAGCGTAGTTGAAATGCAAAATGAAACTCATCTTGGGTTAATTGTAGTTTCGCATTATGAACGTTTTTATCAACTTCTTCAACCTACACATGCACATGTTCTTATTGATGGAAAAATAGTTAAAAGCGGATCTATAGATTTGGTAACGAAGATTGATCAAGAAGGATATGATTGGTTATTGAAAGAATTAAATATCACTTTGAAAAAAGAAGAGTCCAAACCGGCAGTAAGTTTAGGAAGTTGTGCTGCTGCAGTACGGAGTAAATAATATGAATAGTAAAGAATATCGCTTTGATACAAATAGTCGTTTACATGTAAAAAACGGAGATTTTGCACAAATTTTGCTTGAAGGAAATGAAATTGAAGTTGAAATTATGTGCGAAGAGAGGGCAGAGGCAACTGTCTATGTGCAAATGAAGGATGTATCGGTAGTTAAATTGAATACAAATATATTAAGCGGGGCGACATGTAAGATTCTGCTTTGGAATAACAGTGATAAGCAATTGAAGGTTACAGAAGAATATCATGTAAAATCAGATGGAAATCTTCTTGTTTCTTATGGAGAACTATCTAGCGGAAATATGGAACGGAATAGCATTATTCATTTAGATGAAAAAGGTGCCACTGCTCATGTTTTCAGTGCGACAGTTTGTGGAAATGTGAAAAAATCATATATTGAAATTGCTCATCATGCACAAAATTCTTCAGGAGAGATGGAGCATTATGGAATTATTTTAAAAGGTGGTCAATTTAAAATTGAAGCAGTCGGGAAAATAGATAAAGGTGCTTCATCAAGCAAGAGCCACCAATCAACTCGTATTTTGACATTTGATAAAAAGCAAGATGCAATTGTTCTTCCTATGCTTTTGATTGATGAAAATGATGTTGAGGCAAGCCATGCAACAAGTTTAGGTCAACCGGATGAAAATCAGTTATATTATATGCAAAGTCGTGGTTTATCCCGTCAAAATGCAATGGAATTGATCACACTAGGTTATTTATTACCAATTGCCTCAAAGCTACAAAATGATGAGTTGAGAGAAATTCTTGAAAGGCAGATAGAACAGAAGGTGAAAGAATTATGGTCAATGTAAAAGAAATCCGTAAAGACTTTCCGATGTTTTCAAATAATCCTGATTTAGTATATCTTGATAATGCGGCAACGACTTTTAAACCTCAATGTGTTATTGATGCTGTTACAGGAGTTTACACTCAGATGACATCTAATATTCATCGAGGTGATTATGATTTATCACATCGCATCTCGACTGCATATGATCAGACACGCACTCATGTGGCATCATTTCTAAATGCAGAAGAGGATGAAATTATTTTTACAAGTGGTGCCAGTGCATCTTTAAATATGGCTGCTTATGGATATGGGCTTACTAATCTTCGTGAAGGAGATGTTATTTTATCTACAGAAGCAGAGCATGCATCTAATATTTTGCCATGGTTTAAAGTAAGTGAAATGACTCATTCTAAAATTGAATACATTTCTTTAAATGAAAAAGGGGAATTAACAGTTGAAAATTTTAAGAAAGCAATGCATGAGAAAGTGAAAGTTGTAGCGATTTCTTATGTTTCAAATGTTTTGGGATATATTAATCCAATTAAAGATATAACCGAGATTGCACATGAAATGAATGCTGTTGTTTTTTTGGATGCAGCCCAAGCGGTTCCTCATATGAAAGTAGATGTTAAAGAATTGAATGTTGATTTTATGTCTTTTTCCGGGCATAAGATGCTTGCACCAAGTGGAATTGGGGTTTTATATGGAAAAAAAGATATTCTTGAGAAAACTGACTCTTATATGATGGGTGGAGGAAGCAATGCACGATTTGATATGTGTGGAAATTTGTTACTTCGTGAAATTCCATACCGCTTTGAATCCGGTACTCCGGCAATTGAAGCAACCATTGGATTAGATGCTGCCATTGATTATTTGGAAAAAATTGGATTAGATGAGATTCAAACAAGAGAAGCAGAGCTTAAACGTTATGCAATTGAACAATTGTCTAAACTTGATAATATTATTCTGTATAATCCAGATGCGGAAACAGGAATCATTACATTCAATATTAAAGATGTTTTTGCCCAAGATGCGGCCGGATATCTTAATAGTAAGCATATTGCTGTACGAACAGGATTGCATTGTGCGAAAATGTTAGTTGATATATTGAAGACATCGGATACAATTCGAGCTAGTTTATATTTTTATAACACAAAAGAAGAAATTGATCGTTTTGTACAAGTATGCAGCGAAATTACATTAGAAAAGTGTATCGATATATTCTTTTAGGAGGAATGGTTTATGAATGAAATGTTAAAAAATCCTGCGGTGTTAAGAGAAATTATTATGGATCACTATCAATATCCGAGAAATCATAAATTGACAGAAGATGATTCTTATAAGAAGCGTCATATGGCATCTGATTCTTGCATTGATGATATTACTGTGCAGTCAAAGATTGAAGACGGTATTGTGAAAGATATCTGTTTTGATGGAGTTGCATGTACGATTGCGACATCTTCTACTTCAATTATGAGTGAAATGCTGATTGGAAAAGATGTTCAAGAAGCTATGAAACTTGTGGAGAATTATTTTAATATGGTAGAAGAGAAAGACTATGACGAAGATTTATTAGAAGAAGCGATTGCATTTCAAAATGTTTCCAAGCAAGCAAATCGTATTAAATGCGCTACAATAGGATGGAAAGCGATTCGTGAAATGCTTCAGGAAAGTGAGGGAGAAGTGAATGAGTAACCAAGATATCCTTCATAATCAAGAAGAATATAAATACGGATTTCAAGATAAAGATGTTAGTGTCTATAAGACAAATAAAGGATTGAGTAAAGAAACCATCTATGAGATTTCTAAAATCAAGCAAGAACCACAGTGGATGCTTGATTTTAGATTAAAAGCATTTGAGCAGTTTGAAAAAATGCCAATGCCAACTTGGGGACCGAACTTAGATGAAGTCAATTTTGATGATTACACATATTATATTCGTCCAAGTGACAAAACAGAAAAAAGCTGGGAAGAAGTACCGGAAACAATTAAGAATACCTTTGATAAGTTGGGAATACCGGAGGCGGAGCAAAAATATCTTGCCGGAGTGACCACGCAATATGATTCTGAAGCTGTTTATCACAATATGCTTCAAGAAGTTGAAGAAAAGGGAATTATCTTTTTGGACACGGATAGTGCTTTGAAACAATATCCTGATTTATTCAAGGAATATTTTTCCACAGTGGTTCCTATCGGCGATAATAAATTTTCGGCATTAAACAGTGCAGTTTGGTCAGGGGGAAGTTTTATCTATGTTCCAAAAGGAGTTCATCTTGATAAGCCATTACAGTCTTATTTTCGCATTAACTCGGAACAGATGGGACAATTTGAAAGAACCTTGATCATTGTTGATGAAGGGGCGGATGTTCATTATATTGAAGGATGTACGGCACCTACATATTCAAAGGATTCCCTTCATGCAGCAGTCGTTGAAATTATTATCAAAGAAGGAGGAAAATGTCGTTATTCCACAGTTCAAAACTGGAGTAGCAATATTTTAAATCTTGTTACAAAAAGAGCGAAAGTAGAAGCACATGGAGCAATGGAATGGATCGATGGAAATGTTGGAAGTCACATCAATATGAAATATCCGGCATGTGTACTTGTAGGTGAATATGCAAGAGGCATGTGTATTTCGATTGCGGTGGCAGGTGCAACACAAATTCAGGATGCAGGAGCTAAGATGATTCATTTGGCACCACATACAAACTCAACAATTATATCTAAATCAGTATCCAGAAATGGCGGAGAAGTAAACTATCGTGGAATTGTTCATCATGGACCTAACGCTCAGTATGCTAAGTCTAAAGTTGAATGTGATACATTGATATTAGATAAAATATCAAGAAGTGATACGATTCCGACCAATCGAAATGAAACAAATACATCTACTATTGAACATGAAGCAACTGTATCTAAAATTTCAGAAGAACAATTGTTCTATTTGATGAGCCGGGGTCTTACAAAGGGACAAGCAACAGAGATGATTGTTATGGGATTTCTTGAACCATTTACAAGAGAATTACCGATGGAATATGCAGTAGAATTAAATCAATTATTGAAATTGGATATGGAAGGATCTATTGGATAAAAATAAAGTCTGGTCGTGATGATCAGACTTTTTATAAATCTATTTCTAATATGACAGGACAATGGTCACTTCCCATGATATCGAATGCTATTTGACTGTCTTTTATTTGATTTTTAAGGCGATTGCTTGCGAGCCAATAGTCAATGCGCCACCCTGCATTTCTTTCTCGTGCTTTAAAACGATAGCTCCACCAAGAGTACATATCTTTTTGATTTGGATAGAGATAGCGGAAGGAATCTGTAAATCCGGCATTGATCAATGCGGTCATTTTTTCTCTTTCCTGATCTGTGAAACCGGGATTTTGTCGATTTGAGGTTGGGTTTTTAATATCAATTTCTTGATGAGCAACATTCATATCTCCGCAAATTAAGACCGGTTTCTTTTGATCAAGAGAAACGCAGTACGTTTTAAAGGCATCCTCCCATTGCATTCGGTAATCTAATCTTAATAATTTATCTTTAGAATTGGGAACATAGACATTAACAAGATAAAATGAATCAAATTCTAACGTAATGACTCGGCCTTCATGATCGTGTTCTTCGATATTTAAACCATATGATACATTGATCGGTTCTATTTTTGAAAAAACGGCAGTTCCCGAATATCCTTTTTTTTCTGCACTATAGAAATATTGATGATAGCCGTCAAACTGATATTCCCATTGTTCCGGTTGCATTTTCGTTTCTTGTACACAAAATAAATCTGCATCCATTTTCATAAAATATTCGATAAATCCTTTGTTACAACAAGCTCTAAGACCGTTGACATTCCATGAAATTAATTTCATTGTGTTTCCTCTTATTTTGTTTTGCTTTCAATTGCATCTAATAGTAAATTTAAATAAACATAATAATTATCGGCAAGTTCTTTAATTTTCTGTTTTTGTTCTGAGGTCATACTTTTATTGATGATTGAATTGTAATAGACATCAAAAAGATCCATTCTTTCATTGATTTCTTCTACGATCTCAGACCAATCAATTTCATCTTTTTTTCTTAATGAAGATTTTAAATCGAGGAAAACATTAATATCATCATTGACTAAAGCTTCAAAATTAGAAATTGCCATTTCATCTACTGTTTCATCTTTTGTTATACTGCTACCGGATGAATTTGAAGAAGAACATCCAAGTAGACAAAAGCAAATTAAAACACATAATAGAAGTCGTTTCATCTAAAATCACCTTCCAATCTGTATTTTAGCTTAAAGTCGGTTAAATGTATAGAGCTTTTGGTAGAATATTCTTGAGTTTTTATTCTTTTTAGATTATAATTGCCGAGTATGAAAAGAGGGAAGTTCATGGCAGATAAACAGAAAATTATAAATATAGCGGTGATTGCCCATGTCGATGCAGGAAAATCAACTTTGGTTGATGCCTTTTTAAATCAAAGTCATGTATTCAGAGACAATGAAGAAATTGTCGATTGCGTCATGGATAGCAATGATTTGGAACGTGAAAGAGGAATTACGATTTATTCTAAAAACTGTTCCGTTAACTATAAAGACTATAAAATTAATATTGTGGATACTCCGGGACATGCGGATTTTTCCAGTGAAGTAGAGAGAATCATTAAGACAGTAGATACGGTTATTTTATTGGTAGATTCCAGTGAGGGGCCGATGCCACAGACGCGTTTTGTTTTAAGTAAGAGTTTGGAAATCGGTCTTCGTCCGATTCTTCTGATTAATAAAATTGATAAAAAAGATGCTAGACCTGAAGAGGTAGTGGATGAAGTTTATGAGTTATTCTTGGATTTAAATGCGAATGATGAACAGCTGGATTTTCCTATTCTTTATGGTGTAGCAAGACAAGGGTTTGTACGCTATAACATAGAAGATACAAATACGGATATCACACCATTATTTGAAACAATTATTCATCATGTAGAAGCTTACCCGGATTTGGATGAAGAACCTTTGCAAATGCAAGTTTCAGCATTGGCTTATGACGATTATATCGGAAGACTTGGAATCGGACGTGTTTATCAGGGAGTCCTTAAAGAAAACAGTATTGTTGCAGTCAGTGATGCGGATGGAAATGTAACAAAGCAAAAAGTAAACCAGATTTTTATTTATCAGGGATTAAATCGAGTTTCTGTTCCTGAGGCAAGAAGTGGGGAAATTGTTATGATTTCCGGAATTTCCAAGATTTCGATCGGAGATACATTATGTAATCCGGAACAAATTATCCCACTCCCATCCATTAAAATTGAAGAGCCGACATTAAGTATGAATTTTATTGTCAATAATTCTCCATTTGCCGGTAAAGATGGTAAATATGTTACAAGTCGTAATATTCGTGATCGCTTGATGAAAGAATTGGAAGTTAATGTCGGATTGAAAGTGGAAGAGACAGATTCGACCGATTGTTTTAAAGTATCTGGTCGTGGAGAACTTCATTTGACTATTTTGTTGGAAAATATGCGCAGAGAAGGCTATGAAGTTGCGGTATCAAAGCCTCAGGTTATTTTCAAGAAGACGGAAGACACTATTTTAGAGCCGATTGAAACAGTTATTGCGAATGTTCCGAATGAGTATGCCGGAACCGTAATTAATAAGTTGAATTTACGAAAAGGGTTAATGAAAGATATGGAAGAAACCGGTTCTTATACAAGGATCGAATATCTATGTCCGACTCGTGGTTTGTTGGGATATCGTAGCGAGTTTATTAATGATACACATGGTGAAGGAACATTAGTTCGTCAATTTTATGATTATGAACCATATAAAGGAGATATTCCACAACGTGCAAACGGCGCATTAATTTCGACTGAAACAGGAAAGGCAATGACCTATGCTTTATGGAATATCCAAGAAAGAGGTAAATTGTTTGTAACCCCACAAACAGAAGTATATGAAGGAATGATTATCGGTGTTTCAGCGCGAAATTTAGATATGGAAGTCAATCCAATTAAGAATAAACATATGACGGCAGTGCGCTCAACAGGAAATGATGAAGCTATGAAACTGGTTCCTGCAAAAATTATGACTTTGGAAGAAGGGTTAGAGTTCATTAATGATGATGAATATATGGAAGTGACGCCAAATCATATTCGTTTAAGAAAGAAATATTTAACAAATTTGGAGAGACGTTATGCCAATCGTTTGGCAAATAAAACAGAGGAATAAATATTGGTAACAGTTTGAAATGTATCAAATCTCGTAATGAGAAAAGATGCATTTTTTCTTATTTTGATTATTACAAGTAATAATAAGGAAAAACGATTTCTATTTTCTTTTAAGAAGTGAGATAATTAAATTGGTTTATTAAAAAGAAAATGAAGTTATATTAAAAGAAAACAAGCATTCTGTTTTTATTGTCTAGCAATTGTCTATTTTATTGAATTCTCTTTTTAAATTTTGGAAGATTAAGAAATATGAATATGATATAATAATTAAAAAGAAAAGGAGAAAGATAATGTTGAAAATTGAAAATGAATTTGCATGTGTCGAATTTAAAACACACGCAGCGGAAATTACAAGTTTTTATAATAAGGAAACAGGATTAGAGTATATGTATGATGGAAATCCGAAATTTTGGACGGGAAGAAATCCAATCCTTTTTCCTATCGTAGGAAGTACCTGGAATAAAGAAATCATCATTGATGGTCAAGTTTATCATATGGGGAATCATGGGTTTTGCAGAAATAGTGATTTTACTGTTGAAGAGCTAAGCGAAAATAAACTTGTTTTAAGTCTTGAAAGCAGTGAAGAAACTTTGAAACAATATCCTTTTGAATTTAAGTTATCTGTTCAGTATCGGTTAACTGGAAGAGAATTGTCAATTGTTTATTTTATTGAAAACAGAAGCAATAAAGTTATGCCTTTTAATTTTGGTCTTCATCCGGCATTTAAATGTCCTTTAAGTGAGGAAGAGAACTTTTTTGATTATAAAGTGGAATTTGCATGTCCGGAAAAATTGAATCAATTTCCTAAAGGAAATTATACTTTTGAAGGAAGAGAATTTAACTTAGATTATTCTATTTTTGATGAAATTCCTACTTATTGTTTTGAAAATGTTAAAAGTCCGTATGTTACTTTGACAAACGGAAAACATGGTGTCAAAGTGATGGTAGAAGGATATCGTTGGCTGGCTTTTTGGACAAAGAAAAATGCACCCTATTTGTGTATTGAACCATGGCATTCTCATGGGGATTTCAATGAAAAAACAGAATGTATTGAATTTGCAGACCGTGAAGGTACTTTAAAGCTAGAACCGGGAAGAACATTTGTAACTTCTTATAAAATTGAAGTATTTTAAAATGAAGCGCTTCCAATTTTACTTGAGATTTAGGGAGCTTTGTGGTATTGTATTAAATGAAGAGGGAGGCAACGTATGATTAAATTGATCGTTGTAGAAAACTACGAAGAATTAAGTAGAGAAGCATTTAAAGTGATGAAAGAAGTTATCGATTCTAAGTCACATCCTGTATTAGGATTGGCAACGGGATCAAGCCCAATCGGACTTTACAAGAACATGATTCAAGATCATAAAGAAAACGGTACTTCTTATGAAAATGTCACAACATTCAACTTGGATGAATATGTAGGATTGAAAAAGAATCATCGTGAAACATATTATACATTCATGCACAAAAATCTTTTTGAAGGAATTGAGATTCCTGAAAAGAATGTACATATTCCGGTTGGCGATAGTGAAGATTTAGATGGTGAATGTCGCAAGTATGAACAAGCTATGAGCGATTATCAAGTAGACATTCAATTATTGGGTATCGGTGGAAACGGTCATATCGGATTTAATGAACCGGGAACATCCTTTGATTCTTTGACTCATATCGTTGAATTAAAAGAGCGTACAAGACAAGATAATGCACGTTTCTTTACGGATTTGGAAGAAGATGTTCCGACTCATGCAATTACAATGGGAATTGCAACTGTTATGAAAGCAAAGAAGATTTTGTTGGTGGCAAATGGTGAAAACAAAGCTGATGCAATTTATGGATTGATCAAAGGGCCTGTTTCAGAAGATTGTCCTGCCAGTGTATTACAAAATCATGATGATGTAGTTGTTATTGTTGATAAAGCAGCAGCTTCTAAGCTATAAAAAAGAGTAGAAATACTCTTTTTTTGATTAAAGAGCATCTCGCTTGGTATAATAATTGGGAATATGTTATACTAAACACATCGAAAGGAGATTTATATGAAAAAAATAAATGAACAAGAATTTGTAGAAATTACATCCAATAAAACTGTTTTGGTTGATTTCTTTGCAACATGGTGTGGGCCATGTAAAATGCTTTCTCCTGTTTTGGATGAGCTTTCTTCTGAATATGAAGGGAAATTAGAGTTTGTAAAAGTGGATGTGGATGAATGTCCAAATGTGGCTCAAAAGTTTGGAATCATGTCTATTCCGACAGTAATGATTTTCAAAGAAGGTAAAGTTATTTCAAGCTTCATGGGCTATCAACCAAAGGCATCAGTTCAAAAGTTTATTGAAAAAAATTTATAATAATCAGTTGGAAAGAATTATTTATAAAGGCACGAATTAACGTGTCTTTTTTAATTTCAATTTCATTAATTTTTTTGGATAAAAAAAGGTAAGCTATACTAAACTTTTTGTTTAAAAGTACTTGTGTTTTTTGTCTTAATGTGTATAATAATTATGTGTTTATTGTTATAATCTTAAAAGTTTAATTATGCTAAACAAATGAGGTGATTTTATGGATATCGGGCAACGAATACGACAGTTACGAAATAAAAATAATCTAACATTGGAAGAATTGGCAAGCCGTTGTGAGTTAACAAAAGGATTCTTATCACAATTGGAAAGAAATTTGACAAGTCCCTCGATTTCGACATTGGAAGATATTGTTGAGGCACTGGGAATGAATATGTATGACTTTTTCAAAGAAGATGAAGACGAGAAAATGGTGTTTGGTACAGAAGATTTCTTTGTGGATGAAAGGGAGGATCACACAATTACATGGATCGTTCCAAATGCTCAAAAAAATGAGATGGAACCAATTTTGTTGGATTTAGGTCCTCAAAAAGTATCGCAGGAAATTATGCCTCATGAAGGGGAAGAGTTTGGTTATGTGTTAAGTGGAAGAATAAAGCTTGTGTTCAGTGATACACAAAAAGGATTTACAGTGAAAAAAGGACAAACATTTTACATACGGGGAGATAGGCAGCATTTCTTGAAAAATGATTCCTCGCAACTTGCTCGAGTATTGTGGATTTGTACACCCCCTATATTTTAATTGAAGGAGAGAGAAAATGAAAAAATTAATTCAATTTAAAAACATTGTCAAAGAATTTGACGGAAATCTTGTTTTAAAAGGAATTGACTTGGATATTTATGAAAATGAGTTTGTGACATTGCTTGGACCGTCAGGTTGCGGAAAAACAACTCTGTTGAGAATTTTAGGAGGATTTCTTGATCCGACAAAAGGAGAAATCATTTTTGATGGAGAAGAAATATCCAATGTGCCAGCATATAAAAGGGAAATTAATACAGTGTTTCAAAAATATGCCTTATTCCCTCATATGAATGTTTATGACAACATTGCATTTGGATTAAAAATAAAGAAACAAAGCAAAGATGTCATTGAGCAGAAAGTGAATCGTATGTTATCTTTGATTGGACTTGAAGGATATGGAAATAGAAACGTGACGCTTCTTTCCGGAGGACAACAGCAGCGTGTTGCAATTGCTCGTGCTTTAGTAAATGAACCAAGTGTTTTGTTATTGGACGAGCCTTTAGGAGCTTTAGATAAATCACTTCGTAAGGAAATGCAATATGAGTTAAAGCGAATCCAACAAGAAGTAGGGATTACTTTTATTTTTGTAACTCATGATCAGGAAGAAGCTTTGACAATGAGTGATAAGATTGTTGTTATGAAAGATGGGCATATCGTTCAAATCGGATCACCTACAGATATTTATAATGAACCTGCAAATGAATATGTGGCTCGTTTTATTGGAGAAAGTAATATTCTTGATGGTATCATGAAAGAAGATTATAAAGTATTTTTTGATGATAAGACATATGATTGTGTTGATTTTGGATTTAAGTCAAATGAATCTGTTGATATCATGATTCGTCCGGAAGATATTGAAATCGTGGAAAGAGGAAAAGGTGTTTTAAGTGGAGTTGTTAAGTCAGTTTTATTTAAAGGCGTTCACTATGAAGTGATAGTACAAACCGTTTCGGGAACGTCTAAAACCGTAACAATGCATGTACTTGCAAATCATGATTTAGTGAATGAGGAAGCGAATGAAAAGATTTCCGCCAATGACTTTTATATGGATTTGGAAGATGTAGCAAACTTAAGTGATAGTGAGGTCATTGCTCGAGCTAATGCACAGGCTTGGGATGGGGACGATGAGCTTGTTTCATTAACTAAAGTAGAATATGAAGTAAAAAATAAACCCGGAACTTATCCGGTTACATTCAAGACGGCAGCAGGAACGGAAATTACGGTTAAGATTAATGTTTTAGAGCCAAAGTTTGTTGAGGATAATAAACAAGGCGTTGGTATTACCGCTTTTGATTTCTATAAGACAGCAGATGAATTAAAAGAAAGTATTGCCCTGGATACAGATTTATGTATTTGGGCAAAAGCTGAAGCCTGGGATTTGGAAGATGGAAGTAATATAGAAATCGAGGATGTTATTTATGATTTCGATGAAGAAACAATAGAAGAAGGGGATTTTAAAATAACATTTGCGACAAAGGGACGTGAGTTTAAAGTTCATACTATTCATGTTCAAGAAGAAGGAAAAAGAGTTGATTTGAATTTTACTCCTGGAGACATTCATGTGATGAGTAAAATGGGAGGTAATGGATGAAATCGTTTGCAAAACTTTCATGGCCATATATCGCTTGGATAAGTGCTTTTATCGTTTTGCCGATGGCATTGATTATTATGTATGCTTTTACTAAGGAAGGAAACAGTGTTCTGACTTTACAATTTACGTTGAACAATTTCACTCGTTTCTTTTCGGATAGTGTATTTCCTATCGTATTGTGGCGATCTCTTAAAATAGCGTTTTTTACGACTGTATTTTGTATTTTGATTGGATATCCTGCGGCATATTTTATCGCACAGTTAAGTGAGAAAAAACAAGGTTTGTTTATCTTACTAGTAACATTGCCAATGTGGATTAATATGATCATTCGTACTTATGCTTGGCGAGGAATTTTAGGATATTTTGATTTTTCTTCGGAAATAAAAGTGTTTGTAGGGATGGTTTACAATTTTGTTCCTTTTATGATCATTCAGATTTATACTTCTTTATCAAAGATGGATCGAAGCTTGATTACTGCTGCAGAAGATTTGGGGGCAAATAAATTACAAACTTTCTTGCGAGTTACATTGCCATTGTCATTGCCGGGAGTTATTTCCGGTATTACATTGGTTTTCCTTCCGGCAGTTTCCAGTTTCTTTATTCCGAAACTTTTAGGGGGAGGAGATTATGTATTAATTGGTAATTTGATTGAAAACTATTTTGTTTCAACGGGGGACTGGAATTTCGGTAGTGCCATTTCACTGATTATGGCTCTTGTGATTATGGTTTCCATGTTTGTGACAAAGAAATTAGATCGAGAAGTGGGGAGGGAGAATGAATGAGCAAGATAAAAAAATTAATTTCAAATGGTTATCTTGGTTTGATTTTGTTGTTCTTCTATATTCCGATTATTTATGTAATGGTGTTTAGTTTTAATGAATCAAGAAGTTTAACCAATTTTACCGGCTTTTCATTTCGATGGTATGAAAAAATGTTTGCCGATCATCAAATCATGGAGGCAATCTATTACACGATTCTCATTGCGGTAATCGCAACTGTCGTTTCCACGATAATTGGTACTTTGACGGCAATCGGCCTTTCTAAATCTAAAAGAATCATGCGTGATATTGTACTGCAAATTAATGATTTACCGATGATGAATCCGGACATTGTAACGGCAATCGGTATCATGTTATTGTTTACATCTTTAAATGTTCGCACCGGATTTATGACACTTTTATTGTCGCACATTGCCTTTTGCATTCCTTATGTGATCCTAAGTATTATGCCAAAGCTTAGACAATTAGATAATAATTTGGCTGAAGCTGCATTGGATCTTGGTGCAACGCCACTTCAAGCATTGACAAAGGTAATTATTCCGCAAATTATGCCGGGAATTGTATCAGGGGCATTAATTGCATTCACGATGTCATTTGATGATTTTGTGATTTCATTCTTCACAACAGGCCCCGGAGTAAATACAATTGCGATTTATGTTTACGCATCTATTAAACGAATTAATCCAAGTATCAATGCGTTGTCAACACTTATTGTTTTGATCGTAACGCTTGTACTTGTACTTGTAAATGTTGTTCCGATGATAAAGGATAGAAAGAAGGTTAAATATGAAAAAAATGTTTAAATTGATTTGTGTATTAGGTTTGCTTCTTGCATCAGGGTGTTCTTCAAAAGGAAATAGTGATTTTGACCCGATTGAGGCTTATGGTTGTGATGTTCTAAATGTTTACAATTGGGGAGAGTACATTGGTGAAGATGTTTTGTATAACTTTGAAAAACAGTATAATGTTAAAGTAAATTATTCCTTATTTGATTCCAACGAACAAATGTACACATCTCTTTTAGGAGGAAATGCTTATGATATTTTAGTCCCTTCTGATTATATGATTGAGCGCCTTATTGAAGAAGGACGTCTTCAACCGTTAGATCATAGTAAATTGAATGTATTGGATTTGTTGACAGAGGGTGTAAAAAATCTTCCATATGATCCGGAAAACACTTATTCTGTTCCATATTTTTGGGGTTCTGTAGGCATTATATACAATAAAGAAATCATTGATCCGGCCAAAATAGAAAAAATGGGTTGGGATATTTTGAAAGATACAGAGTATGCGGGAAATATCTTTATGTATGATTCTGAACGTGATAGTTTTATGGTTGCCTTTAAAGCTTTGGGATATTCCATGAATACAGAAGATGAGAACGAGATCGAAGAAGCATATCAATGGTTATTAGATTTACATCGTACAATGAAACCGGGGTATGTTACAGATGAAGTTAACGATGCTATGATCAATGAAGAAAAAGCTATGGCAGTGGTTTACAGTGGAGCTGCTGCTTATATCATTTCCGAAAATGAAAACATGGCATTCTATATGCCTGAGCAAGGAACGAATATCTGGTCTGATGCCATGGTAATTCCGGCTAATGCCAATTGTGCAAACTTGGCACATGAATTTATTAATTTCAGTTTAAGTTATGAATCTGCAGTGGATAGTTCTTTAACTGTAGGGTATACCAGTACAAATAAAGATGTTCTTGAAGATTTAAGCAGTGCGGGTGGAGAATATGATGGAAATGAAGCCTATATTCCACGTGCCGGCTATGATAAAGATGAAGTATTCGAGCACAATGAAGTTTTAAAAAAGAAATTATCTGAATTATGGATCAAAATTAAAGTTAGCTAGAAAAAGAGGGAAAAATCATGAAAGAAAAAATGAAGAAAGCATTTCAATCTTTAAGCGGTGGATTGTTTGAGGCAAGTGATAAAGCAGATGTTGGAAGTAGTTATACAGATCTAGCTAAAGATGGTGTTGATTTGATGGGGTGGGCAGACCCTTTTACTCCGGATTTTTCTTTACCGGAGCATGTGCTAAATAAAGCAATTGATGTTTTAAAAGGTCCTTTAGCGGCTCATTATACAGCTCCAAGTGGGAATGAAGAACTTAAAGCAGTTATTGCGGAAAGATTAGCAGAAAGAAATAATTTGAAAGTAGATCCTAAGAGAAATATTTTGATTACACCGGGATCAGATTCTGGATTATTTTATGCGGTTTTTCCTTTTATTGAACCGGGTGATGAAGTTTTGGTTCCAAGTCCAAGTTATCCAAATAACTTTACAAATGTTACTTTAAATAATGGTGTTTTGGTTCCGATTCTTTTAAAAGAAGAAAACGGTTATCAATTGGATATGGAAGAGTTTGAAAAGCATGTTAGTGATAAGACAAAAATGGTTATTTTAACTCATCCGAATAATCCGACGACAACAGTATATAATCGCCAGTCATTAGAAGCATTGAGTCAATTTATAATTAATCACGATTTGATTTTAGTTTGTGATCAGGCTTTTGAGGACTTTACGTATGAAAACGAAATGATTACGCCTGCTTCTTTGCCGGGAATGTTTGAGAGAACGATTACGGTATTTTCTGCATCAAAGGGAATGGGATTCAGTGGATTCAGAGTTGGATTTAATGTATGCAGTGATGTCTTTATGGATGCAATGTTGGCCGCTGCTGTCAGTGTATTAGGAGCAACAAATACCATGGCACAAATTGCTATGATAGAAGCTTATCAAGATACTTCATTTATGAATATTTTTGAAGAAGCATTTGATCGTCGTCGTAAAAAAGCATTTGAAATTATTAATAGTATACCGAATGTTCATATGCTTTTACCTGAATCCGGCTTCTTATGTTGGGTAGATGTATCAAAAATCGGTTCTTCTAATGAAATTTATCAGTATTTGATAAAAGAAGCAAAAGTAGCATGTAATGAAGGCTCTTTCTATGGGCCGGGCGGAGAAGGACATCTTAGAATTGTATTGGGCATTTATCGTGACGATGAAAAAGTTGTTGATGCATTATATCGTATTAAAGAGGCATTGATTAAATATCAACAAAGATAGGGAAACTTACTGAATCAATCTTGGAGGAATTATGAGAAAAGTAAAAGTTGCAGCAATTCAAATGCAATGTAGTATGATGCCACATGAAAATCTGAGAAAAGCGGAAGAAAAAATCAGAGAAGCACAAGCTAAAGGTGCCAATATTATCCTTTTGCCGGAATTGTTTGAAAGAGAATACTTTTGTCAACAAAGACGTTATGATTTTTATAAGTATGCTTCTTCTGTTCAGGAAAACCAGGCAGTAAGAATGGGCATTCGATTAGCAAAAGAGCTAAATGTAGTCTTGTTGATCAGCTTTTATGAGAAGGACGGAAATGTTTTATATAATTCTTTGGCTTGTATTAATACAGAGGGTGAGAATTGCGGTGTTTATCGTAAGACACATATTCCGGATGATCATACATATCAAGAAAAGTTTTACTTTACTCCGGGAAACAGTGGCTTTAAAGTGTTTGATACCGACTATGGTAAAATTGGTGTAGGAATTTGTTGGGATCAGTGGTTCCCGGAAACGGCGAGATGTTTGGCTTTGAATGGTGCAGAATTAATTTTTTATCCGACTGCAATCGGTTCGGAACCTATCTTGAATTGTGACAGTATGTTGCATTGGCGTCGATGTATGCAAGGCCATGCGGCAGCAAATTTAGTTCCTGTTATTGCAGCAAATCGAATTGGAGAAGAAAAAGTTGAACCATGTGTTGAAAACAATTACCAGAGTTCATCCCTTATTTTCTATGGTTCATCTTTTATGAGTGATGAAACGGGAGAAATTGTTGAATCGGCCTCTCGAAATCAAGAAGAAATTTTGATTCATGAATATGATTTGGATGAAATACAGGAGAATCGATATTGTTGGGGACTATTTAGAGATAGACGACCATCCATGTATAAATCAATTATCGAAAAATAACTAAAATAAAAAAGCAAGTGAGATATCACTTGTTTTTTTTACATTAAGGAATTCTTAATGTTTTTTTATAGATTTTCAACAATCATTAATAAAGATGTAATAGAGCGTTAATTTGAGATTAATTCTTTTTTGATAAAATAAAATCACCAAAGAAGAAAGAAGGGTTAAAACATGACAAGAAAAAGACTTACACAGATTTTTCCGGCTCTGGTTCCTATAAGGCAGAAGCAAAGAACGATGTTTTTCTATGCTGCAATGGCATTGGATAAGAATAAATATGCATCTGAATTACAAAGTGATTTATTAAAGTATTGTATTTATGAATCTTCAACACCTTTATATAATACAGAAACCGGATTTGATATGGTATATCAGCACAATAAAGTATTTAATTTAAAATTGGCTGCAAAAAAAGTGAATAAGCTGATAATCAAACCAAATGAGACATTTTCATTTTGGCAATGTGTGCGCTATGCAAATAAGGAAATACCCTATAAGGAGGGGCTTGTTGTCGTAAATGATCAACTTACAACAGTAAAGGGTGGAGGATTATGCCTTTTAAGCAATCATTTATTCTGGATGTTTCTTCATACACCGTTAACTATTGTTGAAAGGCATACTCATAAGGTAAAAGATTTTCCCAATTCAGATAGTCAATTACCGGATGGTGTTGATGCAACAGTTGCACAGGGATGGCTAGATCTTAAAGTTAAAAATGAAACAAATTTGACGTTTCAAATTGAACTTCAAATAACCGAAGATGAATTGATTGGAAGAATATATAGCAATAAAGCATTACCTTATGTAGTTACAATTAAAGCGGAGAATGAAAGATATATACAAAAGGATGGAAAAATTTTTGAAAAATTAGATATTTATAAACAACAACGTTCAGATGACGGACAAATTTTAAAAGAAGAATTCTGTTATGAGAACTGTTGTGAAATTGGCTATGAGTTACCGGAATCGGCACAAATCAGAAAGGAATGAGAGTATGAATAAAAAGACAATTGCGGTTATATTTGGAGGAGAGTCTCCGGAATATAGTGTATCTCTTCAATCGGCAACTTCAATTATTCGAGCATTGGATAGAAATAAATATGATGTAATTCCTGTAGGAATCAGTCAGAAAGGTGAATGGTTTCAATATATTGGAGATATTGAATTGATTGAACAAGATAAATGGTTAGATAAAGAACTATGCAATCCGATTATTTTAAGCCCTGATAAATCTATTCATGGTTTGATCGGAGAAACAAATATCATAGCAGTTGATGTCGTATTTCCTGTATTGCATGGGAAAAACGGAGAAGATGGGACTGTACAAGGGTTACTTGAATTATCAGGGATTCCTTATACCGGCTGTAAAGTGTTAGCATCAGCATTATGTATGGATAAAGTAAGAGCGCATGAACTTGTAAATGCTAAAGGAATTCGATCAGCGAAAAATATTGTAATAACGAATTTGAAGAATTTTGATGAAGTAAAAAAAGAAGTTGAAAATATTGGATATCCTGTGTTTGTCAAGCCGGTTTGTGCGGGATCTTCTTATGGAATCAGTAAGATTTATAAATCGGATAATCTTCGCTCTGCAATTGAACGAGCATTCCGATATGATGATGAAGTTGTAATTGAAGAGATGATCGAGGGTTTTGAGGTTGGATGTTCAATTATCGGAAATGAAGATTTGACAATTGGCGCAGTAGATGAAATTGAGCTTACAGCGGATTTCTTCGATTATGAAGAAAAATATGTAAATAATACATCAAAAACTTATGTTCCGGCTCGAATTACAAGTGAAGAAGCCGATAAAATTAGAAAAGCGGCGCAATTGATATACCGCACTTTAGGATGTTGTGGATATGCTCGTATTGATATGTTTTATACACCTAAAAAGGAAATTGTATTCAATGAGGTCAATACGATTCCGGGATTTACTTCACATAGTCGCTTTCCAAATATGATGAAAGCAGTAGGAATCTCTTTTGAAGAAACGGTTGAAAAGATAGTAGATTTAGCATTGGATAAATAATAATGGAAAGAGGTGGAAAATCATGGTTAGAGCATGGGTTGAATGCAGCAAAGCAGATTTAGGACATAATTTGAAATTGATTCAAGGAAAGTTACAAGGCGGATGTGAAGTCATGGCAGCCATTAAGGCAAATGGATATGGATGTGGTTTAATAGAAACGGCAAATATGCTGAATAAATTAGATGTTCATGCGTTTTGTGTTGCTTGTTTAAAAGAAGCAATTGAACTTCGAAAGGAAGGATTTAAACAAGATATTTTAATTATGGGATATACACCTATTGAACAAATCAAGGATGTAATTCATTACGATTTAATTCAAACTGTTGTAGATTTGTCGTATGCTCAATTATTAAATTCTTTGAAGTTAAAGATAAAGGTGCATATTAAAATCGATACGGGAATGCATCGATTGGGTGAAAGAGCAGAAGATTTAGAAGGAATTAAAAAGATTTATGAGTGTTCATATCTTCAAATTTTAGGTATTTACAGCCATATTTGTGCAAATGACTTGAATAAGAAGCGAGATAATGAATATGCACAGCATCAATTACAATTATTTGATGAAGCTATTTTAGCATTAGTTTCAGATGGAATTGATGTAAAAAAAGCACATATTCAAAGCAGTTACAGCATTTTTCAATTTCCTGAATGTCATTATGATTATGCACGAGTAGGGGCAGCACTTTATGGCGTTTTAGCAACAAAAAAAGATGCAAAAGAATTAGCCCCGAGTTTAAGACCTGTATTAACCTTAAAATCATTAGTGGCTGGTATTCATCATTTGGAAAAAGGTGAATTGGCCGGATATGATTTACAGTATGAAGCAAAAGAAAAAAGTGTTTTAGCAACTTGTTCGATTGGGTATGTGGATGGGGTACCGCGTGCTCTGTCCTGTGGTAAAGGAAGTGTTTTGATTCATGGAATTAAATGCCCGATTGTCGGAAGAATTTGTATGGATCAGCTTTTGGTGGATATCAGCGAGATCAAAGATGAAGTAAAGAGTTCGGATGAAGTAGTGTTAATCGGAAAACAAGGTGATAACGAGATTTCAATTTATGATGTTGCGGAAGCTTGTGATTCAATACCGGTTGAAATAATGGGGCGTCTCGGAAGTCGCTTGGACCGATTTTATATTTAATTATAATCATATTTTCTTTCAAAAGATGTTATAATAAAATAAGCTAATTGAAAGTGAGTTTTATATATGGTTCGATATGCGGGATTAGATGATTTTGAATTATTGAAAAAATGGGATAAACACATTGATGAAAAGGAATTACAAAACAGTATCATCCAAAAGCATGTCTTGATTTGTTCAGAAGAAAAGCGTTTTATAGGCTGGTTACGATATAACCTTTTTTGGGATCAAATACCGTTTATGAATATGTTATTCATATGTGAAGAATCTCGAAGAAAAAATAAAGGAAGTGAAATTCTTGATTTTTGGGAGAAAGAAATGGTATCTCAAAATTATGAATGGGTATTGACTTCGACAAGATCTGATGAGCAAGGACAATTCTTTTATAGAAAAAAAGGATATTCGGATTGTGGTTGTTTAACTCTGCCAAATGAGCCATTGGAAATCTTATTAATGAAGAAATTGTGAGGAAATGAAATATGGAAGAGAAAAATACGAAGATTGTCAGTAATACTGTTAAAAAAGGAATTTCGTTTGGGAGTGCTTTAGCTATGGTCATCAGTTATACAACATGGCACTCTGTTGGATGGGCTATTTTTCATGGTCTTTTGAGTTGGATTTATGTTATTTATTTTATGTTGAAATATTAAGATGATTTAGAATGAGAGGTTTGATGAAGAAAGATAAGTTTACCAATTTTGTTTTTGCAGGATATCTTATTTTATTAATTTGGCTTGTATTGTTTAAATTGGCTACGAGTGTAGATATGATTCCGCATTTTAGAGGAATTAATCTTGTTCCTTTCGGTCAATCTGTGATTTTAAATGGAAAAATAGATTTAAAAGAAATCATATATAACATTCTTGCTTTTATCCCTTTGGGTGTTTATTTGCAATTTTACATGTCAAAGGAATCGATTGGAAAAAAGATATTTGTAGGTTTCCTTGTGAGTTTTATATTGGAATTTTTACAATATATTTTTGCAATAGGTGGGAGTGATATTACCGATCTTATCACTAATATAACTGGTGTTATATTAGGACTTGGTTTATATAAATTGTTTTCGATTAAATTTAGAGAAAAGGCAATTTGTATTATTAACTTCATAGGATTAAGCATAGAAATTTGTGCATGTTGTTTAATCATACTGTTGAGTCTTGCAAATTAGGGTAAAAAGAGCTGTAACTTTTTTAGATAAATTTCAATTCTGTTGAAATTATCTGTGGGTTACAGCTTTTAGTTTAGAATTCTTTTTTTAGATACACGATTTCAGATATTTTATAAGAAATAGAGGTGAGGATAATCGCAGATAAAGGGAAAATTATCATCCAATAATTATCTAATAAACTTAGTATGCTCTCAGGAATATCAAAAGCGATTCCGCTTTTTGATAGAAGAGTTATAACTCCTACGAATAGAAATGAGAATGCGAATAGGGCGATTCTGCTTTTTTCTACTCCGAATTTAAAAATAAACGGATAGAGGATAGCTTGTATTAGAGATACAGCGATAATACATCCTATACTTGTTGATAAAAGTTCTTCCATATTCAAATTATTTTTAATCATACTGATACATATAGAACAAAGAATTGTTATGATCATGGATACAAGCATGATTACTATCGTTGTGATATATTTTGATTTTACAGTATTGCTTTTTCCATTTGGCCAAGTTGTAGTATATGCATTGGTTTTATTAAATTCATCATAACTGAATGTAGACATCATGATGACAATACTGATAAAAGACGGAAGAAAGGCGAAATTTGTATTATCGTTATAAGTCATGAACAAATACACTGCAAAAATGATACAAATCATTTTTAAATTACTTTTTACCATCAATAAATCTTTTTTTATTAAACCTAACATTGTTTTTCTCCTTTTATCATTAATAACATTAAATCTTCAAGTGTAATTTTATCTAATATGCACTGATCATATTTTTTTCTGATTTTATCTAAATCTTTGACTAAAAGAGTATAATCATATCTGTTCTTTTTGTAAGCGATAATATCTTCCTTGTCAATTTCATTAAAATATTCAAGACTGCATTTTAGAATTCCATAGTTGTCCATGATTTCATCTCTGCTATCTTCCAAAATGATTTGACCATGATCGATAAAGATAATCTTATCGGCAATATGCTCTAAATCACTTGTTATATGAGTAGATAAAAGAATGGTATGGTCTTCATCGGAAATAAATTTTAAAAATATATCTAACACTTCACTTCTGATGATTGGATCAAGTCCACTTGTTGGCTCATCTAAAATTAACAGTTTCGGATGATGAGATAAGGCAGTGGCAATTTCTAATTTTTTCCTCATTCCTTTTGAGAGTGCTTTGATTTGCTTATTTTTATTGATATCAAATTCTTGTAAATAATTGAAATACTGTTCTTCATCCCAATGCTTATAAACATGTTTCATGATTGAATTGATATCTTTAACAAATAAGTTTTCAGGTAAAAACATATCATCCAATACAACACCGATTTCTTCTTTAATATTTCTTTCTTCTTTTTGATAATCTTTATCAAAAATTTTTATACTTCCCTTGTCTATTTTTAATATATTGAGAATTGATTTAATGAGAGTCGTTTTACCTGCTCCATTTTCACCAATTAAACCAATAATTGTACCACTTGGGATATTTAGATTGATTTCTCCCAATTGGAATTTAGAGTCGTATTTTTTTGTTAAATTTCTAATTTCAATAGCATTTTTCATTTTATATCTTCCTCCAATAAATATATGAATAGGTCTAATAATTCTTTATTACTGATATCAAATTTATTTGCAATCGATAGTATCTTTGAGATATGTTCTTCAATATCTTTACGAGCTTGTTCTTTAACTAATTCGGTATTCTTAGGAGCTACAAAACTACCTTTTCCTTGTCTGGTGATGATATAGCCTTCTGATTCTAACTCATCATAAGCCTTTTTAATAGTCATGACACTGATTCTTATATCTTGAGCTAGTGATCTTATAGAGGGAAGAATTTCATTTTCTTGAAGTTCTCCATTCATTATTTGCGTTATAATCGCATTTTTTATTTGTTCATATATTGGAACAGAACTGCTGTTGCTTATAATGATTTTCATAATTCCTCCTAACTGTTATATATATAGTATAACACTATATAACAATTGTCAATGGGTATTATATCAAGGATTTCATATAATTTTCTGAAT
>CATJXY010000035.1 GCA_949744505.1 uncultured Erysipelotrichaceae bacterium | reverse complement strand
GCTTGTCCGATATTATTACCGGCAGCATTAATTTCTACTGCGTCAAATCCGTTATCTTTCATCAACTTTGCACCGTTAATGAAATCCTGTTGTACTGTACGAAGCTCTTCAATAGATAAGTGTTCCGCATATGCTGATTCATATTGAGCTGCGGTCTTGGCATCAAATCCTGAGAAAGATCTTCCCATACATGAAAGCTGATATCCGGCATATCCACCGTTTGCATGAATACCATCTGTAATTTCTTTCAAATGGGCATTTTCAAGCGGTACTGTACGAGTACTTGGGTAATGTTCCAACCAATTGGCAAAGTCTTCAACCCAAACCATTTCTACTCCGCCTTTAGCAAAGTTAGAATAGTAAGCAACTGACTCTTCTAATTTTCCTCCCGTATCAGAACCTGCTGCGGATTTTACCATACGATGATGTAGTGTCAATCCACCAAATTTCCATTCTGAGAATAATGTTTTGAAATCCGTATTCGTACCACGGAAATCATAATCCTGAGGGTTTAACTTTGAAACACTGACCGGTGTCACTTCAGGACATTTTGTTTCAGCACTGGATTGCTCTGTTTGTGAGCATGCACCAAGTACACCTGCTGCTGCAAAAGCTGTTGCAGATGCTGCCGCACCTTTTAAAAAGTCACGACGTGAAATTCCTCTTTTACTCATTTTTAATTCCTCCATAGGTAGTTGTATTATATCATTTGTGCAAATTTTAGCTAATTCAATATTGTCATCATCCTATGCAAATATTGAATACCGCAAAGAATAGTATTATTAATTCCTGATTAAATGTTACAATATTAACAAGTTAAAAGTGAGGTTAGTTTATGAATCTTATCCAGCTTCAATATCTGGAACATTTAGTAAAATATGAAAGCATTTCAAAAGCCGCGAAGTGTTGTTATTTATCCCAATCCGCATTGACCCGTCAAATCATGATGATGGAAAAAGAACTTGGCTTTACACTTTTTGAACGAAAAAATAATGGGATTAAACTGACTGCGGAAGGAACAATTTTTTATCAAGAAACCAGAAAGACACTACAAAGCTATCAAAATGCCATTAAACAGGTCCAGCAATACATGTCTCAAAGTAAAATGAATATTCGTGTCTTTATCGCAAAATATTTAAATGATACGATTTTATATGCGTGTAAAAATGTTAGCCATAAAATTAATAATTATTCTTTTTCTTTTTATTCTGATCGAATGTTATATACAACAGATGATTTGATTGAAAATAAGGTAGATCTTGTTCTATTAGGTGACTATTCAAATCAATGTGAAGAACTTTGTTTTGAACCTCTGCTCAGCTGTTATAATGCGCTCAAAGTCCCAATGAATCATCCCCTTGCTTCTTTAAAAAATGTCACATTAGAACAACTTAAAAATCAAACAATACTCGTTTCTTCTGATATTCACAAACAGGAAAACATTAAATATATCAATCACCTTTTAAAGAAACCGGAATACAAAATTAATGTTATTGAATTTAAAAGCCTCGAAGAAGCCAATGCAAAAAATGTTATCAACTCTTATCCTTTAGCAACATTGTCTTGTTTTGATTCAAGCATTAATTATAAACTTATTCCTATTCTAGATGTTAAGACCGTAGATATGGGAATGATTTACCGTAAAGAAGATTTACTCATGCTTCAACCGGTATTAGATGCATTTAAAGAATATTTCAAGAATTATGTGCAAGAAAACGAATTGATTTTTCCTTATAAACATGATAAAAACAAGTAAAATTTCTAAATGAATCATTTTTCATAAAAAAGACTTATATACCCTCATTCTTTTTTATACTATTATTTTCAACCATCTTGAATAATTTCTAAAAACTCTATATAATAAAAGTAGAGAACTCCTCACCAAGAGGTGTCATCTAAGTTTGATTGAAAAATTAGATAAGACCCCGTGTCCAGACGGGGTTTTATCATATGTATTTATGCTTCTTTCTTCTTTGATTCAAAAAAGATGAAAAAACATAATTGTAATAATGTAATCATAATCAGTATTAAACTAATTAGAGTATTATTATCCATATGATCATC
>CATJXY010000034.1 GCA_949744505.1 uncultured Erysipelotrichaceae bacterium | reverse complement strand
GCGTATTTTTATGATCAAGAAATAACAGTTTTATATCCGATTACTTTTGCCAATTTAAGATTGTATAATGAAAGCTTTAAGACAAGTGAATTGGTGCCGATGTGGTATCAAAATTTGTTTTATTTTGATGATTTTATTTATCATTATGAAGATTTAGATGAGTTGATGAAAATTCAATGTATGTTGGTAATGCCAATTGATTATTTTACAAATTATTATTATGAATTTGAGCCGGATAAAGTTCCTGATATAAAAGAAATTTTATTAAAAAGTGATGCTGATATCGTGATTATGAATAAATGGGAAGATTCAATCGGAGAGGATCGTTATTATCATAATATATTATCTGAATTTACAGAAATTATTTATGATAATGACAGAATACAAGTTTATCAAATTTATCGTTAAAGAAAGAATGTTTTTAAATCTTTTATAAGAAAATAAGATTTGATATAATTAACATATAGTAAGGGAGAATTTTATGAAGAAGTTACTTATTTATTTGACTGTGATTCTTGTTTTGTTTAGCGGATGTTCGAACAATTCAAAAGAAAGTGAAAGTTCCGGTGAAGAAGAAATTATGCCGATACGTTATTCGGAACCGATTTATATCATGACAGAAAAAAACAGTGATATTAATGCGATAGAAGATTTAAAGGATCATGTATTAGCTGTTCAAATTTTCTATGATCATGAAAGTAGTGACTATGTACTTGAACAGTTGACAGATTTAGAATTGACGGAAGAAAATATTTATGAATCCGAATTTTATTCTGAGATAATAGATCTATTACATGATGAACTTATTGATGCATGGGTTATCTCTAAAGGTGAGCATGAAATGCTTTCTGATTATAGAATAGACTATATTCAGGACAATTATAAAATTGTTGCAGAATATCAAATTCCTTATTATGAAGAAGAAAAAGTTGATCAAGCAATTTTAAATAATCCATTATATAAAGAGCCATTTGCAGTAATGCTTACAGGTATTGATGAAAGAGTCGATCCTGATAATTATAAAGCGGCGAGAAATGATGTGAATATCTTACTTTTAGTAGATCCGCAAAATCGTCATATTACCACAATTTCATTTCCAAGAGATAGTTATATTGTAAATGCTTGTACTGGGTATAAAGATAAATTAACTCATTTTGGAATGAATGGTACAGAATGCATTAAAGATTCAATTGCCGATTTGTTGGATATAGATGTTGATTACTTTGTTCAAGTAAGTTTTTCAACCTTCTTGGAAGTCATCGATTCATTGGGTGGTGTTTATGTGGATGTTCCGTTGGATATGCGTATGGATCAAGATAGCTATCGAAATGTAGCTCAGCCATATAGTTTGAAGAAGGGATATACAAAGTTGTTAGGTGAATGGGCTTTAGCACTTGCCCGAAATCGTAAATATTCAAATCTATATAATGGTGATTATGGCCGAATTCGTAACCAAGCACTGATTTTTAATGGAATTGTTGAAAAAATTGCGGAACATTCATTTTTGTTGAATTGGGCAGGATGGAGTTGGAAACAAGAATATCTTGCGTATCATAATTTTACAGATGAGGATTTGAAAGCTTTGTTTGCGTTATCAAATACATTTTCACAAGGATATACAATTGATAATTATTTTATGGAAAATGATGGTGCAACGACAGAATCGGGCATGTCTATTGGTATTATTCCGGATTATTCATTGCAAATTGCAAAACTAAAAGCAAGATATACTTTAAATCTTGATATGGATGAGAAATCACCATATTATGAAGCGGCAATGACAGGCTATGTTACAGGTGGGGCAGGAACATACAACGATGGATATATTGGTGAAGAATATCAATTAGAATTAAGAGAACAACCGACTGAAGATAGTAATGATCAAATAAATGAATCGGAAGCGGAAGAATAAAGATGGAAGCGGTCTATTAATAAGATCGCTTTTTTATGATTATATTTGGATAAGAATTAGAATCGGGGTGAACTTATCTTTTTTAGTTTTTTTGCTTGTTATTTATATCGTAGAATTAATAAATCATGTGTTATAATATAAACAGGAGATTTCATATGAATTTAATATCTTTTCAGTTTATCGGGTTTATGATGGTTTTATTTATTTCATATCATATTTTTGATACCCCGTTTTATCATAAAATCATTTTATTGCTTGCCAATATCGTTTTTTATCATTTTTTTATTACAAATAATGCTTTTCTTTTGATTTTTTTGATTGGCGGTTCTTATATTTTAAGTCGCTTAATTTTTGAAAGTGCAAGGGGTAACAAGAAAATATTGTTGTTTATAATTGCTTTATTTACATTGTCGATTTTGTTTTATTATAAATACTTAGGATTTTTTTATGATTGTCTTAACAGTCTGTTGAAAACATCTTTTGTATTACGAAAAACAATCATAGCTCCGCTTGGATTATCTTTTTATATATTTAAAATACTAAGCTATTGTATTGATGTTTATAAAGGAAAAATAGATAAAATTTCTTTTTTAGATTATTGTATCTATATATCTTTTTTTGCTCAATTAGCATCCGGTCCGATCGAAAAATATGAAGATTTTTCTACATCATTGAATAAGAAGAGAACATTTGACTACAAAGATTGCAGAAATGGCTTTATTTTAATGATGATGGGAATGTTTGAAAAAATGGTATGTTCAGATAATCTTTCTATTGTGGTTGGAAAAATATTTGCTATGGAAGATGCTAGTGGAAGTATGATTCTTGCAGGAATTTTTTTGTATTCATTAACACTTTACCTTGATTTTGATGCATACAGTAATATTGCAATCGGAGCTGCAAAATGTTTGATGATTGATACAAAACCGAATTTTAAGACTCCTTATTTGGCGGTTTCTTTAAAAGATTTTTGGGATCGTTGGCATATTTCCTTATCTTCTTGGTTTCAAGAATATATTTATATCCCACTTGGTGGAAGCAGAAAAGGAAGGGGTCGTAAATACTTGAATTTAATAATTGTTTTTTTAGTTAGCGGACTTTGGCATGGGGCAGCCTTAAATTTTATCTTGTGGGGGTTTTTACATGCGGCTTTACAAATTGGAGAAGATATTTTACGAAATGCAATTAAGATAAAGAATAGAATTTTATTATTTGTTACACATTTATTTACAAGATGTTGTACTTTTATTTTAGTAAGTTATTTATGGGTGTTTTTTAGAATCAAAGATGGAAAAGAAGCTGTATCTTTGATTGTTAAGTCTTTTTCAGGGTGGAAAAATTTTGATTTTTCTTTTACCTTATTGGGATATAATGAAAAAGAGGCACAGTTTTTTATTTTGATGATTTTAGCTGTTGTTATAGTTGAAATTTTACGTTATCGAACGGTTGCTTTGGAATGGTTCTCAAAAAGAACTTTCTTATTTAGATGGTGTATTTATATCTCTATGATTGTCATATTTATTCTTTTTGCAGCATATGGAACAGAATATGATCCTAATTATTTTACATATTTTGAGTTTTAGGAGATTGTTATGAGAAAAATATTAAATGGATTGAAAATAGGTATAAAATTCACTTTCCTTTGTGTGATTGCAATTGTTGTCATTTTATATTGTTCATCAGTATTAAGAATTAAAAAGACGGAACTGCCCAATGATACGACAAATAAAGTTGCAGGCTTTTATGCATTGAAAGAGAACTCCATGGATGTATTGTTTTTAGGAACATCACATGCTTATTATGCTTTTAATCCGGGTGTATTTTATGAGCGAACAGGTTTAAATTCTTATGTTTTTGCCGGAGAATGTCAACCAATCGGTGTAACCTACCATTATTTTATAGAAGCTTTAAAAACACAAAAGCCTAAACTTGTTATTTTAGATCTTTTCAGCTTGCTTCCATCTTCTCAAGGATGTCAGACAAGTGGAATCATTCAAAAAAATTTAGAGGATTTAAAAACAAGTGAAAATAAGTTCAAGGCTTTAAATTTGTTAGAAGATGAGGGAGAACGATTTAATGCTAAATTTGATTTAATGCTTTATCGAAATCGATGGAGTACGATTGAAGATGATGAATGGATCTACCCTTTAGAAACACATTTTAATTCTAATTTTGGATATACAGCAGGATGGCCGGGAAGTAACGAAGTATTTGAAAGACCGGTATATTATACATCTGAGCAACAAAAACCGATTGATGAGCAACTTTCTTATTTGGAATATATCGTTTCTCTGGCAAAAGACAATAACATTGAATTAATTCTTTTTAAAACACCTTTTTATGAAGAGATAGAAGACTTTAAAACTATGAACATGCTTCAAGAATTTGCATGTCTTCATGAACTCCCTATTTTAGATATGAATTTAGATTATAATAAATATGATTTTAGATTTGATGAAGATGGAGATGTATGGCATTGCAATGTGAGAGGGGCAGTTAAGGTCACAAACTTTATAGCAGAATATATTAATTCATATTATGAAATTGAATCTAATGATGCACAATTATATATAAGCGATTACGAAGATTTATATTTCAGTACTTTACAAACTCTTTTTTGGACTTTAAAAGATGTTGAACAACTTTCGAAGATTATTGATTATACAGATTTAACTTTAATTGTGACTTATCCGGGTTATGAAAAAACGGTTGTAAAAGAGAAGGAGCAGAAAGCTTTATACAACTTGGGAATAGACTTGAATTTTGAAGAAGAATCACAAAACCATTATGTAGCAGTGATTTCACATAAACAGATCTTAGAAAAAATGAGTAGTGTACAGGCAATAGAATACACTGGATCATGGCAAGATCATTATGTGTTTGTTGATACATCGTTTGATCAACACACATCAATTGATGATAAAGAAATGACTGTTGATCAAAAAGGTATCAATATTGTGATTCTTGACAACTTTACAAAAAAAGTTGTTGGTTCTATTTGTATTAATACTGTTGAAGAATTTAAAATTGATTATTAAGGAGGAGTTAAAATGAGGAATAAAATAAAAGTTTTAATACCAATCCTAATAGTTTTGGCAATAATATTTTTACCAATAATTTTGACAAATCAAAGTATTTTGATTTTCTATGGGGATTCCGCAGAACAAATGTTACAATTCTATCTCGGCGGATGGGAAAAAGTTCATTCGGGTTCGTTAGGACTTTGGGATTTTTCTAATGCTTATGGAGCAAGTTCATTTTGTGAAGTATATTATTATTTGACAAGTCCGTTTTTTTGGTTGTGTTGTCTTTTTCCGAAGGAATGGATTAGTTCAGGGTTTTTATATTTGAATGTTTTAAAATTGTTTTTAGCTTATTTATTTGCATATAAATGGCTCAAAAATGTAATTCACAAGGATTATATTGCTATTATAGGTGCTTTAGCTGCAACATTTAGTGGATGGGTATGTTTTTTATTTCATTATAATTTGTTTTTGGATACTTATTTTCTTTATTTTATCTTGTTGTTTCTTGTTGATCGTACATTATTTGATAATAAAAATCCGATTTTTATTAGTTTGGTAACTGCGTTTTTATGCATTTGTAATTATTATTGTGCATACATGTTTTTGCCGTTTATGATAATTTATGCATGTATTAGATTATATTCTAATGTGGAAAAAGGTATAAAAGAGAACTGCTTGACTTTAATCAAATTATTTGGTTGGATCTTGCTTGGGGTAGGGATGAGCTGTTTTATCCTTATTCCTTGTGCCCAGATTGTTATCATGTCCTCTCGCTTAAGCGAAAATTCATACACTTTATTTCAACCGGTTAATTGGAAAATACTTTACAGAATAATTACATCTCTTATTTCACCTGTTTTATATCGTTATGATTCCAATCTTTTTATTACTTATGAAATCGGAAACGGATTGGGATGGAGTGGTGGAGCAAGTCTTTTCACATCTATTTTTATATTTTCACTTTGTGTTTTAGTTCCGTTTATGAAAAATAAAAGGAAGCAAAAAGTTTTTATAATTACATTTCTACTATTTGCATTGATGTTGATTTTTCCTGTTTTTTATAAAATATTACAAGGAAGCATTGAAACAAGATGGTATTATATGATTGCTCTATTTAATATATATGTTGCAATGCATGTGTTAAATGAGATTGATGAAAATAAGATTTCTTATAAAAAGGTATGCTTTTCTATTTTGACAGTTATGGGATTGATTGGCATATGTGTTGTTTTTAGCTACTTTAAATGGCTTATGAAAGATGTTCGTTTTTTAATTAAAGTAATGTTTATTTTGTGTATTCTTTTAATTGGATATATGATTGCTTGTATCAAGAAATATAGAAGAGTCTTAGTATGTATTGCAATGATTGAGGCAATTCTTCCGATGAGTACTATGTTCTATAATGATGGATATATCAGAGCGGAAGATCTTCAAATGGAAATACATAATATAGATTTTATTGTAGATTATCTAAAAGAAATTGATCCTCAGTTTTATCGAATTGGATTTTCATCACGGATGGATCGTTTTTGTGAGAATATGCCTTTTTCAAATAATATTGCTTCAACAACAAGTTATTCTTCGCTTTATAATTTTTATCAAGAAGATTTTCTTAGTCGGTTTAAAAGAGATTGGAAGATCAATTTAAATACCGGAAGAATAAAGACTGATAATTTAATGGGAGTAAAGTACTGGATTAGTGATAAAGATGATGAATTAGTTCCTTATGGTTATCTTTATGTAGAGAAAATGGTCGATTATAATATATATTTAAATAAAAGATGTTTATATCTTGGGTTTGCGACAGACCAAACATTAAACGAGGAAGTATTTAAAAAATTGAGCTATATGGATCAAGATAGGCTTTTACCTTTTTATATCATTACTCAAGATAGCACAAACTATAATTATGAATTTTATGATTCCATGTTTCAAATAGGAGGGGATTGGAATCCGAAGCATATTGAAATTGATCTTTGTAATGATCGAAGTGGGACTATATTATATGTAGAAAATGGTGACTTATGTGATATTAACATCACGTTATATAAAGAAAATGAGGAAGTTTTATCACAACATTTTGTACAGTATAATTACATTAGCTTTTATTATCCGGTAGAAATTGAATTTGATAGAATTGTAATTGAAGCTCCATATGCGACAGATGAAAGTAATCCATTTCATGTTTATGCAGAGCAGAGAGTTGGTTATTATGAAGAATATACGGATAATGTAACGATGTTTTATGATGTGCGTCAAAATAAGGATAAAGTAGAGGGGAAAATAGATATTGACAAACCTTCAACAATCATGACAAATATTCCTTATGATCTGGGATGGAATGTGAAAGTTGATGGTAAGAAAAAAGAAATTAAAATGGTTGATTTAGGATTTGTAGGATTTGAATGTGAACCGGGAGCTCATGTTGTGGAATTTACATATTGGCCTCAATCATTTACTATAGGAATTGTTATTTCTGTACTTTCAAGCTTAATTTTAGTATACTTAGAATATAAGAGGAAAAAATATGAAAAAAGTTAGTGTTATTGTACCGATTTATAATGTGGAAAAATACTTGGATAAGTGTTTGAATTCACTTGTTCATCAAACTTTGGAAGAAATTGAAATTTTGGCAATTAACGACGGAAGTCCGGATGAATCACAAAAAATTATAGACCGCTATATGCAAGAATATCCGGATAAAGTTAAAGGTCTGATAAAACCAAATGGTGGAATCGCATCTGTGCGGAATTTCGGAATTGAGCATGCAACCGGTGAATATATAGGTTATCTGGATGGTGATGATTATGTGGAACCGGATATGTTTGAAAAACTTTATAATGCCGCAAAAAAAGAAGATTCAGATGTTGCGATTTGTGATTTCTTTTTTACATATGAAGATCATGAGGATCCTTTTGTTGAAGGGCCGTATTATTCAAGCAAAGAAATGATGATTAAGTTGCATGCTGTATTATGGAATAAAATATATAGAACTGACTTTGTACGCGAACTTGGAATTAAATTCATTGAAGGTTATCGCTACGAAGATGCCTCTTATATGTATAAGTTAGCTCCGAATATGAAAAAATTTGTTTTTGTTAACGAACCGATGCTTCATTATGTTCAACGTCCCGGATCTTCTATGGCCTCACATAATCATAAAGTAAAAGAAGTAGTTTATATTTTCGAAGACATTTACGCCTATTTTAAAGAAAAAGGTTTTTTTGAGGATTATTACGAAGAATTGGAATATCTTTCTATTAAATTTAGTTTAGGTCAACCTTTTAGAAGTGCTGTGAAAATCAAAGATAAGCAAGATTGTAAAAGAACTTTAGAGATGTTATACGATCTTCTCGAGAAGAATTTTCCTAATTGGAAGCAAAATAAATATTTAAATACGATGCCAGGATTGAAACACAAGTATTTTAAAACTGTAAATCGTGTTACTTATCCGATTTATTCATTTATTTTTAAATTTATAAAATGATTAAAAGTTTAGAGTTTGTACTCTTTTTAACCTTTTTGGATTACTGGACGAAGGATATAAAACATGCTATAATGAATCAAACATAGAAAGGATGTAACTATGTTATTTAGTAGCTTAGAATTTCTATTGATATTTTTACCGATAGTAATTATTATATATTATTCTATTCCATCTCAATATCGTGTTATGCGTAATTTGTTGCTCTTTGTTGCAAGCCTTTTTTTCTATGCATGGGGAGAACCGATTTATGTTTTTTTAATGCTATTTGAAGTAATTGTTAATTATTTTCTAGCACTTAGTCTTGAAAAAAATAAAAATGCTAAAGCAATACTTGCTTTAGCTATTTTAATTGATGTGGGAATGCTCGTATTTTTTAAATATACTAATTTCTTTATCGAAAATATCAATATTTTGTTTCATAGTCAGTTTAGTAAGGTGGATATCGCTTTGCCTATTGGTATTAGCTTTTATACTTTTCAAATTTTATCTTATATAATTGATGTTTACCGAAAAAAAGTTTCTGCGCAAAAGAACTTTTTAATATTGGCTACATATGTTTCTCTGTTTCCTCAATTGATTGCAGGGCCGATTGTTAGATATATTGATGTAGAAAAGGAAATGAAGGAGAGAAAAGAGTCTATTGATTTATTTGCAAATGGACTTCGAAGGCTAATTGTCGGGTTAGGTAAAAAAGTGATTTTGTCTAATCAATTGGCAATGGTTGCGAATATTCTTTTTATCAATGCAGATAAAATTGAATTAAATGGATTTATCGCTTTGCTTGGCAGTATTGCCTTTACTTTTCAAATATATTATGACTTTAGTGGTTACAGCGATATGGCAATAGGTTTGGGGCAAATGTTCGGATTCCATTTTCTTGAGAATTTTGATTATCCTTATATTTCTAGATCTGTTACAGAATTTTGGCGTAGATGGCATATGTCTTTAGGAAGTTGGTTTCGCGATTACATTTATATTCCACTTGGAGGAAATAGAGTTAGTAAAATTAAGTGGTTACGAAATATTTTGATTGTTTGGTTTTTAACAGGATTTTGGCATGGAGCGAGTTGGAATTTTATTTGTTGGGGTCTGTATTTTGGAATTCTGCTTATGATGGAAAAACTGCTTTTTGGGAAATGGTTAAAAAAACTTCCTGTGTTAAATGTTATACTGACTTTTACTTTAGTTAATATCGGATTTATTATTTTTAATGCATCAGATATGATTCAAGCAAAAGAGATTATTCTTTTATTATTTACTGGAAGCTATAAGATCAATTTAAATTTACTTGTTTCATTAGATGTGTTGCATAACTGGCCGTATTTGATTTTGGCAGTTTTGGGGGCAACCCCTTTAGTAAAGAAAATATATGAACAACTAAATGGTAAGATATTTTTTGGAATTTTATTTGATTGTTTTTTGTTAGTGGTTTTATGTATTTGTGTGGTATTTCTTGCAATCGGAAGTTATAATCCATTTTTGTACTTTAGGTTTTAGGAGGAATGTATATGAAAATTTCACTTGTAGTTCCTTGTTATAATGAACAAGAAACAGTTCGAATTTTTTATGATGAGACAGTAAAGGTTTTGAAAGAAATAGGCTATGATTATGAAATTATTTATATTAATGATGGATCGAAAGATAACACATTAAGTGAATTAATTAAGCTTTATGAAGACTATCCGGATGAAATTAAAGTCATTGATTTCAGCAGAAATTTCGGTAAAGAAGCTGGAATGTATGCAGGGCTTGAGCATGCAACGGGTGATTATATCACTGTCATGGATGTGGATTTACAGGATCCTCCACAAATGTTAAAAGAAATGATCAAGGGAATTGAAGAAGAGGGCTATGATATTGTTGGAACAAGAAGAGTTTCAAGAAAAGGAGAACCGCCGATTCGTAGTTTTTTTGCCAGACAATTTTATAAGTTGATTAATCGTTTTATTGATGTAGAAATTGTTGATGGGGCAAGAGATTTTCGTTTGATGAAACGAAAAGTCGTTGATTCGATTCTTTCTATGAAAGAGAAAAATCGGTTTTCGAAAGGAATATTTGCTTGGGTAGGATTTAAAACAAAGTATTTAGAATATGAGAATGTTGAACGAGTCGCAGGCGAAACAAGTTGGTCTTTTTATAAGCTTTTTCTGTATGCATTAGATGGTATTATTGCTTTTACAACGGCTCCTTTGCAAATTTCAACATTATTGGGAGTTTTTGTTTCGTTAATTGCCTTTTTATATATGCTATTTGTATTCTTTAAGGCTCTTCTATTTGGAGATCCTGTTGCCGGATATCCGTCAATGATCGTGATTATTTTATTTTTAGGTGGGATACAACTTTTAGCGATTGGAATTATTGGTACATACTTATCAAAATTATATATAGAAGTTAAGGATCGCCCGATATATTTGGTGGAAAATATTTATAGTAAGGAAGCAAAAAAATGAAAAAAGCAATTTTATTATCAGCGGGATTTGGAACAAGGCTCAGACCGATTACATTGACGACACCAAAGTGTCTTGTTGAAATTCATGGGAAACCACTTTTGAATTGGTGGTTTGATTTATTGGAAATGCATGGATTTGAAGAAGTGTTGATCAATACTCATTATTTAAGTGAAAAAGTTGAAGAATTTGTTACAAAGCATTATTTTGGGAAGATAAAGGTAACTATTGCATATGAACCGGAATTGCTTGGTAGTGCTGGTACGATTCATAAAAATAAAAAATTCTATGAAAATGAAGATGATTTTTTGATTATATATGCCGATAATCTTTCTGATATTGATTTAACCAAGATGCTAAACTATCATAAAGAAAAGGGAGCATGTTTTACCATGGGAATGTTCCATACCAATCGTCCGAAAGAGTGTGGAATTTGTGCTATAAATGAAGACGGAACAGTGGTAGAATTTGTAGAGAAACCGGCAAATCCAAAGTCTGATTTGGCAAATGCAGGAATCTATATGGTAAATAGAAATTGCTATGAGTTGTTTGATGAAAATTCATTCGATATCGGTAAAGAAATTTTACCTCGTTTGGTCAATAAAATGCAGGGGTATGCAATTAATGAATATCTTTTAGATATCGGATCGCTTGAAAATCTTGAAAAAGCAAGGAGGGAATGGCAGTATGATGATCATTTCAAAAACTCCGTTAAGAATTAGTTTTGTTGGTGGAGGAACTGATATCGCATCTTATTATGAAAATAATGCAGGTTGTGTATTAAGCACTGGAATTGATTTGTTTGTTTATGTTATCATTCAAAAGAGATTTGATAATCTCGTGGTCGTAAACTATTCTAAAAAAGAAGTTGTAAACAATGTGAATGAGGTAAAACATGACCTTGTCCGCGAGGCGATGAAAAAAGCCGGAATTGTTGATGGTGTCGAAATTACAACATTATCAGATATTCATTCCAAAGGAAGTGGACTTGGATCAAGCAGTGCGATTACTGTGGGATTATTGAATGCATTTTATTCATATATGGGATTGCAAAAATCAAATCGAGAAATTGCTGAAGATGCGTGTGATATTGAAATAAATATATTGAAAAGTCCGATTGGTAAACAGGATCAATACGCTGCAAGTTTTGGAGGATTAAGGCGTTATCAGTTTAATCCGGGTGGTTTTGTAGATGAAAAAAGAATTCGCTTGAGTGAAGAAAGTGAAGCAAAATTAAATCAAAATTTGTTTTTGGTTTATACCGGTGTCGTGCGCGAGGCAAATGAAATTTTAAAAGATCAAGGCAAACATGCATCAGGAAATAAATCCAATTTGGATGAGATAGCAAAAATGCCGGATCGATTGATTGAAGAATTAAAAGCTGGAAAAGTAGAAGAAGTCGGGAAAATGCTTCATGAGAATTGGATGATTAAAAAACATCTTTCTTCGGCTATTTCAAAACCGGAAATTGATGCACTTTATGAATTAGGAATAACAAATGGAGCGATTGGTGGAAAACTTTTAGGTGCCGGTGGTGGTGGATTCATTTTATTTTATGTACCTGAGGAGCATCATGTAAAATTTAAGCAAAATGTTGGACAAAATTATCGAGTTCTTCCTATCCATTTAGTGAATGCAGGAACTAGAATTGTATTTTATGAGTAAAGGAGAATTTATGTTATTTGATCAATATAAGAGTGAATTAATACAGGAAATCAATAATTTGGAAAATGAATCATTAGATAAATTAGTTGATGCAATTATGGAAACATATAGAAAAAACAAGACGGTCTATGTATTTGGGAATGGTGGTTCAGCAGCTACTGCAAGTCATTTTCAATGTGATATGGGAAAAGGAACACAAGTGGAAGGGCAAAAGCGACTTAGAGTTTTGAGTCTTACTGATAATATCGCAATTATGAGTGCGATTTCCAATGATATTTCATATGATGATATTTTTGCCTATCAACTAGAAAATCTTGTTGAGGAAGGAGATTTGGTTGTGGGTATATCCGCATCCGGAAACTCTGAAAATGTTATTCGAGCTATGAAAATTGCAAAGCAGTCTAATGCCAGAACATTCGCAATTGTAGGATTTGATGGTGGAAAAATGAAAGAGTTGGCAGATCAAAATATTCATATTCGATCATATAATTATGGTATTGTAGAAGATTTACATCTAATCATTAACCATCTTACTTCTCAGCGCATAAAAGAGATTCGTTCACATGAATAAAGCATTATTTTTAGATCGTGACGGAATCATCAATATTGAAAAAAATTATCTATATCGTATTGAGGACTTTGAATTTATCAATGAAACTGTAGAATTAATGAGAAAAGCTCAAAATAGGGGATATCTTCTTATTGTTGTCAGTAATCAAGCCGGTATTGCAAAAGGGAAATTTATGGAAAAAGATTTTCAAATTTTGAATCAATGGATGATAAAAGAATTGGAAAGTAAAGGTATCAAAATTACAGATTCACTTTATTGTCCATATCATAAAGAAGGAATAGTTCCTGAGTATAGAAAAGACAGTTTTGATCGAAAGCCGAATCCGGGAATGATATTGAACGCGATTAAGAAATATCAGATTGATCCACAAGAATCTTACCTTTTAGGAGATCGCTTTTCTGACATTATTGCCGGATATAAGGCAAACGTTAAAAAATTGTTTTTATTAGAAAAAGAATACTCTTATCGAGATTATCAAGAAGAAGATTTTCAGGAGATTGTTTATTCAAAAATTTCGATAATTTCAGATGAAATCATTGTCTGAAAATTAATTATCACTGAATCGTTAGACAAAGGATTTGAAAAATGATATTATAAATAAAATGTAGAGATATTTGAGGTGCTGTATGTTTAAAATAAAACTAGACAAAAAGAATAAAATTGCAATCGGAGTTATAATAGGACTAATAGTTTGTATCATTTTTGGTGCTACATTTAACATTTACAGAAGTGTTAAAGAGTTATTTGGCTCTTCAGATTTGAGTGGAGAAATTTCAAATCCGAATGTAAGTGATAATAAAAATGAAACAGGAACATATGTTCTCCATTCTAATCCGACTCAACTTCAACAAGAAGTCTACGATGAACTAATGGACAAGATGAAGGAATATTCAAAGGGGTCAACTGAGGAACTTTCATTTGCGTTAAGTGGTTTAGTGGTGAAATCCTTTGTTGCTGATTTTTATACATGGACAAATAAAGTAGGAAATTATGATGTGGGTGGAATGGATTATGTATATGGGCCAAATCATTTGAATATAGCGACCTATGCACGAGATAGTTTTTATAACGATTTAGATCTTTATATTAAGGATTATGGAAATTCGGATTTATTGGAAGTAGACAGTATTACAGTTGATGTTTCGTATGCAGAACCTTATACATTAGATGAGAATCACGTATTTAATGCTTCATTCTATGTTTTTGCTAAATGGACATATAAAAGTAGTAGCGTTTTAGATACAAGTGAATTTCAAAACCGAGGAAGTTTCATTGTTGTTTATAATGAAAATCACAAGCGCTTTGAAATTGTTTCTTTAGTTGAATATGATTAGGAGGAATGAATATGGTAAAGAAAAATAAAAAGTTAAATATATTCAAACTTCTGGATATTACAACAGCAGCTTCAATGCTTATCACTTTGATTGTAGCGGTTTTATTGATAGTTAAAGTTTTAAATTTTGCTTCAATAATGCCACAAATAATATATTCGATTATTATTGTTATTATTTGTTTATTACTATTGATATTGATAACATCTGCATTAAGTTTAATTTATAATAAAAATAATATCTTGAGAGGAGTTTCTTACTTTTTGTCTCTTCTTTTGATTATTGGAGGTTTATATGGCACTTCTGTATTAGGACGTGTCAGTAAAAATATTGATAAAATAATTAACCCGGGAGATATAGTTCAAAAAAAGACAGCTGTTTTTGTTACATATGATAATTCAGAAATTTTATCTATAGACGATATAGCGAATTGTCGCTTTGGTATTATTGATAGCGATGTCAGTCATGAAGGGCGTCTTATGCCGATGGCTGAGTTAAAAGATAAAAAAATTGAAGTTCAATATGTGGAATTTGAAACTTATAAAGATATGATGGATGCGTTGTATATCGGAGATATTGATGTTGCAGCGCTTCCTAGTACTTATAAATCATTAATTAGTTACAGTGAACCGGTGGATGAAGAAACAGAAGAATCAGAAGAAACAGAAAGTTCTGATCCGTTAACTTTTGCATCAGCAGAAGAGTTAGAAGAAGTTTTAAATAAAATGACAGTGATTTATGAATATGATCATGAAGTCAAAGAAATAGTGGCTGAGGCAAATTCGGAAATTGATGTCTTGAAAGATCCGTTTAGTGTTCTTTTATTGGGAACCGCAGATGGATTATCGGATACGATGATTTTAGCAACATTTAACCCGGTTAATTTTACCGTAACAATGACTAGCATTGCCAGAGATTCTTATGTTCCGATTGCTTGTTATTCAGGGGGTGGAAAAGATAAGATTAATGCTGCACGTGCATATGGTGTACAATGTGCAATTGATACAGTTGAAAATTTAACAGGAGTTGAAATTGATTTCTATGTGGAAACAAATTTCCGTGGTATTGTAGATATTGTTAATGCAATGGGTGGAGTCATACTGGATGTTCCATTTGAGTTTGTTGGACAGGATCCAAGTGATATTCGTGGTAATTATACAGTATGGGTTCCGGCAGGGGAAAATAATCTTAATGGTGAACAAGTTCTGGCTTTTGCACGTGAAAGATATAAATTTGCAGATGGCGACTTCAGTCGTCAAAGTAATCAGCAGAAAGTTATATGGGCTATTGCCAATAAGCTATTAAATACAAGAGATATTAATACAATTTTAGATGTATTGGATGCGGCGGGGAATAACGTGTCAACCAATATGCCTATGGATAAGATTGTTTCATTATTGACCTATGCCGTGAATGTAATTAATTACAGTTATGATAAGGATGCATCAGTTTTGGATATGAAAACTTCACGTTTTACCGGTGTTAATGATACATGGTATCCTTCTTATGCTCCATCAGGATTATATATTTATAAAATCTATAATTCTTCAATTCAACAAAATGTAGCAATGATTAATCGAAATCTTCAAAGAGATAACGCTTTAAAAAAGACAACAAAATTTGAATTTGATATTATTTATCCGTATTTCCGTGCACCACTGTATTCAGTTTCGTTTGCCGAAGTAATTGAACGTGAAAAACCTAAAGAGGTTTTAGGTAACTATGTAGGCAAAGATGTGAAGATATTGGAAGAATGGTGTAGAGAAAAGGAAATTGAATTGAAAGTCATTTATGTGTATGAGGGGGATGAAGGTTGGAATGAAGCGCTTGCAGATGGAATTATTTTAACTCAAAGTGTTAAAGCAGGAACTTCTCTTACTGAAGTGAAATCAATTACTGTTTCTGTAAACAGAAATGAAAAAATTGTTGACTTTAAAGATAAAAAATTAGATGACTTGATTAAGTGGGCTGTTGAAAATGAAATCACAGTTGATTTGGATTCAGAAGTCATTAGTCAAGATGATAAGAGATGGAGTTTTGATAAAGCTGGTATTATTTTAAAACAAACTTACAATGCTAAGCAAAATACAATTGTTCCGACTTATTATGATTATTTGAGATTAGATGCTTCAAAGATTATTAATATTTTGACAAAAGAACAATTGGAAACAAAATTGAATTCATATGGTTTTACAAATTTTCAATTTGTAGAAAGTAAGACAGAAGTGGCAAATACAGATCCAGGAAAGATTGCTAAAATCCAAGTTGGAGGAGTGAATAAGAACGGTATTTTTGAACTTAAAAATAATACAGATTCTGCTTATCAATTGACAATTACCTATATTCCGAAAGGACTTTCCACGGGCGAGACAATGGTTACATTCATAGATGAAACGGGTGGATGGACTTCATATGGAATAGAAGCAAAGATTGGAGATACAATACTTTTGCCTGATGCTCCTGAAAAACAAGGCTTTGTGTTCAGAGATTGGACAAATGGTGGAAAGAGCTATCATCCTGGAGATGGTGTGAAAATTAGCAAGTCCGGTATGACGTTTACAGCTCATTACAGTAAAGCAGATGAAAAAACATATAAAGTAATCTTTAAAGATCATAAGGGAAACGTTCTTAAAGAAACTTCTGTAAAACAAGGAGAGAGCGTATCTGTTCCAAATGCTCCAAAAGGATATGTTTATACATGGGATATGAGCAAATTAGAGAATATTAAGGAAGATATTACATTATCACCAAGTAATTTCTCTTGCGCTGACGGATATACAGACGATGGAAAAGGTGGTTGCGAAATAAAGCAAGAAACACCGGATCCGATTAAGTTTACTGTTCGATTCTATGATGCTTATAATGGTGTTATGAGTGAGCAAATTATTGTTCAAGGAAGTGCAGCTATGGCACCATCAGCACCTTCTAAAGATAAGTATCAATTTACCGGATGGGATAAGGATTTTTCAAATATTCAAAGTGATTTAGATGTTTATCCAACATTTAATGCTTGTTCTGATCCAAATGCAAGTATAGAGAATGGTTGTGAAGTAACTGAAGTTCCTGATCCGGAAGTACCTGAGGAGAGTTCATCAGAGGAGCCTACTCCTGAAAATTCAGAAGGGTAGAATTAAATAAGCGGTAGTAATGTGAAAGTTACTATCGCTTTTTCGTTATCCCTTGATATGTTTGAAGTCTGACTGGTACAAAAAGGAAAGATTTGATATAATAGAAATTGTATTTAAACAGTAAGGAAAAAAATATGGATAGAAAAATACTCAGTAATTATATTTATAATATATTATACCAATTAATAAAAATTGTATTACCTCTTATTATTGTACCTTATACATTAAGTGTAATCGGTGAAGATGCACTGGGAATCAGTGATTTTGCCGGGAATATTGCTCAATGGTTTATTATTTTTGGAGTCCTTGGTGTAAATTTATATGGAAATAGAACCATTGCCAAAGTAAGAGATGAGAAAGATGAATTATCAAAAACCTTTTTTGAGATTTTTATCATGCAAGTTATTAATGTTGGATTAGCCTTGGTAGGATACTTATTATACATTCAATTTTTCGTTCATGAAAATCAATTGATTTATGCTTTACAAGGACTTACATTGGTGGCTTCAATGTTCGATATTACTTGGTTTTTTTATGGCGTAGAGGATTTTAAAAGTGCTTCTTTACGCAATATTTTGGTAAAAATAATCGGAGTTGGATTAATCATGACTTTGGTTAAAGGACCGGAAATGCTGTGGTTATATGTTGTAATCAATACTTGTTCGGATATTTTTGGACAAGGAATTATGTTTCTTCAATTAAAGAAGTATATACATTTTGAAAAAATTGATTGGATGAAGGGGTATTTAAAACATGTTAAAGCAACGTTTGTTTTATTCATTCCGACAATTGCCATTAATGTTTATACACTTTTAGATCAGACTATGCTTGGTTTTTTGTCTGGCAATGTAGCAAATGTAACGCTTTATAAGACAGCTCAAGGATTTGTTAAGATGTTTTTATATTTTATTACATCTATCGGCGCTGTTATGCTACCGAGAATTACGAATGTTTTTTATAACAAAGGCGGGAAAGAAGAAGTTGAGAAATATTTGAATACAACTTATAAAATTGCATTATATCTGGCAATTCCGATGACAGTAGCAATGATTACCGTTTCTCCGTATTTCGTTCCGTGGTTTTTGCCTAAACAACCGTCTGTTGCATTGTTAATTCAAATATCAAGTCCAATTGTGTTGTTTATTTCCATGTCGAATGTTTTTGGAACACAATATCTTGTACCAACCGGAATGAATAAAGAATATTCAAATTCTGTCGTATTTGGTGCGATTTGTAATTTTTGCATTAACTTATGTTTGATTCCTTTATTTGCGGGTGTAGGAGCTGCAATTGGAAGTATATGTGCAGAATTTACAGTTACATTTACTCAATACCTTTATATTAGAAACAAAATAAATGTAAATCTAAAGGATAAGAATATACTGAAATATATTATTTCTGCATTGATTATGGGAGTCGTAGTAGTTTTAATTGGAAATCTTTGTGGTGCATCGTTGAAAACTAATCTTATTCAAGCGATTGTAGGAGCGACATTCTATTTCCTTTTGTTACTTATAATGAAGGAAGACTTTACAACTTCCATATTACATAAAATATTGAAAAGAGGCTAAACTATGAGCAAGGTGAGTATCATTGTTCCGATTTATAACGTCGAAAAGTATTTGAGGAGAAATTTAGAAAGTTTAAGAAATCAAACTTACCGTGATATTACGATTTATTGTGTAAATGATGGAAGTACGGATAATTCTCAAAAAATCATTGATGAATTTGTTGAGAAGGATAGTCGATTCATAAGCTATGTGAAAGAAAACGGAGGATTGTCAGATGCCCGTAATTATGGCTTAAAACATGTAAATTCACCTTATGTAATGTTTATTGATAGTGACGACTTCTGTGAAATTGAAATGGTTGAAAAGTGCATCAAGAGAATGGAAGAAGATCAATTGGATATGGTTGTTTTTAGCTATAATCAATATTATCAAGAAAAAGATCAAAAAGAAAAGATTGACGTGTTTTTTGATGAAGATAAGATTTATTCCTTGAAAAGCAATCCTGAGTTGATAGCATATACAAGTAATGCAGCATGGAATAAGATGGTTCGGACTGAATTGTTTATAAAAAACGGGATAGAATATCCGTTTGGATATCGACATCAAGATTTAGGAACTACACCTCGACTTTTATATTATTGTAAAAGAGTAGGTTTTATCAAAGATGCTTTATATAACTATTTGATTGATCGTCCGAATAATATTACTCAAATGGTAGATGAAAAAATTTATCATATCTTGGATATGTTAACGATTAATTTTGATTTTTACAAAGAAAATGGATATTTTGATGAAGTGAAAAAAGAATTTCAATATTTGGCAACGATCAATTGTATTGTGTCACTTAGAAAAGCGATGAAATTAAAAGATAAGAAGTTTGTTTTCAAGTTTATAGATGACTGCTTTGATATGATGAATCAATATTTCGGTGGTATCTCCAGAAGACCATACGATCCGGTTTCAGATAATTCAGATAAGATTTATTGCAGTCGAATGAAGTGTAAAATCTACTATTGTTTAAAAAAGCTAAAGGAAAGGAATTAGTTATGGCAAAAATATTTATTACAGGTGGTGCAGGTTTTATCGGAAGTACAACAAGCGAAAGATTACTAAAAGAAGGAAATGATATTGTAACAATTGATAATTTTAACAATTATTATGATCCAAAACTTAAAGAAGAGAATTTAAGAATTGTAGAAAATTGTGCAAAGCAATATCACCGATCTTATCAATGTATTCGTGGAGATATTCGTGATAAAGAAGTGATGAATAAGATTTTCGAAGAAAATAATTTTGATGCAGTCATTCATTGGGCTGCTAATGCCGGGGTGCGGCCATCCATTGAAGATCCTCTATTTTATGTTGATGTTAATATCAACGGACTTATGAATTTGTTGGAATGCATGCGTTTACATCATGTAAAGAAATTAGTTTTTATTTCTTCTAGTAGTGTTTATGGAAATAATAAAAAAGTTCCATTTTCAGAAAAGGACCCAGTAGATAATCCGATTTCTCCTTATGCAGCAACAAAGAAATCAGGGGAGCTTTTGTGTTATACATATCATGCTTTGTTTGATATCGATGTCAGCTGTTTGCGTTATTTTACGGTTTATGGACCAAGGCAGAGACCGGATTTGGCAATTAATAAATTTACTCGTTTGATGTTGGAAGGAAAACCCATTCCGATGTTTGGAGATGGAACAACATCCCGTGATTATACATATGTTGATGATATTGTAGACGGAACGATTCGATCTTTGAAATATACGATTGACCATCAAGATGTTTATGAAATATTTAATTTAGGTGGAAGTCATCCGATTTCTTTAAAGGGATTAATTGATGTGATTGCCAATACCTTGGGAATCACGCCAATTATTGATCAGTTGCCAATGCAACCGGGAGATGTTAATATTACATATAGCGATTATACACATGCAAAGAATTTGTTAGACTATGAACCACAAGTACGAATTGAAGAGGGGATTCGTAATTTTGTAGACTGGTATAAAAAGGAGAATGGGTATGAGTAAGGTAACAGTCGTTGTTCCTACATATAATGTAGAAAAATATATATCGAAATGCTTGGACTCACTTGTGAGCCAAGATTTTGATGATTATAAAATAATGGTAGTCAATGATGGTTCCCCTGCAAATGAGCAGGCAATCATTGATGAATATGCAGTAAAATATGACAAAATCATTCCGATTGTTAAAGAAAACGGGGGATATGGTTCGGTTTTGCAACTTGCTTTTTCTAAAATTGACAGTGAATATGTTTTAATATGTGATCCGGATGATTGGCTAAGCAAAGATGCAATCAGCACATTAGTTAAAGCTGCTGAGGAAAATGATGCTGATTTGACAGTAGGTGCAAAATATCTGGTTTTTTCAGATGATGGTGAAGAAACTTATGATAAAAGTTTTAATGAAGAATTCGGTATTTTAAAGCCAAATACAGTATATAAAGCACATACAAAAGAATTTGACGCATTGTATTTTTTGGAACCATCACCCCATGCCAAACTGTACAAAACAGAAATGGTAAAGAAGTGCAAGTTTCCGTTTAAAGTAAGTTATACGGATAATCTTTTGTATTTTTTAACTTTAGCACGCTCTAAAAAAGTGGTTTATGTGGATAAGGCAGTGTCATATTATTTGATTAACCGAGAAGGGAATACCAGAACCGATCTTCGTCCTACCGTCATCGATGCTTGGTTAACTGTATTTAAATCTATAATGAGCCAAACGGAAAATTTTGATGATATTTTTTATTATCGAATGTTCGAAGCTTTTAAATCGATTTATTATAAAGTAGACCAAATTAACGCTGATAAGGCTTTATATGAAGAAAAATTAAGAGATACATATGAATTTTTAGAACTTCTTCTACCTCATAGGAAGCAAATAATTTCTAAAATGAAGGAATATGATCATTCCTCAACTGTAATGAATATTCAACAAAAGTTACTTTTAAATTCATCTACATCAAAATGGATGTTTAATCGTTTAGTGAAAAAAAGATTGGCAGGGAAAGATTAATTTTTATGGGATTGAAGCATAAAATAAGAATTTTTTTGACACAGAATAAAGCTATGGCTTCTGTATATGAAAAATATCATGAAATGGCTAAATATGTTTATGCGCGAAAGCAGGAAAAAGTAATCGTTGATAAGGATTGTATTTTAAAAGCGGTTAATGAGGATAACACACAATTTTTCGGGTATTATGATAAACCGTGTATCAGAAACAATCATTCTATTACACATCGTGTGAACACAGACAGCTTAAAGTTAAATCAAGAAATTGATATTCTTTTAGATGGGAAAAAAATAAGTTCTACTAAATGTTGGAATTGGCAACAAGGATGTATGCTTAGTTGGCTGGATGATGATAGAATTATTCATAATTATTTTGATGGTTATTCTTATAAAAGTAAAATCATAAATATAAATAGCAAAGAAGAACGAATAATTGATTTTCCAATCTATAGTGTTTCTAAAAACGGGGAATTTGCTTTAAGTTTAAATTTTAGTCGGCTTGCAGCACTTCGACCGGATTATGGATATTTTAATTTGGATTATACGAATATTGATAAAGTAAATGATAGCGAAGGTATTTTTTATATTGATTTGATTAATAATACGCATAAGCTATTGGTATCGCTTCAAGAAATTGCAAGCTTCGAGAGCGATTCAACCATGATTAATGCAACACATAAGGTAAATCATATTGATGTATCAAAAGATGGAGAAAAGTGTATTTTTCTTCATCGTTGGTATGATGAGAAAAATAAGAAGCGTACCCGATTGATTCTGCTATACTTGAATACATTAAAAATGAAAGTGTTGGCGAATCAAGAGATGGTTTCTCATTGTGCATGGTTAAGTGATGAAAAGATTATAGGATATCTTCGTGGTAATAATGGAAAAGACGGATATTTCATTCTTGATTTGAATGGAAATCAAGAACAGTTTTTACATGAATTATTGGTGGATGATGGACATCCAACTGTTTATGATGAGCGATTTGTTGTTTCAGATAGCTATCCGGATCATACATGTCGAAGTAAATTGCTTTTACTGGATATTGAAAAGAGGGATGTACAAATACTTGGAGAATTTTATTCTCCGATGAAGTATAAAGGTACAGTTCGTTGTGATTTACATCCTCGTTTTAATTATCATGAAAAAAAGATTACCTTTGATAGTGTATATACGGGAAAGAGAAATTGTTACGAACTTGATTTATGTAAGCTTATAGATGAAAAACAGAATTAAATTGATTTAGTTCTGTTTTTTTACTATAATAGAAGAGCAATTGAGGAATAAAAATGAAAAAAAAGATATTATTTATCAATGATGAAATGACAATGGGAGGCGTTTCACGTATCCTGAATACATTGCTGAAAAATTTGGATCAAGAGAAGTATGATGTGGATCTTTTGATTTTGCATAAACATGGTGAACTTTTAGATGAAATTCCCGAATATGTACATGTATTGGAAGGTTCTTCTTTCTTTGATACGATAGATTGTTCAATTCATCAAATATTAAAAGAAAAAAAATTGAAATTGTTGTTTCATAAGTTACGGTTATTATTTTTTATGAAAACCGGATTAATTGGTCATGCAATAAAAAAAGAGCGTAAACAAATATTGAAATCACATTATGATATTGAATTTTCTGCAAAAGAAGGATTTTGTACAATTTTTAATTCATTTGGAGATTCAGATTTAAAATTAAATTGGGTTCAAGTTGATTATGAAGTCAATAATTATGCTTCTCATCATATGAGATTGATGAAAGCCTGTTTAAAGCGAATCGATTTGAATATAGCGTGTTCTACAAAGGTTCAACAAGCTTTTAAAAAGGTGTTTGAAATTGAAAATGTAGAAGTAATTCATAATTTGATGGATGATAAAAGAATCATAGATTTAAGCTATGAGAATTGTTCTTATCCCTTTGAAAATGGTTTTAAATGCATTGCAGTAGCAAGATTTCATCCACAAAAAAGTATTGATCGATTGATTTATGCTGTGGATTATGTAAAAAAGAAAGGTGTAAAAATTAACTGTACATTAATTGGCGGAGGAGAATTAGAAGAATCTCTTAAAAATCAAGTTAGTGAATTAGGACTTGATAATGATGTTTGTTTTATGGGATATAAAACAAATCCATATAATTATATAAGAGGTGCTGATTTATTTGTATTAAGCTCTTTATATGAGGGATATCCAACGATTGTGTTAGAATCATTCCTTTCAGGAACTCCGGTTTTAGCAATGTCTGTTGCCGGTGTTAATGAACAGATATTGCATGAGTATGAAGGGGAAATAGTTGATAATGATCAAAATGCACTGAATGAAGCTTTATATGCTCTTGCGTCGAATAAGCAAAAGGTGGATGGCTGGAAAAAGCAGTTAAGCAATTACAAATCTGAAAATGAAATAGTTTTAAAACAGTTAGAAGGTGTATTTAATGGCAACAAGTAAAAAATTAAGTAAAATAGTGACATTGTTTACGGGAATATTTTTGTTTATCTTATTTTTTAAAATTACAAGATGGACTCCCTTGGCAGGGGATGATTGGGGATATGCTTTAAATGGAATGAGTGGCAATCCATTTAAGTTGGCTTATGATTTTTATATGACATGGTCGGGTAGAATTATGAGCGAGTTATGGGGATTTATCGTAGCCCCAAGAAAAGAGCTATGGAATATTTTAAATCCGTTACTTTTCTTTTTTATCTATCTTTTCAGTGTTAAAATAGTACATAATAAAAAGTCTAACATTCTTACCGGATTAATTTTGGCGGTTCTCATGCTGAATGTCAGCAATAATCTTCGTATGGAAACTTATACATGGATCATGGGGACAACTTATGTGGTTCCGCTTTTTCTTTCGTTAATCGTATTATACTTTGCAGAAGATACTTATATACAAAAAAATAGGGCAGGCAAAGAAAAGAAAGTTTGTATTATTCTTTCAATTTTATGTTTTTTGATTGGATTGACTATGGAAAATATCGCCGCAGTGATGGTTTTTGCCTTTATTTTGATTGGGGGATATTTGTATTATTATGAGAAAAAATTAAACATATATGTAGTTATAAATGGGTTTTTTAGTTTACTTGGATTCATTATTATGAGACTCTCTCCGGGATCTCAAATGCGTCTTTTAAATGATCATGCGAGTTGGAATCAAATGAGTATTTTTGAAAAGATTTCGGTACGACTTCCTGATTTTATCCGATATAGTTTTTTAGAGAATAAATATCTTATTTTGTTTTTAGGTATTTTGTTGTGCATATATGCAATTTTGAATTTCTTAAATTATAAGAATAAATCTAATTTTATATTGATGATTGCAAATGTATTGATTAATGGATTTGCAATTGTTTGTGTATTTTCCAATATTTTGATTGATCGTTTTCATTTTGAATTTTTCTCTTTTATGCAAGATGAAACTTCAATTTTGATTACTTTATTTTGGATAGTTTTCACAATTAATGCATTTATAACATGTGCTTGCACGATTTCAAATTCAGATATGAAAGAAAAGATTATTTTTTATTTACTTTTGGCAGGAAGCAGTACTGTTATCATGTTATTTTCACCGATATTTGGTGCTAGATCCGCTTTGTATTTCAACTATTTTTCATTTATAGTTATTTGTATGTTGTTCAATGAATTAAAAATATCAAATAAGGTTATTGTTGTATTTTTAGGAATTATTTGTGTCTTCTTGATTTCCAGAAAAACAAAAGAATATATCGATAAGTATTCTAAAGTAAATGAAATTCACGAGAAACGATTATCAGATATTGCTTATTACATTGCGAATCCGGATGTGAAAGAAGTTCATATTACAAGAATGCCGCCACTTTCTGTACATGGTGCAGATATCGAAATCGGAGATGATTATCATTTCGAAACTTTTAAGCAATATTATGGGCTTCCTATGGACGATAATATTATTTTTGAGTTTGCGGAAAATTATGATTAGAGGAGAAATTCATGGATTTTAAAGTGATGTTAAAAAAATATGGATGGATTCTTGGCGAGTGTTTGTATTTGTTACTTGTATTAGGATATCTTTTCTATATAGATTCAAATTATGCAATGCCAACTTTGATGAGTGGGGATTTGTTTAAGTGTGTACTTTTGTTTTTTACTGCCATTACCATTCTATTTGGGGAAAAAATAAATAAGGTAACCACATATATTGCATTAATGATATATAGTTTATATTTTATTACGCAACAAATTTATAATCGAGGATTTGGACAGTATTATCGATTTGCTACTGCGATATCTTTAAAAGATGAGGTAATCGGTGCTTCAAGCAGTGCAATGGAGCTTGTTCGGTTTTCAGATTTTGTTCCATTGATTATTTTGACAATAATTACAATCGTATTTAGTTATGTTTCTTTTAAGTTTTATCCAAAACAAGAAAAAAAGTTTTTACGAATTGGGATAAGAATTCTTATTGCAGTATGTTTGATTCTTCCTATTTCTTCTCTTTATGGCTCATATATAAATAAAATTGAACAAACTAAAGAAGGTGTGGATATATTCAGTATATATCAAACCGATTACTATGTTTATACAAGTATTCCCAATACAGTACAATTCGTTGATAAGTTTTCTCTTCTTGGCTTTTTGATAAGAGATACTGAGTCTTTTTTAGAACAAGATTTGTTGGGGAATGATGAGATTGAGAATATCGATAATTATTTTATGAATAAAAAAGCTCCTGAAATAAATGATCTAACAGGTGTTTTTGAAGGGAAGAGCTTGTTTTTTATTCAAGCTGAAAGTTTGATGAATTTAGGTATCAATGAATATTTAACACCCACCCTCTATAAAATGATGCAGGAAGGAATTGCGGTAAAGAATTTTTGTACTCCATTATTAGCTGCCAGTACAAGTGATACGGAATTTATGATCAACACTGCTTTAATACCTGTAAGTGATGGTTATGCTGTATCAAACTTATATTTGAATAATACATATCCGAGTACATTAGGCAATAGCTTTAAAGATCAGGGATACAATGTTTATGGTTTTCATAACAATTATGCAGAGTATTACAGTAGGAATGTTATGTTCCCGAATTATGGTTATGATTTCTTCGATAGTTATAGAATGGGACTTGAAAATTTGGCATCCGATTCGGATGTATTAGAAATCATGAAATGGATGCTTTTGGAAAAAGATAAATTTTTGGCTTTTTGGGTAACTTTCAATGGTCATCAGCCGTATGATTTAGAGAGCCAAAATGAAGATATCCGTCAATATTTTCCGGTAGTGAAAGATGCTTATCCGAATTTAGAAGAGGATCTGGTCTGCTATATGGCGAAAAATATGGATTTGGATAAGGCCTTGGAAGAATTTATGATTGATGCCAACAATAATGGTAAATTAGCAGATATTGTTTTCATTATTATGGGAGATCATTATGCAAAAGGAATTGCCGGATCCAATCCAAAAGAGAGATATGTTAATGAAAATGGACTGGTATATGACATTGATTCTTATTATACTCCTTTGATTATTTATAATTCAGAATTTGGAAAAGTTGAAATTGAGAAAAGCGGAACTGCCTTGGACTTATATCCAACAATTATGAATATGTGGAATATAGAATACGATTATAAAACAACGCTTGGAAATGATATATTTGATAAGGATTATCATGGTTTTTATTTTGGTGAAGCGGGAATTTACCGCACTGATGATTTTGAATATGATTATATTGAAGATAAATATACTCTAAAAAATGGAGTTTCACTTGAACAAGCGAAAGAAGATGTTTATAATTTTATTGAGAAAAAAGAAATTTCAAAAAATATTTTGAAATTGGACTATTTTTCACACAGAAAGGAATCATCAAATGATTAAATTTAATATACCGCCTAAAACAGGGAAAGAGCTCTTTTACATGGAGCAAGCTTTAAAAAATGAAAAAATCTGTGGAGATGGCGAATTTACAAAGAAATGTAATAAATGGATTGAAGAAGAAACAGGTACAAAAAAAGCTTTGCTGACGACATCAGGAACGAGTGCGTTAGAGATGGCAGCGCTTTTATGCGATATTCAACCAGGGGATGAAGTAATTATGCCTTCTTATACTTTTTCATCCACTGCGGATGCATTTGTTTTAAGAGGAGCAGTGTGTGTGTTTGTTGATATACGTCCAGATACGATGAATATTGATGAAAATCTTATTGAAGAGGCTATTACGGAAAAGACGAAGGCAATTTGTGTCGTTCATTATGCCGGAGTCAGTTGTGAAATGGATAAGATCAATGAAATTGCGAAAAAGTATCGCTTAAAAGTAGTAGAAGATGCAGCTCAAGGAGTTATGGCTTTCTATAAAGGAAAAGCATTGGGGACGATGAGTGATTTTGGATGTTTTAGTTTTCATGAAACAAAGAATTACAGTATGGGTGAAGGTGGTGCAATTCTTGTTAATGATGAAAATAAGATAGAGTTGGCAGAAATAATTCGTGAAAAAGGAACAGATCGTTCACGTCTTTTACGAGGTCAGGTTGATAAGTATACTTGGGTTGAAAAAGGAGCATCCTATCTCCCGAGTGATATTTTGGCAGCTCATCTTTATCCGCAATTACTTGAAGCAAGCGAAATTAATGAAGATCGCTTGCAATCATGGAATCATTATTATGAGGGATTAAAAGAATTAGAAAAGAAGGGTAAGATTGAATTGCCTGTAGTTCCTGAAGAATGTGCGCACAATGCCCATATGTTTTATATTAAGGCAAAAGATCTGCAAGAGCGGACTGCATTGATTGCCTTTTTGAAAGAGCATGGAATTGGGACTGCATTTCACTATGTCCCACTTCATAGTGCTGAAGCCGGATTGAAATATGGACGGTTTCATGGCGAGGATAAATATACAACAAAAGAAAGTGAAAGACTTTTACGTCTTCCAATGTATTATCAATTGAGCAATGAAGATTGTGAGGAAGTCATTCAAGCAATCTATCAATTTTATAAATAGAGTAGAGGGTTTGAAATGAAAGAAAAATTACAAAACTTTTTCAATGTTCATACATGTGGAATCATCGCTTTTTTGATTATTGCTTTTCAGCCTATTATCGATTTGGATTATTTGATTTATCCGTTCTTAAATCAATTCGGAATTCCAAGGCCTTCAACGATTATTCGATTTCTTATCATTCCTTTCTTAATTATATGGGTTTGGTGGAAAAAGGATCAAAATAAAAAAAGAACTTTTATTTTTTCATTTATTTATATTGCAATACTGTCCGTTTATTTTGTATTGCATTGTAAAAATGCATCAGGTTTGTACGAACGATTAAATTTGACAACTAACTTTGAGTTTGTACTTTCATATGAATTTACATATTGTTTTACACTTGTAATTCCATATTTTATCATGTATATGATTTATCAATTGAATTGGAAAGAAGATGTGTTAAAGAAAATCACTTTAATTACTTCTTCTGTTATTTCTATTCCAATTGTGATTTCTGATTTCTTTCTTTTTGGAAAATCTACCTATGTAGGAAAAACCGCAGCGACTTTTTTTGCTTGGTTTAATGATGCAACCTATGAACTATTTACACCGCGAGAGATAGCTTGTAAGTTCTTTTTCGAAGAGGGGAATACAACCGGTATAGTTTTATTTATAATATTACCGCTTTTATATTATTTTTTATCAAGAGAAGTAACAAAAAAAGGGAAGATCATTACTTCTGTTTTGATTGTTGTTCAAAGTTTGGCAATGCTGATGTTGTCAACTCGTGTTGCGACTTATGGTACTGTTCTTGTTCCGGTAGTTGTATTTATAGCCTATGTTTTCTTATGCTTAATTAAGAAAGAACAATTCAAAAAGGAATTTGTTGCCTTTTTGTTGATTCTTACAGTGGTAAATGGGGGAATCATTCCACATTCCCCGGCATATCAAAATCAATTGCTAAGTAATACAAGCAATCAACTTGTGTTAGAGGATGATGATTTGCTGCAAGCGGGGAAAAGTGAATTAAAGGGAAAAGGATTGATTCCGGGAACAACAGAATATAATTATGAATGTATTTACATATTTGAAGATTGGGGAATTAAAGCAAATTTAATTTCTACGCTTCCGGAAGTATATTATTTACAATTTTATCATTATAAATTTGATGCACCTTTTTGGGTAGATATATTATTTGAATATCCGTTTTCGGTTCGCTGTTCCGGTAGAGCTTTTGAGCGAGCTTTTCAACAATATAAATGGCGGAATTTAACAACATCAGAAAAAATGCTTGGTATGGGATATTCGACTTTTATGAAAGGATCAATTCTTCTTGAGGCAGATTTTGAACAGCAGGTTTATTCCTATGGGTATATCGGAGCAATTCTAACTGTTTTGCCGTGGATGCTCATTATGCTTGGAAGTATTTTTATTGTTTTGATACATTGGAGAAAAATGTTCACTTTTAAAATTTTTATGTTAATTATGGCTTTAGGAATAGGCTTATTATCGGGATATATGAGTGGACATACTTTGGATGAATTTATGTCAACAACGATTCTTTCTGTAATCTCAGTTTTTTTAATTCAAGAAATTCAAGAATTGCAAAAAGTAAAGTAAGATTTTGGATTTGAGATATTTTCCAGTGACTTTTAGTAATTTTCAATTATAATTAAGATAGAAAAGGCGGAGGAAGAATATGCGGAATAAAAGTTTTATCATTCTGGTTATGACTTTTCTTATCATTATACCTGTTTATATGATTTTTATTAAAACTCCAAATGAAAAGTCAGAAATAGAAAATAGATATCTAGTTACATTTGACGATTTGGAAGGAAAGTCTTTTTTTGATAAATCATTCCAGTCAACTCTTGCGGATGCATTGATGGATCAATTTATTATGAGGTATCGGTTTAACAATATGAAGAAACAAGTTGAACTTTTTTCGATAAATGTTTTAGAACCGTTATATATAAAAGATAAGACAGATTTAACATTATCATTTGTTCCTGGAACGGGTGTTGTAAGAGTTGGAAATAGTAATTATTTAATGAATTATGTAATGGATTATAAAGAGGAGTATGAAGAACAGTACCTTTCGAGATTTAGCCAAATTAATCAATTGCAAAAAGATTTTCCGAATATTCGTATCAATGTTTATAAGCCAACACAGATTCATGAAGTAGATTTTTTTGATGAACCAAATGATATAAAGAGTTTTGGAAAGTTTTATAATGATTTATTTATAGAGAATTTAGAAGTAAATTATAGTTCATTAAAAATCGATAATGTAAGTACATATTTTAATTATTTTTATGGATCTGACCATCATTGGAATAATCGAGGCAGCTATCAGGGATATTTAGATATTCTTGCATTATTGAATGTTGATGAACTTCCGATATCGATTAATGATGAAATTTGTAATGAGCAAAATATATTTAATGGAACGTTTTCATCAAGAACAAGTTTTGTTTATCCGGGAGATAGTATGTGTGCTTATCATTTTAAAGATCTTGTGGATACAGACGTTTCAAGTATTTCAAGCGATTATGGAAGTGTAGAAGTTAACTCTATATTGGGAAAAACTTTATATCAAGTTGAACATGTAGAAAACAGTAACACTTTTGCAGATAAAAATACTGAAATTCTTCCGGAAGGGTATTACTATAATGAAGCATTTCCTGCATATGGACCTCTTTCTGTTTTTGATTCACATCAAGTTGAAAAGAAATCTATATTGATAATCGGAGATAGTTATATGGGACCGGTATTACCTTTATTGTCAAATCATTTTAATAAGATTTATGCAGTTAATCCGAGTACATATCAGGAATTGACGGGGGAATATTTTGATACTTATCAATTTTTAAATGAAATTGAAGTTGACGAAGTTTTAATTATGTACACAATAGAAAATTATTTCCATCCGGAAAGATATGGTGCATTTGAAATTATAAGGAAGTAACAAATATGGAACCTAAAGTTAGTATAATTATTCCTGTTTATGGAGTTGAAAAATATTTACATAAATGTTTGAGTAGCATTGTGAATCAAACTTATCAAAATATAGAGATTCTTGTTGTGAACGATGGGAGTCCCGATCGATGTCAAGAAATTATTGATGAGTTTGTAAAAAAATATCCAGATAAAGTCATTGGTTTAGAAAAAGAAAACGGTGGTTTATCCGATGCACGAAATTTTGGATTAAGTTATGCTACCGGAGAATATATTTCATTTATTGATAGTGATGATTATGTAGAAAATACAATGATTGAAAAAATGGTAAATTCGGCTTTACAGTGCGATTCCGATCTTGTTATATGTGATTTAGAATATGTATGGGAAGATGGAAGCAAAGAAACAGAGTTCATGCCAGGCGTCCATTTTTTTGAAAATGAACCTCTTGAAAAATGTCTTTTTCTTTCACCTTTATTTGCATGGAATAAGCTATATAAAAAAGACTTTTTTATAAATAGTGGATTAAAATATCCTAAAGGGTTGTGGTATGAAGATATTCCGGTTACAGTTCCGTTATTTGCTTTAGCAAATAAAGTAAGTTATGTAAATGAGGTATTTATTCACTATTTGCAGAGAAAAAGTTCGATTATGGGTTCCGGATATGATCCGCGAATGTTCCATATCTTTACTGAATTAGAGTCTGTCTATAAATATTTTGATGAAAAAAAATTGTTAGATAAATTTCATGATGAATTAGAGTATTTGTATATCGAACATTTTCTTGTTTACGGAGCTTTTAGATTTCTTAGAACAGATCATTATAAAGAACTTTTAAATGAAGGATTTGCTTTAATTAAGAAAAGATTTCCAAATTATAAAAAGAATAAGTATATTAAAAGTTTCTCCAAAAAGAATCAAATCTTTTTAAAGACGTTATGTCCACTTACTTTTCCTTTATATAAGAAGTATATAGAAAGTAGAGATAAAAAAAATGATTAGTATTATTGTGCCAATCTATAATGTGGAAAAATATCTTAATAGATGTTTAGAGAGTTTGGTAAATCAAACATATCAGGACTTGGAGATTTTATTAGTGAATGATGGTTCTACTGATAATTCTGCTTCTATTGCTAATTCATATGCTGAAAAATATGAAAGAGTGTATTTGCTAGAAAAAGTAAATGGAGGATTATCGGATGCCAGAAATTTTGGGTTAAATCATGCAAAAGGAGAGTATGTAGCTTTTATTGATAGTGATGATTGGGTTGATTTAACTATGTTTGAAAAAATGATGTTACTTGCTAAAGAAAAAAATGCAGATATTGTTTGTTGCGATATGGAGTATGTAGATGATGAGGGAAATAGGGAATATTCGTCAGGTGGAAGTTTCGATTCGATTAAAGTGAAAGATCATCCTGAAATCATATCCATTAATAATAGTGCTTGTAACAAAATTTATCGTAGAAAATTGTTTGATCAAGTTCAATTTCCGGTTGGATGTTGGTATGAAGATTTGGGAACAGTTCCTAAATTAATTTTTTTATCAGAATCTATTGCAAAAGTTAATGAACCTCTTTATTTCTATTATCAACGCACAGGATCGATTTCCCATACAAAAAATGAAAAGGTATTTGATATTTATACTTGTCTTGAAAATGTTAAAGATTTTATTTCATATAGAACAGAGGATAAACGATATTTAGATGAAATTAATAGAATGTTTATTATTCATGGTGCCGAATTAACAACACTTCGAATCAAGGATTATTCTAGTGATAGAGAAGAATTTTTAATAAAAAATATGGATTTGTTAGAAAAGAGCTATCCGACATGGATTGACGATAAAATTATTAAAGAGTATCCGATAAAAAAAAGAATTGTTTTCTTTTTGTTGAAAAAAAGATGGATAAAGATTCTTTTAAAATGTTTTAAATAATAAGATAGAAAATAATATTAAAGAAGAATTATTAATGAGTATAGGTATCTGATTTCATATGATTAGTTATCTATATTTTTAATCATGGATGATATTATTTTGAAATATTGAAGTTTGTAATAACTTCGACTATAATAATAGTGAATATGAAAAAGATAGATTATATACCTAATATAATTTATAAAAGTTGATTCATATGTTGGATAATTTTATTTTGAAGACATAAAAAGGAGAAAAAATGAAGAATAGATTTCTTGTATTCTTGCTTTTATTTTCTTTATACGGATGTAATTCCGTGAAAGAAAATAGGATTGTAGAAAATATTTGTGAACCGAGTCAAGAAAATTGTATTGTTAAAACAATACCTTTTGAAGCTAAGACCAATTTTATTCATGGAAAAACATTTTCAATCATGTTCTGGGTCAAGCCGGAATCTGCGTATATGAATACAACACTTTTTTCTATTGAAACAGAAAATGGGTATTTATTACTTGCAATATCGGAAAACAGTAGCGGAAATAGAACAGGATTGAATTTATCGACAAAGGAAGAAAAAGTTGTTTCAAATTTTGAAGATTCTCATTTATATATGAATCAATGGAATCAAATTGCAATTACAAGAAGTGATAAGAAATATTGTATTTATCTCAATGGTATATTGTTGGCAGAAGGAAATTTAAATGTAGATTATTATACGACGAGTAATATCGTGTTTGGAAAAACAAGCTTTTATGATGATCCTTCTTTTGAAGGTTTGATATCAAATATTGAGATCAGCAACTATGTTTTATCAGATGAAGAAATTTTGAATACATATAATGAAATGATGCCAAAATACTATCTTGAAACGTGGAAGGTTGAGTATTCAGATAATCGAATAGAAAATATTTTATTGCCGGATAGCCCATATCGTGGGATGAATATAACATATAGTTCTAGCAATGAGGAAATAATCGAAATTGACGGATTGGTTCATCGTCCATCAAAAGAAATAGGAACTCAACATGTAGATTTTACGATTAATATTGAATCTTCAAATGAATTACATTCGAAAACAGTTGAAATTATCGTCCCTCACGAAGATGAATCTATTGTAGAAAATAGTTATGATGAGATACTTAACCAAATAGGTTATATTGTGAATGATAAACAAAAACTACCAGAAATGACTAGCAATCGAGAACGTATAATTTGGTCGAGCAATGATGTGAAAATTGATAATTATACTGTTATTAAACAGAGTAGCATAGAAAAACTACCTGCTGTTTTGCATGCAGAAATTGAAACGACAGATGGAATAATTAAGCTTGATTTAAAGGTGGTTGTATTAGATGAATATGCTGGTTATTTATTGACATATTTTGATGGAGAAGAAGGGAATGAAGTTGGAAAGGTCTTATATAGCTATGATGGACTTCATTGGTCAAGCTTTGATTGTGATCCTATATTAAAAAGTGAAATTGGGACAGGAAGAGTACGGGATCCTTTTATATCAAGAGATATTGATGGAAATTTTCTAATTACAGCAACACAGGGATATGATAATCCGGATATTTATTTTTGGAAAAGTGAAGATTTAATTGAATTGTATGATCATAAACTGATAAAAGTTACCGATCAAAATATTGACTTAGAATTAACCGGAGAACGAGCATGGGCACCCGAAATTGTTTTTGATCCGATTTCCAAAGAATATCTTATATTTTTTTCAGATCCTAAAGGTGGAAATCATGCGGGAATTTATGTTACAAGAACATCTGATTTTGAAACATTTACCTATCCAAATACCTATTATGATTTTGATTATAAAACGATTGATGCTTCTTTGATACAATATCAATCTGGATATCTTATGTTTTATAAAGATGAAAGGGAAGGAGCTAAAACGGTTTTCTACGCATATATAGGAAATCTTTTAAAAGGAATACAAAAGGTTGAAGATGATAAATTTATAAGTTTGATCAAAAATATAGAAGGACCATTTGCGTTCAAACTGAATGGTAAAGATAAATATTTATTGTATGCAGATAATTATCCGAATGCCAAGTTTATCGTATGGGAATTTTCAGATATTGCAACTGATTTAAGACAATTAGAAGAAATAGAATATTCACTTCCTCAGCATGTGAGGCATGGTTCGGTTATTAGTGTTACAAAGAAAGAATTGGATAGGTTATTGGATTATTATAGTGATTAATTAAATCCATATTTCAATATTTTACATGCATTAAAATATTGAAGTTTATCATGACTTTGACTATAATGATAGTGAGTAAGGAAAGAGGTATTTTTATGGAAAAGGTTTTAGTAGAAATTTCAGCACGTCATATTCATCTCTCAAGAGAGCATGTGGACGCTTTGTTTGGTGAAGGGTATCAATTAACATGTAAAAAAGAACTTTCTCAACCTGGGCAATTTGCTTGTAATGAAAAAGTTCTTGTAAAGGGACCAAGAGGCGAATTTAATATGAGTGTTCTTGGACCGGAAAGAAAAGCAACTCAAGTTGAAATCAGTTTAACAGATGCTCGTCAATTAGGAGTTACAGCATTAGTCAGAGAATCCGGAGATATTGAAGGAACAGCAGGTTGTACATTGGTCGGACCTAATGGAACAGTAGAAATTTCAGAAGGTGTCATTGCTGCAAAACGTCATATTCACTTTGCACCGGAAGATGCTGAAAAGTACGGAATCAAAGATAAAGACGAAGTTTGTGTTAAAGTTGAAACAGAAGGACGTAGTTTAACTTTTGCAGATGTAGTATGTCGTGTTTCAAGTAGCTATGCATTAGCAATGCATATTGATACTGATGAAGCTAATGCTGCAGGAATCAAAGGATCTGCAATGGGTGAAGTTATCGTTTCAAAGAAATGTTGTTGTAAAGATTAATTAAAAAGGAAAAGAACCTGTTATGGTTCTTTTTTTGTAAATAAATTCTGAATTTGTTATAATAAAAAGCAATTGGAGGTTTATTTATGATTAAGTTTAATGTTCCATGTGTTTTTGGATGTGAAAATGAATATTTGCAAGATGCACTAAATAGGCATTCATTGGGCGGTGATGGTATTTACACAAAAAAGTGTAATCAATTCTTGGAAGAAAAATTTTGTGCTAAAAAAGTTCATCTGACAACTTCTTGTAGTGCAGCGTTAGATTTAGCGGCAATGCTTTGCGGCCTTAAAGAAGGTGATGAGGTCATTCTTCCGTCTTTTACCTTTCCAACCTCTGCTTCCAGTTTTGTGTTAAGTGGGGCAAAATGTGTTTTTGTGGATATCAGAGAGGATACATTAAATATTGATGAAACTAAAATAGAACAAGCGATTACAGAAAGAACAAAAGTGATATGTGTTGTTCACTATGCCGGAGTCGCTTGTGAGATGGATACAATTATGGATATTGCGAAAAGACATAATCTTTTGGTGGTAGAAGATGCTGCTCAGGGGGTCATGTCCACATATAAAGGAAGGGCACTTGGAACTATCGGAGATTTTGGTTGTTATAGTTTTCATGAAACTAAGAATTATACAGCGGGCGAAGGGGGAGCTTTAATCATAAATAATGAAAAGTATTTCACTGACGCAGAAAATAAACTTGACTGCGGGACCGATAGACAAGGATTTTTGCGAGGGGAAGTTGGTGCTTATTCTTGGGTGACTTTAGGGACTAGTTTTATGCCTAGCGAATTAAATGCGGCATATTTATATGGTCAACTTTTGCATTGTGAAGAGATTAATGATAATCGTCTGAAAAGTTGGAATACCTATTATGAAGGACTAAAAGATTTAAAAGAAATAGGTAAAATAGATATTCCGTTTGTTCCTCATGATTGTGTTCATAATGCTCATATGTTTGCAATTCGTGTGAAAGATGAATCAGAAAGAGCTTTATTGATTCAATATTTGAAAGATCATGAAATTCAAGCAGTGTTTCATTATCAGCCATTGCATTCCTCTAAACAAGGTAAAAAATGTGGTATATTTCATGGCGAAGATCGATATACAACGAAAGAGAGTTCTAGACTTTTGAGATTACCTCTTTATTACGGATTGAAAATGGAAGACTTAAGGAATGTAATTAAAGCTATTCATGAATTTTATGAGATAGAGTATTGATTTGATTTTTAATATATAAAAAGACTGTGATATAATAAAAGAAAACGGAGGAGTTATATGAAAACATATATAGGAATTGATCTTGGTGGAACAAATGTTCGAGTAGCTAAGGTTACATCAGATGGAGAGGTTCTCAATCAAGTCAAAGGTCCATCTTATGCAATGGAATCAGCAGAAGTAATTATGAATAATATCATTGATTTAATTAAACAAATTCCAGCTTATGAAGAGTGTTATGGAATTGGAATTGGCGTTCCGGGACCGGTTGACACACAGCGAGGAGTCATGGTTCTTTCATCTAATATCCCGGCCCTCAAAGAATACCCGATTCCTGCTAAATTGACACGTGAATTTAATATGCCTGTTTATATGGATAATGATGCAAATGTGGCGGGATTAGCAGAAGCTTTGGTTGGTGCAGGAAAAGGAAAAGGTATTGTTTACTATACTACACTTTCTACCGGAATCGGTGGAGCCTTGATTATTAATGGTAAAGTGTTATCTGGAAAACATGGTCACGCAGGTGAAATCGGAAATATGATTATAGATAGAAATCGTGAGAAAGTCAGTCATTTGAATGCCGGGTGTATTGAATGTGAAGCCAGTGGGCCTGCTATTACAAGAAAAGGGAATGCTCTATTGAACGCATCGATTAATCATGCCGGAGAAGTTTTTGAACTTGCAGATAATGGAAATGAAATGGCTGAAAAAATAGTAGATGATGCATGTGCTGATTTAGCTGTAATGTATAGTTTGATTGCTCATGTCGTGGATCCTGATTGCTTTATTCTTGGCGGTGGTTTAATGAAATCTAAAGATTCTTTTTTACCTAAAGTGGTTGAGCAATTTAAAACCATTGTTCATGAAAAAATGCGTGACATTGATTTTATAGAAGCAGAGTTAGAAGAACCGGGGATTATCGGTGCGGCTATGTTACCGATTAGTTTTGGAAAATAATGAAAAACTTTTTATACAGAGCAGAAAATGCTCTGTTTTCAATGATTGTATTGATTATATTGATTTTAAACATCTATGCTTCTGTATTTCTTGTTCAAGGGTATCATCCTGCATATTTTAAGAATCAAATTCTTATATTTTTATTTTCACTTTTTTTGCTTTTCATGATTTTTAGTTTAATTAAGAAAATAAAGATTCCTAATGAAAGAACCCTTATTTTTATTGTGGCAATTAATTTGATTGCATTTATCATTCGGATTATTCTTAATTATTCTTTTTCTACAGGTCCTACATCTGATCAAGCCGCATTGCTATATTCGATAAATGATCTTGTTTTGGCTGATGATTACAGTCCGATATTGAAAGGCGGATATTTGAATATACAAAGTCATTTGGCCTCATTTTATTATTTGTTTTACATTCCGATGAAGCTCTTTGAAGCACATTATCAATATTATTATCATTTAAATGCAATTTTGATACAGCTTTCCTTTTTAATGCTTGCACTATCAGCCTATAAGCTGAGAGGGGATAAATGTGCTATTTTGGTAACAATTTTATTAAATCTATTCATTCCTTCTTATTTTCTTGATTTTGTGATTTATGGAGATGTTTTTTCTTTGTTTTTTGTATCACTTGCGATTACAGTTGGAGTATACTGTAAACGATTTTGGCTAAAAGGAATCTTGATATCAATATTCCTTTCGTTATCGTATATGTCTCGTGCTACTGCAATTGTATGGTTTATAGCGACAATAATATCAATGATACTGTTTATGAAAGGGAATAAGAAAAACTTAATCTTAGTTTTAGTTATGGTAGTTTGTTTTTTGATCCCTCCAAATTTGTCTACTGCTTTATTGAACAGAAAGTTCAATGCTGAACTGCCGATGTATTCTCTTCCGAGCAATACATGGATAAAAATAGGATTATCCTATAATGATAATGGAGATGCCGGATTGTATGATTCTTATTCTTTGGACAACTTGATCTTGACTGATTATAATAAAGAAACAGTGTTTGAACTAAATATGAAAAAGATTATACAGCAATTGGACTTATATAAAAATCCAATTGAGTTATTGTCTTTTATGAAAAATAAATTATGCAATACATGGATTGACCCTGATTTTGAAACAATGAATTACATCATGCCGGATAACGGCATGACTGTAGAGGAGTTCAAAGAAAATCAGAGTCTTATAAATGGGATTGGTCCTGAAAATACCAAAAGTGTAAATTTACTGGGAGATTTCATTTATGCTAATTTTAAGATGATAAGAATAGTAGAAAAAATATTTGTATTCATTATTTTAATAGTAGCTTTGAGTATTTCATTTTGTGAATTTAAGAGGAAATGTTATGATAGAACTTCTATTTTTTTAGAGTTAAATCTTGTAGGGTATTTTTTATTACAATTGTTTATGGAAACAAAACCAAGATATGTACTTATTTCATTTATACTTTTAATATTTTATTGTGGAATGGAAATCGAAAAGTTCAAATTTAATTTAAAGAAACGATAAATTAAAAAAGAAAGCAAGAATCGATACCGCTTCATAAATTTTATGATATAATGTCATAAGGTGGTTTTTATGTTTCATATTTCAGATATCAAAAAATATAGTGTATGTCCTAAATCATTTTGGCTGAGTTCACATGGAGAACGTAGCCCGTTTATTGCATATAACCATCTGGAAGAAGGATTTAGTCTTATGATTGCAGAAAGACTAAATGCAAGTGGAGCTTATATAGGTTCAAGGGGGATGGATGCATCTCAATCGGTTAAGTTATGTCAAGAATATGAATGGTTGAGTAAAATTCGTTTTGAATACAAAAATCTTCGTGTTAAAATTCCGTTTATGCATAAAGTGAAAGATGGATGGGATATTTATTTTTTAGCAATGTCTTCGCTTTCTTCTCATGACGATATACAGTTTTATGCGGACAACATTTGGGTATTGAAAGAAAACGGATTTATTATTCATAAAATTTATGTGATTCGATTAAACGGAGATTATTTATATGAAGATTTTCTGAATCTTCAAGATCTTTTCACTTTATCCGAATATGTAAATGATGATCCTGAAAAAGGAACTCTTATTGAATCCGTGTTTGAAAAAATGATTGATTTGACACCTATTTTAGAAGAGATGCAAGAATGCTATGATGCAAAAATACCAATCAGTTTGAAAAATAAAAATTGTATTAGAAAAAACCGTTGTGTTTATTATGAAAATTGTTTTGAAAATGAACAGAAACTTCCTGATGATTCTATTTTGACTTTAAGTTCTTCTCAATATAAAAATGAAATGAAATCGCAGGGGAGAGAACGGTTAAAAGATGTAGACTTAGCCAAATTAGAAGGCACAAAAATGCAATATGCACAGATTATGGCAGATCAAAGTGAAGATGGTTTGTACATTGATGAATTATCTCTTGATACATGGTTAAAGTCATGGGAATATCCATATTCATTTATTGATTTTGAATGGGAAACATATGTACTTCCTCCATATCCTGGATTAATGCCATATTGTAAAGTACCTTTTCAATATTCATTGCATATTATGGATGAATCTAACCAAGTTCAACATAAAGAGTTTCTTGGAATTCATGATTGTCGGGAAGAATTCATCCTTAGTCTTATTGAAAACCTTCCTAATCACGGAAGCATTGTGGCATTTAATGCAGAGGGTGCTGAAAAATTACGTTTGTTGGAGTTGGCTGAGCAGTTTCCCCAGTACGCTGAAAAATTGAAAGAGTTTTGCGACCGAATGGTAGATTTAAGTATTCCGTTTCAAAATGGAACGGTTTATGATTTAAGAATGAGGGGATACTCATCTTTGAAAGTATTACTTCCAATATGTGATCCATCCTTGACATATCATGATTTGAAAATTCAAGATGGAATGATGGCTGTGGCAGCATGGAGAAAATTGTGTGAAGAAAATGAAGACAAGGAAGAAATAAGAAAAAACTTATTGTTTTATTGTGGATTAGATAGTTATTCGATGATTGTGGTATACAATTGGTTGATTAAACAATTAAGGAAAGAGGAAAAAAATGAAAGTTTTTGATTTACATGCAGATATCGGATATGATATTCTTGAACAGTTAGAAAAGGGGAATAATGAACCATTAAAAACAAGGCATTTAAAAAAACTTGCCAAAGGTGAAGTTCGTGGAGTTGCTGCGGCAAGCTATTTTGTGGGAACGGAAGATTGGTTGAGAATGCAGAAAATGGTTAGTTCTACCAGAAAAGAAATCGAAAAGAATAAAGAGGATGTATCTTTGATTTTATCTGTACAAGATTTTCATGATGAAAAGCAAAATATTTTAATGAGTGTTGAAGGAATGTGCGGAATTAAAGAAGATTGCAGTGAAAAAATTGATTGGTTATATGAGAACGGAGTGCGTTTAGCATCTTTATGTTGGAATGATGAAAATGCATTGGCAACAGGGTGTAAAGGGAATCCGCTTAGAGGATTAAGTGAGCAAGGAAAAGAAGTTATTAAGCGAATGAATGAACTGGGAATGATGATTGATGTATCTCATAATAATGAAAAAACATTTTGGGATATATTGGAAACATCTTCTATGCCAATCGTTGCTACTCATAGTAATACTAGAAAGTTATGTAATGTAGATCGAAATTTAACTGATCAGCAAATTAAAGCTATCGGATTAAATGGGGGGTTAATTGGATTAAATGGGGCAAGAAACTTTATTGCTTTCGATAAAGACAACCAAGATAGTTTTCATTTAGCCATGCATGGTCGTCATATTGCTGATTTGATTGGGGTAGAACATTTAGCGATAGGAATGGATTTTATGGATTTCTTAGGTGATTATGGTGATGAATCAATGGCAATTGATTTGCGCAATGCATCCATGATTCAGAATTTAGTAGAATCACTTCATAAAGTCGGTTTTAATGAAGAAGAGGTTGAAATGATTTGCTGGAAAAATGCAGTGAATTTTATGAATAAAGTAATGAAATGAAGTTTGAATTAATTAAATGGGATAAAAAAGGAGGTAAAGTATGGATCAAATTAAAATCTTTGGATTGGGTGGACTTGATGAAGATGGAAAAAATATGACTGTTGTAGAAGTCAATGATTCGATTTTTATTATTGAAGCCGGAATTAAATATCCTGAAACGGATCAACTTGGTGTTGAAGTGATTATTCCTGATTTCCACTATTTGATTGAAAACAAAGAGCGAATAAAAGGTGTTTTTATTACGCATGGGCATGATGATGTTATGGCTGCTTTGCCATATTTATTAAAACATGTCAAACCAGAAATATATTCTACGTCCTTAACTGCGGCATTAATTGAGAAAATGTGTAAAGCAGAAGGAATACAGGGTGTTAAAGTTCACCGGGTCAAAAGAACGGCATCTTTTAAGGTTGCCGGAATTAATATCAGAACTTTCGGAATGACTCATTCCATTGCGGATAGTTTTGGTGTGGCAATTGACACCGATCATGGTTATATAGTCTTTACAGGTGAATTTATCATCGATTACGATATTTCAAATGATGCTTATAATTGTGACATTGTTACATTGGCAGAAATTGGTAGAAAAGGTGTTTTTGCTTTGCTTTGTGAATCAAAAGGAGTTGATAGGCAGGGACATACCAATCCAAATCATCGAATTACAGATATTATAGAACCTTATTTTGAAGATGCACAGGGAAGAATCATAATTACATGTTATGAACAAAATTTATTTAGAGTGATTGAAATTATTGAACTGGCAAATAAATTTGATCGTAAAGTTTATTTTTATAATGATCAAATGAAGACGATTTTATCTAGTGTTGAGAAGCTCGGATATTATCATATCCCAATCGGTTTGGATATTTCAAAATCAAAGTTTTCCAACGATTTAGAAGATGTCGTTATTATTGTTTCGGGCAATGGTCAACAAGTATTCAATATAATGAATAAAGTTGCTATATCAGAAGATAATATATTGGAATTGAAAAATACGGATACGGTTATTATTGCTTCTCCAATTGTTCCGGGAACGGAAAGAGAAGCAACAAATATGGAGAATGAACTTTATAAAGATGGTGTTCGTGTTAGAACTTTGGATTCTAAAAAGGTTTATTCTATGCATGCATCAATCGAAGATATAAAAATGATGCTTTATTTATTTAAGCCTCGATACTATATTCCGGTTAAGGGGGAATACAGACAATTGGTGGCAAATGCAAATATTGCATTTAATACCGGATTTACAGCGGATCGTATTTTGGTATTAGATAACGGTCAAGTAGCTAAATTTGAAAATGGTGTATTAAAAGATGTTTCTGAGATTATTCCGCTGGAAGAAGTTATGATTGATGGAAATGATAATTTAGATGCCAGTGGTATGGTTCTTCGTGATCGTGACACCTTATCAACAGATGGGGCAATCATAGTGGGAATTGTTATTAACCATCAGACGAAAGAAGTGATTGGCGGTCCTGATATTCAGTCAAGAGGAGTTATTTATCTTAAAGACGCTGATTATATATTAAAGGAAATCGGTAATATTATGGAAAGAACGATCAATGAATTAGTTGCTGAAAAGAAATATGAGAATATTGGAGCTCGTATGGAAGCGAAGGATAGAATTGTTCGGTATGTATTAAAAGAAACCGGAAAAAGACCGATGATCTTGCCGGTAATTATTGAAATCAATGTAACAGAGTAAGTGAAGGGATAGTATGGCAAATAAGAAAAAGAGTAAAAAGAAAGAGCTAAAATTTGAAAATGAAGTATTAATTTATATTATTGCTTTGGCACTCATCGTCATATCTTTAATTGCAATTTTGAGACAAGGTTTGATTGGTGAATTTTTATCAAATATCGGTCGTTTTTTAGTGGGATCATATTATGGCGTGTTGTTTGGGTTGCTTCTTGTTACAGGGTTTGTAATTCCATTCAGAAATAGTCTTCCAACAATTAAAAGTCGGCCTATTTTTGCACTGGTTGTTTTATTTATTGCATTAATTTTATGGAGTGCGATACCAGAAGATCCAACATTGGTAGGTTGGGATGTCTTGTCTTATTACATAACTCATTCAAATGAAATATTCCACAATACACTTCCGGCGCAGGGAGGAATTATCGGTGCTTTCTTGTATGCGATATTAAGTCTTTTGATTGATCGCATTGGGACAATTATTGTTATCGTGGCTATGCTTATTTTGTGTTTGCTTTTATTGATCAAGAAAGAAACATATGTGCATATTATTCAGGAAATAAAAGAGTTATTTAAAAAAGAACCTAAACCAAAAGTAAAACGTGTTGAAAATAAGAGAAGTGAACCGATTCTTGATGAAACACAATTTAAAGAAAATTCTAAGAAATTTGTAACTATTGATTTGGATGAAAAGCCAAGAAAGAATAAATCAATATTTATTGAGCCTGATTTTGATGATGAAATAGAAACTGAAGAAGTTAAAATTGAGCCAATTCAATCTGAGCAAAAGGCTGAAATGCCAAAAGAAAATAGAATAAGAAAAAATATTCAACTTACCAAAGTTGAATCTGAGCATTTTGAGAAACCAACTGAAGAGTTACCAATAGTCCATTCTGCTGTTGAGTCAGTCTCAGATGAAGAAAATAACGGTACTCAAGTTGAATCACAAAAATTAAAAGAATATATTTTGCCATCTCATGATAAATTTTTAAAAGCTCCGAATGCATCATCTAAAGGGAAATCAAAGACAAATGCTAATGCAGCAGCTGTAAAAGGCCAAAAATTACTTGAAATTTTAGGTAATTTTGGAATTCCTGCTACTTTAGTTGCAACTCATATCGGACCTGCGGTTACAAAATTTGAAATTCGTCCTGATTCAACGGTTAAGGTCAGTAAAATATTATCTATTCAAGATAATATTAAAATGGAGCTAGTGGCAAGGGATATTCGTATTGAAGCCCCAATACCGGGAAGAAATGCCGTGGGGATAGAAATTCCTAATGTTGAAACAACTCCGGTTGCAATGTCAGAATGTATTGACGAAATTCCTTCAAATAAAGCTGATAATAAGCTTTTGATTGTTTTGGGAAAAGATCTTTTGGGAAGAGCGGTATTTTGTGAATTAAATAAGATGCCTCATCTATTGATTGCCGGAGCAACCGGATCAGGAAAATCAGTTTGTATGAATACCATTATTTCCTCTATTTTGCTTCGTACAAAACCGGATGAAGTGAAGCTGTTGTTAGTGGATCCGAAAAAAGTTGAATTTGCACAATATGCTAAAATTCCTCATTTGATCGGACCGGTTATTTCCGATGCGGCAGAAGCCGCAAGAGCATTAAAGGTTGTTGTTGAAATGATGGATCAACGATATGATTTGTTTAGCAAGTGTGCAGTAAGAAATATTGCAACTTATAACGAAAAATTGATGGCTCATCCGGAAGAACATTTGAAGCCAATGCCGTATGTTGTTGTTATTATAGATGAGCTTGCTGATTTAATGGTTAGTGCCGGAAAAGATGTAGAACAAAGTATTCAGAGAATTACCCAGTTAGCTCGTGCTGCCGGAATTCATTTGATTGTTGCTACACAGCGTCCATCAGTGGATGTTATTACCGGAGTTATCAAATCTAACATTCCTTCAAGAATTGCATTTGCGGTATCTAGTGGTACAGATTCAAGAACTATATTAGATACAGTGGGTGCAGAACGATTACTAGGATATGGAGATATGCTTTATATGCCAATTGGGGAACCTTCTGCAATTCGTCTTCAAGGAGTTTATATGAGTGATGAGGAAGTTGCCGGAATTGCGGATTATTGTGCTTCACAAGCTGTACCAATGTATGAAGATGCTTTTATTCGCTTGGAAGCAGTGGATAATAATGAATCTTCCGGGCTTGTTAATTCACATGATGATCCACTTTATGAAGAAGTTAAAAACTATGTTATTGAAGTTCAAAAGGCGTCGACATCATTACTTCAAAGAAGGTTTGGAATCGGATATAATCGTGCGGCAAAACTTATTGATATACTTGAAGATCGTGGCATCATAGGACCGACAAATGGTAGTAAACCAAGAGATGTTTACATAAAAAAAGGTGAAGCCGACTACGAGGATGAAGAAGAGTAAACATAATTTAAGGGTGTTAAGTAAAAATGCTTGACACCTTTTGTTTTGTTCGCTATAATAGAAAACGTTGAAAATAGGAGGAAATAATTATGGCAGTAAAATTACGTTTAAAAAGAATGGGTAAGAAAAAAGCACCTTTCTATAGAATTGTAGCAGCAGATTCAAGAAGTCCAAGAGATGGACGTTTTATCGAAACAATCGGAACATACAATCCGACAACTGTTCCGGCTGAAGTAACTCTTGATGAAGAATTGGCAATGAAATGGTTGCATAACGGAGCTCAGCCTTCTGATACTGTTCGTAATATCTTGTCTAAACAGGGTATCATGAAGCGTTTGCATGATGAAAAGAGTGCAAAATAGTTATGAGCGAATTGGAGCAAGTTTTATTTAACTTGATCGAACCGATGGTTTCCAATACAGAAAAAATTTCTGTAAAGACGATGCCTAGTTTAAATGAAAATGAAGTTCTTCTTTATGTTTATGCAGACAGTGAAGATGTTGCACGTCTTATTGGTCGTCAAGGGCAAATGGCGAGTGCTATTCGTCAAATGATGAGTATTGCTTCTCGCATTGGGAATAAAAAGATTACGATTAAGTTTGAATCTTATTAGGATGCGGATTGCATCCTTTTTCTTGATTGGAGGAATTAAATTATGGAAACGATACGGATTGGAGAAATTGTTTCAACACATGGATTAAAAGGTGAAGTAAAAGTAAGGAGTTTGAGTGACTTTCCAAATCAACGTTTTAAAAAAGGAAATACTATATATGTTGAATTTCATAATGAAATGATTCCTTTTGAGATAGCTTCATATAAAATCCAGCAACAGACAGTATACCTTGTCTTTAAAGGTTATGAGGATATTAATTTGATCGAAAAATATAAGCATTGCTTTCTCTATATTGATAAAAATTTGATTCATTCTTTAAAAAAGGGAGAGTATTATTATTTTCAATTGAAAGGGTTAGAAGCTTTAGATCAATTAGGAAGATACCTTGGTAAAGTAGTTGAAATTGTTGAGACCGGAGCCAATAATTGTTTGCGAATCAAAGGAGAAAATAAGGAATTTCTTGTGCCTTATGTTCCTTCATTTATAAAGAGTGTTGATTTAGAAGCTCAAACAATTACGATCAATGTAATTGAGGGATTATTATGAAAATTACAATTTTGACACTTTTTCCTGAAATGTTTGATGGATTTTTAAATACTTCAATCATGAAGAAAGCTCGTTTAAAAAATCTTGCGGAAATTGAAACCGTAGATATTAGAAGTTTTACCCAAGATAAGCATCACCGTGTGGATGATTACCCTTTTGGTGGAGGGCAGGGAATGATTTTACAGTGCCAACCTGTTTTGGATGCTTTGAAAAGTATCCGTAATGAACAGTCACATGTCATTCTTCTTGCACCGGTCGGAAGAGTATTTAAACAATCTATCGCAAGAGAGTATGTTAAGAAAGAACACATTATTTTAATATGTGGACATTATGAAGGTTTTGATGAAAGAATCATGGATTATGTGGATGAATCGATGAGCATTGGGGATTATGTGCTTACGGGTGGAGAAGTTGCTTCCATGGTTATTACCGATGCAATTGTTCGTTTAGTCGATGGGGTAATTACGCAAGCCTCTCATGAGGATGAGAGTTTTGAAAATGGTCTTTTAGAATATCCTCAATATACCCATCCGGTAGAATATGACGGAAAAACCGTTCCCGAAGTTCTTCTATCCGGGCATCATGAGAATATTCGAAAATTTCGCTTAAAAGAAAGCTTACGGAAAACCTTAAGATATAGACCCGATCTTTTGGAAAATTATGAATTGAATAAAGAAGAAGTTAAGTTTTTGAATGAAATAAAAACTGAGGAAGATTTATAAGGCAAATCTGTTTAAAAGTTATATAAATGTAAAAAAGCATTGATTTTATTGTATCTTTATGGTATATTAATGAAGCTTTATAAAGCATCATGGTTCCGCTGGTAAAATTACGAATGAGCTAATGATTAAATAATAGAAAAAGGAGATTAAGAAGATGAATTTGAATTTAGTAAACGAAATCACTAAAAACCAACTTCGCAATGATATTCCTGATTTTAGACCGGGATGCACAGTGCGTGTTGATGTAAAAATCAAAGAAGGAGATAAGAGTCGTATTCAGGCATTTGAAGGTGTTGTAATCGCTCGTAGTGGTAAAGGAATTGCTGAAACATTTACTGTAAGAAAGATTTCTTCACAGGTAGGTGTGGAAAGAACATTCCCGGTACATTCTCCAATCATTGATAAGATTGTTGTTTTGAAACACGGTAAAGTAAGAAGAAGCAAATTGTATTACTTGCGTGGACGTTCAGGTAAAGCTGCACGTATTAAAGAAGTTCGTTAGCTTTAGAAAAGTCGGGTATCCGGCTTTTTTTGTTTACTTATACTTGAGCATGAATTGAGTTTATGTTGTAAAAAATAATGAAGTGGAGTAAAATGAAATAAGAAAATTTCAACAAGAGGTATTTATGAGAAGATTGAAAAAAGAAAGAAAAGAACCGAAAAGTCTTTTAGGAAAAGTATTAATTGAAGCATTGGATATTTTCAAGATTTTTATTTTAACATACCTTGTATTGACATTATGTTTTCATTTTATTGCACGACCTGTGAAAGTTCAGGGAGATTCAATGTACCCAACTTTGATTGATCAAGATTTGGGAATTGCTGATATTGTATTTACTAATTTAAGTGGGATAAAGCGAAACGATATCGTTATTATTTATATCGAAGATAAGAAAGAATATTTGGTTAAGCGTGTTATCGGTTTGCCGAATGAAAAAATAGAATGTAAATCCGGAGTACTTTATGTGGATGATAAAGTGGTGGAAGAATCTTATCTTGATTTTGATTTTGTAAAAGAACAAACAGAATTATACGGTCAATTTACAAGTGATTTCGGACCGGTTTATCTAATGGAAGATGAATATTGGTGCTTGGGTGATAATCGACCTATTTCAAGTGATTCAAGACGATATGGTGCATTTAAAAAAGATCAAATTAGTAGTAGATTAGCTTTGATTTTTTATCCTTTTAACCGTTTCGGTAAGTATTAAAAATTAGATAGGTGAACGGAGAATTAGATATGTACGAGGAAGACAAATTGATTATCAAAAAAATAACTTTAAATCGGGATAGAATCAAATCTTTTGATAGATATCCGTTTAATATTGATGTGATCAAACAATTCAGTAGCCTTGATTTCACTTCTCCTGTCACTTTTTTTGTTGGAGAAAATGGAATCGGAAAATCTACTTTCATTGAAGCGATTGCAGTAGCTTTGGGTTTAAATGCAGAGGGTGGGACACAAAATTTTCGATTTTCCACTTTGGATACGACATCATCGTTATCTGATTATTTGTTTATTTCAAAGCAAAGACAAGCGAAAACAAAATTCTTTTTAAGAGCTGAAAGTTTTTATAATTTTTCCACAGAAGTACAACGCCTTGTAGAAGAGGATGAATTTTTTAATTTATATGATTCATATGGTGGAAATCTTCATGAATGTTCACATGGTGAATCCTTTTTGAAATTAATGAAAAATCGTTTTACAGATCAAGGTTTATATATTTTGGATGAGCCTGAATCGGCATTATCTCCGTTAAGTCAAATGGCAATGATCAAAATGATAGATGATTTGGTAAAACGTGGGAGTCAATTTATCATAGCTTCACATTCACCCATTCTTATCAGCTATCGTGATGGTGAAATATTTGATCTAAATCATGGATTTGAAAAGATAGACTTTGAAAAAACAGATATTTACAGTTATTATAAAGCATATTTAAATGATCCTCTTAAAATGCAACAAATGCTTTTAGATGATTAATTATATTTTAAGTAAAAGGAGAGAAAAAAAGATGAATTTAAAAGATTTTAATGTAGCACCTTTGTATGTGTTGGATAAGGAATGGGCACTTTTGACAGCTGGAAATTCTGATAAATTTAATACGATGACAATAAGTTGGGGTGGATTGGGTACTTTATGGAATAAGCCGGTTGTTACTGTTTACGTAAAACCAATTCGTTATACATATGAATTTATGGAAGAAAATGATTATTTCACAGTCAGTTTTTATGATCATAAATATAGAAAAGATTTAGCATTGCTTGGTAGTAAATCAGGAAGAGATTCAGATAAAGTTGCATTAACTGATTTGACAGCGTCTTTTATGGATGATGCAGTAACTTTTAAAGAAGCGCAATTGACAATACTGTGTAAGAAAATTTATTTTCAAGATCTGGATGTGAAAAATATGGATTCTTCTGTTATTGAGAAATTTTATGACATAGAAGAACCACATCGAATGTATATCGGGGAAGTCGTTGATGTTATTGATAAACGGTAACGAGAAATTTACAAAAGGTGAGTTTGAATGAAAACATTGGATAATACGATTCGATACCATGAATTAATCATGAGTTATGACGATACGGAACATTGTCCTGAATTTGATTTGCCTGAAGGATTCCATTTTGAGTTTTATCAAAAAAAAGATAAGATAGATTGGATTCAAATACATATTGAAAGTGGAGAATTTACCTCGATTAGAGAAGGAGAGTCAATCTTTCATAGCTTCTACGATTCTTTTATTGATGAATTAAGTAAAAGGTGTATTTTTATTGTGAAGAATGATTCTCAAGAAAAGGTAGGGACAGCGACAATTTCACCGCTAAAACAGAAAGAATATGGTTATGCAGCGGCAATGGATTGGGTTGCGATTAAACGTTCTTATCAGGGAAAACATCTCTCTAAACCGCTTATTTCGAAAGGAATTCATTTGGCAAAGGAATTAAATTATAATAAAATCATTCTGCATACTCAAACAACCAGTTGGCTTGCTGTGAAGATTTATTTGGATATTGGGTTTGAACCTTTTAAAACAACTGAAGACATAGGATGGCAGATAGTGAGAACACTAACAGATAATGAAAAACTACAAACATATCCAAAGACTAATAAAGAAAACGTATATGATGTTAAAAATTGTAAAATAGAGAAGCAATTAGAAAAAATTTATAACCATGAAGAATTTAATTATTGTGTATGGGATAAATGGGGGCTTCATCATGTTTCTGTTTTTTGCAATGGAGTCCCTTATGAATATGAGGTTAAAGAAAATTCAGAAGAAATTGATTTGAAACTCATCAATGAACCTCAGTATCGTCATTTAAAGTAAATCTTATGATTAAAAATATATAGAAAGTATAGAAAGGAATCCTGATATGGAAAGAAAAAAGATGGTCATCATTGGAGCAACCGGAAGTGCTTATAAAAGAACAATTCCTGCTTTAAAAGATTCAGAAATCTGTGTTGTATCAGCAATTCAATCACGAAATGAAGAAAAATTAAGGAAAATCTGTGATGAATATGGAATTAAATCATATTATACAAATATTTCAAAAATGCTAAAAGATGAAACCTATGATTTGATTTATATTGCTAATCCACCTTTTTTACATAAAGAAACAATTGAGCAGTGTGTCCAATATGGGAAACCAATTATTTGTGAAAAGCCATTGGCTAGAAATTATGAGGAAGCTAAACAGATAAAAGATATATTAAATGATAAGAATATTCCATTTATGGTAGCACATCATTTGCGCCATCAAAAAGCTTATGAAGATTTGCAATATATCTTAGAGAATAAAGAAATTGGTGAAATTGTAAGTTGTTGGGGACAGTGGGGGTTCGCAATCAATCCGCATAAAGATTCTTCTTTATGGAAATTAAATCGTTTACAAAGTGGTGGGGGTACATTAACGGATAATGGAATTCATGTGCTGGATTTGATGCTGGGACTTTTTAAAATGCCAAAAAAGGTGGTTGGCAGTTTTCATTTAAACGGATTTTCAGAAACATATGGAAATGAAACAATGTTGATGATATATGATGATAAAGATATTGTCATTCAATCCTCTCATACAATGCCATTTGCGGGAAATCATCTTTTAATTTATGGTACAAAAGGAAGTATTGAGGTTAATGGTGCATTTGGAGAAAGTTCAATAAAAAAGATGATAATAAAATCAAGCCTGGGTGAATATGTGAAAGAGTATGAACCTGAAAATCTTTATAAGAAAGAAGTAGAAAATTTTATTCAGTATCAATCGAATCACAAGTATAATTATGGAACAACTCTTGATGAGGCCATAGATGCATTGGGATTAATTGATGAGATGAGAAATGGAGGAAAATAAAAATGATTCGGTATAGTCGTGAAGAGGGGTTTATTCAAGCAAAAGGAATTAAATTTAAAGAAGGACAAAATGATAAAATTGTATTACCAAGTGTTGCAGTAGGTGTTTTTTCCAGACATTTATTTAAGAGTATAGTTGAGAATTTTCCATGTCGAGAAGTTGGATATATCTCTATGACAAACTTTGAAAGACCAGTATATATTTTAACTTATAAAAATGTTAAGATAACTTTGTTTATGGCCGGTGTAAGTGGACCATGGATCAGTGCAGATTTGGAACAACTTTATGCACAAGGTGTGAGAACATTTATTATTTTCGGAAATTGTGGAGTATTGGATTCAAAAATAGAAGATTGTTCTATCATCATACCGACAAAAGCATTTCGAGATGAAGGAACAAGTTATCATTATGCGGAAGAGAGTGATACGATTGAACTGAATCCAAAATATTGTGAAGAATTTTTAGAAATTTTAGATGAGTATAATTTTGAATATACAAAAGGGTATACGTGGACAACAGATGCTTTTTATAGAGAAACAAGAGAAAAGATTAATTATTTTAAACAACAGGGAGCCGTTTGCGTTGAAATGGAAGGATCTGTTATTGCGGCTGTTTGCAATAGAATTCATTCGGATTATTTTACATTTTATTATGCTGGGGATAATTTAGATGGAGTACAATGGGATGAGCGTAGCTTAAATGGAATGGTAAATATAGATAAGAAAAAAGAGGTTGTTTTGCTTGCATTAGAACTGGCTGTTAAAATAAGTGATTAAGATTTCAGTATGAAAAAGACTAGAATGATAAATTATAAATTGAAATAGAACCAAGATTTTGCATTAATAATATTAAAATTAATACATTTTCAAATTTAGGTGATGAATTTGTAGAAACTAATAAAAGTGATAAAGAAGGTGAAAATAATGAATAATGAAAGTCGACAAAATTCAACAATTAACTGGTATCCCGGGCATATGACAAAAGCTAAAAGAGAGATGCAAGATAAGCTGAAAATGGTGGATATGGTTATAGAAATAAGGGATTGCAGAATTCCAAATTCATCAAAAAATCCAATGATTGAAGAATTGATTCAAAATAAACCACGTTTAATTTTACTATCAAAAAAAGATAAAGGTGAAATAGAGAAAGTAGCAGGATGGGTGAAAAAGTTGAGCAATGAATCCACAACGGTTATCGCATGTGATTTGGTCCATGATAATGTTAATTCACTTATTACTAAAAACTGTCAGGATATTATGAAACCAAAATTGGATAAACAAAGGGCTAGAGGAATTAATCCTCGGGCAATTCGTGCAATGGTAGTAGGAATCCCTAATGTTGGGAAATCTACTATGATTAATCGACTTGCGAAAAAGAGAATTGCTAAAACATCGGATAGACCGGGAGTTACTAAAGCACTGCAATGGGTTAAATTGAATAAAGACTTGGAATTATTGGACACACCCGGTGTTCTATGGCCAAAGTTTGAAGATGCAACAGTTGCTTTAAATTTAGCAGTTACCGGTGCTATCAATGATACAATTTTACCGATAGAAGAAGTTGCGGTGTATGCAATGAAGAAATTGATTCACGAATATCCAGATAGAATAAAAGAGAAATATGATTTGGAAGTAGAAGAGGAACCATATTTGATGTTAGAAAAGATTGCAATCAAAAGGGGCTTTTTATTAAGTGGAAATCAGATTGATGAGAAACGAAATTATGAGAGTTTATTGCGTGATCTTCGTGATGATAAATTTGGTCCGATAACTTGGGAGAATGCTGATGAAATGTGAAAATGAATACGAAAAGAAATGTTGGTTGGAAAATGAGCTGATGATTGGTATTGATGAGGCAGGGAGAGGACCGATAGCTGGCCCACTTGTTGTAGCCGGAGTCGTTTTTTCAAAGGATTATGATCACGATGAAATTTATGATTCAAAGAAATTAAGTGAGAAAAAGAGAGAAAGGCTGTTTGAAGAAATAATTCAGGATGCTTTATATTATAAAATTATCATTGTAGATCCTGAAAGAATCGATCATTTGAATATTTATCGAGCAACACAACAAGCAATGAATGACATTGCAGAAAGTGCTGAATGTTTTCAGCGTGTAGTGACAGATGCTATGCCGTTACCTGATTGCAGTAAAAAAGTAGATGCACTCATAAAGGGGGATCAAAAAAGTGTAAGTGTAGCAGCGGCGAGTATTTTGGCAAAAGTTACTCGTGATAGAATTATGTTAGAATATGATAAGCAATATCCTGAATATGGCTTTGCCAAGCATAAGGGGTATCCTACTAAAGCACATCTTGAGGCACTTGAAAAGTATGGGGTTCTTCCGTTTTATCGAAAAACTTATGGACCGGTTGCAAGAATGAATCAAATTAAGTTAGATTTGTAAAAAATTCTATTTTTATAGGATTTTTTTCTTTTTTTATGAATAACAGTAGTGGAGGGATAGAATGAACAGAGAGACATTGATTTATTATGCAATTAAATATCAAGGAAACTATGCGCTGATTACTAAAGCTATTAAACAAAATGAAGTATGTGCAACTCAAAAGTTAGATCAAAAAGCTATAACGATATTAGACGAACAATATCCAAAGTGCTTAAAAGATCTTAATTATCCACCATATGTCTTGTTTTATAGTGGAGATATTGATTTGTTAAAAAGAAAGAAAATCGGAATAATCGGAAGTAGAACTTTATCTGATTATGGGAAAAGGGTTACCGAATGGATAGTTAATGAATTGGAAGAGTCAGTAATTGTTTCCGGGCTTGCAAAGGGAGTTGATGGGTGTGCGCATCAAGCAGCAATCATGAATAGAAAGAAAACAATAGGTGTTCTAGGAAATGGAATTAATATTGTTTATCCTAAAGAGAATGGAAATTTATATCGATTGATGCAAGAAAATCATCTTCTTATTAGTGAGTATCCGATGAATACAAAACCACAGAAAAGCCATTTTCCATGGAGAAATAGAATTATTGCAGCACTTAGTGATACTTTAATCGTAACTCAAGCTGCTCAAAAAAGCGGAACTATGATTACTGTTGACGCAGCTTTAGAAATTAATCGTGAAATCTGGACAATTCCATATCCCATTTTTGACGAAATGGGTAAAGGATGCAATACTTTGATTGAAAGTGGCGCAAAAATGATACTTCAGAAAGAAGATTTAAAGGAAATTGATTAAAAATATTTGATATTTTATTTATCTTATGGCATTATAATAAAACGAATGAATGGAGATGAATGCATGAAGAATTTAGTTATTGTGGAAAGTCCATCAAAGTCTAAAACAATAGAAAAATATCTTGGAAATAATTTTGAAGTGGTTTCTTCAAAAGGACATATACGTGACCTTGCAATCAAAGGAAAAGACGGTTTAGGGGTTGATGTAGAAAATGATTTTAAAACAACATATAAAATTAATGATGATAAAAAGGCTTTAGTTAAAGAACTAAAAGAAAAGGTTAAAAAGGCAGATGAGGTCTATTTGGCAACTGACCCAGACCGTGAAGGAGAAGCAATTTCATGGCATTTGGCAGATGAACTTGGCTTGGATATTACAAAGGAGAATAGAGTTGTTTTTCACGAAATAACTAAAGGGGCTGTTTTAGATGCATTTAAACAACCACGTCAAATTGATATGGATCTTGTAGCTTCACAAGAAACAAGGCGAGTTCTTGATAGGATTATTGGGTTTAAATTATCTACTTTATTAAAATCTAAAATTAAAAGTAAATCAGCTGGAAGAGTACAATCAGTTGCTTTAAAATTGATTGTAGATCGAGAAAAAGAAATAAAAGCTTTTATTCCCGAGGAATATTGGACGATTGAAGCAAAGTTTGAAGAGAATCATAAAAAATTTACTGCATCACTAACTAAAATTAATGGAAAAAAAGCGAAACTTAGTACAAGTGAAGAAGCTCAAAAAGTGCTTGATGAATGTAAGGGACCGTTTATTTGTGTTCAATCAAAAGCTCAAGTAAGAAAAAAAGAGCCAAAGTTACCTTTTATCACTTCTACTTTGCAACAAGAAGCTTCTAATAAATTAAATTTTTCTGCAAAGAAAACAATGCAAGTGGCACAAAAACTTTATGAAGGAGTTGATTTGGAAGATCATGCCGAAGGTTTGATTACATATATGCGTACCGATTCAACTCGATTGAGCAATGTTTTTGTCAGTGCATGTCAAGAAATGATTGAAAATGAATACGGAAAATCATATTTGGGAAATTACAAAGTAAAAAATGATGATTCTTCACAAGATGCACATGAAGCGATTCGACCGACAAGTATCGAAAATAAACCGGAGTTAATTAAAAAATATCTTACAAATGATCAATATAAACTGTACAAATTCATATATGACAGAGCTGTTGCAAGTTTGATGGCACCTGCAAAGGTGAATGTGGTTACATTAATGCTTTCACAGAAAGAGTATGATTTTACTGCAAATGGATCTCAACTCGGTTTTGATGGTTATTTAAGGGTTTATGAAGATTATGAACAAACAAAAGATGTAAAACTTCCCGAGATTAATGAACAAGATAGCTTAGAAGCAAAAGCAATTGATGGGTTGCAACACTTTACAGAACCACCGTTACGATATAATGAAGCACGTCTGATTAAAGAAATGGAAGAGTTGGGAATTGGACGCCCCTCTACTTATGCGATGATTTTGGATACAATACAAACACGAGGGTATGTTAGTTATCAAAAACAATCGGAAACTTCCAAAGCCAAAGTGTTTATCCCAAGCGAACAGGGAATTTTAACAACAGAGAAGTTGGATGAATTTTTTAACGAAATCATCAATGTTAAATATACTGCCGATATGGAAAATGAATTGGATGACATTGCAGAAGGAAGCCGTATTTCGAAAGAAAGTCTTCAACAGTTTTACGATAAGTTTATGCCTCTTGTGAACAATGCATATCAAAACATGGAGAAGAAAGAAGCAGAAAAGGTTGGAGAAGTGTGTCCTGATTGTGGAAATGAATTAGTTTATCGAGAAGGACGTTTTGGTAAGTTTATTTCTTGTAGTTCGTATCCATCCTGTCGATATACAAGAAAAATTGAAAAAGAGAAAAAAGAAGAACCGGTATTATTGGAAGAAACTTGCCCGGAATGTGGAAGTCCTCTTATTAAAAGAAAAAGTCGTTATGGAAATTATTTTGTAGGATGCTCAGCATTTCCAAAATGTCGATATATCCAAAAAGATGAAAACGCTACTCCTAAATCGAATCGCCGAAAGAAGAAGGAGAAATAAGAGATGAAGGTAACAGTAATTGGTGCCGGTCTTGCCGGATGTGAGGCAACATGGCAATTGATTAAGCGTGGAATTGATGTGGATTTAATTGATATGAAGCCTGAAAAAAGAACACCTGCATGCAAAACAGATTATTTTGCGGAATTGGTTTGTTCTAATTCTTTACGTTCGGATTCTTTAAATAATGCGGTAGGTGTACTTAAAGAAGAGATGAGAATGAATGACTCTTTGATAATGAAAGCCGCAGAGTTAACTAAGCTTCCGGCCGGAAGTGCTTTGGCAGTAGATCGTGAAGGGTTTTCTAAAATGATTACAGAAACACTTATGAATCATCCCCTTGTACATTTTCATACCAAAGAAATGGATGAAATTCCTGAGAATCCTTGTATTATAGCAACGGGACCTTTAACCTCAGATGCGATGTCGGATGCAATAAAAAAATTGATTCATGAGGATACTTTCTATTTTTATGATGCAGCTGCTCCCATTGTTGAAAGGGATAGTATTGATTTTACTAAAGCTTATCTTAAATCACGTTATGATAAAGGCGAAGCTGATTATATCAATTGTCCGATGAATCAAGAAGAGTTTTATGCTTTTTATAATGCCGTTTTGGAGGCGGATAAAGTTGCGATTAAAGATTTTGAACAAGAAGTTTATTTTGAAGGGTGCATGCCATTTGAAGAAATGGCAAGAAGAGGGATGAAAACACTTTTATTTGGTCCGATGAAGCCGGTAGGTCTTGAAAAAGATGGAATTCGTCCCTATGCTGTAGTTCAACTTAGGCAGGATAATGCCGCTGCGACACTGTATAATTTAGTGGGATTCCAAACACATTTGACGTGGCCGGCACAGCGAAAAGTTATTTCATTGATTCCAGGATTGGAAAATGCCTCAATTGTTCGTTATGGTGTCATGCATCGAAATACATATATCAATTCACCTACTGTTTTAAAGCCAACTTATCAATTTAAAGATCGTAATGATTTGTTTTTTGCCGGACAAATGACCGGGGTAGAGGGATATATCGAATCTGCAGCCAGTGGACTTCTTGCCGGAATTAATATGTCTCGTATTTTAATGGGGAAAGAAGCGTTAACTCTTCCTGATACTTGTATGATGGGGGCAATGGCGAATTATATTACTACGGCTTCTTCGAAACATTTTCAGCCGATGAATGCTAACTTTGGAATTATGCGACTTGAAAAGAATGTTAAAAAAAGTGAACGAAAAGAAGCATATGGAAAACAAGCTTTAGAAGTAATGGCTTCTTTAATGGGAGAAATTGAAAATGGATGAGCAAATAGAATCTTTTTTGCTTTATATTTCAAGGAAAAATACGGGTTCGGAAAAAACGGATTATAATTATCGAATAGATTTGACTCGATTTAAAAATTTTTGTATAGAACATCAGATTAATTCATTTGAGAAAGTGGAGCGAAAACATGTCTTGCAATATTTATCTATGCTTAAAAGCGGATATTTGGGAAATCAACCACTGAGTAATACATCTTTATCGAGGGCTCTATCGGCATTAAGAAGCTTTTATAAATATTTGAATAACTATTATGAAATTGAATCCTATCCTTTAGCTAAAATTAAAAATCCATCTGCAGGAAAACGGCTTCCGGAGTTTTTGAGTGTGGATCAAATGGAAGAACTTTTAGAAAGTATTGATACAGATGAAGGATTCGGATTGCGTAATAGGGCCATATTAGAAATGATGTATGCTTGTGGATTACGTGTGGCAGAAGTGGTGGACCTCAGATTAAGTAAGATTGATTTTGATAATCAAATTGCAATCGTTCATGGAAAAGGGGATAAAGAAAGGATGGTTCCTTTTTATACGGCTGCTAAAGAGGCTGTAATGAAATATATTAATTGCCAAAGAGATATTCTTTTAAAAGGGAAAAAGAGCGATATCTTATTTGTAAATAATCGTGGACAAGCATTAAGTACGAGGTCTATTCAACTTATGCTTGATGAAATAGTGAAGAAAACAAATCTTCATATGAAAGTTCATCCGCATATGATCCGTCACTCTTTCGCAACACATCTTTTAGATAATGGTGCAGATTTAAGAATAGTACAAGAGTTACTGGGACATGAGAATTTATCGACTACGCAAATTTATACTCATGTCACTTTGGATCGATTAAAAGATACGATATCACAAAGTCATCCAAGATCGTTAAATAAAGACTGAAATAAGGTAGAAATTGATTAAATTCATTGCAACTCAAGAGTCTTTGTGATATATTATTTAAGGCGTATTCTCAGACGCCAATTCACACATCATGGATTCGTCGGTCCGTGCTTGAAAAAGTTACCGCGAAGAGGAAGTGATGGAGGCATAACGGAAAGGTAAGGTATTAAATTTATGTCAGTAGTATCAATGAGAAAATTATTAGAAAATGGTGTTCATTTCGGGCATCAAACACGTAGATGGGATCCAAGAGTTAAAGAATTCATCTACTGCGCAAAAAACGGTGTGTATATCGTTGACCTTGCAAAAACACAGACAAAGCTTGATGAAGCTTATGTTGCAATGCGTACAATTGCTGAAAATGGCGGTAAAGTATTGTTTGTAGGAACAAAAAAACAAGCACAAAGTGTAGTTTTAGATGAAGCACTTCGTTCTGGTAGTTTCTATGTAAATCAGCGTTGGTTAGGTGGTATCTTAACAAATTACCGTACAATTCAGAAAAGAATTAAACGTTTGATTGAAATTGAAGAAATGGAAGAAAGCGGAACAATTTCTGTTTATCCTAAGAAAGAGCAAGCTCAAATTCGTAAAGAAGCAGCACGTCTTGAAAACTTCTTAGGTGGTATTAAGGAAATGAAAAAGTTACCGGATGCTATCTTTGTAGTAGACCCAACAGAAGAACACAATGCTGTTGCAGAAGCTCGTAAGTTAAATATTCCTGTATTTGGTATTGTTGATACAAACTGTAATCCGGAAGTTGTTGATTATCCGATTCCTGGAAATGATGATGCAGTTCGTTCTATCAAATTGATTATCGGATGCATGGCAGATGCAATTGTTGAGGCAAAAGGTGGTCTTTTGACTACTGCTTATCAACCTGAGGAAGAAGAAACAGATATTACAATGGAAGATGTAATTGTAAATGTTGAACAGCAGAATGAAGAAAACGAGAGACGTAGAAGACAAAGAAATGAAGAACGTCGTCCTCGTACAAATAATTTCAACCGTCGTCCTCGTCGCGAAGATGCACCGGTTGCTACTGAAGCAAAAACAGAGGAGGCTGTTGCTGAACAGCCTGCAGCTGAATAATTAGGAGGAAACGAAATCTATGATTACAGCATCACAAGTTAAAGAATTAAGAGAAATGACCGGAGCAGGAATGATGGACTGCAAAAAAGCCTTGACTGAATGTGACGGAGATCTATCAAAAGCTGTTGATTGGCTTCGTGAAAAAGGAATTGCAAAAGCCGCAAAGAAGGCCGGAAGAATCGCTGCTGAAGGTTTGACAAAAATAGTTGTTGAAGGAAATAAAGCATGCGTTGTTGAAATCAATTCAGAAACTGACTTCGTTGCAAAAAATGAACAGTTTATTGCTTTGTTAAATGATGTTGCAACAGCAATTTTACGTGCTGAACCAGCTGATTTGGAAGCAGCATTAAAAGTAGAAGTTGAAGGAAAAAGCGTAGACCAAATGGTAACGGATGCAACTGCTACAATCGGTGAAAAGATTACTCTTCGTCGTTTTGCAATTGTATCAAAAGAAGACGCTGATGCTTTTGGTGCTTATATGCATATGGGTGGAAAAATCAGTGCTGTTGTTGTTTTGAAAGATTGCGCAGATGCACAATTGGCTAAAAATATTGCAATGCAGGTTGCTTCAATGAATCCTTCTTATGTTTCAAGAAATGACATGCCACAGGATGTTATTGAACATGAACGCAATATTCAAACAGAAATTGTTAAAAATGATGAAAGTCTTGCAAATAAGCCTGAAAAAGTACTAAATGGTATTATTGAAGGTCGTGTCAGTAAAACTCTTCAAGAGATGTGTTTGGTTGATCAAATTTATTTCTTGGAATCTGATAAGAAAGTTGGAAAATATTTGCAAGAAAATAAAACTTCTTGTGTAACTTTTGTACGCTATGCGGTAGGTGAAGGTATCGAAAAGCGTGAAGATAATTTTGCTGAAGAAGTAGCTAATGCTATTAAATAGACATTTTAACTAAAAAAACAGGAGTAAATCCTGTTTTTTTATGACTTTTTTAGATAAATTGTTAATGAAGAATGCTTAGAAATATGATATGATAGAGACGATAAAAAGATTGGAGCGATACAAATCATGTACAAACGAGTCTTATTGAAGTTAAGCGGTGAAGCGCTATCCGGTGGTGGAAACAATTTTGATCCGGCAGTTTTGAAATCTTTAGCCAAACAGTTAAAAGAAATTCACAGTTTGGGAGTTGAGATGGCAATCGTAGTGGGCGGAGGCAATTTTGTTCGAGGGAAAATGGCGGCAGATTTAGGAATTGATCGAGTTCAAGCGGATCATATGGGAATGCTTGCTACAGTAATGAATGCATTGGCAATTCAAAGTGTATTAGAAGATGAAGGGGTTCCGACTCGGGTTCAAACTGCTATATCTATGGAAAGAGTTGCAGAACCTTATATTCTAAGAAGAGCAATTCGCCATTTAGAGAAAGGAAGAGTTGTTATTTTTGGAGCTGGAATAGGATATCCATATTTTTCTACAGATACAACGGCAGCTTTACGTGCATCAGAAATTAAAGCAGATGTTATATTAATGGCTAAAAATGGAGTAGATGGTGTTTATAGTGCTGATCCTAAATTTCATCCGGAAGCAACTAAGTTTGATACATTAACTTATATGGACTTGATTTCAAAAGGGTTAGCAGTGATGGATACAACTGCAACTTCTATGTGTATGGATAATGATATTGATTTGGTCGTATTCAATATGAATCAAGAAGGAAATATTAAAAGAGCCGTGTTGGGAGAAACAATCGGTACTACAATTTCTAAGGAGGAACACTAATTATGATAAATATGATTCTTGAAGATACAAAGGAAAGAATGACAAAAACAATTGAGTCTTTTGAAAAAACATTAACAACTGTGCGTACAGGAAGAGCTAATGCAAGTTTGGTTAGCGGCATTGAAGCGGAATATTATGGGATGATGACACCAATCAATCAAATGGCAGGAATTACTGTTCAAGAGGGAAAAACTGTTGTAATCAAGCCATACGACAGTTCAGCGCTAAAAAGTATTGAAAAAGCGCTTTTAGCTAGTAATTTAGGAATTACGCCAAATAATGATGGTTCTGTTATTCGTTTGACCGTTCCTGCTTTGACAGAGGAAACACGTCGTGATTTAAGTAAGCAAGTAGGAAAATATGCTGAAGAGGCAAAAATTCAAGTTCGAAATATTCGCCGTGATAGTAATGATGATGCAAAAGCAGCGAAAAAGAATGATGAACTTACTGAGGATCAAGAAAAACAATGTCTTGAAAAGATTCAGAAAGTTACAGATGAATTTATAAAAAAGATTGATGTTCTGGCAGATGAAAAAGTTAAAGAAATCATGACTATCTAAACTGAGCTCACTTCGGTGAGCTTCTTTCATAAAAAAATAAAATATTGGACTATTTTAAAGAGGTATTGTATTACACTTTAATATGATGGTGATTTTAATTGCCATCATGTTATAAAGGAGAATTTATGGAAAATCAAATCAGGCATGTGGCCATTATTATGGATGGTAATGGCAGATGGGCAAAAAAACAGAATAAACCTAGAACAGCAGGGCATTATCAAGGATCTGAGAATGTTCGAAATATTGCAATTGCAGCGAATGAAATGGGAATTGAAGTTTTAACACTTTATGCTTTTTCGACCGAGAATTGGAAAAGAGAAAAAAATGAAGTAGATTATTTGATGAAATTGCCATCTGTGTTTTTTTCACGCTTTTTAAAAGAATTGATGGAAAAGAATATACGTATTTGTATGATAGGTGAGATGGATCGATTTCCAAAAGCAACTGCTGATATTTTAACAGAAGCGATCGAACAAACTAAAGACAATACAGGAATGATCTTGAACTTTGCAATGAACTATGGTGGAAGAAGAGAAATTCTATTAGCAGCTAAACACTATGCAGAGGATGTAAAAAATGGTAAAATAAATAACGACTTAGATGAAGAGAAATTTGAACATTATTTGATGACGAGTGAATTTCCATCATTAGATTTAATGATTCGAACGAGTGGAGAAATCAGAATATCAAATTTTCTTTTATGGCAAGTTGCATATGCTGAGCTCGTTTTTGTAGATGAGGCTTGGCCAGATTTTACACCGGAAATATTTAAAAAGACGATTGAAGAGTTTAAAAGAAGAGATCGTCGATTTGGAGGAGTGAAGTAGTATGAAAGAGCGAATGATCACAGCAATTATTATCATTGCAGTCGTATTACCACCGCTTTTGTATGGTAGTTGGCTACTTGATCTTTTGATCTTTGCATTTGTCAGTGTTGGAGCGGATGAAATTTTGAAAGTAAGACAAAAGAAGACTCCTGTTTGGGTTCTTCTTGGATTTATAATGATGATGATTATCTTATTCTTGCTTCCAAATAATTTATTATTGGTAGGTTTAATTGTATCTTTGATTTTACTTTACTTTATGACGATTTGTTTTTCTTGGTTTAGTATTGATGATGTTGGACTTGTATATTGCATGATGAATATTGTGGTCATGGCTGTAAAATGCATCAGTCAAATCTATAAAATTTCACCATTAATTATGATGTTTATTTTGTTGGCAACATATCTTACGGATACGGGTGCTTATTTTTGCGGTTATTTTTTTGGTAAACATAAACTAAATCCTCGTATTTCACCGAAAAAAACAATTGAGGGATCAATTGGTGGATGGATTTTGGGAGCAATAGGATCATTTTTATTTGCATATTTTTATCTTGCAGATATCCTTCCTCTTGAAGTTATTGTCTGTGGCAGTGTTTTAATGCCTATTATTGGACAAATCGGAGATCTTGCATTAAGTGCGATTAAAAGGCATTATCAAGTAAAAGATTTTGGAAAGATTTTTCCGGGGCATGGTGGAGTCTTAGACAGAATTGATAGTTTATTGTTTAATTTGTTGTTATTTTATATTTTAATGATTGGAATGATGATATGAAAAATATTGTATTACTTGGAGCAACCGGTTCAATTGGTATTCAAACAATAGATGTTTGTCTAGCTCACCCGGATGAATTTAATATAATTGCGATAAGTGCCGGAAAAAATATATCTAAGCTTAAAGAAATTTTAAATAAAGTCCATATTCAAGAAGTTTGCGTGGCTCAAAAAGAAGATGCTCAATTATTAAAAAAAGAGTTTCCCGATATAAGCATTGGATGGGGAGAAGATGGTTTGATTCATCTTGTAACTTTATCTTCTGCTGATCTTGTTGTCAATGCTCTTGTCGGATTTGTGGGCTTGACACCTACATTAAAGGCTATTGAAGCAAAAAAAGATATTGCTCTTGCGAATAAAGAAACATTAGTTGTTGCCGGAGAAATCGTAATGAAGGCATGTAGGGATCATAAAATTAAATTGACACCAATTGATAGTGAGCATTCTGCAATTTTTCAGTGTCTTCAAGGAAATGATATCAGAGAAGTAAAAAGATTGATAATTACGGCTAGTGGAGGAAGTTTTAGAAAGCTAAGCCGAGAAGAATGCAAGAATGTAACTGTTAAACAAGCATTAGCTCATCCAAACTGGTTGATGGGAGAAAAAATTACGATTGATTGTGCTACGATGATGAATAAGGGATTTGAAGTGATGGAAGCACATTGGTTGTTTAATTTGAGTTATGATAAAATTGATGTTTTAATTCATGAAGAAAGTATTGTTCATTCTATGGTAGAATACCAAGATCATGCGATTATTGCCCAAATGGGAACCGCAGATATGAAGCTTCCGATTCAATATGCACTTTCTTATCCGAAGAGGTTAGAACTATGTGGTAGTGAATGCTTAGACTTAGTGAAAGTGGGAACACTTCATTTTAGAGCCGCTGATAAAATTCGATATCCACTGTTGGAATTTGCCTATAAAATTGGAAGAATGGGAGGGAATATGCCAGCTGTTATGAATGCTGCAAATGAAGTCGCAAATCTTGCATTTAGAGAAGGCAGAATTGGATTTTTAGATATAGAGGATATAATCATGAAAACATGTGATGCAATTCCTTATAAAAAAGAAATTGCTTTAGAAGATATTTATGAAGCGGACTATCTTGCTCGTGAAAAAGCGAGTGAGTTTGTGAAAGGAGTAAAAAAATGACGATTATCTATTTTTTAGTATTGTTGTCTGTAATTATTACAATTCATGAGCTTGGGCATTTTATTGCCGCAAAGTCTTTTGGCGTTTATTGCAATGAATTTTCGTTAGGGATGGGACCGCAGATTCTTAAGAAAAAAATAGGGGAGACGACTTATTCTTTACGTGCTTTACCAATTGGTGGGTTTGTTTCGATGGCGGGGGAACCGGATGCTCAGTTGGATATGGAAGTTCCTGAAGAAAGAACCATTAAAGGAATTGCTAAATGGAAGCAGGTTATTGTTTTTTTAGCTGGAATTTTTATGAATTTTGTTTTGGCATGGGTAATTTTTAGTGGTGTTATTTTATCTTCCGGTTCTTATGCATTAGCACCATTACCGATAGTAGATGGGATTGTTGAAAATTCTGCTGCTGAGGAAGCAAATATTCAAAAGGGAGATCGGATTGTGGCTGTTCGATTCAGCGATGGAACAGAAATTCATCCTGATGACTTTTATGATATTCTGACTTATACTGCAATATATCATGATGAAGCCGAATATACCATTGAAAGAGCCGGACAAATTATGAAATTTAATTTGACTCCACGATACAATGAAGAGACAGATAGTTATTTAATTGGAGTAATGATTCCTTCTGCCGAACTTGTTTCAATTAATATTTTAAATGCAGGGTATTATGGTTTTGACTATTTGAAAGATACAGCCAAAGAAATGTTTGATACTATTTTAAGATTGTTTAAAGGAATCGGGCTGAATCAGCTTTCCGGCCCAGTAGGTATTTATAATGCAACAGCACAGCAAGCTTCTTATGGAATTAAAAATTATCTTCTTCTAATTGGTTTGATGTCGCTAAATATAGGAATATTTAATGCAATTCCTTTACCAGCATTGGACGGAGGACGAGTCTTTTTACTTTTGATTGAGATGATAATACGTAGACCAATTAATAAAAAATTTGAAAATGCGGTTATCTTGGGTAGTTTTATGTTGTTTTTTGCATTAATGATATTTGTAACATTTCAAGATGTCATCAGGCTGTTTTCATAAGGAGGAATTATGCAGGAAGTAAAGTATATATTTTATGGAATGATCATGGGGATGGCAAATGTTGTACCGGGAGTTAGCGGTGGAACAATGGCTGTTATTTTGAATTTCTATGATCGATTGGTTTCGATATTATCTCTGAAAAAAGAGGTAATAAAAAAGAATATCAAGTTTCTTATTTTCTTAGTAATTGGAGCACTTATTGGTATTATTGGGTTAAGTAATGTGATGCAATTTTGTTTAGAATATTATTCTCAAGAAACCTATTTTGGGTTTATAGGAGTTATATTCGGATCTGTACCCTTGTTGTATTCCCATATTCAAGTTGTTCAAGACACAAAGAAGCAAGACTGGTTTTTCTTTTTTCTAACATTTGCTGTAATGATTGTTTTGATGTTTGCAAACGGGGATAAAACAAGTGGAACCATTCATTTCACCGAATTAACCCCTGTTAGTTTTATTGCCTTATTTTTGGCTATGGCAGTTGCAGCATTTACTATGATTATTCCCGGTATTAGTGGAAGCTTACTTTTGATCATTATGAATATGTATCGTAACATTTATGGTTATGCAATTCCTAATTTGATTATACCATTATGTATACCTGTGCTATTAGGAGCTATTTTCGGGATTATTGCTGGTTCTAGACTGGTTTCTTATTTGATGAATCATCATAAGAGACCTACATATCTTGCGATTTTAGGACTGATGATTGGTTCTGTATTTCAAATATTTCCGGGAATTAGCTTTGATTGGCATGGTTTATTTTCAGTAATTTCATTTTTAATTATGTTTATGATCGTTTTATGGTTTTCGAAGAAACAAATGAAAGAGGGATAAAATATGAAAAGTGTATTGATTACAGGTGGAACAGGTTTTATAGGTTCTCATACAGCAGTAGAATTGATTGAAGCAGGTAAAGAAATTATCATTGTGGATAATCTTTATAATTCTTCTGAAGAAGTACTGAATCGAATTGAGCAAATTACTCATGTGCTTCCAAAGTTTTATAAAGAAGATTTATGTGATAAAGAAGCTCTTCGCCGAATTTTTCGAGAAAACGATATTGATTCAGTAATTCATTTTGCTGGGCTTAAAGCAGTTGGAGAGTCTGTTGCTATTCCTCTAAAATATTATCAAAACAATATTACAGGTACATTAAATCTTCTTGAAGTAATGCAAGAGTTTCATTGCAAGAAGATTGTATTTTCATCCAGTGCAACAGTTTACGGTGATCCTGCGAGTGTTCCGATCAAAGAGAATTTTCCTTTACATACAACGAACCCATATGGAACAACTAAGTTATTTATCGAGCAAATATTGACGGACCTTTGTCACTCAGATAAAGAATTTAGTGCGGTATTGCTTCGGTACTTTAATCCAATCGGAGCTCATAAAAGCGGTTTGATTGGCGAAACACCAAATGGTATACCTAATAATCTATTGCCTTATATTGCTCGTGTAGCGGCCGGAAAACTTGAAAGATTGAGTGTTTTTGGGGATGACTATGATACCATTGACGGAACGGGTGTAAGAGATTATATTCATGTTGTTGATTTAGCTAAAGGCCATGTGAAAGCATTGGAGTATGCAAATGAGCATCAGGGAATTGAAGCAGTAAATTTAGGAACGGGGAATGGTTATTCTGTTTTGCAGATTAAAGATGCTTTTGAGAAAGCCAGTAAAGTGAAGATTCCGTATGTAATAACAAGTAGAAGACCGGGTGATATTGCAACTTGTTATGCTGATACAGAAAAAGCAAAGAAATTGTTTGGTTGGGAAGCACAATATAGTATTGAAGAAATGTGTGAAGATTCATGGAATTTTACAGTAAAAAATCCGGACGGAGTTCAATAGTATGAAACTCATTCGATTGCTGTTTTCTCGATTTGTAATAGTTGGAATTTTAATTGTAGTACAATTTTTTCTCATGGCTTTTGCAATTCTTCGAGTAGGAGAGTATTTTTCATTATTTTATGGTATTATCAATTTTCTTGGAATAGTTGTGTTATTATACCTTTTTAATGATACAAATCATCCTTCAGCACATTTACCATGGATATTGATTTTGATTATTGTTCCATTTTTCGGTATCATTTTTTATTTTTTCTGTAAGAGTACATGGATACATAAGATATATGCAGAATCTATTAAAAAAATTAGACCTTTACTTGTACAAGATGAAAGTATTTTAGAAAAATTAGATAAGAATAAAAAGAGTCAATCTCAATACATATCTCGCTATGCAGGATATCCATGTTATGAGAATACCATATCTGAATATTTTGAAGTGGGAGAATCTTTTTACGAAAAGTTACTTGAAGAGTTAAATAAAGCAGAACATTATATTTTTATGGAATACTTTATTGTCGAAGAAGGGGCAATGTGGAATCAGATTTTAAAAATATTAGAAGATAAAGTAAAGCAAGGTGTCGAAGTTCGTTTCATGTATGATGACTGGGGTTGTGGATTTAAACTTCCGTACAAATATGATAATGTGCTTAGAAGTAAAGGAATCAAAACGTGTGTTTTTAATCCTTTCAGACCATTTTTATCTGTAATGCATAATAACCGAGATCATAGAAAAATTTGCGTTATTGATGGTTACAGGGGATTTACTGGGGGAATTAATTTAGCTGATGAATACATTAATGTGGTTGAAAAATATGGACATTGGAAGGACTCTGCAATTTATTTGTATGGAGAGGCTGTGTTCAGTCTGACTGAGATGTTTTTGGAAAACTGGTGTTTATCTATTCCGGAAAATGTAAATTTTGAGGATTATGATCCGCATCGTTATCATCCTGATTCATTTGAATCAGAAGGTTTTTATCAACCTTTTGGTGATTCTCCGATGGATAATGAACTGGTAGGGGAATCTGTATATGCCAATATGATTAGTAATGCTCAAGATTATTTGTATATTACTACACCCTATTTAATAATTGACAGTGAATTAATTTATACTTTGGAATTAGCTGCAAAAAAAGGGATTGATGTTCGAATCATCACGCCTGGAATTCCTGATAAAAAGATCGTATTTCAAATTACCAGAAGTTACTATGAACAATTGATAGAGGCAGGTGTGAAAATATATGAATATACACCTGGTTTTGTTCATGCAAAAAACTTTATAGTAGACGATAGTTTAGGTGTGGTGGGGACAATCAATTTAGATTATCGTAGTTTGGTTCATCATTTTGAAGATGGTGTTTGGCTTTGTGATTCAAAAACTATACAAGATATGAAAACTGATTTTTTACATACTTTACAAGTATCAAGAGAAATTACTTTGGAAGAAATGAAAAATGTTTCTTTTATAAAAAGAATGCTTATTTTGGTGATTCGTATTTTCGGACCTTTGATGTGATTTAAGGAGAGACTTATGACAGAAAATTTAGTGAGCAGTTTTATGGAAATGTTGAGTGGATTGTTATCGCTTCCTTTTGGAAGGGAATTGACAATTTTTATTATTTCACTTTTTCCGATTCTTGAACTGCGCGGAGGGTTAATTGCAGCATCCTTGTTGAAATTGCCTCCAATAAAAAGTTTTATTATTTGTTTTATTGGAAATATAGTACCGATTCCATTTATTTTGGCTTTTATTTCACCAATTTTTGCTTGGATGAAAAAAACAAAGATTTTTAAACCTATTGCCGAGTTTTTCGAAAGGAAAGCAGAAAACAAAAAAGATTCGATTGTGAAAGCAGAATTCATTGGACTATTGTTATTTGTTGGCATTCCTCTTCCGGGAACAGGTGCATGGACGGGATGCTTGATTGCATCGATGATTGGCATGAATAAAAGAAAAGCTGTTCTGGCAGCAGTTCTAGGAGTTGTTTTAGCAGGATGTATCATGCTTCTATTTTCATACGGTATCTTAGGTCAGTTTATTAGCTGATTTAAAATAAATATTTAAAGAGCATTTATAAATATTATAAAAGAATTTATCTTTTGATATTTTAAGATGCACTTTTTTTTGTAAAAAAGGCAACCAAAAGTTTCCATATAGTTGGTAGAATAAAACTATAAAGAATGATATTTTATTGCCATTGATCAGAAGGAGAATAAGGATATGGAAGAAAATAGATTGAGTAAGAATATTCTTTATTACCGTAAAAAGAAAGGGTTGTCTCAGGAAAAAATCGCTGAATATCTGAATTTGAGTCGTCAATCTGTGACAAAATGGGAAAATAATATTTCTAAACCAAGTTCTGAACATTTAATCAAACTTGCTGAATTATTTGAAGTATCGGTTGAAACATTATTAGGTTATGACGAAATTAAAGAAGAAGGTAAATCAAAAGCATCTAATGACAGTATTTCTTTGATTTTTACGGGAATATCTATTTCGTGTTTGATTTTGTATAGTTTTCTTAGTCTTATTTTGAAACAGTTTCATATCGGAACATTAATTTGTATATTTATTATTTGTGTACCTATTCAGATGTTTTTACCATATTATTTTTCTTATGCAATTAAAAATAATACTTATGATGGAATTGCAGGATTTGATTCTCATATTCAGTATAATTTACATGAAGTAAGTAAATTGTGTATGAATTTGAAATTTCATGTGGAAATTGTTTCTACTGTTTATGTTTTCTTTTTTTGTGTATTAAATTTGTTGAACATGAATTTAAAATATTGCAATGAAATTTTGATGATTTTTTATTTATTGAATTTTGTTGGAGGAATAGGGGTATTTAATTATCGAGCAATAGATAAAATATATGTGAATGAAGAAGATGCTAAGCGTGCTCACAAAGGGTTATGGGTAACAGGCCTCTACTTTTTATGTATATTTATTGCGATGATTATTGTGGGAGGATTATTTGAAATTAAAGGAATAGAAAATAACACATTATCGGCAATAAAGATGAGTGGAATATTATTATTTGGAATTTTTTCTTTAACGATATCATTTGTTTATGAAAACAAACGAATAAAAAAAGCAATGTTAAATCATCGTTTCGGTGTGATTGGATTCTTAATTTATTTATTTACAATTGGGCTAATGTTTCTAATTTAAAAAGACACAATTCTTTATAGAAAAGTGTCTTTTTTTTGAAATTTAGAATTCTTTTAAGTTAGAGAATTTTGTGCTTGGATCGCCATCGTTTTTACTACGGATGTGTTGCTTTCCATCACGACCGGTAAATAATTGAGCATTTTCAATCTTTCCGGCTTCAATTGCTTCGATAGCCATTTCGTAGTCATAGACTTTACCTGTGTTTGACTTGAATTCACTTAAGTTTCCGTCTTCATTTTTACGAACTGCAACGAAACGTTCTTTTGCTGTTTCTTTTTTAGCCATTTTTTTCGCCTCCTACTGATATTGTTACCAATGACAAGATAATTATTCAAAGCAAGATTTGAAGTTAATGGAAATTTAAAATAAATATTAAATATGATACATACGATCGAAGAATGCAGCACGTAAATTATCGTTATATTCTGCGCCACCTTCAACATTTTGTGATTTAAATACAGGAGGAACGATTCCTTCTTCTAAAAGCATTTCTGCAGCACGATAGACAGTTGCTTGGATTAATACAGCTGTTGTAATTGCGGACATACCGCAGATTTTTGTATCCAATCCGTCTAGTTCTAACATAGCATCGCCTTCTTCTACACAGTTATCCAATACTACATCCGCATATTCATATAAATTTTTTCCGCCTGAATGTTTTGATTTTAATCTGACTGTTGATTCCATAGAAGTAATAGCAATAACCTTTGCACCTTTTTTCTTAGATTCAATCGCAATTTCAATAGGAAGAGGATTTCTTCCGGAATTAGAAATTAATACGACAACATCGTTTTCACGAACATCTACTTTTTTCATGAAACTTGTGCCAACACCTTCTATTCCTTCGTAAGCACCACCGGCCGGTTCTTTGATTTGTTTTGTAGGAATAAAACCACCAGCACGGAAGCAAAGTTCACTGGCTCCGGCTTGAGAGTGTCCTGATCCGAAAGCCTGAAGCATTCCGCCATTTTTTAAAGAGTCTGCAAAAAGACGAGCAGCATGTTCAATGTTGTCTTTTTGAGTTGTTTTGAGTTGATCGACAAGACCAACGACGCAGTCAAATACTTTGTTTTCCATAATTTTGCCCTCCTAATATGGATAAAATATCCACTTAAATGATATATCTTATGAATAAATAAGTCAATATTTTTTTTGAAGTTGGCAAAAGCTTTTAAATTAGGTATAATTAAAAAAGGAGGGATATTTATGTTTTTATCTAGATTAAATGCAGCCAGAGGGAGTTTGACTTCATCAGAAATCAAAATTGCGGATTATTTGACGTCTCATTTAAATGAGGAAGGAAATATCACCTCTCAACAACTTGCAAAAAAAGTTGGAATCGGACAGTCAACTATTATTCGGTTTTCAAAGAAACTTGGATATAATAGCTTTCGAGAATTATTTGCAGATTTGGCTTTGGCACAAATTCACGAAACAATGGAAGAAGAAATTAATATTAATGAATCGACTGAAATGACTTTGAAAAAAGTCGCTCAACAGTTTCAAAATAGTGTTGTTTTAACTCAACAACATAATCGGGTAGAACAAATAAGTTCTGCAGCTGAGGCGCTTAAAAAATCATCGAAAAATATTCTTTTTGGTATGGGAAGTTCGAGTTTGTTTTCTGACTATATGTCGGATCAATTAATAAAATTAGGGATACCGTGCATAACAACTAAAAATGCCCATTCGTTATATATGCTAATTGATAATGCAGAAGAACAAGCTACAGTATTTTTAATATCAGAAAGTGGAAAAACAGCGGAAGTATTGAAAGCTGCACGTTTGGCAAAATCAAGAGGATTAACTGTTATTGCAATGACACGAAGTAAGAAAAACCCATTGCATGACTTGGCAGATATATTATTGGAAACAATCTGTTTTGAAACACAGACAAGATTAAACGTTACAACGATGCGTTGCTCACAACTGTTCTTAATTGATTCGATTTATCTTTTAATAATGAAAAGTGATTTTGAAAAATATAATGGCCTCGTAAATAGAGCGGGAGAATTGGCACAAAAATAATAAAGGGTATTTTTCATGTATTAAATGAAGATAAACTATCTGCAAATAAATTTATATTTTCTTTTGGGGATCATAAAAAGGTATTCGTTTTGTTGATACTTTATTCATGAAAAATTAATTGAAAGCTATTTTTTTATTGACAATTATTGAGTTGTAGAGTATAAATGAAATAGAAATACTTTGAGCAGGATATGATGTGAATGATTTGATAAGAGAGAAGTCTGGTTGGTGAAAAGGCTTTGAGAAAAATTCATTATTACCACCTGGGAGTTGACTTTTGAAAAAGTTCCGTTAATCAGCGTTAATGATTTGAGGTGCATACATTTGTATGAATTAAGGTGGTACCGCGTAAGTTATTTGCGTCCTTTTATAAGGACGTTTTTATTTTTTAGGAGGAAAGAACTATGATAAACATTAAAGAAAATGAACATCTCAGTATTAAAAACCACAGTTGTGCTCATTTGATGGCTCAAGCAATCAAGCATCTTTATCCAAATGCATTATTTTGGGTAGGACCCGTTGTTTCAGAAGGTTTTTATTATGATGTAGATTTAGGCGATGCGGTTATACGTGAAGAGGATTTGCCTAAAATCGAGAAAGAAATGAAAAAAATATCCAAAGATGGAAAAAGAATTGTCAAAGAAGAATTAACAAAAGAAGAAGCGTTAGCAATGTTTGCTGAGGATCCATACAAATTAGATTTAATTTCACGAATGGATGAAAATGAAGTGGTCATTACTGCATATCGCCAAGGTGATTATGTAGATCTGTGCAGAGGTCCGCATGTTGAAACAGTTAAAGAACTAAAGTTCTTTAAACTTTTGAAAGTATCCGGAGCTTATTGGAAAGGTGATGCCAATAATAAAATGCTTCAGCGTATTTATGGAATTTGTTTCGATACTCAAGAAGAGTTGGACGAGCATTTAAATCTTCTTGAAGAGGCAAAGAAAAGAGATCATAAGAAATTAGGAAAAGAGCTTGATTTATTTATGATGAGTGAATATGGTCCGGGATTTCCATTTTTCTTACCAAAAGGGATGATTTTGAGAAATATTTTGGAAAATTATTGGTATGAAGAGCATACAAAAGAAGGGTATGAATTCATTAAAACTCCTATCATGATGAGCAAAGAGCTTTGGGAGTTATCAGGGCATTGGGATAATTACAAGGAAAATATGTATACTTCAATGATTGACGATCGTGAATTCTGTGTTAAACCTATGAATTGCCCTGGAGGAATGCTTGTCTATAAAAATAGTCTTCATAGTTATAAAGATCTTCCGATTCGTTGTGGAGAATTGGGACAAGTTCATAGACATGAAGCTTCTGGCGCGTTAAACGGACTTTTTAGAGTTCGTACATTTACACAAGATGATGCCCATATTTTCATGCGTGAAGATCAAATTGAGGAAGAAGTAATTCGATTAATTAATTTTATCGATCGTGTTTATTCTGTATTTGGTCTTAAGTATGACATTGAATTATCTACTCGTCCTGAAGAAAAATATATCGGTGATATTGAAATTTGGAATAAATCTGAGGCTGCCTTGGAAGCTGCATGTCATGCTGCACATAAAGAATGTAAAGTGAATCCGGGAGATGGGGCATTTTATGGTCCAAAACTTGATTTTCATATTCAAGATAGTTTGGGAAGAGTATGGCAATGTGGTACAATTCAGTTAGACATGAATCTTCCGGAAAGATTTGATTTGACTTATGTAGATTCTGATGGAAGTAAAAAGCGTCCGGTAATGCTTCATCGTGTTATTTTTGGATCCATTGAACGATTTATCGGAATTTTAATTGAACATTTTGGTGGAAATTTCCCGATGTGGCTTGCTCCGGTTCAAGTAAAAGTTATTCCGGTTCATCATGAAAAGCATTTGGATTATGCGAATGAAGTTATGCAAATGCTTAAAGATAATGGAATTCGTGCAGAATTAGATGATCGTAATGAAAAACTTGGATATCGTGTTCGTGAAGCTCAAATCAAAAAGATTCCGGTAGAACTTGTTTTAGGCGACGGAGAGGTCGAAAATGGCTCTGTAACAGTTAGAAGACACGGTAAGAAAGACACACAAGTCATGAGTAAAGAAGAATTCTTGGTTTCAATTTTAGAAGAAATTTCATCGAAAGCAAGATAGGCTGCACAAGCAGCTTTTCTTCTGCTTGGTAAAAGAGTATAATAAAATTTGAAAGAAGGAAAAATATGAGGAAATTAATTTGTATTTTATTGATTTTGTTTGTTTTTGCAGGTTGTTCTACAAATGTTGAAGATGGATCTTCTGAAGTATCAGGAAGTGAAATATCACAAGATAATGTTGAATTATCTGAATTAAGTATTCTTTGTCCTACCGGGGCACCTAGTTTTGCTTTTGCTCATGAGGTTCAAGAGAATGATAAATTAGAATTTGTCGATGGAACAGATTTGTTACAAGCTGCATTTGTCAATAAGGAATATGATGTGATCATAGCACCGAGCAATTTAGGAGCCATGTTGGCAAAAAAAGGAGCCAGTGATTATAAAATAGCGGCCATTTTAACTTGGGGGAATTTGTATGTGATCGGAACAAATGAAGAGGCTTTAGATGAAGGAAGAATTGCAACATTCGGCGAAGCTGCTGTTCCACAAAAAATTTGGGATACTGTAAAAGGCAGTTTGGATATTGATTTTGCAGAAGAATATTATAACTCTGCATCGGATGTACAGACAGCTTTGATTGGTGGGAGTTATCAAGTCGGATTAATTGCTGAACCTGCTGCTACAGCTACGATTACTAAGGCGAAACAGTCAGATCTTGAATTATCTGTTTTATTGGATCTCCAAGAGTTATGGCAAAATACTACGGGGTTTGAAGGGGGATATCCTCAAGCAGCAATCTTTGTTTTAGAAGAAAATTATAAGGCAGATCAAGAAAGCTATGATGCTTTATTTGAAAGAATTGCTTCTTATTCACAAAGTGTGACAAATTCTGACAAAAGTGATTTGATTGCAGATATTGACTTAACTGGAGCGGATGCATTTGGGATTGCTTCCAGTGCGATTGTTGCTAAGACATGGGATAAAATGAATATTCGATTTGCTTATGCCAAAGATCATGAAGAAAATTTGAAGAGTTTCTTGAATTTATTTGGTATTGAAGAGGTGGAAGATTTAATTTTAAGATAACTTCAGGGGAACCTGAAGTTTTTTTATGTTATAATGATTTTGGAGGCATCCTATGAAAAAAGAAATTGGAATATCTATCCTTACAATTTTAATTGGATGGTCGCTTGTCGCATTTGTAGCAGGAAATGAAATACTTGTGCCAACACCTGTTCAGGTATTTTTAAGTATGTCTGCGCATTTGATGTCAGTTTCTTTTTATATAGCAATTTTTCATACTTTAATTAGGATGTTTTATGGATTGATATGGGCGTTTTTAAGTGCTATATTTCTAGGCTTTTTAGGTATTTACCACAGGCCGATAAAAGAGTTTTTTAAACCTATTTTTGCAGTTTTTAAAACAATTCCGACGATTAGTTATATCTTTTTGGTTTTGTTATGGTTTGGTCGTTCAAGAAGTGTTACGATTGTTTCTTTCTTAGTATTATTTCCTATTTTTTATAGTAATATCGTACAGGGAATAGAAGGAATTGATTCTTCTTTTAAGAATTTATTGAAAGTTTACCCAGCACCAAAGCATATAGAGATTTTTAAAATATATCTTCCACTAATAGAAACCTATTTATATGCAGCTTTTAAAACCGCATTTGGTCTTGGATTTAAAGTTTCGGTCATGGCTGAAATATTGGGACAATTGCCAAATGGAATCGGAAGACAGTTACAATTGGCTAAATTAAATTTTGATATTCCAAATTTATTCGCATGGACGATTTGGATTATATTAATTAGTGTTTTATCCGAATTTTTGTTTGATATGATTAGAAATAAATGGATAAAGAAAAAGTTATATTAATCCATGTTTTTTTACATGAATGAGAATGATTTTGGTATAAATAAGAGTTCATTATAGCAAAAAGATAACAAAATAAAAAAAAGCTTGGCTTTTTGGATGAAATTATGCTATACTTGAAAAGCATTATTAGGAGGGACTATCGATGAGAGATAATATCACTTTTAAGTGTTCTGAATGTGGCGAAGAAAACTATATTGGAACAAGAAATAAACGTAAAAATCCGGAAAAGATGGAAATCAACAAATATTGTCCACGTTGCAATAAGAAAACAGTCCACAAAGAAAAGAAATAAGAAAGGCCTTAAAAGGCTTTTTTTATAGTTTTTAAAAGAAGGGACAGTGGCAAAATTGAAAGAAATAATTTGTATTCCTGTTGGTACTTTTCAAGCAAATTGTTATTTGATAAAGCAAGAAGGACATGTTCTAATTATTGATCCCGGAGCAAGAGCTATTAAAATCATGGAATATATTTGTGATGAGATTGTTGATGGGATTATTTTAACTCATGGACATTTTGATCATATCGGAGCAGTAGACGAAATTATGAAAGCAACGGGATGTAAATGCTATCTCCACAGAAACGATCAGGAAATAGTTAAAAATAAAAATCTTAATTCTATGAATGGAATTTCTGCAAAGATATACCATGAAGTATTCGATCTTCATGAAGGAATTAATCAGATTGGAATTTTTAGCCTTGAAGTTTTTAATACTCCTGGGCATACACCCGGATCATGTCTAATTAAAATAGATAATGATTTATTTAGTGGTGATGTACTTTTTTATATGAGTATAGGCAGAGTTGATCTTCCTTTAGGAAGTGAAAGGGAAATGCGAGATTCTTTACGCTTTATCAAAACATTAGATCCAAGCTTAACGGTTTATCCTGGGCATGGGCAGTCAACAACATTGGAATTTGAATTGAATCAAAATCCATGGTTATAAAAATTAAGGGAAAAAACCTCTTTTATCGTAAATAAGATATAGGAGGTTTTTTTATGGAAAATAGATTTTTAGAAATTCTCAGATTTGCATTAAAGAAAAATGCAACAGATATCCATTTTACTTGGACTAAAAATAAAATGCAGATTCAAATGCGTTGTGGAAGCAAAATAGTAGATTTTAAAACTAAGCCGAGTGATGAAAGGATTATTTCTTATCTTAAATATCGTGCTAATTTGGACCTGAGTGATAGCCTTGAACCACAATCCGGAAGCTTTGAGGAAGAGTTAAATAACAAAATTATTGCAATGAGGTTTTCTTGTGTCTCTACTTTCAAAATGATAACCGGAGCATTACGTATTTTAAATATTCATTCTAATCTTCATCTGAACATGTTAATAAAAAATGAGGTACAAAGAAATAAATTTAGAGAACTTATTCAAAAAAAGAATGGGTTAATTCTATTGTCAGGACCTACCGGAAGTGGAAAAACAACGACTTTATATACACTACTGAAAGAAATTAACGGTAAACAAATTTTTAGTTTAGAAGATCCGATTGAAATAGTTCAAGAAAATATGGTCCAAATTCAAATCAATGAGAAGGGTGGATTTGGTTATGATGAGGGAATAAAACAATTGTTAAGGCACGATCCGGATATAATTATGTTGGGAGAAATACGAGATAGTGCTGCTGCACAAATGGCTGTACGTGCCGGTTTAACAGGACATCTTGTTTTAGCTACAATTCATTCTTTTTCCGCTGAAAGTACAATTGAAAGAATGCTTGATTTAGGAGTAAATCCAATGCAATTGAAAGATGTCTTGATATGCGTTACAAATCAACGACTTTATAATATCAAAAAAAATAAGAAGATATGCTTGTACGAATTTATGGATAGAAAGGAAATATTAGGGTATATGAACCATGAAAAGATTAATCCCGAATATGAAACAATACAAAGCCAAGCTGAATTACTTGTTCAAAAAGGAATTTTGGATGCCAAAGAGGTATGTGCGGATTTCACTTGAAGACTGTTATATGTTACAGCTTTTATTACAAAAAGGGATGAGTTTTAAAGACTGTCTTGATATTCTTGCAAGTTCAAAGACCTATTCTGTATTTACGGATTTAAAAGTGAAGATAACAAAAGGAGAACCAATACAAGAGGCTTTAAATCAAATTTTGGATAAAAAAATTGTTTCTTCATTTTCATTTTTTTGCCAGTTTTTAAGTTTGGAGAAAAGCTTAAAATGTAGTCTTAGTTTAGCATCTCTTAATTTAACAGCAAGAAAAGAAATATTTAAAAAGTTATTTTATCCTTCAATAATGCTTTTGTTGGTTATTATCTTTAGTTTACTTTTTAATTTCTTTTTTCTTCCGATTATGATTAATTTATTGAAAAGCTTTCAAAGTGATATACAAACATTTATGTTTATAGCTGCAATACTTAAAGGGTTCTCAATTTTTTTGATTTTCATTACACTTATTATAAGTATAATTGTACTATTTAGCATACAGCAATCAAATATTACTTCAGTATATGAATTTTTGATATCTCATTTTCATGTATCGTTTTTAAAAAGATTATTTTCTTATTGGTATATTCGGTATTTTCTTGAATTAATCCGAGTCGGATGTTCTACTCAACAAAGTATTCAAATGATGAGAAAAACAGAGGGACAACCTCTTATAAATATGTTTTCTTTAAAAATAGATGAATTACTTCTTATGGGGAAGTCAATCTATGAAGCATTTTCAATAAATGGATTTGATCCACTTTTATCTAAATTTGTCGCAGTGGGTACTTATTCATCAAATATGGAGAAGCTATTAGAAAACTATTGTGAACTTACAAAAAGAGGATTGGAAAAGAAACTGAAACAGTTTACTTCCTTTATCCAAGGATGGACATATTGTTTTATTGCGATTATTTTAATTTTTATTTATCAAATTTTATTATCACCCATGAATGTGATTACACAAATTTAAGGAGGAAATATGAAAGCAAGAGGATTTACATTACTGGAAATGATTATAGTAATCATGGTACTAAGTGTTTTATTTTTATTAACAGTTCCCAATATTCAAAAAGTGATCGGTATTATTGAGAATAAAGGTTGTGATGCACTTATAAAAGTAGTGGATAGTGCCATTTTAGAATATAAGTTAGAATACGGAACAACTCCCAATTCCATTACTGACTTAATTTATGAAGGGTTACTTAGTGAAGAACAAAGTCAATGTGCAAATGGACAAAGGATTGAAATATACAATGGACAAGCGAGTGCGCAGTAATGGATATACACTAATTGAAATGATACTTGTTTTATTTGTCATATCAGTATTTTCCTTACTTTTCTTTCCGATGATGAATTTTGATTTAAGTAGTCAAAATTTTTACTTGTTTAAAAGTGATTTAGTTCGATTTCAAAGTGAGTGCATGGCATTTCAAAAGGAAGGGGTATTGGATACAGGGGTATATTCTATTAGCTATGATCATGAAATCAGGTTTAATAAATTGGGACATGTTAATCAGGCACAGACAATTCGTTTTATACAGAAGGAAGGGGTAATAGAACTTGGTAACGGTGTTTTTATTGAAAAATAAGAAGGGTTTTTTGGCTGTAGATTCGCTTTTGGCTATGTTGTGTGTGAGTACCATGATTATAACTTGTAATATGGTAGTAGAAAGCGAAATTAATTTTAAAAGGAGTGTTGAGGAAAAATGGAAAGAAATTACGGACAGAGAAAACGAAATTTTGAGTTCCATCGAAGCAGGTTGTGCTCTCGGATGTTTAGGAGAAATGGATTTGCGCTAATTGAAAGCTTATTAATGATCAGTGTGATTTCTTGTTGTATGCCTCTTATTGTTTCTTGTATTCGGTGTATCGCAACTTTAGATTATTCTAAACCATTTATGCAAAGATATAATCAAATCTATCAACTACGTCAAGATTTGAATGAAGCCAGTGAAGTTTTTCTTGAACAAGGAACTTTATTTTATGTTTCAGATCAGTTATATCAGATTTATTTTGTTAATGATAAAGTGATTCGTACTCCCGGAACAGTCATTTATTTTGCAGATATTCAGAATTGTGAATTCTACCAAGATAATAATCACATTAATATGATTCTTCAATTCGAAGAGGGAGAAGAAGAATGGATGATTGGATATGTCAAGTAACATTACTTTTCTTGGCTATTTATGCATATTTATGATCCAGATCTTAAGTCGTTGCATGATTTTATGGACAATTCAACAAAATTATCTATCTCAGATGCTCAATATTGAAACGTTATCCCAAAAATACTTAATAGAATGTTTGATTCAAAATAAAATCGAAGAATTGAAAACGGATCAAGAAAATTTGACTCAAAGCTTGGAATATCAATTAGGTTTTTGTTCAATTCGTTTTGAAACAGACGAAGAGATGATAAAAGTTTTTTTGAATGGAGATTTTAATGATATGAAAATGATTATGCGGGATAAAGTAGAGGAAATTGACATAGAATAAACATAGGTGATAATGATGGAAAAATTGAAAATGATAATGCCGAGTGAGATTATGTTTGTAATACTTTTATTAATTGGAATTATATTGAATTTTATAAATTCCGAGCATATTCTTATTTTGATGGTATTATATCTAGGATGTCAGTTATTTTGTGTCAGTTTTATTAACTATTCAAGCAAACAATTATTGGAAATGAAAGACCTTTATTGTACGATTTTAATTGGGTGTTTATTGATTCTTTTATTTCATGATTGGTATAATTTTGATGAATGGTTCTATCTTATCTTTACAGTTGGAATATCGACCGCTTATCTTGGTTGTAATCAACGTTTTTCTTATAATCATAAAAATTCTCCTCATATGGAAGCTATAAATCGTTAAAAGAGCCTATTTTAGATTGATTTAATGGTCTAGTGATATAATTTCATTGACAAAATTATTGTTTTAGATAAAATTAAAGGGTAGAAAAGATAGGACGGTGTTTTGTAATGTTAAATTCAACAGAAATCAAACCAGGAATGTGCTTTACTTGGGAAGGAACTTTATATCAAGCCATCGATATTCAATTGAATAAGACGGCTATGGCTAAAATGAAAGTTAAAGTCAAAGTTAAAAATCCGAGAACAGGAGTCGTTACTGAATTAAGTTTGATCAGTGGTGATAAAGTGGAACAAGCATTTATTGATAAAAGAGAAATGCAGTATCTTTATGATGGTGGAGATAGTCTTTGCTTTATGGATACAGAAACATATGAGCAAATTGAAATCCCTGCTGAAAGACTTCAATGGGAAAAGCAATTTTTGAAAGAGAGCACAATGGTTACAATTCAGATGTATGAAGGAAATGAAGTATTGGGAGTTATTCTTCCTGATAAAGTTCAGCTTTTGGTTACAGAATGTGAACCTGCTGTTAAAGGCGATACTGCAACAAATGCAAGTAAGAATGCGGTTGTAGAAACAGGCTTAAGTGTTCGTGTTCCTCTATTTATTAAAGAGGGTGAAATGATTGAACTTAATACAGCGGATGGAAAGTATTCCGGTAGAGCATAATAATATTGAATTGACATAAAATAGAGTGTGATTGATATCATGCTCTTTTTAATTATTAGGGGTCATTCTATTTTCTCGTTTTATCTTACTTCATGGAATATTATGTTGTTTTTTAAAGATTATTGATGTTATAATAATAAAGATTCGGAGGTGTCCTGATATGGAAAATTATTCTCGTACACAGAAATACGAAAAATTAAGACGGCAATTGGAAAACGACCGTGAGAGCGAAATAAAAACAAAAGAACTTTCTGATTATGCAGAGAGATTAAATACACTTGATAACAATCGATTTGAAAAAATGGATGTTTTAAATCAAGAAGAGCATGATCCTCTTCATGCTCGGAATACATATTATGAAGATGAAACAAGTGTTCAAATTCCTTTTGATGTTGAAAAAAAAGAAGAGAAAGAAAGTATTGAAGATAAATTTAACACCGATTTTATCAACGAGTATATTAAAGAAGTAAAACAGTATAATTTTGATAAAGGACTTCGTTCTGCTGAAGATACTCAGTTGAACATTCTTAAAGAAGTTCGTAAAGGAAATGATCCAATGTTACGTCCGTTTGGGGAAATTGAAGGGGAGTCAAAGGGAGGCTTGGAACTTCCGGAAAATATCATAAAAGCAATTGATGAGCAAGAAGAAATACGTAATACCATTTCTCTTGAAATTAAAAATATTTTAGCTCAGGAACAAACAGAACAGAAATCAGAAGAAATCACAAATCAAGAAAATAAGGAAGTAGAACAGGTTGATTCTGCTGAGGTAGAAGAAACTGAAGAAAAAAATAAAGATCTTGATGTTAAAGTATTCAATCAACCTCCTCATGAGCATATTACGTCTGAAGATATTGAAAATATCGTAATCAATCAGACTAGGGAAATTAAAGCTCAATTGGAAAGTTATGAAAGTGAATTGGATGATATGAGCAATACGGTATCCAATACAAATCGTCTTTTAAATATCGTTCTTGTGACATTGATTATAGCTCTTCTTATCGTACTTGGAATTATTGTATACTGGAATCTGATGAAACGAGGAATAATCTAATGAAAATCAATGTGGCGATTGATGGTCCTTGCGCTGCCGGAAAGAGCAGTATTGCGAAGATTATAGCTAAAAATTTGGGATATACATATATTGATACGGGTGCAATGTACCGCAGTGTGGCATATAAGGCAGATTTATTAAATCTGTCTTTTGATGATGAAGATTCCATTGCAGAGATGATAAGAAATACAGATTTGAAACTGAATAGTGATGGGAAAATATTTCTTGATGGAGAAGATGTAACTATGAAAATTAGAACAAATCGAAATTCTTTATTAGCATCCAAAGTTTCTGCGTTAAAAAAAGTAAGAGAAGAATTAGTTCATCAGCAACAAAAAATGGCACTTGAAAAAGGAGTTGTTATGGACGGAAGAGATATTGGAACAGTTGTTCTTCCGGATGCTGAATTAAAAATTTATCAAACTGCGACAATTGAATCAAGAGCATTACGGAGATATAAAGAAAATCTTGAAAAAGGTATTGAAACTGATTTAGAAACTTTAAAAAAAGAAATTGAAAGAAGAGATTATAACGATTCGCATCGTGAAAACAGTCCACTAAAAAAAGCGGAAGATGCAATTGAATTGGATACTTCCAATATGTCAATTGATGAGGTTGAAAAGACTGTTATGGAAATGATAAAAGGAAGGTTGGAAGAATGATAGATGGTGTTGTAGCAATCGTGGGAAGACCCAATGTCGGTAAATCAACAATATTCAATCGTTTGATTGGAGAAAGACTGTCCATTGTTGAAGATGTTCCCGGGGTGACACGAGATCGTATTTATGGAAAAGGAACATGGCTTACACGTGAGTTCAGAATTATTGATACAGGGGGAATTCAACTTCAGGATCAACCTTTTCAAAATGAAATTAAAGCACAGGTAGAAATTGCGATTGAAGAAGCAGATACTATTGTTTTTGTGGTAAGTGGAAAAGAAGGAATAACAAAAGATGATCAATATATTGCTTCCTTGTTGAGAAAATCAAATAAACCGATCATTTTAGCGGTAAATAAAATAGATGACACAGATCAAATTGTAAATACTTATGAATTTTACGGACTTGGAATTGGAGAGCCTCATGCGGTTAGTGGGGCACATGGTATCGGAATTGGGGATGTTTTAGATGAAATCATTGCTTCATTTCCAAAGAAAAGAGTAAAAGAATATGAAGGGATTTTAAGTTTTGCCGTAATTGGGCAACCTAATGTCGGGAAATCATCTCTGGTTAATTCAATTTTAAAACAAGAGCGAGTCATTGTTTCTGATATTGAAGGAACAACTCGTGATGCGATTGATACCCCGTTTAAGAGTGATGGGAAAGAATATGTAATTATCGATACAGCCGGAATTCGTAAAAAAGGAAAAGTATATGAAAATATTGAGAAATATTCCGTACTTCGCGCTTTGAGTGCAATTGAAAGGGCAGATGTGATACTTTTTGTTGTCGATGGTGAAAAAGGCATACGAGAGCAGGATAAACATGTTGCCGGGTATGCTCATGAGGCAGGGAAGCCAATCATTATTGTTTACAATAAGTGGGATACTGTTGAAAAAGATGAGAAAACTGTAAATGAAGTTACAAGAAAAATAAGAAATGAATTTATATACTTAAGTTATGCTCCGATTTTGTTTGTGTCAGCTAAAACTCGTCAGCGCATTAATATGATTCTTCCATTGATTGATGAGGTATATAATTATTCGACACTTCGTATACCAACCAATGTATTAAATGAAGTAATTATGGATGCACAAACGATTACACCGGCACCGACTCATAATGGAAAGCGATTAAAGATTATGTATGCTTCACAAGTATCTGTGGCTCCACCAACCATTGTTTTGTTTGTTAATGATCCACAGCTTATGCATTTTTCATATCAAAGATATTTGGAAAACAGACTTAGAGAATCATTTGGGTTTACCGGAACACCGATACGTATACTTGCTAGAAAGAGAGGTTAAGTATGAAAATTTCAGTTTGTGGTAGTGGCAGTTGGGGAACTGCATTAGCTCAAGTTTTAGCAGATAATCATCATGATGTATCTGTATGGGGAATTATGGAAGAGGAAGTCAAAGATATTAATGAAAATCATCAAAATTCAAAGTATTTTCCAAAAATAGATATCAATCCCAATATTCAAGCATTCTCTGATTTAAACAGAGTTAAAGGAAGTGATTTGATTCTTTTAGCTGTTCCGACTGGAGCTATTGAATCGGTATGCTTGGATTTAAATGAAATATTAGATAAAAAAACGATTTTTATCAATGTTGCGAAAGGATATCATCCTGTTACACATGAAAGACTTAGTGTTGTAATTCGAAATACGATTAAAGAAGAACTATTACAAGATGTTGTATCTTTGATTGGTCCTTCTCATGCGGAAGAAGTTATATTAAGAATGCTTACTACGGTCAATGCGGTATGCGAAAATGAAGAATCTTCAAAGCTTGTACAACAATTATTTTCTAATGGATATTTCAGAGTTTACCGAAATAGAGACGTAGTAGGAGCAGAAAATGGTGTTGCTGTTAAGAATATCATTGCATTAGCTTCTGGAATCCTTGAAGGAATCGGTGGAGGAGATAATGCTCGTGCTGCACTAATGACCCGTGGATTGGCGGAAATGGCTCGATTTGGAACGTTTAAAGGTGGGAAGCCGGAAACTTATCTCGGACTAACAGGGGTAGGAGATTTAATCGTTACATGTACTTCAATTCATTCACGAAATTTTCAGGCCGGATTGTTGATTGGTAAAAATGATAGTGCTGATTTATTTTGGAAAACGAATACAAAGACTGTTGAAGGTGTCAATGCTTGTAAAGTAGTTTATGAAGAAGCTGTTAAAAATCATATTTCTATGCCGATCACAACAGAAGTGTATAAGGTTCTTTATGAAAATGCTAAACCAAGTGAAGCAATCAATAATTTAATGAATAGAGAGTTGAAATCAGAAGATTAAAAGTTTTAAAATAAGGGGAGATTGCTATGAAGAAAAAAGTGATTCAAATTGTACTTGCGGTAATTGTTCTGCTATACATTATCTTACAGTTTTTACCTTATCCACAGGCGGATACAAAAGGTATTTTCCGAATTGAAAAAGGTGAGCGGCCATTAGTCATTGCACATGGAGGAGCTAAGCTCATGAATCCAGAGAATACAGTGATGGCCTTTGATTATGCGTATAATATTGGGGTTGATGTTTTGGAGATGGATCTTCGTTTGACAAAAGACAATGTTCTAATTACTCATCACAATGAAACCATTGATGAAACAAGTGATCATACAGGACTTGTGATGGATTATACATATGATGAATTAGTGCAGATGAACTTTGGAGCAAAATTTACTGACTATGAAGGAAAACAGCCATATAAAAATTTGACTCAATCAGAGCTTGAATCTTATAATGGAATGCTTGCTCCAGCAAAATTGGAAGATTTATTTAAAAAATATGGGAATAGTATTTTATATATCATTGAGATAAAAGATGAGGGAGAAGCGGGACGAATTGCAGCTAAAGAATTGAATCGACTTATCGTCAAGTATGACCTTCATGAACAAGTGCAAGTGGCAAGTTTCATCAATGATATTATGAATTATTTCAATGAAATTAAGGATCCGCGGATTGAAACATCTCTGGATTTTTCAACAGCAAAAAAATTCATTATCAGTAACTATGCTGGATTTGGTATTTTCTTCGGATATGATGGGGTCGGAATGCAATTGCCTACAAGTGAATATAACATTCCTTTAGCTACTAAATATCTGATTTGGAAAATACATAAGAGCGGAATGTATGTGCATTATTGGACGGTTAATGAAAAAGACGAAATGATCAAATGCATTAAAAACGGTGCAGATGGAATTATAACCGACCGTCCGGATTTATTATTCGAAGTTTTGGAAGAGTTAGGCTATTAGCAATTTTGTCGTTGCAAATCAAAAAGAACTTTGTTAGAATATACTTGTTTAAAGCGTTTATAAAGGACTAGTAATCTAGTGAAACGATTTCAGAGAGAAATGATGATGCGCTGAGAGTCATTTTAATCAAAATCACTTGATGAATTCACCTTTCAGTGGGAGTAATGATCCTCGTATATTAAAGTCTACGTTACAAGGCTTAAGAGTGGAAGCATTGTGCTTCAACAAGGATGGTACCGCGTTAAATCGTTCCTTTTAGGGAACGATTTTTTTATTAAAGGAGGGTTTATTCGATGGAAATTATCGAAAAAGTAAAAGATGAAGGACTACAAGCTATACAAAATTGTACAGATTCCAAAGAACTAAATCAGTTAAAAGTGACTTATTTAGGTAAAAAAGGACCTGTGCAGGCTTTGATGGCACAAATGAAAGATTTAAGTAATGAAGAAAAGCCTAAGTTTGGTGCTGAAGTGAATCAACTAAAACAACTTTTAGCAAATGCGATTGATGAAAAAGCGAAAGCTCTTGAAGAAATGGAAATGGTCAAGAAATTGGAAAGTGAAAAAATTGATATCACTTTGCCACCGATTGAAACAAAACTAGGAACTTTACATCCATTAACTGTTGTTCAACAGGAAATTGAAGACTTATTTATCGGAATGGGATATCAAGTTGCAGAAGGTCCGGAAGTAGAAATTGATGAATATAATTTTACTCGTGCTAATACTCCGGAAGGACATCCGGCACGTGATATGCAAGATACATTTTATATTGATCCAACTACTTTATTAAGGACACAAACAACTGCAATACAAATGCGAGTTTTGGATACAGCGAAGGGTAAACTTCCGATTAAGGTTATTTGTCCGGGGAAGGTGTATCGTAGAGATGATGATGATGCAACCCATTCACATCAGTTTACACAGATGGAAGGATTGGTTGTAGGGGAAAATATTACATTAGCAGATTTAAAGGGGACATTGCAATTTATGGCTGATGCCATGTTTGGTGAAGGACGTCTATTAAGATTTAGACCAAGTTATTTTCCGTTTACAGAGCCAAGTGTAGAAGTGGATGTAAGCTGTCATGTATGTCAAGGAAAAGGTTGTAATGTTTGTAAGCAGACCGGATGGATTGAAGTTTTAGGTGCTGGTATGGTACATCCAAATGTTTTGGAAATGGCAGGATTTGATTCAAAGAAGTGTAGTGGTTTTGCTTTTGGAGCAGGAATTGAAAGAATTGCTATGCTGAAATACGGTATTGATGATATTCGCAATTTCTATACGAATGATGTTCGTTTTTTAAAGAACTTCAATCGTTTTGATTAGGAGGAAAAATATGAAAGTAAGCTATAATTGGTTAAATACATATGTGTCTTTAGAAGGTGTTACACCTGAGAAACTTGCTGATGTTCTGACAAATGCCGGTTTGGAAGTAGAAGGAATCGAATATCAGGCTTCGGGTACAAATTTGGTGATTGGATATGTATTGGAGAAGAAACCGCATCCTGATTCTGATCATTTGAATGTTTGTCAAGTTGATTTAGGCGATGGTATTCCTACACAAATCGTTTGTGGGGCGCCTAATGTAGATGCCGGACAAAAGGTAATTGTTGCAAAAGTTGGAGCTAAATTACCAGGTGGAGAAATTAAAGCAACTAAAGTCAGAGGGCAAGAATCAAATGGTATGATTTGTGCATTATTTGAATTAGGTGTCGATAAAAAAATGCTTCGTGAAGATCAAATTGAAGGAATTGAAATTTTACCTGAAGATGCTCCGCTAGGATGTGAAGATCCATTAGGATATTTAGGATTAAATGATGCGATTTTAGATGTCAAACAAACTCCAAACCGTGCTGACTTTATGGCCATGTGGTCTGTTGCTATGGAAACCGGAGCAATTTTAAATCGTGAAGTTCATCTTCCAGATTATGATGTGATCTCAGATAAAGGAATTGAGCCGACATTAAAAATTGCGAGTGCTACAGAGAATTGTCCTGTATTTTTAGGAAGAATCATTAATAAAGTAAAGGTGGGACCATCCCCAAAATGGATGAGTGATCATCTCCATGCAGCAGGAATTAAATCCATCAATAATGTGGTTGATATTTCCAATTATGTTATGCTAGAGACAGGTCAACCGCTTCATTTCTATGATTTGGCTAAAATGCCTCATCGTGAAATTACTGTTGTGGATGATGTGGATATGACAATGACTGCATTGGATGGCGTTGAATATGAAATTAAAAAAGGAGATCTGTTGATTACAACAGGTGGACAACCAACCGGAGTGGCTGGAATTATGGGGGGAGATGATTCTAAGATTGATGAAGAAACAACCGGAATTATCATTGAATCTGCTTTATTTAATGCGTTAAGTATTCGCTCAACTGCAAGAAGACTTGGATTAAATACGGAAGCATGTTCTCGTTTTATCAAAGGATTAGAACCTCAAGCTCAAATCAAAGGAATGAAACGAGCAGTGCAACTTCTTCAAGAGTACGCAGATGCCGATGGGATTGAAGAATTGGTTCAAATCGGTGAAATAAATAAAGAACTTACAAAAGTAACAGAGACACTTGAACATATTAATAAACATTTGGGAACAGAATTTAAGTTAGACGAAGTTGTTGATATTTTGCAACGTTTGAATTTACAGCCTGTTGTTAACGGAATTACGATTTCGATGACAATACCATCATATCGTACAGATTTGGCTATCCCAGAAGATATTGATGAAGAAGTAATTCGTTTATTAGGATATGATCGTTTACCGGATGCACTTCCGACGATGACTGCAACATGTGGTAAACTAACACCAAAACAGAAATTACGTAGAACAGCTCAATCTGTATTGAGTGGATTAGGTTTGAGAGAAATTGAAACGTATACACTTGTTTCAGATCGTTATATTCAAGATTCTGTTATGCCATTGGGAGAAACAGTTGTATTAGCTTCGCCAATGAGTGAAGAAAGAAAAAATGTACGTCAAAGCTTGTTCTCAACGATGTTGGAATGTTTAAGCTATAATCAGGCAAGAAAGATTGAAGATGTAAATTTATTTGAAATTTCTTCTGTTTATTCCAAAGATCAGGAAACACAAAAGTTGGGAATTGTAATGAGTGGAAACCTTCAAAGTTCTCGTTTGCATCATATTCAGAATCCATCTGATTTCTATAATGCCAAGGGTGTTTTGATGGCACTATTGAAAAAGTTAGGATATGATGAAAATAGAATTTATTTCAAAGAAAATACTGTTGATACTGATCATTTCCATCCATATAGAAGTGCTGCAATCTACCTTGGTAAAGAGTTACTCGGGATTTTAGGTCAAATTCATCCGTTAATGCAGAAAAAATATTCTTGTTCTAGTTGTATTTATGCTGAGATTAATTTGGATTGCATCTTAAAAGCAAAAGCTAGTAAAGTTAAATTTGTTCCATTGGATCGCTATCCATCGGTTAAAAGAGATATTGCATTAGTCATGGATAAAGATGTTACAGCAGAAAAATTATTGGAAATCATTAAAAAGACAGATCGTCATATGATCAGAAATGTTGAGGTATTTGATGTATATGAAGGCGAACATATTGAAAGTACAAAAAAATCAATAGCACTATCGGTTACTTATCAATCTGATCATACATTGACAGATATGGAAGTTAATGAAGTACATGAAAAAATGTTGGAAAATCTAAGAAATGAATGCAATGCATTATTAAGAGTTTGATTTTGAATTAGCAGTTTTCGGATTGAAAGCTGCTTTTTTATATGTGTGTTATTAAATTAAATCTGTTGATAAAATAAGAAAATGGTTGTAGAATAGACCGCGTGTAATGAGAAAAAGGAGGGAAATAATGGGAAATCAAAGTAAGAAAAAAGGTTCTTTATTTTCTTATATATGGAAATATAAATTTCAATATATAATTGGACTTTTAACACTGTTTTTGGTGGATTATATCGGTTTGTTTATTCCTCAATATACAGGAGAAATCACGGATGGTCTAACAAGTCATACATTAAATTCATCCGGGATTGCAAGCTTAGTATGGAAAATTATTTTATGTGGAATTTTTATTACTGTTGGAAGATTTTTATGGCGATATTTTTTATTTGGAACAGCAAGAAAAATCGAATGTGAATTAAGAAATGATATGTTTGCAAAAATGGAAACGCTATCTCAACGGTATTTTAATAATAATAAAACCGGAGATTTGATGACATATTTTACTAATGATTTGGAGGCGGTAAGAAATGCCTTGGGATCTTCTGTTTTATCATGCTTTGATTCTATTGTTATGACCGTTTTGGTTTTATATAAAATGATGACATATGTCAGTTTTAAATTAACTTTGACGGTGATTATCCCAATGGGGTTGATTGCGGTATTCGGATATTATTTTGGGGAAGAATTTGAGAGAAGATTTTTGAAAAAACAACAGTCTTTTGCGAATTTAAGTGATCATGTACAGGAAAGTATTTCCGGAGAGAGAGTAATCAAAGCTTTTGTTCAAGAAGAAAAGCAACTTAAAGAGTTTGAAAAAATTAATGAGAATAATCGTCAAGCAAATCTTCATGTCGTAAAACTGATGGCAACTTTTGGTCCTTCTTTAGACTTCGTAGTTGGTTTTACATATGTAGTTACAATTATTTATGGTGGTTATTTATGCATGATCGGTAATATTACATTAGGAAGATTTGTTGCATTTAATTCATATATTGGATCACTTATATGGCCAATGTTAGCATTTGGAGATAGTATTACTTCAATTTCTCAAGGAATTGCCGGAATGAGAAGGCTTCATCAAGTATTCGATGAAAAAGCTGAGATATTTGATCAAGAAAACGTGGATAAATCCATAGTTTTACAGGGGAAAATCTCTTTGAAAAATGTTGATTTTGCTTATAGTGAAAGTTTACCTAATGTATTAAGTGACATCTCAGTGAATATAGAGCAGGGAGAAACTTTAGCAATACTTGGAAGAACCGGATCGGGTAAAACAACATTTGTTAATTTATTATGTAGAGTTTATGATATTACAAGTGGGTCTATTGAATTTGATGATATTGATATTAAAAGAATACCTTTACACATATTGCATGAAAGTATAGCATATGTTCCACAAGATAATTTCTTGTTTTCGGATACTTTGGCTAAAAATATTGCATTTGGTAAACAGGATGCAACAATGAATGAAATAATTGAAGCATGTGAAAATGCGTGTGTTCACGATAATATCATTGATTTTCCGGAACAATATGAAACTATGGTAGGAGAAAGAGGGGTTACTCTTTCCGGTGGTCAGAAACAAAGAAGCTCGATTGCTCGTGCTTTATTAAAGGATAGTCCGATTTTGATATTGGATGACTCTTTGAGTGCAGTTGATACCGATACCGAGGAAAAGATACTTACTAATCTTAAACAAATTCGTCAAGGGAAAACGACAATCATGATTGCTCATCGTATTTCGACAGTTCAAAATACAGATCATATCCTTATTTTAGATGAGGGAAAAATAATTGAATATGGAACTTATGAAGAATTGATAAAATTAGAAGGTGTATTTAAAACAATGGTGGAAAAACAACAACTTGAAAAACAATTACAAGAAGCAAGTTTGGAGGTTGAATACAATGGCTAAGATTACAGAAGAAGTGATAGAAACCTCTTATTCAGGGAATATATTTTCACGTTTGTTCGTTTATATGAAACCTTATTTAAAACGAATGTTTTTCTGTTTGTGTTTGGTTCTTTTAATTACTGTGTTTGATTTGATCAAGCCAATGCTGATTGCATCTGCCATTGATAATTATATTGAAGGATATAATCATCCATATGCGATCGTATCTCAAGAAATGGGAGAAATTGAATATCACGAAACTTATCTTACTAAACATTTTGAAAAAGAAAGTGTTACAGAGTTTGCACAATTAATTTATTATGAAGATGATTACTACTTTTTTCAGGGATTAAGCTTAAAAGAAAGTGAAATATTAAATAAAATTTCTCAAGAAGAGTTAAAAGATGCTGTTTTAAATGGAACAACACTTACAATTAACAGAGTATATCAAGGGGAAAAGATGGATGAGGAAGATTTAAAAATTCTTCGTTCTGCGGATTTTAAAGGAATTATTCAAATCGGAATTCTCTATGCGATCATTCTTTTATTGAAAGTAATATGTAATGTAATTCAGACTTGGTATTTACAGTTAACCGGTCAAAATATCATATTTTCAATTCGTCAGCAGATTTTTAAGCATATTCACAGCTTACCGCTTCGTTATTTTGATACAAATCCGGTAGGGAGGATAGTGACTAGGGCAACAAATGATGTTGAATCTTTACATCAAATGTATGCAAATATTATTGTTAGATTATTTAGCAATGCCATTTTAATTGTGGGATATGCTGTGGTTATGCTTAGTATTCATTTAGAGATGGCGTTAACATGTTTTGCATTATTACCGTTTGTTTTGGTTTTATCTGTTATCTTTAAAAAAATTTCACGTAAAATTTATCGAGTGATACGAACAAAGGTATCTGCGCTAAACACATTTTTATCTGAAAATATTTCGGGAATGAAAATCATACAGGTATTTGCTCGTGAAAAAGAGAAATATGAGGAATTCAAAGAGAGAAGTCAGGATTTATATCGATCAAATATGAAAGAAATTATTACTTTCGCAATTTTTCAACCCTTGATTGTATTGATTTCTAATTTGGCATTGGCATTTGTTATTTATAAAGGAGCAAATGGTGTTTTGGATGATTCTTTAACCGTTGGAACACTTTATATTTTTGCAAGCTATATCAGTTCTTTTTTCAGTCCAATTCAAAGCTTGGCAGAACAATTTACATCTTTGCAGAATGCTTTTGCCTCAGCAGAGAAAATCTTTACGGTTCTTGATGAAAAAAATCCGATTGTAGAACAAGAAAGTCCAACTATTTTAAATGAAGTTCAAGGGAAAATCGAATTCAAAAATGTTTGGTTTGCTTATGAAAATGATGATTATGTTTTAAAAGATGTTAGCTTTACTATTAATCCGGGAGAAAAAGTAGCCTTTGTCGGAGCAACAGGAGCAGGGAAGTCATCAATTTTGAATTTAATCGGAAGGTATTATGATATCCAGAAAGGTCAAATATTGATTGACGGAGTGGATATCAAAAAATTAAGTACAAAACAGATACGAAGTGCGATCGGTCAAGTTCAACAAGATGTATTTATTTTTACCGGTGATATTCGTTCTAATATTCGCTTGTTAAATGATGATATACAAGAGGAATCGATCATAGAAGCGGCAAAAGCTGTGAATGCAGCTCATTTTATCGAACAGTTACCAAATCAATACGATGAAGCAGTCACTGAAAGAGGTTCGACTTTATCCGCAGGGCAAAGACAATTACTATCTTTTGCCAGAACATTAGCATATGATCCAAGAATTCTTGTTATGGATGAAGCGACTGCAAATATTGATACGGAAACAGAACAATTAATTCAAGAAGCACTTGAGACGTTGATGGAGGGCAGAACGACAATTATGGTGGCTCATCGACTCTCTACGATACAGCATGCTGACAAGATTCTTGTTATGGATAAAGGAAGAATCAAAGAAAGTGGAACACATCAGCAATTGCTTGAGCAAAATGGTATTTATAAGAAACTCTATGAGCTTCAGCTCTATACAGAATAAAAATAACGATTGAATTTCTCAATTAATGGAATTCAATCGTTTTCTTTAAAGGATTTTATGAATATTAATACTTGGTTTTTCAGTATTTGGATCGATACAATAAGATTTTAACCATTCTACGACTTGATCTGTAAGATAAGTCGGAGTACTTGCTCCGGCAGTTACGGCTACACGATTATAATTTTTTAAAGGGGCTATATTTATGTCTTGTACATTTTCGATAAGTTCAACATGAGGAATACCATGTTTTAATGCAATATCTTTGAGTTTGTTAGAATTATTTGAATGAGGATCTCCGACAACAAACAGACAATCGACATTTTCTAATTTTAGAATTGCTTCTTGGCGAATACGAGTTGCGTTACATACTTCTTCGTGAATAACTGCATGTGGATACTTTTTTCGTATTGCTTCCAAGATTTCACTAATTTCTAAAATGCTCATTGTAGTTTGATTGGATACAAACACTTTTTCAAATGAAGGAAGTGGATCTACATCTTTTACTGAAGTAATCAAATTGATTTTTTCAGAATCAATAAAAGTGACTGCTTCAGATTCAGGGTGGAATTGTTTTCCGATATAAAGTATGTTATAATTGTCCGCGATTGCTTCTTTGATTAAAGTTTGTGTTTTGATTACATCTCCACATGAAGCATTTATACAAATTAATCCTTTGGACTGAGCTTTATTTATGACTTCATCACATACTCCATGAGCCGTGAAGATAACAACACCTTCATTAATTTGATCAAGCAATTTTAATCGAGTCGTTTTTGGTTGTTCAATAAAATCAATATAGTAATGCTTTAAAGCTTCTACTACATAGCGATTATGAACAATCATTCCAAGCATTGTAATTTTTTTATCCGGATAGTCTAAAGCAGCTTTTTTAGCAAGATTAATGGCATTAACGACTCCTTTACAATAACCGGATGGGATTACTTTAAATACTTCCATTGTGTAATACCTCCAATGAGTATAGTATATCATAAGTTTTGAATTTTTTGATTTTTTTGGTTATAATAGCGATAAGAAAGCGGGTGAGAAGATGAGCTACAGTGACTATAATTTTAAAGAGAAAACAAAGAAGTTTATTGAAAACATTGGATTTGTTGAGCCGACTCCGATTCAAAAAGCGGTTATTCCGATGGCATTAAAAGGGAAGAGCATTGTTGGTATTTCTGATACCGGAACAGGAAAAACTCATGCATTTTTAATACCTTTGATGGAAATGATTAATTCGACAATAAATGAGGTTCAAGCAGTTATTACTGCGCCGACAAGAGAACTGGCACAGCAAATTTATAATCGTGCAAAAGAAATGAGTGAAACTGATTCTGATTTACGTGTTCGTTTGATTACAGGGGGAATTAATCGTGATAAAATGGTTGAATCAATTAAAAAACAACCGCATATCGTGATAGGTACTCCCGGAAGAATCAAAGATTTATTTTTAAATCAAGAGGTTCTTCGACTTGATACTGCTAAAACTCTCATTATAGATGAAGCAGATATGACTTTAGAGTATGGATTCTTAGATGATGTGGATGCATTTGCCGGGCGTATGAAAGAAGATCTTCAAATGATGGTTTTTTCAGCAACAATACCACAAGCACTTCGACCTTTTTTAAAAAAATATATGCAAGCACCTCAAACTATTAAAATAGAAGGTGAATTTCATAACTCTCCTAAAATTGAGCATGTACTTATTCCTTGTAAGCATCACGATTATGGCGAGAGACTACTTGATATTCTTCCTGGTTTTCAGCCTTATATTTGTCTTATTTTTGCCAATACACGTGAGGAAGCAAAAAAGACCGCTTCTTTACTGAGAAAAAATGGTTATGACTTAGTTGAGATTCATGGAGGGCTGGAGGCAAGAGAAAGAAAACAGGCAATGAGAAGACTTCAAAATTTGGAATGTCCATATGTTGTTGCAACAGATATTGCCGCAAGAGGATTAGATATTGAAGGTGTTTCTCATGTTATTTCATTGGGCTTTCCGTCTGAATTAGATTTTTATAAACATAGATCCGGAAGAACAGGAAGAAATGGAAATTCCGGTGTATGTTTTGCTTTATATAAGGATGATGATGAAAAAAGTATAAATCACCTTAAGGAACAAGGAATTGTCTTTGAGCATCGTAATTTTAGAAACGGGCAGTGGACAAATTTGAAACCATTTGGACAGAAGCGTATCTCTAAAAACGATCTTCATGAAAAGGAACTGGCTAAAAGATTAACTAAAAAAGATCAACGTGTTAAGCCGGGATATAAGAAAAAAAGAGCTGCTGCAATTGAAAAAATCAAGCGAAAAGAACGTCGCGAAATGATTGCAGGGAAGATTAAGGAACAACGAATTGAAAGATATAAAGCACAGCAACGCATGAAGCGGTATGGGGAGAGTGAAGAATGAAGTTAGGATGTCATGTATCTATGTCTTCTCCATTGTATTTGGAAGGATCTGTGCAAGAGGCGCTAAGTTATGGAGCTAATGCATTGATGATTTATACCGGTCCACCTCAAAATACACTTAGGAAACCAACAAATGCACTCCATATTGAAGAAATGCATGAATTGTTACAAAAAAATAATATTCCATTAGAAAATGTAATCGTACATGCACCCTACATCATTAATCTTGCGAATACTATTGATCTTGAAAAAAATAAATGGTCAGTAGAATTTCTTAAACAAGAAATAGATCGCGTTGCTTCTATTGGAGCGAAGATACTTGTTCTGCACCCTGGATCTCATGTAAAAGCCGGGGAAGAAGTAGGAATTGCTCAAATCATTAAGGGACTTAACGAAGCAACACAGCAAGATAAAGGTGTTCGAATTGCTTTGGAAACTATGTGTGGAAAAGGAAGCGAATTAGGATATACATTTGAACAGTTGAGTCAAATAATGAAGGGAGTGGATCATCCGGAATTATTTGGTGTTTGCTTAGATACATGTCATATTCATGATGGTGGATATGATTTGTCAGACTTTGAAAGTATTTTGAATGATTTTGATACATTAATTGGTTTGAACAATTTATTGGTTATGCATATCAATGATTCTAAAAATGTAAGAGGAGCAAAAAAGGATCGTCATGCTAATATTGGACTTGGTGAAATCGGATTCGAATTGTTGAATAAGATTGTACATCATCCATCTTTAAAGGAAGTTGTTAAAATTTTGGAAACTCCGTATATAGATGGGCATGCACCTTATAAAGCAGAAATTGAAATGTTTCAATCTGAAACTTTCAAAGAAAATTTAGAAGATATAGTAAAAGCGGGTTAAAAACCCGCTTTTGTCATAATTAATATTTCTTGTTTTAATGTTTCAACTAATTCGTCTTGAGGAACTCTTTTTATTAAAACTCCTTTTTTAAACAGTAGGCCTTCATTTTTTCCACCGGCAATTCCGATGTCGGCTCGACTTGCTTCTTGTGGACCATTAACAGCACATCCCATCACAGCAACATGAATATCGGCATGAATTGTATTGAGAAATTCTTCGATTTCTTTTACGATTGGAAGCATGTCATATTGAATTCTTCCACAGGTAGGGCAGCTTACTAGGTAAGGAACATTTTTAATTAAATCAAAACATTTTAAAAGTTGTTTTGCAACTTTGATTTCTTCAATCGGATCATCACTGATAGAAATACGAATTGTATCACCGATTCCATCATTTAATAGGGTACCAAGGGCAGCCGATGATTTAATTGCACTTGCAGTAAATCCACCCGCTTCGGTTACACCTAAATGTAAAGGATAATCAAATGTTTCAGCAGCTAAACGGTAGGCTTCAATTGTTAGAGGAACATCACTTGATTTGAAAGAAAGGGCAATATCATGGAAATTTAGCTCTTCTAAAATTTCAACATGCTTTTTTGCACTTTCAATCATGGCCTCAGCACATGGTTTTCCGTATTTATCTAAAACTTCTTTTTCCAATGATCCTCCATTAATTCCGATACGAATCGGAACATTGTATTCTTTACATTTTTCTACTACTTTGATTACATTTTCTTTGCTACCGATATTTCCCGGATTCAATCGTATTTTGTCTGCTCCGGATTCGATTGAAGCAATTGCCAAGGCATAATTGAAATGGATGTCGGCAACAAGCGGAATATGTGCTTTTTTCTTGATTTCTTTTATTGCTAATGCATCTTCCATATCAAAAACAGCCATTCGGATAATTTCACATCCGGCTTTTTCTAAGTTTAAAATTTGATTTATCGTTGCTTCAATATCTTTTGTTTTCGTATTTGTCATAGATTGAATCAAAACTTTATTTTGATGTCCTATTTGTAAATCTTTGACATGAATTGCTCTTGTTTCGGTTCTTTTGATCATTTTGTTTCCTTCTTTCTTTTCTATCATAGCATTTTTTTTGTTTTAAACAAGATATAAAATCAATTTGAAAGATATAATAATAGAAGAGCATAAGCTCTTTTTATCAGAAGATTTTTGATTTGAACAATTACAAACGATCTTTTTGATTCATGTTCCTAATCTAATTAACTTGTATCTATACCGAAGAAGGGTAATAGAAAGGTAAAATCAGTAATAAATTGATTTATAGGTATTTTTATATGAGAATAAGACCGCTTTTTATGATTGAAATTCAAGAAAAAGAATCAAACTTAAAAAAGAAAAAACAATTTAAAAAAAATATATTATTTGGAAGAAGAATTGAATATCGCATTCATTTTTTTGCTATGATGATTTTTTTGTCAATGTTCCTTATTTTGATACAAGCTTATGTTATTCAGATTGTAAGAGCAGATTATTATGCGATAAAACTATTTAACCAAACATCGAAAAGAAACTCCATTAGTACGCTTCGAGGAGTTATATATGATCGTAATTATGAGATTTTAGTCGGAAATAAACAAAGAATCAATCTCATATTGAAAAAAACATCACAAACTGATTTGGATATATTAAGTAAAAAAATTATTTCGACTTTTGAAATTGAAACATCAAATATGACAACGGATGAATTAAAACAGGCATATATCTTTTTTTTAAATAAAGAAAAATCAGGAGCGTCTCAATCTGTTTCAAATTTGGAAACTAATTATGAAGAGGTATCAGACAAACAAATCAATCAAATTACAGAGTACCAAAAAAAATACTTCATAATTTATCAACTTTTAGAAAACGAAAATCATATTATTAAAGAAAATCTAACTAAACAAGAAGTCGCTATTTTTTTAGAACATCAATTTGAATTTGAAAATCTTTCATTAGAGTTTGATTGGGATAGAGAATATGATGATAAATTTCAACTTCGTTCTCTTCTTGGAAAAGTTTCTAGGTCTTCGTTTGGTATTCACAAAGAAAATTTATTGGAATATTTAGCAAAAGGATACCATCAAAATGATAAAATTGGTGTCAGTGGATTGGAAAATGTATATGAAGATCTTCTTAAAGGAAGAAGTTTTGTCAGTAGTATTACTATGGATGATTCGGGAAATCTTGTAAATAAAGTGGAAGATGAGGGAGAGAGAGGATATGATTTGACTTTGGCTTTGGATATGAATCTTCAAGTTAAAGTGGAAGAGATTACACAAACTATTTTAGAAAGAGAAAAAGAAAATCCAAAAAGATCATACTTTGATCAAATTGTTGTAGTAGTGATGAACCCAAATAACGGGGACGTATTATGCATGGTTTCGATGAATCAAACAAAAGAGGGAACTTATTATAATGATGCCTCTCAAACTTATGTACAATCTTTCATTCCCGGATCTGTAGTAAAGGGAGCAACACTTTATATGGGACTGGATCAAGGTGTGATTAATATAAACGAAGTGTTGATTGATGAACCGTTAAAATTAGCAAGTTCACCATCGAAAGCGAGCTGGAAAAATTTAGGCGCAATTAATGATATTCAAGCATTAGCTTTGAGCAGTAATGTTTATATGATGAAAATTGCACTTCGCTTAGCCGGTACAAACTATGTTTATAATGGTGGATTATCAGTAAAAAAAGGTACTTTTGATATAATGAGAAGTTACTATCAATCATTCGGATTAGGGGTTTTAACTCAAGCTGATGTTTATAATGAACAAATCGGTTACATTGGAAATGATAGAAAAGATGGAAATATTTTGGATTATGCAATCGGTCAATATGATACTTATACAGCTTTGGAATTGGCACAATATGTAAGTACGGTAGCTAATGGAGGAAAGCGGTTAAAACCAAGAATTATGTTAGAAGCAACTCTTCCATCAAAAAAAAATGTGGTGTATACTAATGAGGTAACAATATTGAATATTTTGGAAAACAAAGAGGCAATGGAAAGAGTTCAGCAAGGATTTCGAGCTTGTGTTGTTTCTGGACTGTGTACATCACTTAAAGATGCACCGGTACAGATAGCGGCTAAAACCGGAACCGCAGAGGCATACTGGGAAATGAGCGATGAAGATGGAACTAGTTATATGGTTTCATCGCCTAATAACAGTGTTGTTGCGTTTGCACCATATGAAAATCCGCAACTTGCGATCGCATGTGTGATACCGCATGCTTGGAATGGAAAAAACTCGCAATCAAATTTATGTTTAGAAGTAACAAATGAAATTGTGAACTATGTTTTCAAAGAATAGGGAGACTTATAGATGATGGAGAAATTATTAAAGTGTAGTTGTTTGGCTGGAAAGTTATTATTGGAAAGTGGTGCAGAGACTTATCGAGTTGAAGATACGATGGTGCGGCTTTGCAAAGCATATGGATGTGAGGAAGTGGAAAGTTTTGTACTTCCGACAGGATTAATTCTATCTTTTGAAAAAGATGGACAGAATTATACAAAAAATATTCGTGTGAGTGAAAGAAATACTGATTTAAATCGTGTTGATTTAATCAATTCGCTTTCTCGTAAAGCAAACGAAAATCATCTTACCTTAGATGAACTTTATGATGAATTGTGTAAATTGAAAACAAGAGAAGCTTATCCATTTTCTCATCAACTTTTTTTTGCCAGTATCGGTGCCGGTGGCTTTGCTTTATTTTTTCAATCTTCATTAATTGAAGCTTTTTTTGCTTGTATTTGTGGTTTTTTCATTAAATTAAGCGAATACAGCTTGAGTAAGCTTAAGATTGGTTCTTTTATTATTAATATGGTAAGTGGGGCTATAGGAACGTTTACAGCGCTTTTAATCGGATGTTTTATTAAGAATATTTCAGTAGATACGATTATCATTTCTTCCATCATGTTGTTAGTTCCGGGAATTGCCATAACAAATGCAATTCGTGATAGTATTGCCGGAGATCTAATATCCGGATTAACACGTGCTTTAGAAGCTTTTTTGATAGCTATTTCCATTGCTTTAGGAACCGGAGCGATATTGAGTTTATGGATTGCTTTACAAGGAGGCTTTTAGTATGGAATTAATACAAGTTTTAATCGGTTCTTTCATAGCTTCCTATGCATTCGGAATCATTTTTAATATCAAAAAAAGATATCTGCTTGTTGCCGCAATGGGGGGAATGCTATGTTCTTTAATATATAGTTTGATTGCCCCAAAGATTAAGAATGAATTCATTACACTTTTAATTTGTTCATCTATTATTAGCTTTTATTGTGAAGCAATGGCTCGTATTGAAAAAACACCGGTTACTTCTTTCTTTATATGCAGTGTTATTTCTTTAGTCCCGGGAGGAATGATGTATTATACAATGCAAGAAATTGTTATGGGGAATATGAATCAATCCGTTATTTACTGCTTGAGTGCAATTGCAAATGCGGGGGCGATTGCAATTGGTGTAAGTGTAGCTCAAACTTTATTGAAATTAATTGGAGTAATAAGAAGAATGAGATGAAAAAAATAATATTTGAAAATTTAATTTGCAATTTTAGATAAAAAATTCTATAGTAAATAAGTATTCATTAAATACACTGTACTTGCACAAGCAGGATGGTAGTAGGAGGAAAATAGAAATGAATCAAAAAAAATTAAATGTACGCACCATGACTCAACTGGCATTATTGATTGCCGTTGAGATCACCATGAAGGCAATAGGCTTGGGAAGTGTTCCTGTTGGCCCGTTGTACATGTCTTTTCTGACTGTACCGATTGCAGTCGGAGCAATTGTTTTAGGTCCTTTGGAAGGAGCTATTTTAGGAGGAGTATTTGGAATTGTTAGTTTTAAGGATGCATTGACAGGGGCTTCTGCAATGACTTCTACACTGTTAACGGTTTCACCGCTTCACACATTTATTTTGTGTATTGGTACAAGAATTTTAATGGGATATTGTACCGGCATTATGTATCTTCTCATAAAAAAATTATTGAAAGAAAACAATGTACGCTATATTTTAGCAGCTTTGGCAGCACCTGTACTCAATACTTTATTTTTTATGGGGTATATCGTTCTTGTCTTCTATAACAGTGAATATATTCAAAGCTTAGTGGTTTTGAATAATGTCTCTAATCCAATTATGTTTGTGATTTTATTGGTTGGCATTCAAGGTCTTATTGAAGCAATTGTTTGTTCTGCTGTAGGGGGGCTTGCCGCAAAAGGGGTAGAGTCAATACTGAAAAAGTAAATTCAAATGATTAAAAGGATATTCAGCACTTATAGTTTGGGATATCTTTTTTTTCTATCTTTTTTCAGTATATTAATGATATAATAAAACCAGAAATGAGGGTTATTTTATGTTGAAAATAAGTCAAGTTAAAGTTAAAATCACACCACAAGGAAGATTCTTTCCTGCTTTAATGCCAAATCGTTACTGGGCAGAAGATATTTCCGATGATCAATTTGCAAGTGTACTTGTTCTTGAAGTTGATCAAAATCAAGCACTATGGGTATGCTTGGATGCTATTGGAGTATCAAAAGAAATAGCGACTGCACTTCGAGAAAGGTTGTCTAAGCAGTTCAATATACCGATGAGTCATATTAATATTGGATATTCTCATTCTCATTGTGCTGTAATGATGGGTTCTTTATTTGGAAGACCGGTAGATGAAAACTATGTTAATTATGTAATGGATCAAGTGGCTGATGCAACCGAGCAAGCATTTAAAAAGGGATTATGTGAAGTAAATGCGTATACAAGAAGTTATGATGGATATGGATATTATTCCAACCGCAATGGACTTGATAAAAAAGGAGATACTGAAATTAGAGTTGTTGAATTCAGAAATGATAAAAATGAAGTAAAAGGATTGATTTTGGCTCTTGCTTGTCATTCGACGGTTGTTAACTTCCAAAATACAAGATCTTTAACTTCTGATTTGGTTGGATATTTATGTCGTGGATTAGAAAAAAGAACCGGGGTTTATCCGCTTACAATGGTAGGCGCTGCGGGAGATATGAGTAATCGCTGTTGTAGACAAGGAAACGATTACGCAGAGTTAGAAAGAGTAGGAAATGGGCTTTTAAGTAGAATGGATATTCGAAAGGAAGAAATTAAATTGAGCCTAGATAAATTAGATATTGAAAGCTATCAATTCCAAGAAACTTATATCACGACTAAGGATCAAAGACAAAAGCAAATAGAAGATATTAAAAATGAAATTAAGAATGCAAAAACGGATGATTTGAGACGGGTTTTCAATTCCGCTTTAGATCATGCTATGATGGAACCAAACGGATGTGAATTTAATATGGATCTTGAAGGATCTTACATTAACATGGGAGATATGAAAATCTTAACTATGCCAGCTGAATTATTTTCAAAATTCGGGCTTGAAATAAAAGAGGCGATGAATGTTTCGTGTCCAATTTTCTGGGGATATTCTAATTATTCTGTTGGATACTTATACAATAAAGAAGAGGCTGGAAAAAGCTTTGAAAGTGCTTCTACTAATATTCCTGTTGGTGTTCCAGAAAAAATTACAGAGATGTGTGTTAAACTTGTAAAGTAAATCAAAAAATGCCGAAGAGATTCGGCATTTTTTTATGACAAATTTTTTGTCGAAATAATGATATTTCCTAAGCTATATTTGCTTATTTTGTAAGTTCTTTGATTTTATCGACAATTTCGTTAATTCTAATCAGAGACACTTCATCTTCATTTCTCATTTTAAATTCAACAAATCCTTCTATTAACTTTTTACCAACAGTAATTCGACATGGGATACCAATTAAATCCATATCTTTGAATTTAACTCCCGGACGTTCATCTCGATCATCCAATATTGATTCAATTCCACAATCTAATAATTCATTATACAATTTTTCAGCATAAGCTTTTTGTTGTTCATCTTTATTAGATATGATGACAATCGCAACTTTATATGGTGCAATATTCATTGGCCATGCAATGCCTTTTTCATCAGCTTTTTGCTCAGCTAGAGCAGCCATACATCTTGCCGGACCAATACCATAACTTCCCATCACAACAGGTTTTAATTGATTTTCTTGATTAGAATAGTACAAATTCATGGACTCTGCATATTTTGTTCCGAGCTTGAATGTATTCCCAATTTCAATTCCTTTTTTAAAATAAATTTTACCACCACAGCATGGACAAATATCTCCTTCTTGAATTTGACGAATATCAGCAATATGAGTAGGGGTGAAGTCTTCAAGATTGACATTGACGTAATGATAATCAGTTTTATTTGCACCAACGATAAAGTTTGCCATATTCTCAATTTCATTATCAATGATAATTGGAATATTTAATCCGATTGGACCAGCAAAACCAACTTTTGCTTGAGTGACTTCTTGAACAACATCAAAACTGGCAAGTTCAACTGATGAAGCATTTAAAAGCTTTCTGACTTTTGTTTCATTTACTTCATGATCACCACGAACACATACTGCAATAGGATTTCCATCTGCTTGATAGATTAATGTTTTTACAAAATCTTGAGCTTTTTTATTAAAGAAAGCCGCAACTTCTTCAATTGTTTTGGCATGAGGTGTCATAACCATTTCTTTTTCAAGATGTTTTTCATTTGATGGATTATGGGTATGAACGCATTCTGCAATTTCTAAATTGCTGGAGAAATTACATTGATCGCATAAAACAAGAATATCTTCGCCGATATCTGTTACTGCCTGGAACTCTTCGGATAAAAGGCCACCCATAACACCGGTATCTGCTTTTACGATTTTATAATCAATTTGCATGCGATCAAAGCTTTTTTTATAAGCTTCAAACATTTTATTGTATGAAATATCCAATCCTTCATAATCTTTGTCAAATGAATAAGCATCTTTCATGATAAATTCACGAACACGAATCAAACCAAACCTTGGTCTTGCTTCATCTCTGAATTTTGTTTGAAACTGATAAATATTAAATGGAAGGTCTTTATAGGAATGAATCTTTAAACCTGCGGCAACCGCAAAAAGCTCTTCATGTGTCGGACCGAGAACGTATGGTTTTCCAAAACGATCTTTTAATGAAAACATACTGTTTCCAAAACCTTCACGACGACCGGAAGCGATATATGTTTCTTCCGGTATTAGTGCAGGCATAAGTAATTCCTGAGCACCGGTTCTATTCATTTCTTCACGAATGATGTTAATACAGTTATTTAAGACTCGATATCCCATAGGCATAATCATATAAACTCCGGCTGAATTCTTTCGAATCATTCCGGATCGTGCAAGAAGATTTCCACTTACTGAATCTTCATCTTTTACATTTTCTCTTAATGTGTAAAAGAAACTATTATTTAATTTCATATTTTATCTCCTTAATTTTTTTAAGTTTTGTTTTATATAAATATAAACAGGCAAGCGGGTCGCATTGTGAAATAAACATTCATTTTATCACCCGTCCTTTCTAATATCAGTATTCTATCACAAATGATTAAAAATTCAATCATTTCCAAAATCTTAGAATATAAAATGATTATTTATTTTATATAACATTAAATAATATTCTATAAAATTGATCGAACACCGAAATAAAAGAAACTTTTTAAAAAAAGCATATAATATTTTAAATTATTTGTTGAAATTTAAAAAGAAACGAGTATAATATCTTCAAACAGAAAAAGGAGAGAAAAATGGCAATCTATTTTAATGAACCTTCACACACATTTAATGAATATCTTTTAATACCGGGATACTCCAGTAGTGAATGTATTCCTGATCGAGTTGATTTGAAAACTCCGCTTGTAAAATACAGAAAAGGTCAAGAAGAATGTCCGCTTACAATGAACATTCCAATGATATCTGCAATCATGCAATCGGTTTCCGGAGAAAAAATGGGAATTGCACTTGCTAAAGAGGGGGGAGTTGCCTTTATTTATGGATCTCAATCTATTGAATCACAGGCAGCTATGGTTAGAGGTGTTAAGCGCTACAAAGCAGGATTTGTAGTGAGTGATTCAAACTTGTTACCAAGTGCAACGCTTCAAGACGTGTTAAATTTAGTAGAAGAAAAGGGATTTTCTACGATGGCGGTAACTGAAGACGGAACGGCAAATGGAAAATTATTAGGAATCGTAACAAGTCGAGATTATCGTGTATCAAGAATGGCATTAGATACCCCTGTAAGTAGCTTTATGACTCCGTTTGAATCTCTTGTAACGGGACATATCAATAATACTTTAAGTGAATGTAATGATTTGATTTGGGAACATAAATTAAGTACACTTCCAATTGTCGATGATGATCAGAATTTGTGTTATTTAGTATTTAGAAAAGATTATGATTCTCATAAAGAAAATCCAAATGAACTTTTAGATTCTGCTAAACGCTATGTAGTTGGTGCGGGAATCAATACACGTGATTATGCAGAACGTGTTCCGGCACTTGTAAAAGCTGGGGCAGATGTTCTTTGTATTGATAGTTCAGAAGGATTTAGTGAATGGCAGAAAAGAACGATAGATTGGGTTCGTGAACATTATGGTGATTCTGTAAAAGTTGGAGCAGGTAATGTGGTCGATGCAGAAGGGTTTAGATTTTTAGCTGAAGCCGGAGCTGATTTTATTAAAATCGGAATCGGTGGCGGATCAATTTGTATTACTCGTGAAACCAAAGGAATTGGACGTGGACAAGCAACGGCTGTTATCGAAGTTGCAAAAGCAAGAGATGAATATTATAAAGAAACCGGGATTTATGTTCCGATTTGTGCAGATGGTGGGATCGTGTATGACCATCATATTACATTAGCTTTGGCGATGGGGGCAGACTTCGTTATGTTGGGAAGATATTTCAGTCGTTTTGAAGAAAGTCCAACACGTAAAGTATCTATTAATGGTACATATTATAAAGAGTACTGGGGAGAAGGAAGCAATAGAGCTCGTAACTGGCAACGTTATGACCTTGGTGGAGCATCTAAGTTAAGTTTCGAAGAAGGAGTAGATTCTTATGTTCCTTATGCCGGACCGTTAAAAGAAAATGTTCAGATTACTTTATATAAAGTAAAATCAACAATGTGTAACTGTGGAGCATTAAATATTCCTGAACTTCAACAAAAAGCTAAATTAACTCTTGTTTCAGCAACATCCATTGTTGAAGGTGGAGCACATGATGTCCTTGTAAAAGATTCTACTAATCTTGAAACACATAAATAATGAAAAAAACCGCTCATGCGGTTTTTTATTTTAAATACTTTCTTTCTTTTTTAACGGTTTGTATTCATAATAGAATATTAGACAAAAGATAAAAATTCCTAAACTACTTAACAAACCACCAATTTTAAAACCGGGAGTTTGATAGGAAAGTCGAATTGAATGAGTTCCCTCGGTTAAATTAAGAACATAGAAAGAATTACAGAATGTATCAAACTCGGATTTTTTATCATCTACATAAATTGTCCATCCATTTAGAATTGGAATTGTAATTAAGAGTTTTCCATCTGTTTCTAAAGTTATTGTACCATTTACTTCACCATCTTCAAATTGATTAATTTCAAGTGGAACTCGAGATAAGGTCGCGTAACTTCTATAGAAAGCATCTTCATCTAATTTACTTAAATAGAATCGACATGTTCCATCTTTTTTAGACTTGAGATGGAAGGTTATTTGAACTGGATTTGATTTATCTGAGAATTCTAATTTATGTATTCTTTTGTCTAGAGTTAGAGTCTGAATCATATCACCGTTTTGGGTAATATCAACTTTTGAACAATTAGAACAGTTATAATAAAAGTAGAGAACATTTGAATCTGTTAAAGAAAATTGGTAAGATACAGTAGATGCTTTTTCTGTTTCATAAGAAAAACTATGATTTGTTTTCGAAGTTACGGTACATTCTGCATTTAAGAAAGTTCCCGGTATGATTGTATATAATGTTTCATTCGCGATTTTTTTAATGATAGTGTTGAGGTTTTCGAAAGGATTTGATTGAGAAAGATCATTCATTGTTACATTATTCTCGATAAGATAACCTAAAGGTAATGCATAATGATTTTTATCGATTCTCAAATGCTCTGTTTCGAAGTCAGTTTGATAAATTAAGGAATCTGTTTCCTGCTTTTTTACAACAGTTGCCTGAATTCCCATAAGCATATCCACAACGCTGTTATCACCAAACATTTTTAATGTATTAGAAGATCCGGTATTACCGGTTTTCACATAAAATGAAGAAAGGTTTTGATTACAGAATGTATTAAACATAGAGATGGCAGGAACATTATAAATAAAAGATTCATTAATACTGTTACGCATACCATATTCTTTTAAATCATTTCTCAATACAAGCAATTTATCTAAATCAAAAAAATCTTTAAGTTCAAGTTTATCAATTCTTTTGTTGAGTGCTTTTTCTTCTGTTTCATCTAAATCTTGTATTTTTATGCGATGATATCCTTGCGATTTAATGGTAGCATAATCATCTTTTAATTCATAAACTCCATAGGCAGTCTTACCACCCGTATTACAAAATGTGAGACAGGCCATTATAAATATTTCAAGAGAGACTATTAAAATCGGAAGTTTCTTTCTTTTTATTAAAACGAAAACATAAAGAATAGTTAAGAACAGAGAAGAAATACAGATGATCGGAATCAAATCAGTTTTATAAGAAATGAATAAAATAAAGCAAGATACGATAATCCCTGAAAATATAGTTTGTTTATTACTCAATCTTCCTTTCTCTATCAATTCTGCTACACTTGTAATGATTAAAAATATCAACATGAAAGAAAATCGATTAGGGATACCACTTTGTTTATGAAACCCATGCCAGATGAAATTAAGAAATTCTTGGTTAAAACTAACAAATAAGAAGAGTACTAAAATAATTTTTTTTAATTTATTTTTCCAAGAAATTCTCTTTGATAAAAAATAGGAAACAAATAGAATTAAAATGAAAATAGTGCAATATAGATTTACTTTTTCACTGTCAAATGTTATCCCATTAGGTGCTTTAAGGAAAAGAAAAGAAGAAAGTTCATCATAAAATGATCCAATCCAAGAAAATGTTGGAATATTTCCTTTTACTACTTTCATTTCGGATAAAGATAAATAGGAAGGAATTAAGACGATACAAGATATGCATACTGCTGTTAAGGAACTGAGTGCAAAGCGAATACCTTTCATAAAAAAATCTTTTATAGAATGAAAATTGCAGGTAAAATAGTAAAAAAATAGAAAAAGACATATCATATAGCCAATCATATAATTGGATAATATAGCTAGTGATAAAAATAAAATGTAGGAAGTTTTTCTTTTTTTATATAATAAATCATTCATGCTTAACATGATGAGAGGAAATAGGTAAATGCCATCTAACCACATGATATTGAATTGATACCCCAAAACATAACCACTAAGTGCATAGCATAAGCTTCCGATCAAAATTGCCGATTCAGGAAGTTTATGTGATTTCTTTAAATAATATGCCATAGATAGGCTACAGCAAGAAACCTTTAAGAGGATAAGAAAATTGATAAAGATCAGAATCTGATCTTCTTTAAATAATAAAATCAATAAATTAAATGGACTAAACAAATAGTAGCAAGCGAAAGTATAATAGTCAAAACCCATTCCAGATATAGTTGTGTAAAAAAAAGAAGAACCGTCTTTCAATTTATTTAAAAGTGAAGTGAAAAAAGGAACATATTGATAATAACAGTCATTACTGGCAAATGTGAAACCACCTGCTAGGAGTCCTATCAATAAAATAAAAGATTGCATTAAAAAAGGAATCATAAAGCAACTGAAGAATAAATGAGTATGAACAAACTGTTTGATCTTTTTCATAAAGTTCTCCTTAGTGAGTTTAATTATATCACAAGATATCTATATTTAGTAAAAACAGAAAATGAAAGTTTTCTTAAGAAGAGAACATCTTAAAGGGTAGTAATTTAGGGGGGATTTATGATAAAATAAATCAAGGTGATATTATGATAGCATTTATTAAAGGAATCGTATTTTCTTATACATTAAATACTGTAATTGTAGAAAATAATGGTGTCGGATATGAAATCTTTTTCGCACATCCGGATTCTATTAGATTGAATCAAGAAGTGATGATCTATACGTATCATCATATTCGTGAAGATGAAAACAGTTTATTCGGATTTTTGAGTATTGAAGAAAAAGAATTATTCGAAAAATTAATTGGAGTCAAAGGAATCGGTCCAAAGACCGCCATGGGAATTTTAGGAGCTTCTTCTTTGGATCAATTAATTAACTCAATCGAGCAAGGAGAAGTAAATGCTCTTAAAAAAATACCGGGTATTGGTGCAAAAGCGGCTTCACAGATTATTCTAGACTTAAAAGGAAAACTTGTACATGTAGAAACGGTAGATAAAAAAGAATCATTAAATAGAGAACTTGAAGATGCTGTAGAGGCACTAAAATCCCTCGGTTATAAACCATCGGAGCTTGCCGGTGTTATTAAAGCTCTCAAATCAGAAGAGAGAAAAACGACGGATGAGTATGTCAGATTAGGATTACAATATTTATTAAAACAAAAAGGAGTGTAAAAAATGGAAGACCGTTTGATGTCGGCAAATTTGGAGAACAACGAAGAGGAAGAGTCATTACGGCCACAAAGTTTGGACGATTATGTTGGACAGGATTCGTTGAAAGACAATTTGCGTATTTTTATTCAGGCAGCAAAACAACGCAATGAGGCCTTGGATCATGTTTTATTATATGGTCCGCCGGGACTTGGAAAAACAACGCTTGCGAATATAATCGCCAATGAAATGCAAGGAAAAATCAGAGTGACAAGTGGACCGAGTATTGAAAAAAGTGGTGATTTAGCAGCAATTCTTTCTTCTTTGGAAGCAGGGGATGTTTTATTTATTGATGAAATTCATCGAGTACCGAAGATGGTTGAAGAAGTTTTATATCCGGCAATGGAGGATTTTTGTATTGATATCGTGGTAGGTAAAGAAGCTACGGTTCGTTCTATTCGTTTAGATTTACCGCCATTTACTTTAGTTGGTGCAACGACACGAGCCGGAGATTTAACAGCACCGCTTCGAGATCGATTTGGCATTATTTCAAAACTTGAATATTATTCTGAAGACCAACTTTCAAGAATTGTATCAAGAACATCTAAAGTTTTGGGTGTTCCTATCGAGGATGAAGCTGTGGTGGAAATTGCCAAACGTTCAAGAGGAACTCCGCGTATTGCCAACCGATTGTTTAGAAGGGTACGTGATTTCGGTCAAGTTATGAATGATGGTATTATTTCTTTGGAAGTTGCTAAATTGGCCTTGGATCGCTTAAAAGTAGATAGTTTAGGCTTAGATGATGTTGATATTCGCTATTTAAGAGGAATTATTGAGCGATTTAAAGGCGGTCCTGTTGGATTAGAAGCACTAGCGAGTGCTATCCAGGAAGAACCAATGACATTGGAAGATGTTTATGAGCCATATCTTATCCAAATTGGTTTTATAAATAGAACTCCACGTGGTCGTGTTGCAACACCGAAGGCCTATGAACATTTACATATTAGTTTTAACAGTCAATTGTTTGATGAGTAAAAAGAGCTTTTATGAAGTGAATCTCATATTGAGAACTTCAATTAAAGCTCTTTTTATTTACATATTTCAATATGTGTTAATGGTGGAGGAAATTGCCCTTTTAAATTATGATTACAATATTGAATAGCTTGCTCGTAATTTAGAATTAATGGGCATCTATCGTGGATAATTGCACTTTCATCTTGTGCTTTACGAGTGAGTATTGCCATCTGATGATCCTTGTTATAGATAGCCGCCATATATAGTAGAGAATTATTTATTTTGAATTCATATTTTCGTTTTTTCTCATCCCATTCAAAGTAGCTGGATGCAATAACAATACATCTTCTATGATTAAAATCCGATTGAAATGTGATTTTTTCTTTGATGGTTTCACATCGCGCATTAATAAGTAACTTATGATTGAACCCATCATATCCAAACCGCATGATCTGAGGGATTAATTCGTTATCCTGAATTACATAAACAGGGGTTTTTTGTGAGGGGAAAATTTCATGTAAAGAAACTCCTTCGAGTTCTTCTTCAACGAACATTTTCTTTAATTGTTCAATTCTATATTTCATCTCTTTGTTTTTTTCATCTAAATAAATATAACGTCCACACATAAAAAACCTCCTAAAATTTCTGCTTTCGCATATATATGAATCGATAAGATAACCATCCTATTATGGCACCTAAGCAGTTTAGCCATACATCATCGATATCACTTCCTCTTGGTAATATTAATTGCGTAATTTCAATTGTTGTTGAAAAAAGAAAAGCATAGAAAATTGTTCTGGTAAAAGAAAAACTATTCGATAAAAGAGGGAGAAAAAAGCCAAAAGGAATAAATAAAACTAAATTACCAATTACATTGATCCAAAAATAAGGCCAATAACCATTTTGAAAAGAAATGATTCGTACATCGTTAAAAACTCGGAAGAGTTTTAGATTAATTCCTGCTAATTCAGATGTCCCGATACTTAATCCTTGTTGTGTGATACGAATCTCACTGAGCATGGTTAATGAAAGCATAAAGGAAATCCATAATTGAAATATTGCTAATAATATTTCATTTTTAATCTTAATTTCTTTATTTTCTATTTTAAGATAGAATAATCTTATTACAATAAAAAATAAAAATAATGTGGATGTAGATGGAAGACTTTGAATAATCAGTTTTATAATAAAAGAATTCAAATTTATCACCTTGACTTAATTATAAAACTACTTTGTGTATTCTTGATGAAATAATATTAAATGTGTTGGCCTTGATTATTGTTTTCTTTTGACATAAGACATGGACACATTTATAATAACAGTTAGGCGAGGAAGGATGTGTGTGAAATGAGATTTTTATATTATATTTTTTATTTTATATTATTATTCTCATTATATGGGTCACTTGCGTTTATTCTTTCTCTTGTTTTTTCATTTTTTTTCGGAATGTGGGCGTATCAATTATTTCCTTGTATTGTTATGCTAATTTATCTTATATTCATAAATCCATTTATATCATGGTATGTAGCAGAAAAGATTATTTCATGGATTAATTTAGAGGATAAAGTTATTTAAATCTTTATCTTTTTTCTTTAGATAAATAGTGATTAGGAAATTAAAAAAAATACTTCTTGTTTGATATATGATTTCATACACTTTAATAAGTGGGTGATGGTATGTTTCATAGAAAGACAAGACTTTTGGCACTTGAAATTTTTGCACTTGTTTTGACCGGAATTATTATGATTTATTCTTCTAGTAGAATTTGGGCAGAATTTAAATATAATGATGCTATGCATTATGTTTCGAGGCAAATTCTTTTTGCCCTCATTGGTACAATTGCCATGGCTGTTACATCACGAGTGAATTTGCAAAAATTGCGAGGCTATCAAAAGCAAATTTTAATTCTTTGTTATATTTCTCTTGTTTTAGTATTAATTCCTGGACTGGGAGTTCAGAGAAATGGTTCAAGAAGCTGGTTTGGAGTAGGAAGCTTCCTTGTTCAACCATCAGAGTTTTTTAAGTTAGCTTTGATTTTATCTGTTTCGGATTATCTTTCTAAAAAAGATCGCATCAAAACATTTAAGAAAGATTTATTAATCCCGGCTTTTTGGACACTTTTAGGGTTTGGTCTTATTTTATTACAACCGGATTTTGGAAGTGGCCTTGTCATGGTATGTTCAATTGTAGTAATTATTTATGCAAGTGCAGCACCGTTTCGATACTTTGTAATTGTTGGATCTTGTGGAGTGATGGGATTAGTTGGATTGATCCTTTCTGCGCCTTATCGGTTGGCAAGAATTTTATCTTTTTTAGATCCATGGCAAGATCCTTTAGGTAGCGGATTTCAAATTATTCAATCGCTATATGCAATTGCACCGGGAGGAATATTGGGGGCTGGATTTGACAATTCCATGCAGAAATATTTTTATCTGCCTGAACCTCAAACTGATTTTATATTTGCTATCATTGCTGAAGAACTTGGATGGATTGGGTGCATGCTTGTAATTAGTATTTATGTACTTATATTGCTTCAAGGAATAAAAATTGCCAAAGAAGCAAAAGATCCTTTTTTATGTTATGTTGCGATTGGTATTATTGCATTATTTGCAATTCAAGTATTGATTAATCTTGGGGTTGTTGTAGGATTATTTCCTGTTACGGGGATTACATTACCGCTTATCTCTTATGGTGGAAGTTCTTTGATCATGATCATGGCGTCATTAGGACTGCTAATGGGGATTGCAAAAAGCTCATAAAAAACTTTAAACAAAAAAGTGAGCATGATATAATATAAAATGTTAGGATGTGAAAGTATGCGTATTTTAATTGCAACCGGCGGAACGGGTGGACATATTTATCCGGCTTTGTCTTTGGTGGAAGCTTTAAAAAAAGAAAATCCCAATCATGAATTTTTGTTTGTTGGAAGTACAGATCGTATGGAAGCTCAAATGATTCCATCATTGGGATACAATTATAAATCAATTGAATGTAAAGGACTAAATGGTTCTTTGATTGAAAAAGGTAAAGCAGTAGTGATGCTATTAGGGGCTTATTTAAATTGTCGTAAAATCGTTAAAAATTTTAAACCTGATTTTGCGATTGGTTTTGGAAATTACATTAGTGTGCCTGTTCTTTTAGCGGCACATCATGCTCATGTGACTACGATGATTCATGAACAAAATTCATATGCCGGTAAAGCAAACCGTCTATTATCTAAATATGTAGACGCAATTGTAGGTTGTTACGAGGAAAATTTGAAACAATTTCCTGAAAATAAGACACGTATATTGGGGAATCCACGTGCTTCTGAGGCAGTTTTAACTAAAAAAGATAAATCTGTCTTAAAAGAAATTGGGTTGAATCCGAATAAAAAAAGTGTTGTTATTGTCATGGGAAGTTTAGGTTCAGAAAGTGTTAATGAAAAAATGATAGCTATGCTTAATCAGTTGAAGAATAAAAGTTATCAAGTTCTTTATGTTACAGGAAAAGCCTCTTTTGATGGATTTATTGAAAAATTTAAAGGAAATGATTGTGTCCATGTTGTTCCTTATATTGATGGACTCAAAATTATGCGTAATGTTGATTTTGCTATTGTTCGAGGTGGTGCAACAACCGCTGCTGAGATAACTGCTTTGGGATTACCATCAATCATAATTCCAAGTCCATATGTTCCTAATAATCATCAAGTATTGAACGCAAAAGTTTTGATGGATCGTGGAGCATGTTTCATGATTGAGGAAAAAGATTTTAATGTCGAAAATGTAATCGGAAAATTGGAAGAATATCTTATGAATGACAGAAAACTCAAAGCAATGAGTGAGGCGGCTTTAAAATGCGGACATATTAATGCCAGTGAAGATATTATTGCTTGGATCAAACAGTTGAAAGGGGATCATCATGGATGAGATTGTAAATGAAATAGCGTTATATGGTGATATTTCTGAGTATGTTCCATTAAGTACTTGTACAACTTTAAGGATTGGTGGAACAGCTCGTGCTGTAATTTATCCGAAAAACGATTTAGCTTTAAGTCAAATTATGAATATTCTATTAAAAAAACGTGTTCCTTATAAAATTATCGGAAAAGGTTCAAACTTGTTATGTAATGATGCCGAATTTAATGGAATAGTGATTAGATTAGATCGGTATTTTAATGAGTATTATTTTGATGAAAATAAATTGGTTGCACAAGCAGGTTGCTCAATTATTTCTTTAAGTTATGAAGCAATGAAAAAGGGACTTTCCGGACTTGAGTTTGCAAGTGGTATCCCGGCAACGGTAGGTGGAGTTACTTATATGAATGCCGGTGCATACAAATCAAATATGAAAGATGTTATCGATCGTGTCTATATTTATCGCGATGGAAAATGTGAATGGATTACAAATCAAGAATGTCAATTTGAATATCGTAAAAGTATTTTTCATATGCAAAGAGATTGGATTATTCTAGGGGTTCAATTTTCATTGACTGAAAAGCCGGTAGATGAAATCAGAGAAATCATGGATGATCGGAGAGAGAGAAGGATGAAAACGCAACCGTTGGATCATTTTAATGCCGGTTCCGTATTTAGAAACCCAGAAGGGAAATTGGCCTGGCAGATTGTTGAGCAACTTGGTTTTCGCGGTAAAAAAATCGGAGATGCTCAAGTAAGTGAAAAGCATGTCAATTTTATTGTAAACTTGGGACATGCCACAGCATGGGACTTTATAACTCTTGTAAAGGAAATACAAAAGCGGGCTAAGGAAGAATTAAATGAAGATCTTGTGATGGAAGTGGAGAAGTTCAACTGGAATGATTAAGCTAAAAAGAAAGAAAACAGAGAAAAACAATAAGAGTTCGGTGGATGTAGTTATAAAAAAACAAAATGAAGCACGAGCTCGTTTTCTGATTCAACATGCAAAGCCGAAAATTTTTATTGTAACGATGCTTCTTTCATTTGTGATAACTTTGATAGGATTTTTTAAGAGTGATGCAAGCAAGATTAAAAATATTTCTTTAAGTGGGAATAATTATTATACTCAAAGTGACATCATGAAAATGCTTAGTTTATCTTATTCAAGTAGATATTGGTTTGTATTTGAAAAATTTAGTGAACATACATTATTGAAGGATCCACTTATAAAAGAATCAAGTGTTATAAGAAATACGAATGGTAATATTGAAATATTTATTAAAGAAAAAAAGATGATTGGATATTTATATACAGATGGACCACAAGTTCTGTTTGAAGATGGAACCTTGATACCACTTGAAGATGAAAAAATAGAGTTTATTGTTCATCTTCCTTACATAGATGGTTTTGATGGAGAAGCGCTTGTAAAAATAGCTAAGCAACTTAGTGAATTAGATGCACGATTTTTTGATAAAATTTCAGAAATCCATCATCGCGAAGAACCATATGATGCCACAGCAATGAGAATTGTTACAATTGATGGTTTGAGTATTTATACGAGTGCTTATGGTCTTGTTTCATTGGAAGGGTATAATGGGATACTTTCGGAATTAAATTCCAATATTGCATGTTTATATGTTGATGATATGACCGGAAACGTTTGGGGAGATGATTGTTCGTTTGTTAATCCTGCTCCCGAAGAAGATGAAAATAGTGAAGAACAGGGTGAACAAGAAGAAAGTTTTGTGGAAGATTGATGAAAAAAATATCAATATTTCCATATTCAAACAATTTATGTTATAATACTTTGGATTTAAAAAAGGAGGGACTCTTATGTCTATTGAAAGAGTTACAAGTTTTGGAAATATTAACATCTCACAGGAAGCGGTAGCTACATTAGCCGGTGGAGTTGTGACAGAATGCTATGGAGTGGTTGGAATGGCTTCTCAGAAATTTCTAAAAGACGGACTTGCAGAACTTTTAAAGAAAGATAACTATTCAAAGGGAGTTGTTGTCAGAAGAACTGATGAAGGACTTGAGTTGGATGTATATATTATAGTTAGTTTTGGAGTGAAGATTACCGAAGTGATCACAGCAGTACAAAGCAAAGTGAAATATGTTTTGGAAAAAACACTTGAACAGGATATTAGTAAAGTAAACGTATTTGTTCAGGGAATAAAAGTAGTAGAATAGTTGGAGGTTTGTTATGAATACGATAAATGGTCAACTATTTAAAACCATGTTGGATAGTGCATCTAACAATCTTTCAAATCATCATAAAGAAGTGGATGCTTTGAATGTTTTTCCCGTTCCGGATGGTGATACGGGAACAAATATGTCTTTGACTTTTTCTTCGGGTGTCAATGACAGTAAAAAATGCCTTTCTGATAATTTAAGTGAAGTGGCAAAAACATTATCAAAAGGTCTTTTGATGGGAGCTAGAGGAAACTCTGGTGTTATTCTTTCTCAAATTTTTCGTGGTTTTTATCAAGGAATTGAAGGAAACAGTGAAATTACAGTTGAACAATTAGCTCATGGTTTTGTGAATGGTTCTAAAGTTGCATATAAAGCTGTAATGCGCCCGGTTGAAGGAACGATTTTAACTGTTATCAGAGAAGGTAGTACAAGAGCATTGGATTATGTAAAAGAGCATCCAATGTGTACGGTTGAAGAATACTTCGAGGAATTAATTGCATTATCTCGTATCAGTTTGGATAATACACCAAATCTTCTTCCTGTATTAAAAGAAGTAGGTGTAGTTGATAGTGGAGGAAGTGGACTTGTTATTATACTTGAGGGTCTTCAAGCAGCTGTTTTGGGGAAACCAATTCTTTCTGAAGAAAATGATAACGTGACACAGAATGCCGCAGCTTTACCTGAAACGAATGAATTTGGATATTGTACAGAATTTATTTTGAGATTATCAAAAAAAGGATTGATGACTTTTACTGAGAATAAGCTTAAGAAAAATCTTGCGTTGCTTGGAGAATCCATTGTGGTTGTTCAAGATGACGATATTGTAAAAGTTCATGTTCATACATTAACTCCGGGAGAAGCTTTGAACATGGGGCAACGCTATGGAGAATTTATTAAATTGAAAATTGAAAATATGTCTGAACAACATAATACAATTATAGAAAATGCTAAAGAAGAAGTAAAAGAAGAAAAGCCAAAAAGTAAGTATGCTTTAATTACCGTTGCAGCCGGTGAAGGATTGAAGAATTGTTTTGAAGAATACCGATGTGATGTTGTCATTTCAGGTGGACAAACTATGAATCCTTCTACAGAGGATTTTGTAGCGGCAATTAAAAGTGTAAATGCAGAGCATATATTTATTCTTCCAAATAACAGCAATATTATTTTGGCGGCTTCTCAAGCTAAAGAAGTCATGGAAGATTTAGATATTACAGTTCTTCCGACAAAAACGATCCCTCAGGGAGTTTCTGCATGTTTAATGTTCAATCCGGAAGCAGATAAGGAAGAAAATATCGAAGAAATGACAGAAGCAATTGAACATGTTAAAACAGGTCAGGTTACTTATGCGATTAAAGATACATCATATGAAGGGTTGTCAATTAGTGAAGGTGATTATATCGGTATTAAAGAAAAAGATATCGTTGTGTCTACACCGGATATGCTTGTTGCAACATGCAAACTGATAAAAGAATTAGTGGATGAGGATGATGAAATCGTAACATTGATTGTAGGAGATGGAGTCAATGAAGACGAAGTTGCCGTTGTATCAGGATATATTGAAAAAAATTATGATTGTGAAGTAGAAATTATTCAGGGAAATCAACCGGTATATTCATTCTTTATCGGTGTTGAATAATTAACGAAAAGGGATTTATAGCAAGTACATTTGATTTAAAGTGTGCTTGTTTTTATTTGTAAGAAAAAAAGGAGCATGATATAATGGTAGCATTGTAATGAAAAGGAGAAATAGATGGCATTATCGTTTAAGGAGATGAAGATTACTCCAAAAAAATGTGAAATGTTAGCAAAATTGGGCTTAGAAAATAGTGATGATGTCCTTGGATATTATCCTTTTCGTTATGAATGTCTTGAAATTACACCTTATGAAAAATGGCAAGTAAAAGACCGAGTCGTTTTTGAAGCAAGAATGATCAGTTCGGTAAAAACAGTTCGATTCGGTGGGCGAGTGATGAGCAAATTTGATGTTGAAAATGAAGAAAATCTGTTTCATATTACCATTTTTAACAGGCCGTGGACCAATCAATTTAAATTGGGGCAAATCGTTACGATTATAGGAAAATATGAAGGATCATGTAAAGTGACTGCTCTACAAATGAACAGTAAGTCATTAAAAGAACAACTCGGCTTAACGCCGGTTTATCCTTTAAAAGATGGAATAACTCAAAAAGATATTCAAACAGTGATGAAAAAAGTCTATCTTGCCTCTCAGAGCCATATTGTTGATTTTATTCCACCTTCTTATATGAAAAAATATCGGCTTGTTAATCGCAGAGTTGCATTGAGATATATTCATTTTCCGCAGTCTCATGAAGAACTAAAACAAGCATTGCGTACCTTGAAATATGAGGAATTCTTGAAATTTCACATTTCAATGCTAGCGGCAAAGGCAAAAAATACAGAAATTGTCAGTGGAATTCAAAAGAATTTTGATATTGATGATATCTATCGGTTGGCAAATCATTTACCATATTCTTTGACAAATGATCAAATAAAGACAATCAATGAAATTTTGGAAGATATGCAAAGTAATCGCATTATGTATCGACTTGTTCAAGGAGATGTGGGATGTGGAAAAACTTTAGTTGCTTCCTTAGCTTTATATGCATCGGCATTGGCAGGCTATCAGGGAGCCTTGATGGCACCGACAGAAATACTGGCAAAACAGCATGGTGAATCATTGAAAGAACTATTTAAAAATACCGAAGTAAAAGTTGCAACTTTATATTCATCACTTCCTACAGCAAATAAAAAAGAGATTCTGTCTGCTTTGAAAAATCATGAAATTGATATTTTAGTGGGAACCCATAGCTTGATACAAGAGAATGTTGATTTTGCGGAATTAGGACTTGTTGTAGCAGATGAACAACATCGTTTTGGTGTAGAACAAAGACGTAAATTAAAGGAAAAAGGAAAGAAAGTTGATTTTTTATTAATGAGTGCAACACCGATTCCTCGAACTTTAGCTACAACATTATATGGAGATTTGGATATTTCAACAATATTAACAATGCCTAAAGGAAGAAGTGCAATTTTAACACATTTGATTAAAGAGAATTCTATTGTTTCCATTTTGGATGATCTTTTAGAAATTTTAAATAGAAAAGAACAAATTTATATCGTTTGCAGTGCAATTGAGGAAAATCCGGAATTCCATGTAAAAAATGTTACACAGGTATATGAATCTTTGTGTGAAGTATTTAATGGAAAAGCTAAATGCGGACTTTTACATGGGCGTATGAGTGGAGAAGAAAAAGAAGCAATCATGCACCAATTTAGTAAAAATGAAGTTCAGATTCTTGTAACTACAACAGTAGTTGAAGTTGGGGTGAATGTTGTAAATGCTACATGTATGGTTATTTATGATGCGAATCGATTTGGCATGAGTCAATTGCATCAATTGCGGGGGCGAGTTGGAAGAGGAAACAAGCAAGGAGTTTGTTATTTGTTGACATCAAGTACAGATGAAGAAAGTTTGAAACGCTTGAATGTATTAGAAAAAACAACAGATGGGTTTGAAATTTCTATTCAAGATCTTAAATTAAGAGGTCCGGGTGACTTCCTGGGAACACGTCAAAGCGGACTTCCGAGTTTTGTACTTGGCAATCTTTTTGAAGATACAAACATTATAAATACTGCAAAAAATGATGCAAAAGATATTTTAAATGATATAATGAATCCGGAATACTGTGAAATCAGGAAATATATTCACAATAATTCGGATAAAATAAATGTTATGGACTGAGTTATTAAGGAGGAAGATTATGACTATATTTGAATGGCTCGAATCAAAAAATATTCATGTCAATAACCATGATTTAATTAATCAGGCATTTATACATAGTTCTTATGTGAACGAGCATAAGAAAAAATTTGAAGATAATGAACGCTTAGAGTTTATGGGAGATGCCGTTTTACAACTGTGGTCATCCAAGCAAATTTATAACCTACAACCTGCAATGCATGAAGGTCAAATGACAACAACACGTGCTCAATTGGTTTGCGAAGAAGCCTTAGCAGGATACGTTACAGAGCTTAAACTAAATGAATTTTTAAAGTTAGGAGTCGGGGAAGAAAAAACAGGGGGAAGAAATAGAAAATCAATTATGGCAGATAGTTTTGAAGCATTGCTTGGAGCTTTATATTTAGATGGTGGAATGGAACCGGTAGATATTATATTAAATGAAGTGATTTTGCCTAAGATCAAGCATCCGGCAACGGAAGCAACAACTGACTATAAATCTAAATTGCAAGAATATGTACAAAGTGACCATCGAAAAACAGTACATTACGAATTGATTGGTTCTAAGGGGCCAAGCAATTGTCCGGAATTTGAAGTTGTTGTTAAATTAGATGATATTATTTTAGGTAAGGGAAGCGGGACAAGCAAAAAACGAGCGGAACAGAATGCGGCTAAAAATGCATTTGAAAAATTGGTGGTGTGATAAAAGATGAAAACAAGAGTATTGGTTGTTGTTGATATGCAAAATGATTTTATTGATGGATCATTAGGAACAAAAGAAGCCACTTTGATTGTTTCTAATGTGAAAAAGAAAATTGAGGAATGGGAAGGAAAAGTTATTTTTACAAGGGATACACATCAAGAAAACTATCTTGATACCCAAGAAGGAATTAATCTTCCTATTATGCATTGTATTGAAAATACAGAGGGATGGCAGATTTCTAAATTACTTGACACAAACAAAGCAATCGAAATTTTTAATAAAAATACGTTTGGATCAATTGATTTGGGGAAATGGCTAAAAAGAAATGAGAAAGATTTAGAAGAAGTTCAATTTGTAGGACTTTGTACAGATATATGTGTTCTTTCTAACGCAATACTTGTAAAAGCTTTTTTACCGGAATGCCTAATTAGTGTTGATGCTAGATGCTGTGCCGGAGTGACGGTGCAGAGTCATGAAATTGCGTTAAAAGCTATGGAAGCATGTCAAATAAAAGTTATTAGGTAAAATATACCAAGCAGAGAACTGAAAGGTTCTCTTTTTTAGTTTGATGCCTATATAAAATCTATGAGGATACATATATTGAATCTGAGGAGGGTCATATATGGGAAAAGGAAGGTTGCTGATTGAAACAACTGTTGCACAGGAAGCATTACCATTAGAAGGTGTTTTTGTGCGTGTTTTCAGTGATAATTATAATTTTAATCAGATTTATAGTACAAATGCTGAAGGAAAAGTCGGATTGATTGAACTTCCGGCACCGGATCGTAGTTTATCCTTAGATCAATCTAATGAAGAAATGCCATATTCGGTAATTAATGTTGAATTAATAAAAAATGATTATACAGAAAGGCTCATTTATGATGTACAAGTATTTGACGGTGAGACTTCACTTTTACAAATTGAAATGATGCCAAATGAAGAAAATGTAGTTCCCAACGAAACAACTGTTATACCGAGGGCACTTCTTATGGATGAAGATGTACTTCGACCAGAAGCGCCTATTTTAAGAGATACATTTACTTTGTTAGACCAAGTTCCGGTAAGTTTACGAATTTTGCATCCTGTTATTATACCTGAAAAGATTCGGGTTCATTTAGGTAGACCATCTTCTTCTGCCAGAAATGTATCAGTTTCATTTATTGATTATATAAAAAACGTTGCATCCAGTGAGATTTATCCTACATGGCCAAAAGAGAGCTTAAGAGCTAATATTCTTGCGCAAATTTCATTGGCATTAAATCGTGTTTATACAGAGTGGTATCCATCACAAGGCTACAATTTTGATATTACAAATTCGACGGCATATGATCAATACTATGTACATGGTAGAAATATTTTTGAAAGTGTCAGCGAAGTTGTAGATGATATATTTAATAACTATATTCGTAAAATTAATACGATTGATCCTTATTATGCGGAATATTGTGATGGTAAACAGGCAACATGTCCGGGGATGAAACAATGGGGAACTGTAGATTTAGCTAATCGAGGATATAATTCATATGAAATTCTTCGTCATTATTATGGCAATGATATTGAAATTGCTCAAACAGATCGAATAGAGGGTATTGCAGGATCCTATCCCGGAATGGCACTTCGACGAGGGACAAGAAGTGATTCTGTAGCAATCATTCAAAATCAATTGAATCGAATCGCAATAAATTATCCTAATATTACACCGATTTATCCGGTTGATGGAGTTTTTGGGGAACAAACTGAAAACAGTGTTAAGATTTTCCAAAGGCAGTTTAATTTAACGGCGGATGGCATTGTTGGGAATGCAACTTGGTATAAAATTAATTATATTTATGTTGCTGTAAAAAAACTTGCAGAACTCGGATCAGAAGGGATAGTGGATAGGGAAATCGGAGAATATCCGGGATTCAGCATACGTCGTGGAGATCGAAATGTTTATGTGCAGGAAATCCAATTTTTCTTACAAAGTATCACAGAATTTACTGATGAAATTCCATCCATAAAGATAGATGGAAATTTTGGAAAATCAACAGAGGCAGCAGTTATTGCATTTCAAAGGTGGGTTGGAATACCTGCTGATGGAATTGTTGGTCGAGTGACTTGGAATCGGTTGGTGTCTGTTTATAAAAATATACAAAATGTTTCTCCACCAACTGTGACTCCACTTCCATATCCGGGTACAGCACTTCGTGTAGGATCAAGAGGAGAGGACGTTCGTCTTGTTCAGGAAGCATTGAATCAAGTCAATGGAAATAATGCTTTATCCGTGGATGGCATTTTCGGTTCTGCAACAGAAAGGGCAGTAAGAAACTTTCAATCTCAAAACGGACTGAGCGTTGACGGTGTTGTCGGAAATGCAACATGGACAGCCTTGTTTGCTCAATTTGCAGCAGTTCAAAGAATTTTACCAATTGCTTACTCAGAAGAGAACTTTAAATTATATGATTTCATATTTAGTAATTATAATAACTTGATTTATAATATTCAAAATGCAAATTATAACTTAGGAGATTAAAAAAACTTGGTAAAATGTAGTGACTTCCAAAAGTTAAACTAACTTGAGGAGGTCATTACAAAAACCAAGCTTTTATAATACTATGGCAATAACATTTCCTTTACCACGGTTGACTAATCTTGTCAAAATACCTTGAAGGCGTATTCTGGCTGACTCTGGAATCATAGATAATTTCGAATTCATACCATCTTTTACTAAATCAGAAAGTTTTCTACCGAAAATATCTGATTCCCAAATGGCTTGATCATTTGTTCCTTGATCTCTGAGAAGATAGTTGATAAGTTCTTCACTTTGCTCTTTTGACCCGATGATTGGTTCAAATACACTTTCTACATCAACTTTGATCATATGGATACTAGGGGCAACAGCTTTGATTCGGACTCCGTAACGTCCTTGTTGTTTGACAAGCTCAGGTGTAGATAATTTTATATCTTGAAGACTTGCTGAGGCAAATCCATATCCGGTCTGTTTGACCATTTTTAAGGCACTGCTGATTGTGTCATATTCTTTTTTTGCTTTGGCAAAATCTTGCATTAATGCTAAAAGTTGTGCCTTATCACCGATTTCTTCTCCCATGATTTCTTTTAATACTTGATTATATAATCCTGCTTTTGTTGTGATATCGATATAAGCAATTCCTTTTCCAGTATCAACTGTGGAAATGCTGGCTTTATCGATATATTCGTTCATATTCAAGATATCTAAAATGCCTTCAACTTCCTTTAATTTTTGAATTTGTTGCATTGATTCAGCAATGGATTCATCTAAGCTATGTTTTAGCCAATGCTCATCATGAAGAACTGTAATCCATTTTGGCATTTCAACATTAATTTCAGAAATAGGAAATTCATAGAGTGCTTCACGTAATAAAGTATGAACATCTGTTTCATTCATATTTTGTACAGCCATTGGAAGTACCGGTACATCATATTTTTCTTTTAACTTATCAACAATTGCTTTACAACCAATTGAAGATGGATCTTTTGAATTGACTACGATGATAAAAGGTTTGCCGATCTGGAGCAATTCATCAATAACTTCGGCCTCACTTTCAATATAAGATTCTCGTGGTAAATCAGTAATTGTTCCGTCTGTGGTAACTACAATACCGATTGTTGAATGATCTTGAATGACTTTTTCGGTTCCGGTTTTGGCTGCTTCATTGAATGGAATAGCTTCATCATACCAAGGTGTACGAATCATTCGTATTCCGTTTTCGTCTTTGTATCCTTTTGCTTCAGGGATTACAAAGCCAACACAGTCAACTAGACGAACTTTTACAGTAAATCCATCATCAAATGTTATTGTTGCGGCATTATTAGGGACAAATTTTGGCTCGGTTGTCATAATTGTTTTCCCTTCACCTGATTGAGGAAGTTCATCGATCATTCTTCCTTTTTCGTATTCATCCGCTACATATGGAATAACTGCTTTTTCCATGAATTTTTTGATGAAGGTTGATTTTCCGACTCTTACAGGTCCTACTACCCCTAAGTATATATCGCCACCGCACCGCTCACCAATGTTCTTAAGAATATCTGTTGTATCCATAAAAAACCTCCCTTATTCAGTTTAATCTATGAGTGAGAAGAAATAATTATTCCAGTTAGAACAAATTTCATTTTAATCTTATTTATGTTAAAATAATAGTGAGGTGTTAAATGTGGGTGTTCACTTATATGTACGAAGTGCTTATAGCCTTCTAGAATCTACCATGAGCGTGGCAAATATTGTGCAATGCGCCAAAGAGCGTGGTTTTTCTGCTGTAGCGCTCACGGATAAGAATGTAATGCATGGAGCCATGGATTTTTATTTTTTGTGTAAAAAACATGGAATTAAGCCAATATTAGGAGTAGAGGTACTTATCAATGTCTATGATGAAAAGGTTCCTTTTGTCATGTTGGCAAAAGATGATATAGGATATCGAAATTGTTTAAAAGCCTCTACATTGTTGAATACGGAAATGAATAGTTTGTCTTTTGATCTCTTTAAGCAATTAAGTAAGCACTGTATTATAATCGCAGAAGGAGAAGGGGGAATCTTTGAGAAGAATTTGATTAATGATAAAGAAGAAGATTTAATTGAGCAAATTACAGAATTAAAAGAATCTTTTGAATCACTTTTTATCGGTCTATCTTATAATGAAACTTCTTTTTGGAGAATGAAAAATTCATATTTGAAGCAATTGGCTAAAAGTTGTGATGTAGAAACCGTTGCTTTACCTAAAGTATATTATAAAGATCCTGAAGATGAAGAGGTTTTGAAAGTTTTGAAAGGAATAAAAAATGGATTAACTTTACAAGATACAGCGTTAACCTCACTCCCAAATCGTTATTTTTTGTCAGAAGATCAAATGAAAAAAATATATGAAAAAGAAGATTTGGATGTAAGTGATCAAATTGCTGCTATGTGTAATATTGAATTGGAAACAGGAAAAACAGAATTGCCACAATTTGAATGTCCAAATGGAGTTAGCAGTGCTCAATATTTAACCCAGCTTTGCTTAGCCGGTGCAAAAAAAAGAAATTGTGTGACTAAACCCTATATGGAGCGCTTAAAATATGAATTGGATATTATCGTCAAAATGCATTTTGAAGACTATTTTCTTATTGTTTGGGATTTTATACGCTATTCAAAGAAGCATGGCATTTATGTGGGACCCGGAAGAGGAAGTGCTGCCGGAGTTCTTGTAGCATATGTTTTAGGAATTACTCATATAGATCCTTTGAAATATGGATTAATGTTTGAACGATTTTTGAATCCGGAAAGAATATCTATGCCGGATATTGATACCGATTTTCCTGACAATCGAAGGGATGAAGTAATCCATTATGTAAAAGAAAAGTATGGGAAAGATCATGTTGCACATATTTCTACCTTTGGTACATTGGCTGCAAAACAGGCTATTCGTGATGTGGGTCGTGTGATGAATATTCCTTTAAGAGAAGTGGATACAATTTGTAAACTTGTGCCAAGACAATTAAAAATAACATTAAAAGAAGCATTTGAGCAATCTGCACAGTTTAAAAAATATATCCAAGCAGATCCTAGATATATGCATTTATTTAAAACGGCATGTAGAATTGAAGGATTACCAAGACACATCAGTACTCATGCGGCAGGAATTGTTTTTTCCAAGCGACCACTAGATGAAGTGGTTCCATGTATTGCCTTAGAGGAGGATACGGTATCTACTCAGTATACAGCTGAATATTTAGAGTCATTGGGTTTGATTAAAATGGATTTTCTCGGTTTGAGAAATTTAACGATTATTGATGAAGTAGTTCGCAAAGTACAAGTAAAAGTAAATTTAGATATCATGAAAATTCCATTTGATGATCCAGCAACTTTTAAAATCATTCAAAATGTAGATACAGTTGGAATATTTCAACTTGAAAGTGATGGCATGATGAATTTGATTAGAAAAATCAGACCGACATGTTTTGATGATATTGTTGCGGTTATTGCTTTGTTTAGACCGGGTCCGATGGAAAATATACCATTGTATCTTAACAATAGGCAGAATCCAGATAGAATTACATATCTTCATCCGGATTTGGAACCGATTTTAAAGAGTACATACGGCGTTATGATTTATCAAGAACAAATTATGCAAATATCGCAAAAAATGGCAGGTTTTTCATTGGCAAAAGCGGATACTTTGAGATGGGCGATAAGTAAAAAGAAATTAAATTATCTTGAATCGCTTCAAGAGGAGTTTATTCAAGGATGTATAAAAAATAATTACAGTGAGAAATTAGCTCATGATGTCTATGAACTTATTTTGAAATTTGCAAATTTCGGATTTAATACGAGTCATTCTGTTGCTTATGGTGTTGTTGCTTATCAAATGGCTTATTTAAAGGCAAACTATCCTTTGGAGTTTTTCTGTGCCTTATTAAATAGTGTTGCTCAATCGGAAAGTAAGTGTTATCAATATATTGAGGAATGTAAACGATTAAAAGTTGAAGTCAGAAAACCTTCTGTTAATTTTTCTACAATGAACTTTGAAATTGAAAAAAATGCAATTCGTATGTCCTTGTTGTGCATTAAGGGTCTTGGAAGTGCTGCATGTTCACAAATTTTAACAGAGCGTGCGGAAAGAGGTTTATTTAAAGATTATTACGATTTTGTGGCTCGTATTTTGACTAGAAAATTTAATAAGAAAGCAATTGAAACATTAATTGATGCCGGTGCTTTAGATGAGTTTAAATTGAATAGAAAGAGTATGCTTTTATCTTTGGATGATGCGATTTCCTATGGTGATCTTGTACGTATTGATATTGAGGGACAAAGTCGTATTGATTTAGGACTTGTCTCAACCCCAGTGCCAATCATTGCAAAAGAAAATGTATTGGAAAGATGTGAACGGGAGAAGGCTGTATTAGGGTTTTATTTATCGATGCATCCAATCGTTCAGATGAAACAAAATTTAAATCTTCAAGTTCAACCTTTGGTATTTTTGGCTCAAAAGAATTCTTCTATTCGGGGATTTGCTTTGATACAAAGAGTGAAACAGCATCGAACTAAAAATGGAGATTTAATGGCATTTGTAAATGTCATGGATGAATCGGGAAGTATGGATCTTGTTGTGATGCCAAATGTATATAAAAAACATCAAGAAACAATACAAAAGGGTAATTTTATTATTTTTGAAGGAAACATGGAAGCTCAAAAGGGTTCTTGCCTTGTGAAAAATATAAAAATGATAAAGATGTAGATTTTTCACTTATTATTCACATTATATGGTTAAACTAAAAGAAGGTGGTGAAGTATTTATGGCAAAAATTTTAATTGTCGATGATGAAGAAAAAATCAGAGAAGTCGTAAGAGAGTATGCATTGATTAATGGTTATGAAGTTGATGAGGCAGATGATGGATATGATGCGGTATTAAAAGTAGAGGCAAATGATTATGATGTAATTGTCTTAGATATCATGATGCCGAAATTAGATGGTTTCTCTGCATGCAGACAAATTAAAAAAATTAAAAATATACCGGTTATCATGCTTAGTGCAAGACAAGAAGAATACGATAAATTGCTTGGATTTGAGATTGGGGTAGACGATTATGTTGTAAAACCGTTTTCTCCAAAAGAGCTGATGGCCCGAATCAAAGTTATTGTTGAAAGAACTTCTCAAAAAACAGAGACACTTAAATTTAAAGGTCTTGAGATTGATGTTGAAGGAAGAGTAGTTTATGTAAACAATGAAAAAGCAAATTTAACTCCGAAAGAGATTGACTTATTGTTATTTATGGTTAAAAATAAGAATATCGCATTATCACGTATGCGTCTTTTAGAAGAAGTATGGGATTATGATTATTTTGGGGATGATCGTACAGTAGATACCCATATTAAAATGCTTCGGCATAACCTAAAAGAATATCGTGATATGATTGTTACAGTTCGAGGAATGGGGTATAAGTTTGAAGCTTAGATTTAAAGGGGTACAATTTCAGATTCTGATTACATTTCTTGCGTTTGCGTTAGGAATTTTAGTTGTGTTAATTAGTTTACAGAATGTGTTAATTAAACCATACTATCGAAATATTAAATCCAATACCGCAAAAACAGTGGCTACAGAAATTGAAAGTATTTTGGAAAGTGAAGAAATTAGTCAGGCCTCTTTAGATAAGATTCTTTCTACGGCAATAAGTTATAATGTTTGTCCGATTATTTATTATGAAAGTGGCAAATTGGCTTATGATCCTGAGAATCTAGGTGCATCATGTATTTTTAATCAAACGATACGTCTTTCAAATGAGACAAGAATCAGACCGACTCGTGAAGGGACGGCCTTTTTGTCATTGGTAGATGAAACCAATAATGAATTTTCTCAAATAGTTGAAAATCCTAAAACAAAGCAAGAAACAATTATTTACGGTACAAAAATCAACTCACAATTAGTTAATTATTATCTATTTGTAAATAGTCCGATCGATCCATTGGATACAACTTTGGAAATTTTTACATCACAGTATTTTTATATGGCTTTAATTGTGATGGGGATTTCGATTCTTGCATCAGGCATTTTTTCTAAATTCATATCAAAACCGATTTTGAAAATAAAGAGTTCTGCCGACGAATTGGCTCAAGGAAACTATGATGTTCATTTTGAGGGAAAATCATATACGGAAATAGAAGAGTTGGCTCATACATTAAATGAAGCAGCAGATAAATTGGGAAAAGTTGATGAACTTAGAAAAGATTTGATTGCGAATGTTTCACATGATATTAAGACACCTTTAACAATGATTCGAGCTTATGCAGAGATGATTAAGGATATATCCGGTGATAACCCTGAAAAAAGGGAAGAACATTTGGATGTTATCGTCAAAGAAACCGAATATTTGGATCGGCTTGTATTGGATATGCAGGAATTAAGCAAAATGCAATCCGGAACATATGAGTTGAATTGTAGCTATTTTAACATTAAAGAAAAAATAGATGAAATTGTGATGCTTTATCAAGGACTTATCGATGAACATCAAATTTTATTAGAAGTTGAGTGCGAAAATGATTATACGGTGTATGCCGATGAAATAAAAATTGGGCAAGTTATTGCTAATTTTATTTCCAATGCAATCAAGCATTCTGCGGATGGTACTAAAATTACAATTCGAGTGAAGAAGAGAAAAAGAAATATTCGTATTGAAATTTCTGATAATGGTTCGGGAATTGCACCAGAGGATTTACCATACATTTGGGATCGTTATTATAAGATAAATAAGAAATTTAAAAGGTCATCAAATGGAAGCGGGTTAGGTCTTGCTATTGTAAGGGCTATTTTGGAAGCACATAATATGGAATACGGGGTTGAAAGTGAGCTTAATAAAGGAACAACTTTCTTTTTTGAAATGGAGGTATATAATGAAATCGACGAATAAGACTTGGGATTATCTTCCAAACACAGATATACATCTTTATCAAAGAAAAGATATGTTTCGTATGAATACAGATACAGCATTATTGGGAAATTTTATGAAAGTAAAAAAAGGTGAAAGTGTTGTGGATATGGGATGCAATAATGGAGCACTTCTTTTATATGCTTCTCGCTTTGAGCCTAATAAAATGATTGGAATTGATGTATTTGAAGAAGCTTGTGAACTTGCATGTGAGAATATGATTCAGAATCATTTGAGTAATGTTGAAATTATTGTCAGCGATGTAAAAGATGTTGTGATTTCAAAAGTTGATGTTGTTGTATGTAATCCACCTTATTTTGATACGAGTAATGTTCATAATCGTAATGAGAATAAATATTTGGAAGTGGCAAGGCATGAAAAATATATGACATTGCACCAATGTTGTTATTCTGCCAGTAGGTTTTTAAAAGATAAAGGACGATTTTATTTAGTTCATCGCGCATCACGAATTACTGAGATTTTGATTGAATGCTCAAAATGCAATTTAGAAGTGAAGGCATTGCAATTTGTGTATGATGAAAATAAGAAAGAAGCAATTACGGTCTTAATTGAGGCGGTGAAAAACGAAAAACCGAATTCTAAAATATTGCCTCCAATTGTATTGAAAAGATGATAAATTATAAATGTAGTAGAAAGCTTCACTTAATGGATAAAAAAAGTTCTGAGGATTGAATTTATGAAAGAGTATTTATTGACTTATTTTGCAAAATATGTTAAACTCCCTGTGTTGTAAGTCCTTTTAGTGACTGCAACCGCACATAGTCGGGTTAAAGTGTTAAAAAAACCACCCGTCATGGCGAGTCATCAGAAAGAAATTAAGGAGGTGCAATACAATGTACGCAATTATTGAAACAGGTGGAAAACAGCTACGTGTTGAAGAAGGTCAAGTTATTTTTGTAGAAAAGCTTGATGTTGAAAAAGATGCACAAGTTGTTTTTGACAAAGTTGTTGCAGCATGCAATGAAACTTTGAAACTAGGTACACCTTATGTTGAAGGTGCTAAAGTGACATGTAAGGTTCTTGAGCAGGGCAAGGCTAAGAAAATTGTTATTTTCAAATACACAGCTAAACAAAGCTCAACACGCCGTAAAATGGGTCATAGACAGCCATTCACAAAACTTGTTGTTGAGTCTATTGAAGCATAGTCATGATTCAAATTAAAGTACAATGTTCTTCGGATCAAATTAACAAAATTGATGTAAAAGGACATGCGGGGTATGATGAGATAGGAAAAGATTTGGTGTGTGCGGCTGTGAGTTCGATCATGTTTGGACTTTTAAATGCATTAGATGAAATGTCTAATGAAAATGTTAAAATGTCTGTTGATAGTAAAATAAGCATTGAAGCATTAAATGCAGATTCCAAAACTCAAATTATACTCAATACCGGATTAGTTCAACTGAGAACGGTTGAGGAAAGTTATCCGGATTTTATCAAGATACAAATACAGGAGGTGTAATCCATGAAGTTTTCATTGAATATTCAATTTTTCGCTTCGAAAAAAGGGGTAAGTTCTACAAAGAACGGACGTGATTCTCATTCTAAGAGACTAGGTGCAAAATTGGCAGATGGTCAAAAAGCTAATGCCGGTTCAATCATTTATCGTCAAAGAGGAACAAAGATCCATCCGGGTACAAATGTTGGACGTGGCGGTGATGACACATTGTTTGCAATGTGTGAAGGAACTGTTAAATACGAGCGTCTTGGAAAAAACAGAACTCAGGTTTCAGTTTATCCTGCAGCATAACAATGGAATCCCCAGTAAATTGGGGATTTTTTCATGTTAACTTAGAAAGTGAGGCAAATTTATGTTTGTTGATCGTGTAAAATTAAAGCTACGAGCCGGGAATGGCGGAAATGGTATTGTTTCTTTTAGAAGAGAGAAATATGTTCCTTTAGGAGGACCAAATGGCGGTGACGGTGGAAATGGCGGAAGTATTATTTTTCAGGTTGATTCCAATAAATCAACGCTTTTGGATCTTCGTTATAACAGACTGATTTCTGCTAAAAATGGTGGAGTTGGAAAAACAAAAAAAATGCATGGTGCTGCTGGGGAAGATATTGTTATCCGTGTCCCGATTGGTACAATTGTTAAAGATAGTAGAACAGGTGCGATTATTGCGGATTTAACACAAGATGAACAGTCTGCGATTATTGCAAAAGGTGGAAAAGGCGGAAAAGGAAATTGGCATTTTGCTACTTCCAGAAATTCTGCCCCTGAGTTTTGTGAGATGGGACAGCCGGGCGAAGAAAAGGAAGTTGAAGTAGAGTTAAAACTTTTGGCTGATGTAGGTCTTGTTGGGTTCCCGTCCGTTGGAAAAAGTACTTTACTTTCTGTCGTATCGGCCGCAAAACCGGAAATTGCCGAGTATCCATTTACAACACTAGTTCCAAATTTAGGAGTGGTCCAAGTCAAGGATGGAAGAAGTTTTGTCATGGCAGATTTACCTGGGCTGATTGAAGGTGCTGCTGAGGGAAAAGGATTGGGTCATCAGTTTTTAAGACATATTGAACGTTGTCGTGTTTTGATTCATATTTTAGATATGTCTGGTGCAGATGGAAGAGATCCGATTGAAGATTATGAAATCATCAATAAAGAGTTGTCTCAATATCAAATGCGTCTTTTAGAAAGACCCCAGGTTATTTTGGCTAATAAAATGGATATGGAAAAATCTGAAGAGAATCTTGAAAGATTTAAAAATGCCTATCCGAATCTAGAAATATTTCCGACCTGTACGATTATTCACGAGGGAGTCGATGAAGTATTATATAGAGCAGCAGATTTATTGGCTGTTACGCCGGAATTCCCGTTGTATAATGAAGAAGAAAACAAATCAGAAGGAGTCTTATTTAAATTTGAGCCAAAGTCGAAGCCATTTACGATTCAAAGACTTGGTGAGCATTTATGGAATGTTGAAGGGGAGCGTATTCAGAAATTGTTTGAAATGAGTCGCTTTGAAACGGAAATGGATGCTATTCGATTTGGTAATGAATTAAAGAAACTAGGGGTTGATGATGCTTTACGTGAAGCCGGTGTTGCAGAGGGCGATATCGTTGGAATTGCTGATTACCAATTTGAATTTACAGATGAAGTTGATTTTTAAAACATAAATAATAGTTTGGTCATATTTGACCAAACTTTTTTTATTCAACGAATAGTTAAAAAAAATCAAAGAAGAATCAATTGATAGTTGAAGAAATCTCATTTATCATTTTAGATAGAAAGTGAGAAAGAAAAAGTATGAATTTAGGTAAAGCAATCAAACGTATGAGGACAGAAAAAGCTCTTTCACAGAGTGAACTTGCAGAGGTTTTTAATGTAACGGCACAAGCTATAAGTAAATGGGAAAGCAATTCTAGCTATCCGGATATAAGTCAATTACCGGCGATAGCTTCTTATTTTGGGATAACTATTGATGAATTATTTGAATATCCGACTGATTTGGAATATACTCGTATCGAACACGCTGTAGAAAATGGATATCCTCTTACAAATGAATTTTTTAATCATAGTGAAACATTTTTGATTGATCAATTAAAAAGAAACCCGGATAATTATAAAGCGAATTCAATACTGGGTGATTTGTATCATTTTGAAGCATGTTGCTTGAATGAAAAGGCAGCTCATTACGCATTAAAAGCACTGAAAATTAAACCGGATAATAAATTCGATTTAAACACATTGAATAATGCTTCAAATGGAATGATAAATGATTGGAATGTAAATAATCATTCAAAGTTAGTTAATATATTAAAAACGTTAATGAATGAACAACAGAACCAAAGAACTGCACTTTTTTTGATTGATAACCTCATAGCTGATGGAAGGTTGAATGAGGCAAAGAAGCTGTTAGAAGAAGGGAGAGGAAGTTATTTGTCTTCATACTATGAGATTTTAATTCAGGAGAAGAAATCCGGATTTAATAACACAAAGAAGCTCTATATGAATCTTATGGAAGATAATAAAAATGATTGGCGTATTTTGATGGAGATAGCAAATCGATTTGCCTCAAATTGTCAATATGAAGTTGCGATTGAAATCTATGAACTGTGTCATGATATAGCACCTAAGCCACGTTATACAGATATGCTTGATGCAATTGTTAAATTGTATGAAATCTTAGGTGAAAACGAGAAAGTCATTCAAACTTACCAACGTGAGTTGAATTTATTAAAAGAGGAATGGAATATTACAAAAGGAAAACAGGTTAAAGAAATTCAAGATAGGATAGATAAATATGGATTCACCATCGAAAATAAATGAAACTCATAGCATTTCTTTTTTAGAGAAAGTAAACTTGGATATAAAAGTTATCTCAATTATGAGAAAAATTGTTCAACATCCATTGAAAATATTAAAGATAGAACAATTTTGTGAAGGGTTAGTAGGGACTAAAGAGATTAGAAGATATAATTGTTATAAAGTGACAACGAATAAAGAAATATATGTATTAAAAAAAACAACAATCCAAGAAAGCGAAATTTATGAAAATTTTTTGAGCAAACATTCTTTTTCTGTTCCGACTTATTATGGAAAATATTTAGATTGTACAAAATGTTGGATTTTACTTGAATTTATAGAAGGGAAAGATCTCAGAAATTTTAGTAATGAAATGGCTTATTTATGTGCTGAAAGTATTACAGAAATCATGAATGAATCTTGGATGAATAAGGAAGATTATAAAAATATAAAACAGGATCGATTTGATAAATATATGAATCGAATTTTAAGAAGATCTGAATGCTTAAAAAATGAAATCGAATTAAAAAAAGCCTATGATAAATTTATACTAAGACAAAAAGATTGTCCAAGAACTTTTTGTAATGGAGATTTTTTGCAATTCAATGCGATTTATAATAAAAGACGAGTTGTTCTTATTGATTGGGCATTTGGTGGGATGATGCCATATTCGTTGGATATCGCTCGATTAATTGCTCATGGGACCGAGAACAGAATTACTTTTCCATTTTATATGAATGATGAACAACGAAGAATTTTCGTTGATACTGTATATGAAAAATTAATTATTAAACCAGATTATAATCGGTATTTATTGGATATAAAACTTTCTTTATTAAATGAATGTATTGAATTTATTGAAGAAGATTTAAATCACCCCAACGAAATTCGGGATGTTTCTTTTGAATATTACTATAATACTGCATTGAACTTATCTAATGAAATCAACAAAATCATTGAAATTGATGAATAATTTTTTTAGCAAACCAATTGACAGAGTGCTAAAAAAGGATTAATATAATGGTGTTGGCATTCGATGCTTGTGAGTGCTAAAAATAAGGAGGTACTTTATGATTAAACCATTATTTAACAATGTAGTTTTAAAAAAACAGAAAGAACAAAATGAAACATCAAGTGGAATCATTCTTTCTCAAAAGCCAAAAGATGAAGCTTATGCAGTAGTTGTTGCGGTTGGAGATGGAGTCAGTGTCGATGGAAAAACAACTGTAATTCCTGTAAAAGTAAACGATAAAGTGCTTTATAAGAAATACAGTGGAACAGAAATCAAGCAAGAGGGTGAGGATTACATCATTCTTTCTTGTGAAGAGATTTTAGCAATTGTAGAGTAAAGGAGTGATAACATGAGTAAAGAAATTCAATATGGAAAAGATGCAAGAAATTTAATGTTGAAGGGTGTTGATAAGCTTGCCGATGCGGTTAAAGTGACATTGGGACCAAAAGGAAGAAATGTAGTTTTGGATAAAGGATACGAATCTCCGCTTATCACAAATGACGGTGTATCGATTGCAAAAGAAATTGAATTAGAGGATCCGTTTGAAAATATGGGGGCAAAATTAGTTTACGAAGTTGCAAATAAAACAAATGATGTTGCCGGAGATGGTACAACAACAGCAACTTTGCTAGCTCAATGTATGATACATAAAGGATTAGCTTTTGTTGAAAAAGGAGCCAATCCGGTATTGATGAGAGAAGGAATTGATCTTGCAAGCAGAAAAGTTTCTGAGTGTTTATTAAATAAATCAAGAAAAATTGAAACGACACAAGATATTGCATCGGTTGCCACAATCAGTTCTGGTTCTGAAGAAATTGGAAAAATTATTGCAGAAGCAATGGAAAAAGTCGGAAAGAATGGTGTGATTAATGTAGATGAATCAAAAGGGTTGGATACATCTTTAGAAATAACAGAAGGTCTTCGTTATGATAAAGGATATCTTTCATCTTATATGGTAACAAACCGAGAGAAGATGAATACAGAGCTAGAAAATGCTTATGTATTGGTAACAGATCAAAAGATTTCAACAATTCAGGATATTTTACCTTTACTTGAACAAATTGTTCAGTTGAATCGACCTTTGTTATTAATTGCTGATGATATCGAGAATGAGGTGATTTCAACACTTATCGTAAATAAACTTCGTGGTACATTTAATGTAGTCGCAACAAAAGCTCCGGGATTTGGAGATGCACAAAAAGATAATTTGAATGACATTGCAGTTTTATCCGGTGCAAAATTCTTCAGTAAAGATTTGGGTGTGAATTTGAAAGATTGTACGATTGATGATTTAGGAGTCGTTAAGAAAGTTGTGATTGATAAAGATACGACAACCATGATTGAGGGTCAAGGAAGCAAAGAAGCTTTTGCAGATTTAACTCAACAAATCGCAAATCAAATTCAAATATCTAAATCCGATTATGACCGTAAGCGTTTAGAAGAAAGACTTGCTAAATTAACAAATGGTGTAGCTGTTATTAAAGTGGGAGCTACAACAGAGTCTGAATTGAAAGAGAAAAAACTTCGTATTGAAGATGCATTGAATGCTACAAAAGCCGCTGTGGATGAAGGAATTGTAATTGGTGGTGGTGCCGCATTAGCTGCTATCTATAAAGAAATTAAAGAAACAATCAAGTCAGATAATGCAGATGTTCAAAAAGGAATTCGTGTTGTATTAGATTCTTTATGTGAACCACTTTACCAGATTGCCGAAAATGCAGGGTTTGATGGTAAGGATATTGTTGAAAAGCAACTGCAACAAGATGAGAATTGTGGCTTTGATGCAAAATTAGGCAGATGGGTCAATATGTTTGAAGATGGGATTGTTGATCCGACCAAGGTAACTCGTGTTGCGTTATTGAACTCTGCATCAATAAGTGGTTTATTTATTACGACAGAAGTTGCTGTTGGTACTAAGAAAGAGGTTGAATCAGCGGCTCCTGCACAGATGCCAATGTATTAATATATAAAAAATCTTCAGAGATAGTTTATATTTCTGAAGGTTTTTTTAAAAGAAAAACACTGTTGCCAGTGCTTTTTTAATCAAATTTATTACTGAAGTGAATTTACAGCATTCTGTAAACGAGCCTTTTGACGAGCTACATAATTTTTGTGATGTAAACCATTTACAAAAGACTTGTCCAATGCAGAGTTTGCATTGTTGAATGCAGCAACTGCAGCATCTTTATCATTTTCTTCTACAGCTTTCAATACATTTTTAATAGCTGTTTTCAAAGCAGATTTTTCAGAACTAACATGTGCATTTCTTTTCAAGTTTGTAATAGCACGCTTTTTCTTTGATTTGATATTTGGCATGATTGCACCTCCTACACTAATTTTACCTTTTGAATTATAACAGACTGAAAACTAAATTGCAAGATTTTGCGCTTTAATTAGAGCTAAAAGCAGGAAATACTTTTAAAATTCAAAAAAGTGGACACTATAAAAATGAGGTGAACATCATGAAAAAGCACAGGACTGATTTGGCTTATGAAGAAGTCACAAATTTATTAGATAATGAGAACATTTGGCATCAAAAAAAATCATATAATCATGTAGAGGCAAACCACGTTAAAATTTTACACGAAATAAATGAAGTTAATAAAGCAGTAGGAGATTATATCAGTGTAGAATTTAAAAGGTTGGATGAAAAAGAAGAAAGGGAAGATATCATTCAAGTTTGTATGGATTGCTTAAAAGGATTACTGGATGGTATAAAAAAACCACTTTGTCGATTTTTAGTGGTTGGTTTGGGAAATCAGGAAATAACAGCAGACGCGTTGGGACCTAAGGCAGCTAAAAATATTATTGTTACTTCTCATTTATATCGATATGATGAATTAGACGAAAAAAGTGGAGCTGCTGATGTGGCGGTTATTACTCCGGGAGTAATGGGACAGACCGGATTAGAATCAGCAGAGTTTGTAAAAGCGGTAGCCCAGGTGTATGAGCCGGATTGTATATTAGCGATTGATGCTTTGGCAACTCGTTCCATAGAGCGAATTAATCGTGTTATTCAAATCACCAATACCGGAATTCAACCCGGTGCCGGTGTAGGAAATCATAGAATGGCACTAAATTATGAATCGATGAAAGTTCCGGTCATCGCAATGGGTGTTGCTACCGTTGTTTCGATTGAAGCGTTAATTGATGAGATTCTTGAGAATCTTAATGAAGCAGATCAAAATAAAATTAAAAAACTTGTTCAAGTTAATGAATCATACCAAATGGTTGTTACACCAAAAGAAATGGATGAAGAAATCAAGCATTTGTCTGAAATTATATCAAAAACAATCAATTACACATTACATAGACGCTTTGAAGAGTTTTAACATAATCCTTTCTGTTTTACCATAAAGTAAAGCAGGAGGGGTTTTTTTGAAGATAAGTCTTAAAATATTAGGAAAAATTTTTTTGATCTGTTTTATTTTAAATTCGATTTCATTTTTAGATGTGCTTGGAAAATCAATGAATGATGGTCCTAATCAGTTTTTAGAAAAGTTATTGAATCCGACAATTGAAGTAAATCCGGAAAGTTTAAAAAAGCAACTCGCTATTGCACCCCCATCTTCAATACTTACTGATGAAATCAAAGAGGAAGTTCAAGTGGCAGTACCATTTGTTCCGGTTTTAAAAGATGGAAAAAAACCAACAATTTATATTTATAGTACACATCAATATGAAGAATACGCAGATAATGGAACGGTTTGGGAAATTTCTTATATATTGGCTAAAAAACTAGAAGAGGCAGGATTTTATGTTGTTGTCGAAGGAAATGATTTTTTATTAGAAGCAGATCGAAAAGGATATAATTACAATCAATTATATTTAATTTCTCGACAATTTATTCAAGAAGCATTTGTGAATTATGGGGGATTTGATCTTACAATTGATTTACATCGTGACGCTGCTCCTAAATCAGCGGTTACTTATGTGGATGAAAATGGAAAACAATATGCCAAGATGATGTTTGTGGTAGGAATGAAGAGTGATAACGCTTCTACAGTAATGAACCATTCGATTTCATTAACCGACAAAATAAATGCAGTGAAACCAGGTATAATGAGATCGGTCTTTGAACGACAGGCTGTATACAATCAAGACATGGATCCTAATATGATTTTATTGGAACTGGGTGCAGATACCAATACACTTGAAGAAGTCTTGAACAGTCTTGATATTTTGGTGGAAGCATTAAAGAGTGGAGGGATTGAATGAAACGGGTTATTCTGGATGTTTTTTTCATCTTATTGGTAGTTTGTTTGGGGAGTAGTTTGAATTCTTTGAATGAACAAAATTTTCTTGAAAATAAAATTCAAAGTTTTGAGGAACAAATAGCAAATCATGAGGTGATAGAACAACAACATTCTGTTCGTGTGACATATCAGACAAAAGAAAATTTTGCCGGACAATTGGGTGTGGATTTATCAGATTTTGTCACTCAAACTGTTGGAAATTCAGTTCAATTTATCGGAGATGTTATGCGGGAATTCAGAAATTGATTCTTATGCTTTTTCCTGTTATAATAAAGCGCGGAAAGAAGTGATATGAATGAAAAAAAGAGTTTGTTTTATGGGAACTCCCGAGTTTGCTTGTGGGATATTAAATCAGTTGTTACAAGAAGATATCGAAATTGCGCTTGTTGTATCACAGCCAGATAAAAAAGTAGGAAGACAACAACTTTTAAGAGCGACTCCCGTTAAAGAATTGGCAGTTAAAAATAATTTGAATGTTTTTCAACCGGATTCAATCAAAACGGATTTTCAACCTGTATTGGATGCAAATTTAGATTTAATTGTAACATGTGCTTATGGGCAATTTATTCCTGATGAAGTATTGAATGCACCAAAATTGGGTTGTATTAATGTTCATGCTTCTTTGCTTCCGAAATATCGGGGTGGTGCACCAATTCATAAGGCAATTATTGAAGGAGAAAGCAAAACAGGTATCACAATTGTAAAAATGGTTAAAAAAATGGATGCCGGAGATATGGTGGCCAAAGTAGAAGTTCCTATAGAATTTACTGATACTACTGAAATACTTCATGATAAACTCATGAATGCAGGGGCAAAACTTTTACATGAAACATTACCTGATATTTTTAATGGTCATGCACTCAGTATTCCGCAGAATCATGAAGAAGCAACTTTTGCATGGAATATTTCAAAAGAAGAAGAATTTATAGATTTTTCATGGGATTCGCTAAAAATATATAATACGATTCGCGGTTTGATTAGTTGGCCGGTGGGTTATGGAATATTAGAAGGTAAAATCATAAAATTTCATGCAGTGAGATATCTGGATAGAAAATGTGATAAACCATCTGGGACAGTATTAGGTCTTATGGACAATGCATTTGCGGTAAGTTTAGGTAAAGCAATTTTACTTATTGATGTTTTACAGTTAGAAGGAAAGAAGAAAATGAATGCGATTGATTTCATGAATGGTCATGGGAAAGAATTAATCGGTAAATGTTTTCAAAAATCTGAGTAACTTGATTTACATTATGTGCAACTTACACTGTGAAAGTTGCACTTTTTTTGGTTATTATATACAATATCATTAACCTTAATTAAGGGGAGAAACACTGTGTTTAAAATTAAATTTGATGAAATCAGCAAAAAGCGGATAGAACAAAAATTGAATGTAGAAGAGTCTGCAAATCCTCAGATTGTTTTATGTGCGTGTAAAGAGGATATAGAAGAAGATAAAATTAATCTTGTTTTTACTATGGATCAACTTGAAAGTTTAAGTGAAAACATTCTCTTTTCCTCACAGGTAAAGAAAAAAACACTGAGCGGAAGAACATATAGAGGCATGGTTAATATTGAAATACAAGATATTGATTTAATTCAAGCATATGGCAATGAAGTTTATACAAAAATTCAAGATACTCGAGTGGATTTTTCATTAAAACTTTATCAACTGTTGGAAAAGTTAGAACCATTAGGATTTATTCGTATTTCAAAATCAGAAATTGTGAATATAGCAGCTGTGGAAGCAATTGCATCCGGATTTAACGGTAAGCTTATATTAACATTACGAAATAATCAAGAAGTTGAAGTAAATAGAAGTTTTAAAAAAGAATTTCTGAAGTCAATAGAAAGTTAGGTGTTGATATGGAACAGTCTATTATAATCTTGTTTTCAATATTTTCGATATTGATTGGAATATACTTATTTTATCGATATATTGAAGCAAGTAAAATTGCTAAATTAATGGAGAAAAAGAAATCATTATTTACAAATGGCAACGAAAAGATTAAAAATCGTCCATTCTTCTTGGTAAGTAGTTGTGTAATTCTTTTTTTGAGTGTCGGAGTAGCTGTAAAATCGATTGATTCTGTAAAGACTGATTCTGTAAGTCCGGAAGTTGGGTTGCAAGTAAAGTCGGTTGAGGACAATAATGAAAGTATTGAAGCTTATGGACTTGATCATGTGGCGAGTGAAGAATACAGTAAAACACTTCCTAATGAAATTGAAGAGTGTAAATTAACTAATGATAAAGATTCAACTGCAAAAATATTAGATCTTGCCAATTCATTACTGGATCAATCAGCACCGGAAAGATTTAATGCGATGAATGCAGTGAATTTATCTCAAGATGATTTTGGTGAAGAGGCAATTGCAAATTATACAATTGATGGTCAAGAAATTAATATTTATCATGAAAATAATGAGTATTATGTGGAAATAAGACAAGTTTATTTATTAGAAGAAACAGATTCTAATGAAGAATAAAATCATAGAATTCAAAGAAACAAGCTTAATATGGTTAGGCTTGTTTTTATTTTACTTTTCAGAGTGATTTTGTTATAATGAATGAATTGAAAGGAGGTATTTTCATGGATCAAAAACATATTCGAAATTTTTCGATTATTGCTCATATAGATCATGGAAAAAGTACATTGGCTGATCGCATTCTTGAAATGACGGATACAGTACAAAAACGTGAAATGCAAGCACAGCTCCTTGATTCAATGGATTTGGAAAGAGAAAGAGGAATTACAATTAAACTGAATGCGGTTCAGTTAAAATATAAAGCAAAAGATGGGGATGAGTATGTTTTTCATTTGATTGATACACCGGGGCATGTAGATTTTACTTATGAAGTATCAAGAAGTTTGGCTGCCTGTGAAGGTGCGATTCTTGTGGTTGATGCAGCACAGGGAATAGAGGCTCAAACTTTGGCAAATGTTTATTTAGCTTTAGATAATGATTTGGAAATTATTCCGGTTATCAACAAGATTGATTTGCCTAGTGCTCAGCCGGAAGTTGTTATTGAAGAAATAGAAAATGAAATTGGAATTCCGGCATCAGATGCGCCACGCATCAGTGCCAAAACAGGATTGAATGTGGATCAGGTTTTGGAGTCAATTGTGAAAAATGTTCCACCACCATCAGGAAATCCGGATGCTCCATTAAAGGCGCTTGTATTTGATTCTTATTATGATAGTTATCGTGGAGTAATTGCGTTTGTTCGTATTAAAGAAGGTTCGGTAAAACCGGGTGATACAATTCGTTTTATGGCAAATAATTCTGAATTTTTGGTAACCGAAGTCGGAGTGAGAAATCCAAAAGAAGTGAAATTGAATGAACTTGGCTGTGGTGAAGTCGGTTGGATTGCGGCAAGCATCAAATCTGTTAAAGATGTTCGGGTCGGAGATACGATTACCAATGCAGAAAATCCTGCTAAGGAAGCATTACCGGGGTATCGAACTTTTAATTCAATGGTTTATTGTGGGCTTTATCCGACTGATTCGAAACGGTATAACGATTTAAGAGAAGCACTTGAAAAGTTGCAATTGAATGATGCAAGCTTGAAATTTGAAGCAGAGACTTCTCAAGCATTAGGATTTGGATTTCGATGTGGATTTTTAGGTCTTTTACACATGGATGTCATACAAGAGCGATTAGAGCGTGAGTATAATTTGGATTTGATTGCGACAGCTCCAAGTGTTATTTATCACTGTTATTTGACAGATGGCTCTATGGTTCTTATTGATAATCCGGCGAAGATGCCGGAACAACAACGTATATTACGTTTAGAAGAACCTTATGTTAAGGCAACAATTATGGTTCCTTCCAATTATGTAGGGGCAGTAATGGAACTTTGTCAGAATAAACGTGGTGTTTATGCTGATATGAATGTCATGAATGATGGAAGAAATTTAATTGTATATGAAATTCCTTTAGCTGAAATAGTATTTGATTTTTTTGACAAGCTAAAATCTTGTACAAAAGGTTATGCGTCTTTTGACTACGAATTAATCGGATATCGTGCTAGTAAACTTCAAAAAATGGATATTCTTTTAAATGGAGAAGTCATAGATGCTTTAAGTTTTATTGTACATACAGACTTTGCTTACCAAAGAGGAAATGCAATTACGGTTAAATTAAAAGATTTGATACCGAAGCAACAATTTGAAATACCTGTTCAAGCTGCAGTGAATGGAAAAGTTATTGCTCGAACCAATATTAAATCATTAAGAAAAAATGTATTGGCTAAGTGTTATGGTGGGGATATCAGCCGTAAAAAGAAACTTCTCGAAAAACAAAAAGAAGGAAAAAAACGAATGAAAGCCGTAGGAAGTGTAGAAATACCACAAGAAGCTTTTATGGCAGTTTTATCAATGGATGAAGAATAGGCAAATGCTTATTCTTTTTTTTCAATATCAATCATGGTAAAATAAAAAAGAGGTGGTCGTATGAAATTGGAGTTAGGACAAAAGTTTGAATTTGAGTTGGATGAGGGGACAGCTATTGACTTCATTGATGATGAATGGGTTTTGGTAGTAAAAGATGAGTTTTGGACAGAATACGAATGCAAAGCATTGAAACGTAATAAAGTGACAATTTCTTTTGTTGAAAGAGGGATTGTGGACTTATTTTTGATTCAAGTTGAAGATGCGTTAGAAACGAGCGATTGCCCGTTTAATGTTCATGCAGATGATTACAGTTCTTGTTTTAAAGAATTTAATAAAGGGGAAGGTTATCTTTTTAATGTGGTTTATTTAAATAAAGAAAATGAAATCATTGCTAAAAGGACTGTCCGTTTAAATACAGAAATGTCAAATTGTATCAGTTCTCATTTGAAAAATCAAAATGAAAACCAAGTAGAAGAAATTGATTTTGAAGCATCATTGGCTAAAATTCAATCAAAATATGAACCATTTGAGTGCGAGGAATTTGCACTTATTTCCAATCAATTTTGACAGTCTTTTTAGCTTTTGTTGTGTAAACTTGTCTTGAGGTGAAGAAACATGGATGATCTTGCATATAAGACAAGTGAACAAAAGTATTATACAAAAAAAGAATTAGCAAAGTATTTGAATATTTCGATGATTGATCAGGTTTGGAAAGATGTTGAGGAGTATCGTTCTCATTTTAAAGTAGAAGATGCATGCTTAAAAAGAGGAACTTATATTGTTCTTAATGGATATGTATGTAAAAAAATGATGATGTTGATGGAAAAAATGTTGATGCTTCCCGATGAAGATGGAGATTTGCATGTTTTGAACGATTGGATTAAAAACAGTATAAAAAATGAAAATGAAATATTTTTGTGTGAGAATTTTTTGAAAGAGTGTTATCGGAAAGAGATTGAATATTTGACTTGTAAAGAGCATTTATTTTTATTTTTCTTTGAAGAAAAGGATTGCCAAATGTATTTAGAAAGAAATTGTCCTTTTATGATCCGTTTAACTTCATTAATAACAAGAGATGATTTTAGTTTGACTCAGAAAATAGTTTTGACTGCTTGTGTTTTGAAACAAGTGAATTGCGAAAAATTTATTCCGTATTTAAATCAAGAATGTTTTAACACTGAATGCACAAAAGAAGAAGATCAAACTTATAATTTACTTGCACTTATTAAGGTGTTTAATCAAATCTTAAATCATCGATTAATGGTAAAAAAAGAAATTCCACTTCATAAAGAAGGAATGGAAACTTTGATGTATCGGTATCCTATGCTTTCAAAAGCAGCTGTTTCTTTTTATACAAAACATCATCAACCCGGACATTATTATACGATTTCACAATATATAGAAGAAAACAATGTTTGCTATGAAACAGGAAGACAAGCAATGGAACAGCTTGTTCAATATCGCTTCTATCAGAAAACAAAAGTTGGAAAGAAGTTTGTTTATAGTATTTTTTAGAGGGAAAATTATGATAAAAAGTCTTTATGTACATATTCCGTTTTGCAATTCAATTTGTGGCTATTGTGATTTTTGCAGAGTAAAATACAATGAGAGTCTCGCAGAAAAATATATGCATGCATTGTATGCTGAAATGGCTGAAAAGTGTAAGAACATGCAATTTGATACGATTTATATTGGTGGAGGAACACCGACTTCATTGAGCAATGAATTGCTGGATGATTTATTGAGTCATTGTAATTTTCATGCGAAAGATTGTAAGGAATTTACAATTGAAGCAAATCCGGAATCTCTAACTAAAGACAAAATTGAAATATTAAAAAAACATCACATCAGTCGAGTTTCATTAGGTGTGCAAGCGATACAGCCAAAGCTTTTGTCAATGATGAACAGGAAGCATACTGTAAAACAAATAAAGGAATGTATTGAGGAATTAAATCAAGTCGGAATTAAACATATTTCCATAGATTTAATTTATTCGCTTCCAACTCAAACAATCGATGAATGGAAAGAATCTTTATTAGAAGTATTGTCATGGAAAATCGATCATATTTCACTTTATTCTTTGACAATTGAAGAAAACAGTGATTTTGCAAGAAAGGGATTTACGCCATTAGATGAAGAAGTTGAAGCAGATATGTATGAAATCGCCTGCCATATTTTAGAAGAGAATGGTTATCATCATTATGAAATCAGCAATTTTGCAAAAGAGAATGGTGAATCATTACATAATAAAACATATTGGCATTATGATGATTTTATCGGATTGGGTATGGGGGCAAGTGGAAAAATCGAAGATAAGCGATATGATAATACAATGAATTTCTTAGAGTATTTTGATCATAAATGGTGTAAAGAAGAAATTCATCTTGAAAAAGAAGATATTATGTTTGAGATGATTATGATGGGACTTCGATTGAAAGAAGGAATCAGTAAACAACTTTTTTATCAAAGATTTCATGAAGATATCAAGGATATTTATAAGAGTGCCTTGGATGCGAATATAGATAAAGGACTGCTTTTTGAAACGGAAGAAAGAATAATTCCAACGGAAAGAGGATTTGCTTGTTTGAATGAAGTATTATTGGAATTTTTGAAGGAATAGTTATGATTAATATCAAATGGTTGCTGAAAAATATATGTTATAATGATAATGAGGTGAATGATATGGAAAAATGTGCATGGATTGGAACGGGTGTGATGGGAAAAAGTATGGTTTCACATCTTTTAAAGGCAGGATATCAGGTGACAGTTTATAATCGAACTTTATCTAAAGCAGAATCGTTAAAAGAAATAGGGGCAAAAGTATCCTCAACTGTAGAAGAAGTTTATGAAAAAATATTTGCGAATTGTAAAGAAGGTTCAATCTGTATTGATATGACGACCTCTTCGCCTGATTTAGCAAAAAAATTATATGAAAAAGGAAAGAAAAAGAATATTCATTTATTAGATGCACCGGTAAGTGGTGGAGATAGCGGAGCAAAAGCCGGAACACTTTCCATTATGGTAGGTGGCGAAAAAGAAATTATGGAAAGATGTCTTCCATTATTGAATTTAATGGGGAATAATATTTGTTATATGGGAAGTGCTGGATGTGGTCAGCATACCAAAATGGCAAATCAAATTGCTGTTGCCGGAGCAATTAGTGCATTAAGTGAAGCACTTATTTACAGTAAGGCAGTTGGATTAGATGAGTCAAAAGTACTTGAGGCTATTTCAAAAGGAGCAGCAGGAAGTTGGCAAATGGACAACACTTCTAAACGAATTTTAAATCATGATTTTAATCCTGGATTTTATATCAAGCACTTTATCAAAGATATGCGTATAGCTCAAGAAATGGCACATGATAAAGATTTGAATTTAGAAATGCTTAATACGGTTTGTCATATGTATGAAGCATTATCTGAAAAAGGGTATGAAGATTTGGGGACACAAGCTTTGGTTAAATATTACAATCATGATTTTGATTAGTTTAATATAAACAGTTCATCAATGTTTATTGTGAATGAAATAGAGAAGGTAAAATGAAAGTTTTTTCATTGTGATTTTGAAAATAATTGACAACATAGAAAAATAAGAATATTATAATTTGCGTAAACCTTGCAATAGAGGCGCGATGAATAAAAGTAATTCTGTGAAGGAAGGTCATCCGTTGAAACAGAAAGAAAGGATTCATCGCCGAAACCAAGATTTTGACCAAATTCTTGAGTTGGGACATGGCAAAATATGTCATGGACTCTCACTGGATTAAACAGTGGAGGAGCTATTGATCGGATGGATATATTCGGACGATAGCTTTGGGCTGTCGTCCTTTCTTTTGATTCAGCAAAGCAATTGCAAGGACAAAAGGAGAAAAGAAATATGATTGAATTTTTGAATTGGTTGAACGGTGTTTTATGGGGAGTCCCACTTATCGCACTCATGTTGATTGCAGGATTGTATTTTACAATTCGGTCTGGTTTTTTTCAATTTCGTCACTTTGGTTGGATCATGAAAAGAACAGCCGGCCGTATTACTGAGAAAAACAGTAAAGAAAACGGTAAGATGCTTTCGCCATTTGAAGCAATCTGTACGGCGATTGGAGGGACTGTCGGATTTGGTAATATAGCCGGAGTTGCAACAGCAGTTGCTTCGGGAGGTCCCGGTGCGGTTTTGTGGATGTGGTTAACAGCGTGTTTTGGACTTATTTTAAAACAAGTAGAGGTTACATTAGGTTGTTATTATCGTGAAACTAACGAAAAAGGTGAAAAGTATGGTGGCCCTACTTACTATATGCAAAAAGGATTGGGGGAAGAAAAACATTGGGGTGGTAAATGGAAAATCTTTGCGATTATTTTCGGAATAGGCATTTTCTCAACCTTCTTTATCACATCCTCTAATTTAACAGCTTCTGAAGTCGTTGCCGGTGCTTTTAATTTTAGTGGAATTCAATTAGGAGATTTCTTCGTAGAAGGGGAAATTATAATCGGTATTTTGTTAGCTGCAACAACCTATTTGATTACGGCAAAAGGAGTACAAGGTGTTGCATCTATTTTTAGTAAGTTAGTTCCTTTGATGAGTATTGCATATATTTTAATGGGAATTTTGATGGTTTTTGTGAATATTTCTCAAGTTCCTAATGCGTTTGCAATGATTTTTTCAAATGCATTTACCGGAACTGCGGCATTGGGGGGTTTTGCTGGTGCTGCTGTGGCAAAAATTGTTCAAACCGGAATGGCACGTTCAGTTTATTCCAACGAGGCTGGATGGGGTATATCACCGATGATTCATTCCTCCGCTGAGACAAGACATCCAATTGAACAAGGACTATGGGGATCGTTTGAAGTATTTTTTGATACTTTTATCGTATGTACGATTTCAGCTCTTTCTGTTATTTTAAGTGGCATGTGGACAGAGGGAACAACCGGCGGTGCATTAGCACTCAGTTCTTTTTCACAAGGATTTGGATCGATTGGAAGCATTATTTTAGCCATTATTATGATTGTTTTTACTGTAACAACTTCTGGAGGATGGTTTACATATTATATGGCGATTCTTGAGCATATCAATATGAAAGAAACAGCGTTCTCCAAAGCTTTGATCAAAGTGTTCTATGTTATAAGATCACTTCCGGGTCTTTTGTGGACGATTTATCTCGTTAAGACGAGCAATACCGGTTTTATTTGGACATTAGTAGATATCACATCTGCAATTCCTACCTTCGTTAATGTTTTTGTTATTTTACTTCTTTCAAATAAGTATTTTATATTATTGAAGGATTATAAAGCTCGTTATATGGGAATAGGACAAGTAGATGAAAATACAGTCTTGTTCTATGAAGACAAAAAAGATTAAAAGGAGGTCTTTGATATGAAAATTTATTATAATGGTGAAATTTATACCGGGGAAAAAATGGTTGAAGCATTTGCTACAAATAACGGTAAGTTTTGTGGTGTCGGAACACTTAAAGAATTGGAATCACAGTATAAAGATGCTGAATTAGTTGATTTGAAAGGACGATTTGTTTGTGCGGGTTTTAATGATTCTCACATGCATGTTTTAAATGATGGATATGGTCTTGATTCATTGCAGTTGGCAGAACATACATCTTCATTACAAGAATTGAAAGAATACATTGCTTCTGAAATAAAACGTCGTGATGTAAAACCGAATCAATGGTTAAGAGGAAGAGGCTGGAATCATGACTTCTTTAGTGATGGTCATCGCTTTCCTACCCGTTATGATTTAGATGAAATTGCTCCTAATAACCCGCTCTGTCTTGTCAGAGCTTGTGGTCATGCCTGTGTTGTTAATTCAAGGGCTTTGGAAATGATTCAGGTTACAAAGAACACAGAGCAAGTAGAAGGCGGACATTTTGATGTTGATGAAAATGGAGAACCATTGGGTATCTTTCGTGAAAATGCATTGGATATGGTTTATTCAAAATTGCCTCAGCCAACTCGAGCAGAATTAAAGGAAATGCTTACTAAGGCTATGAAACATCTGAATTCTTATGGTGTGACTTCCGCTCAAACTGATGACTTTGTTGTTTTCCATAATCTAGATTATCATGAAGTCATTGAGGCATATCGTGAATTGGAAAATGAAGGAAAAATGACTGTTCGTGTCTACGAACAAAATCATTTTACAAATTTAGATGATCTGAAATCTTTTATTGAGGAAGGATATAATACCGGAGTAGGGAGTGAACTATTCAAGTTTGGACCTTTAAAAATGTTGGGAGATGGTTCTTTAGGTGCGAGAACAGCATTTATGAGTGTTCCTTACATCGATGATTCAACTACTTGTGGTATTCCGGTTTATTCACAGCAAAAATTTGATGAGATGATTGGGTATGCAAATTCAAAAGGAATGCAAGTAGCTATCCATTCAATAGGGGATGGAATATTAGATCGTGTTATGAATGCAATTGAAAAATCATTGATTGAAAATCCAAGAAAAGACCATCGGCATGGTATTGTTCATTGTCAAATCACACGACCGGATCAATTGGATAGAATGGTGCGATTGAATCTTCATTGTTATGCACAAACAATTTTCTTAGATTATGATATTAAAATCGTCGAAGAGAGAATCGGTAAAGAGCGTGCTCAAAGCAGTTATAATTTCAAAACATTAATGGATAGAGGAGTTTGTGTTTCAAATGGATCAGATTGTCCGGTGGAACTTCCTAATGTAATGGGAGGAATTCAATGTGCTGTAACTCGATGCACATTAAAAGAACACATAGGTCCTTATCTTTCTGATCAGGCGATGACGGTTGAAGAGGCAATAAATTCTTTCACTATAGGTAGTGCTCATGCTTCTTTTGAAGAAAATATCAAAGGACAGATTAAAGAGGGAATGCTTGCGGATTTTGTTATATTGAGCGAAAATCCAATCAAATGTGATCCGTTCCATATTAATGAAATCCAAATTCTTGAAACTTGGATGAATGGAGATTGTGTATATCAAGCATAATTAGAAAAGATGATTAAAGTGCTTGTTTTTAAATGAAATTTATGATATTATATTTAAGCTTTTGATCTAGGATTAATCGAATCCTTGAAAAATCGTTCTTCTTGGATCATTAGGACATTATTAGGAGGAAAAAATATGTTGACAAAAACAGAAAAACAGCAGATCATGAAAGACTATGCTCGCTTTGAAGGAGACACAGGATCCGTTGAAGTACAGGTAGCCGTATTGACAGCACAAATCAACCATTTAACAGAGCATCTAAAAGAGCACAAACATGATTATCATTCACAACGTGGATTGATGAAGATGATCGGTAAGAGAAGAAGCTTCTTAGCTTATTTGAGAGATAAAGATATTAATCGTTATCGTGAATTGATTCAGCGTTTAGGTCTTCGTAAATAGTTGTAAAGTTTCCAAGAAATTGGAAACTTTTTTTATTAAATTGTCAATCTTATGAATACTAATTCATACAATATAGTGGTGGTAGTATGAATGTAGCTATTTTTATTTCAGACAAGCGAATGAAATATCTTGCGGAATATCTTAAAAAAGATCATCATTTCGTCACGACAATAATGAATCAAAACCAATTCGATATGATTTCTAAAAAAAATTTTGATTGGATTGTGTTACCAATGCAAGGAATGAATGCAAAAGGAGAAATACTTTGCGGTAAAGAGAAAATCAATATTTTTGATTTTCTTGAATGCCAAAACGAAAATTGTGTAATTTACAGTGGTGTAAATCATGAACTTTTAAGCAGATGTCAAGCTCAATCTATTTGTATTTTAGAGGATACTCAAATAAATGAAAAAAATGCAATTTTAACTGCAGAAGGAGTTTTAGATTCAATTTTGAGAAATAGTGAAATGGGAATTCGTGAAACCAAGGTTGATGTGATTGGTTATGGGATTTGTGGAAAGGCTCTTGTTAAGATGCTTGTTGATTTGGATTGTCCTGTAAGAATTGTTTCAACAAGAAAGTTGAATGGAATATTTTTAAACAATAAATACATTGAAACATTATATTATCCAGAATATCGAATCAATACTGATTTTCTTGTAAACACTGCACCAAGTCTTATGATTACTTGTGAGATGATAAAATCAGCTTTGTCAAAACCTTTTATTATTGATATCGCATCAAATGCCGTAGGGGTAGAAAAAAAATTACAGAACTGTTCATTAGTTCAATATGAATATTTACCTGGTATTCCCGGAAAATTTTCACCAAAAAGTGCAGCTTTGATTTTATATGAGGCAATTAAAGAAAGGGGATTAGTGTGAAATTATTGTGGTGTATTAGTGGTTCTTTTTGCAATCATGAAATTGTATTTGAGCAAATTGAACATTTTGTTAAATCAGGCTATGAAATTCAATGTGTATTTTCAAATAATACCTATACGGTGGAAAATCGATTTTCATCTGCCAAACAACGGATTGACCGAATTGTTAAAATAACAGGAAATAAAATTATTCATACAATTGAAGAAGCGGAAAAAACAGGTCCCTCTAATCAATATGATGCTTGTATTGTGGCACCTGCAACAGCAACTTTCATAAGTAAATTGAATCAAGGAATCTATGATGATCCGACTTTATTGTCTGTAAAATCGATGCTTCGAAATCAAAAAGAATTGATATTGGCAATTGCAAGTAATGATTTTTTAGGAAATTCTTCGGTGAATTTATTTCAGTTAATTCAGAAAAAGCACATTTATTTGACACCGGTCTATCAAGATGATCCGATTCATAAGCCAAATAGTCTGATTAGCAGATTTGATTTGATCGAAGAAACTTTTAATGCGGCATTGAAACAAGTTCAAATTCAACCTTTACTCACAATGAAGAAAGGAGAAAATATATGAACGCACAAATGATGATTGCTTTGATTACTCCATATAAAGAAGATATGTCTATTGATGAAGAGGCTTTAAAGACAATTATTCATCATTGTCAAAAACAAGGATCCGATGGATTTGTTGTGTGTGGTACAACCGGAGAATCTTGTTTTTTAAAAGATGAGGAAAAACTAAAAATCTTAGAAATAGTTCTTTCTTGTGTGAAAAGTGAAGAGGTCTGGATGGGAATTGGCACAAACTGTACAGAATCAACACTGAATTTTTTAGACAAAATTAAAGATTATCCAATTACTGGTGTTATGGCAGTTGTTCCTTATTATGTGAAACCATCTCAAATGGGATTATATGAACATTTTTCTAAAATTGCTGAGGCAACAGATAAACAAGTTATGATTTATAATGTACCAAAGAGGTGCTCTTGTGCTCTGGAAGCAGAAACATTAGTCAAATTGGCAAATAAATATTCAAATATTCAGGCTTATAAACATGCTGATAATGATTTAACACATATTGCGGATATATTAGCTTCTACTGACCATTTGCGTATTTATAGTGGTGAAGACGAGCAATTATTAGAAGGGCTAGAAGTGGGAATGAATGGTATTATTTCAGTTATCGGGCATATTTATGGTGATGAAATATCAAAACTTATTTTAGAAAGTCAGTGTGGAATCAAAAATCAAAATTTAATTAATAGAATTAAACATGCAGCTAATTGTATCATGAATGAAGGAAATCCATCCGGAATCAAAGCTGCATGTTCAATGATGGGTTTGTGTAACAATACACTTCGATTACCGTTAACTTGCGTGAGTGAATCTGCTAGAGAACAAATTAACATATGTCTTAAAAACGACAAAAAAATTTAATGATTCATGGTATTCTTCAATAGGGTGAATTTTTGTGTTGCAAGTAAAAATATTTGATTATGAACATGAAGAGGATCTAATGGATGCTGTTAATGATTATTTGAGTGAATTAGAGGAAAAGAATATTGTTTCGATTCAGTATGCGACTTCTCATTTTTCTACATTGAATGAACAAATTTTTTCTTTTAGTGCATGTATTGTTGTGCGAATAAAAGAATAAATTAGATAGATAATAAGTGAGAAGGAGGTAAAGACCATGAATAGAATAAGATGTAATGTTAATACTTGTAAGTATAACGAATCCCAAGTATGCAAAGCTTCAGAAATTGAAGTGGGTTGTTGTAACTGTATTCGCCCATGTTGTGATGCAGAGACAGAATGTAATACTTTTGAACCTAAGCAGTAAATAAATGAGGATATCAAAATATGATATCCTTTTCTTTAATTCTTCAAGTAACAATTGTTTATTGTTTTTTTAAATGATATAATAGTTCAGAGGTGAATTTCATGAAGAAAATCATTTTGATTCTTTGTATGGGGTTGTTATTTAGCGGTTGTACAAATTCATCAAATACGGATGATACAGCTGAGAGAATGAATAGATATGAAGCATATTATAATTCGGTTTTGGATAATGAAAGATTTGTTGAAAGTACGGATTTTTTTGATGTTGAAGTAGTTATGAATATTTTGGCAGATGGTAGTTATCGCTATGATATTATTATTGATAATCCAAGAATAGCAATGTATGATGTCCAAGCAATCGTTGTTGAAAATGATACGGTTTTTGCACAGATGGAAGGAATGTCCGCTTCTTTTGGTATTTTTAATTCAGGAGATTATGTTATGATTCCGAATCAAGTAAATAGAGAATTAGGATATATTAAGGGGATTGATTTGAGTGGGACAGTAGATCAACCATCTGTGGATTTAAAAATGGTTGTATTATGGAGAGATTCCGGACGAATTAATCAACAAAGAGTCTATATGCAATTGAAAGGAGTATATGGACAGGTTGAACCAGAAAATTCTAGTTCTGAGGAATATTCATCTGCGGATGAGGAGAATCTAGAGGAAAATGAGTAATCGAGCTAAGAAATCATTTATAGCCGGTGCTTTAACTAGTACGGCAGGTGTTTTTATTTCTAAATTATTGGGGCTTCTGTATGTGGCTCCTTTTACAGCTCTTGCAACGACTCAAAATACAGTATTTTATTCTCTTGCATATACAAATTATGATATATTTCTCAACATTTGTACGGCAGGAATTCCTTTTGCAATTGCAACGATGGTTGCAAAGTATTACGACAAAAAGGACTATAAAACAGTAATTCTAATCAGAAAGCTTTCTATAGGGCTGATGATGGTTGCAGGTTTCACTGCGGCAATTCTTTTTATTTCTTTTTCTACACCAATGGCTAAAATGGCATTAGGAAGTAATGTGATTGAACAAGATTTAAATACATTACGTACTGTTTATTGCATTATGGCGCTTGCTATTGCAATCGTACCTTTTTTAAGTTCTATTCGTGGATACTATCAAGGTCTAAAAGAATTGGGTTCCTATGCTTTTTCTCAGGTTTTAGAGCAATTAATGAGGGTTTTTTCTCTATTACTACTTGGATTTATTCTTGTAAAAGTTATTCAATTAGATGCCATCTATGCAGTTTATATGGCGGTATTGGCGACTTCGATTGGTGCTATTTCCGCAATTGTGTATTATATGTTTTTTGATAGAAATCATTATCCGCAAATGAAAAGTTTAGCTGCTAATCAAAAAACGGAAGAAAAAAGTAAAAAATACCTTTTAAAAGAATTATTTTACTTTGGATTACCATATTTTATTGTCGCAATATTGGGAAATAGCATGAATATCGTCAATAATAATTTTTTCATTTCTGCTGCTCAAATGGCAAATATTGCTTATGATCAAGCAAAAGTAATTTTATCAATCATTACTTTACAATGTGATAAGCTGACCAGTATTCCGCAAGTATTTTCAATTGGCTTTTCTACGGGAATCATTCCTTATATCACGGTTGCATTAGAAAATCATAATTATAAAGAGTTGAGTAAAAATATATTAGATTGTTTAGATACGGTTTTATACTTAGCACTACCTCTTTGTTTCTGTTTACTTTATTTGAGTAAACCAATTTATTATCTTATGTATGGAAATGGAACCTTGGATTTGGGATCGGAACTTCTTGCATGGAGTTCATTAATCGGCTTGTGTGGAACGATTACACCGATTTGTTCATCCATGATGATGGCATTGCGTCTTAGAAAATTGGCTATGGTAAATTTGTTGATTGGATTTGCAGTAAAATTAATTACTTTTTTCCCATTGATCATTTTGACAGGATATACCGGGGCAATCACATCTAGTGTTTTAACTTCAATTGTTATTATCACATTGGACCTTTGGATGATAAAGAAAAAATTTAAGATCAATTATAAACGAGTCGTTAGAAGACTGCTATTTACATTTATTGGAATATTAAGTATGGGAATTGTGTTTAAAATTATGTATTATTTTAATATCGGACCATCTTGTGTATCAAGAATTCAAACATTTTTCGAACTTGCTATTTTAGGTATTTGTGGAATTTCAGTATATTTTGGTTGTACTTATTTTCTGCAATTGCCACAAGAAATTTTTCGTATGGATCTTCAAACCATAATGGTTCGATTGAAAGGGAAAAAATAAAATGATGAGATTGGATAAATATTTAGCACATTGCAAATTGGCAACTCGAAGTGAAGCAAAAAAACTGATTCGTTCTGAAAAAGTTAGTGTTAATGGAACCATCATAAGAAATGCAGATTTTCAGATTGATGAAAATAAAGATCATGTTATGCTTGTAGATCAACTTGTTTCTTATTCTGCTCATACATATATCATGTTGAACAAACCACAAGGAGTAATCACTGCAACGAAATCCGAGCATAAAAAAACAATATTTGATTGCTTAGATTTTAATTCAAAGGGGTTATTTCCTGTAGGAAGGTTGGATAAGGATACAGAAGGTCTTCTATTAATCACAGATGATGGGGATTTGACTCATCAATTATTATCACCAAAACATCATGTTGATAAAACATATTATGTGGAGATAGAAAAACCTCTTAATGAAAAACATGTTAAAATGATTCGCGAGGGTATTTGGATCAATGATGAAGAAAAATGTATGCCTGCCGAAGTTCAAGTAATAAATGATTTTTCGCTTTATTTAACAATTCAAGAAGGAAAATATCATCAAGTAAAACGAATGATGCATGCTTGCGATAGTGAGGTTACTTTTTTAAAAAGAATTAAAATGGGACCTTTAGTTTTAGATGAAAAGTTAAAAGTGGGAGAATATAGATTATTAAGTGAAAGTGAAATTAAAATGCTTCTTGCTTTAAAAAAATAGCTATCTGTCAATTGTTTTAGATAGCTTTTTTATACATTGAATATACTGATTTAAAATGTATAGCGATGCTGTATGATGGGAATAAAAGACTTAAAATTGCATAAACTGTATCAGGAGGGAAGAATATGAATAGAAATGCAGTACGAGTTTTTGCATGTGTGTTATGTCTTATTTTTACCGGTTTCTATTATGTTGCATTTAATAAACAGTTTAATCAAAATGAAATTGTGAGAGATGTAGATTCTATCGAGCAAAGTAATTCTTTTACAAATGAAGAAATGGAAATTCATTGGTTACAATTAGGAATATTTAACAGTAGAGAAGTTGTCGATGAATTGATTGCCCGTTGCGCAAATATCAACATTGAATGTCATACATATACGAAGAACAATTCAATCACTGCTTTTTGTAATGCAACCAATGATGTGTCTTCTTTAATAGAAGTTAAACAAAAACTAGAAGAAAATGGAATTGAATATTACCAAAAAAGTGCATGGATAACAGATCAAAACCAACTTGAAAAATTGAGCACGAATACAAAAGAAGCTTATTTGGAGGTGATATCATCGTTGCCATAAAAAATGTTCCACTCAGTGAAAGACCAAGAGAAAAAGCCTTGGAATCTGGTGTGCAATCGTTGGCTAATCGTGAACTCTTGGCATTAATCATCAGAAGTGGTAATAAGAATAACAGTGTATTAGATATTGCAGATCAAATTTTATTGAAATCAGATGGGTTGAATTATTTTGTAAAATTAGAAAAAGAAGATCTAATGTCTATAAAAGGAATAAAAGAAAATAAAGCATTAGAACTTTTAGCATGTATCGAATTATCAAAGAGGCTTGCTTATCAGAAATTTAAAAATTCAGAAACCTGGTCTTTTCAAAATCAGATTAATTGGCTTCAGCAACTCATTGGTAGCGAAAAAAACGAACATTTCCTTGCTTTGTTTTTAGATACTAAAAATCATGTGATGTGCTATGAAACACTTTTTATCGGGACTTTAGATAAAAGTGTAGTTCATCCTAGGGAAATCTTTAAAGAAGCAGTACGAAAAAATGCAAGCAAAATTATTATTGCACATAATCATCCTTCTAATGACTGTACTCCCTCAATAAGTGATATGCAGACAACGGATCGAATAAAAGAGGCGGGGGAAGTGATGGGAATTCCGGTAATTGATCATATTATTGTCGGACATGGATCTTATTTCAGTTTTGCAGAAGCAGGTTTGTTATGAAGTCGTTAAAAACAAAAAAGACTATCATAATCGGTACATTGATAATCATATCTATAACATCTTTACTAACAAAACAATTTAATTTAGAGAATCCTCTTGAATTTATTGTTAATTCTATTTTTAACAGTGTTTTTCATATTGAAAATCAGATTATTTCCGAACCGATTTATGAGATAAAATCAATGATCAGCAAGAGGGAAATATCACTAGAAAAAAAGTTACAAGCTGAAAATGAAGAACTTAGACAAGAGATTAATGAACTGAAAAAACAATTACATTTAAAAGAATCACTTAGTGAATATGAAGTACTAACAACAACTATAATTTCTCGTCCTTTGGACTTTTATAGTGATGAAATTATAATCGGAGTTGGAAAAAAAGATGGCATAGATGGACATTATGCAGTTATAAATGATGAGGGAATGATCGGACGAATTACTCAAATTGAAGATACTTTTTCAAAGGTAACACTTTTTATTACAGAAAGAGAAGAAAATCAATGTGTTGTCAGAATTTTAATTGATTCTGAAAATAGCTGTGATGCAGTTTTGGAAAAATATAACAGTAATACTGGATTTTATACAGTTCGATTGCTAAGTACATCAAAGCCAATTGAAAAAGGAATGATAGTCGTAACAAGTGGGATGGGAGGGGTTTTTCCATCTGGAATTTTAATAGGCTATGTTGATTCTATTAACGAAAAAGAAAGCTCTCTTGGAATTAGTTATAATGTAGTACCGTCAGTGGACTTTTCATCGATTAGATTTGTGAATGTAGTTAAAAGGATAACTGAATATGACATACAGAATTAATTTTTTATTTCTTTTTATTGCAGAATTGTTGGATGTTTTATTTGGAACCTTATTTCCAAGTGATTTATTAAAAATGTCTACCTCGATTATATTTCAATTTCAATTCATTGCATTAATTTTAATAGGGAGAAAATTAAACAAATTTGATGATTTTATTTTAGCTTTTATTTTGGGATGTTATAACTCACTGCATTTAGGTTATTTTTCCTTTGTAATAGGACTTATTTATTGGGTAGTTTTGTATTTAGTGAAACAAATTTTTCCGAATGGAAATGAAAGTTTGATTGAATATGTTATTATTTTATTGCTTGCCATATTTATTAAAGAAGGAATGTTGTACGGCTATATGCTTTATTCCTCCCGTACGAAACTTGAATTTATAAATTGGTTAGTAAGAAGAGGTATTCCAACTTTAATTGGAAATATTATTCCAATTATTATCATGATTATTGGTTTTGATTTTAAGGAGGCATATATCTTGAGAAAAGAGAAAGCTCAAAAGATAAATGAAAGTTTATTTTTTAAAGGGGTAGAAGTGAATATGAAAAATAAAAAAAGAATTTGACGATATTATTTGCCAGATTCTTTTTTACTATAAAGTACTTTATAATTGATTATTTTTTAAAAATATCCAAACCGACTTTGCGTTGAACTTTAAGAAGCTTTTTATGAGCTAAATAAGAAGCTTTTTTTGCACCTTCTTCCAATACTTTCTCAAGTTCATTACTATTTATGATTTCATGATAGCGTTCTTGAATTTTGCTTAAAGTATCGCAAACAACATCGGCAACCGCTTTTTTAAATTCTCCATATCCACAGTCTTTATACTTTTCAACGACTTTTTCAATAGACTCGCCATTTAAAGACGCCATAATTTGAATTAAATTCGAAATTCCCGGTTGGTTTACAGGATCAAAATTAATCATGCCAATACTATCGGTAACAGCACTCATAACTTTTTTTCTTGCAACATTTAAGTCATCCAATAGGTAAATACAACCTTTATCACCATGATCTGATTTACTCATCTTTTTATTTGGATCGCTTAATGACATGATCCTAGCACCCACTTTTTGAACAACAGGTTCCGGTACTCTGAATGTTTCTGAATATCGATTATTGAATCTGTTCGCAATATCACGAGCTAATTCAACATGCTGCTTTTGATCTTCTCCGACAGGAACATAATCTGCATCATAAATTAGAATATCTGCAGCCATTAAAGTAGGGTAAACATAAAATCCGGCAGTGAGTCCGGTCTCTCCTTTTGATGCCTTATCTTTATATTGTGTCATACGATTTAGTTCTCCCATGTACGTATTGCAACATAAAATATGACCTAATTGAGCATGTTCCATGACATCACTTTGTAAAAAGATAATTGCTTTTTCAGGATCTAAACCACATGCAAGATACAAGGCAACCGCATCCTTTAAATTTTTACGAAGTTCTTTTGGATCTTGATAAACAGTAATGCAATGCAAATTGGCAATGAATACGATCATCTCATAATCATCTTGATATTTTACAAAGTTTCTTAATGCTCCAATATAGTTACCAAGTGTTAACTGACCGCTTGGCTTAATTCCACTTAACATTCTCTCCATAAATTTCACCTCTTGTACATTATTTAATCACTTTTTTTGACTTCTTTCAACTTTTTAGTTATTTTATTAGAAGAATTGACAGTTTTGGTGTATTATAGAATAATTGAAACAGGAGGGTTAACAGATGATTGTGATTTATACATCTCCTGGCTGTGCTTCATGCCGTAAAGTTAAAGCATGGCTAAAGGAAAAAGGACTTCCATTTGTAGAAAAGAATATATTTACGACTTTATTAAGTGATGGAGAGATTCGTCATTTATTGATGCGTAGTGAAAATGGAACGGATGATATTATTTCTAAACGAAGTAAGATTTTGCAAGAAAAGAAGATTGATGTTGATTCCATGTCAACCAATCAATTAATTGAATTTATCAGAAATAATCCTTCGGTTTTGAAAAGACCAATCATTTTAGATGAGAAAAGTTTTAAAGTTGGATATGATGAAGATGAAATTGATGTTTTTATTCCGGCAAAGCTCAGAAATATTGCAGCCACATCTTGTTGTACATCTTGCCCGAATTATCCGGGATGTGGAAAGGTGCGGTTAAAGTAGTTATGAAGAAAAATATGAAAATATTGGTTGGCTTGTCAGGGGGAGTTGATTCTGCTGTTGCAGCGTATCTATTAAAAGAACAGGGATATGATGTTTCCTGTGCTTTTATGCGTAACTGGGATTCAATGGCAAATAATGATTTTTTAGGAAATCCGACATTAGACAATGATGTGTGTCCACAAGAGAAGGATTATATGGATGCTAAGGCAGTTGCCGAAAAACTAGGGTTGGAACTTTTGCGTATTGATTTTATTAAAGAATACTGGGATTATGTATTTTCCAGTTTTATTGAGAACTATAAAAAAGGAAGAACACCGAATCCGGATATCTTATGTAATAAATATATTAAATTCTCATCTTTTTTAGATTTTGCTATGAAAAAGGGATTTGATATGATTGCTATGGGACATTATGCTAAAGTAGTTCATAATGAACAAGAAAGTATTTTGTTAAAAGCATCTGATTTAAATAAAGACCAGACATATTTTTTGGCACAAATGCCAAAAGAAGCTTTAAGAAAAACGTTATTTCCTTTAGGTGATATAACGAAACCGGAAGTTAGAAAAATTGCCGAAGAATGTGAATTAAGTATTGCAAAGAAAAAAGATTCAACCGGCATATGTTTTATCGGAGAAAGAAATTTTCGTGAGTTTTTGAAGAATTATCTTCCGGCAAAAAGCGGAAATATTATTGATATCGAAACCCATCATATTTTAAAACAGCATGAAGGAGTTTTGTTTTATACAATCGGCCAAAGAAAAGGGCTGGATATTGGTGGTGAAGGCGGACCTTGGTTTGTGGTTGGAAAAGATGTTGAAAAAAATGAATTATATGTAGCTAAGGGAGAAAATAATTCATGGTTATATTCGGATAAATGCTTGGTAAGCGGAATCAATTGGTTTAAGAGTGATAAACCTGAAGGTGAATTAAACTGTTGTGTAAAATTCAGATATCGTCAAAAAGATAATCCTTGTACATTAAAATTTATTGACGAAACGAATGCTTTGATATTTTATCCGCAAAAAGTCAGTGCAGTTACACCTGGGCAAGAAGCTGTTTTCTATTTAAATGATGAATGTTTGGGTGGCGGTGTAATTGAAGAAATTTATAGTGATGGAATTGAATTAAACGAACGTTTAAAGAGGAAATTAAATGAAATATAACAGTTATTTGTCATTTAAAAGAGTAATTTTATTATTGATTCATTATTTTGGAGGATATCTATTTCTTTATCCGCTGATAGCAACTAAAATTACCTTGTGGTTGGATCCATATGCTGTAGAATATCCTGTTTTTATTCAAGCAAGCTTATATTTGTTTGTTTTTATAGTCGCAATTATTTTAGCAGAACCGTTATTGAAAAGAGCGTGGACTAAATTTTTAGAAAAACCGTTACAAATTATAAAAGATACATTGATTCGCTTTGGGTGGCTATATCTTTCAATGATTCTTTGTAATATAATTTTGTTATTTTTATTACAGGATAGTTCTACAAGTAATAATCAACAAGAAGTATTAAGTTCTTTGTTGGCAAATCCAATTTTAACTACAATCGTTACTGTTATCTTTGCTCCGGTTGTAGAAGAAATTGTTTTTAGGGGCTGTCTATATGGAAAATTACGTGAATTATTAAATTACAAAACATGTCTTTTGATAAGTAGTCTTGCGTTTGGATTTCTACACATCTACCAATCCTTGTTAAGCGGAGATTTTTTAGATTGTGCATACATTCTAACTTATGCGGTAATGGGTATGCAATTTGGGATTTTATATGAGAAACATGATTCAATTGTTGCGTGTATGCTGTTGCATTGTATGAACAATACAATTGCAACATTGATGATGTTATAGTGTGGAGGGTTTAGTATGAGTGAGGAGTTGCAGTCAATTCAAGGGAAATTTGCACGAATCATCTTTCGTCATGATTCGAATGCTTTTACTGTAGCCAAATTCACACTCTATGAGTTAGATGAAAAAAATATTACTGTGACAGGTTATTTACCTCTTTTAGATCCAGATACACTTTATAACCTTAAAGGAATTTATAAGGAGCATCCTAAATATGGAATGCAATTTCAGATTGAATCCTTTTCTAAGGTTCTTGCCAGTGATGAAGATTCGATCATCCGTTATTTGTCAGGGCCTATGTTTCCAGGAATTGGAAAGAAATTTGCTTTGACGATTTTTGAAACATTGGGCAAAGATTGCTTATCTTTAATTAAGGAAAATCCGAATATTTTAGATGCTGTCCCAAAAATGACACAGAAGAAAAAAGAAGCTTTACAAGATGGAATTTGTAATCAAGATGATGTTGAGGCAAATGTAGAGTTTTTTTCTACTCATGGCTTGGGCATTCGTAATATAATGCGATTGGATCGAGCATATGGAAAAGAAGCAAAATCAAAAGTATCAGAAAATCCTTATCGTTTGATTGATGAAGTGGATGGAATCGGATTTCAAATCAGTGATAAATTGGCTTTAAGCATGGGTTTTTCCGAAGACGATCCTCGACGTTTAGCTGCGGCATTGGTTTGTACAGTTATGGATCTATGCATGAAAAATGGGGATACCTATTGTTTAAAAGAGGAAGTAAAAGAAGTATTTGACAAGAATTTTTATGGTTTGAGCTATGATTTTGAAGATATTTTGGATGATGTTTTAATGAAACAGAAATGTTTTTTGGAAGAAGGTCGACTTTATCATGCTTCGCAGTATCTGGCTGAACGATATATTGCTCAATATTTGACTACATTTCCGGCAGTAGAGTTGGATTTGTATGATAAAAAAGAATTGGATCAAGCCCTTGTTGATTTTCAAAAAGAGATGAATATATCTTATGATGAAATTCAAATCCAAGCTATTTATAGTTTTTTTGAAAACGATGCGCTTATCTTGACAGGGGGTCCGGGAACTGGAAAAACGACTGTTGTTCAAGCAATGATTAAGCTTTTTGCGCATTTATATCCAAATTTAACAATTGCCTGTTGTGCCCCGACAGGTAGAGCCGCAAAAAGATTGGCTGAATTAACGAATGTCAGTGCCTATACAATTCACAGTCTTTTGCAATGGGATTTGGAAACAAATAGTTTTGGTAAAAATGAGGAAGAACCGTTATTAATTGATTTGTTGATTATTGATGAGTTTTCAATGGTTGATAATTGGTTATTTTATAATTTGGCGAAAGCAGGTGCTTTCATAAAAAAAATTTGTTTTATCGGTGATGAGGATCAGCTTCCAAGCGTTTCGTGCGGTTGTCTTTTGCGAGATTTGATTCAATCTGAATTATTTCCGATAGTACGTCTTTCTAGAATCTATCGACAAAGTGAAGGAAGCGATGTTGTTTCATTAAGTCATCAAATAAAAATAGGGGAAACGGAGAAACTTCATTTAACCGGAGATGTTGCGTTCTTTGAACGAGGAATTTACGATATTAGAAAATCAGTATTGCAAATTGTAGAAAATGCACTTGCAAAAGGCTATGACATGAATGAGATACAAGTGCTCAGTGCAAAATATTCGGGACTGGCAGGTATTGATAGTTTAAATAATACACTCCAAGCATGTTTGAATCCGCATGATCCATATAAACGGGAACTAAAAGTCGGATATCGTATATTTCGCGAAGGAGATAAAATCTTGCAGCTTAAAAATCAACCGGATGATGATGTATTTAATGGGGATATCGGTACTTTAGTTGAAATTATTTATAAAAATGAAGATGAAAATAATCAAGATCGAATCATTGTTGATTTTGATGGAGTTATTGTTGAATATACACCGGATTTCTTTATCCACATCACCCACGCATATTGTATTTCTATTCATAAAAGTCAAGGTTCTGAATACCCAATCGTTATTATGCCATGTGTTAAGGAATATGGATTTATGTTACAAAAAAGACTTGTTTATACCGGAATTACACGTGCCAGAAAGAGTTTGATCTTGGTTGGAGAAAAAGAAGCATTGATTCATGCTATTCAAACCGGAGATCGATATCTTCGTAAAACAACACTTGGTAAAAGAATTGAAAAAATTCTTGACGGCGAGGTATAAACTATCGCTTTTTGCAAATAATACAATTGTAAGGAGCGAGTAATATGAAAAGAATACTATTGGGTTTTGCAACAGGGCTTATGGCCGGAGCGTTTCTTGCAGTTGAAAAAGAAGATGAACTTGATATGGCAATGTATAAAGCAAATCGCTGCAAGAAAAAAGTGATGCGTCAAATACATCACATGCAGAACAATGAATAATACCCTTTAAAAGAAGGGTATTTATTTTATGAAAAAATTTAATGATTTTTTTGAACACACTGAGGAAATACTATTAGGTATCCTCATTGTTTATTTGATTTTGGTTTGCTTAGATTTGATTCATTGCCTTGATTTCTTTTTAAACTGCATTCAGCTATTTTTTCCTCTTGTCTTTTCGATTTTTATTGTTTTTATAATTGAACCTTGTATTGAAAAGATACCTGGAAAAAGAATATTTGGATGTTTACTTGTTTATGGTGGATTTCTTATTTTGTGCTTGGGAATTCTTGTTTTGATTGCACCAATGTTAATAAGTGAAATGAATAAACTTTGGAATTTAATGCCGAATTCTATAAAAGAACTTGTAGTAAAGGCTTCCGAAGGCTGGTTCAGCACAGATAAAATTGATACAACATTGAAAATGATCATGGATACAACAATTAACTCAACAATGGGAATGGTATCAGGAATATCTAAAATTTCATTGGGTTATATAGCCGCATTTTTCATTTCTTTAGACTTAGATTTTTTTAAAGATTTGCTTAAAAAATATATGAGAAATGTAGATGTACTGGCAAGATTTTATAAGACGTGCAGTCATGTTATTCCAACATATTTGATAGGTGTTTTATACGATGTCCTGTTTATAACTTTTTCTGTAGGAATAACTTTATTTTTATTTAATCTTCCGAATGCTTTTATTTACGCTCTGCTTTTAGCATTACTTAACATTATTCCTTATATTGGGGCAATTATTGGGCAGATTTTGATCTGGATTGCTGCATGGGCAACAATGAAAGAATTCCCATGGATGATTATTTTTTCGATTTTTGTTATTCAACAAATTGAAGCGAATATTGTTCAACCGATGATCTTTAAGAAAGTGATGAATCTTCGGCCGGTATTTACTTTATTTACTGCTTTATTCTGTGGATATATTTTTGGTTTCTTCGGTGTTCTTTTATCACCTTTGATTGCTTCTATCATTCAGTTATTCATTGTCAGCTATCGTTATATTTCAAAAAATGAGGAAGTTGGAACATGGGAAAGTGTATGGTATTGTTTTGAAGATAATAAAAAGGTATTTGATGAACAATAAATTAGGAAAATGATTGAATTAAAAAAATGGTTATGTTATAATTCGTTTCGAAAACGAGAATAAAGATGAGTAAGTTAGAAAATTTCTTTTCAGAGAGAAAATGGTCGGTGAAAATTTTCAGGAAAATCTACTGAAGCTACTTTATTAAGTGAAGGAAAAAACTTCCGTATCTCTGCGTTAAAGAGTAGAGTGCATATTGTAAAATATGAATTAGGATGGTACCGCGGAGTTAATTCGTTCCTGAATTTCAGGAACGTTTTTTTATTAAATGTAGGAGGATAAATATGAAACAATTAACATCAAGCCAAGTAAGAAGTATGTTTCTTGAATACTTCAAAGAAAATGGTCATATGGTCGAACCCGGAGCAAGTTTAGTTCCGCACAATGATCCGACTCTTCTTTGGATCAATGCCGGTGTTGCAGCATTGAAGAAATATTTTGATGGTAGCGAAAAACCGAAATGCGATCGCATTACAAATGCTCAAAAGTGTATTCGTACCAACGATATTGAGAATGTCGGAAGAACGGCAAGGCATCATACATTCTTTGAAATGCTGGGAAACTTTTCGATTGGGGATTATTTTAAAGAAGAGGCAATTCCTTTTGCTTGGGAATTTTTAACCAGTCCAAAATGGATCGGATTTGATAAAGAACGTCTTTATGTAACAGTGTATCCGGATGATCATGATGCATATCGCATTTGGACAGAGAAATGTGGAATGAATCCATCTCATATTCTAAAGACAATGGATAATTTCTGGGAGATTGGAAAAGGACCGGGAGGACCGGATAGTGAGATTTTCTATGATCGAGGACCTAAGTATGATCCGTTGGGATTAGGAGAAAAGCTTTTCTTCGAAGAAATGGAAAATGATCGTTATGTAGAAATATGGAATGTAGTTTTCTCTCAATTTGATTGTGATCCGGAAATTGATAGGAAGGATTATAAAGAACTTCCGCATAAAAACATTGATACCGGAATGGGGTTGGAAAGATTAGTTGCCGTAATCCAAGATGGGGAAACAAACTTTGATACGGATCTTTTCTTGCCTATCATTCATGAGGCCGAAAAGCTTGCTAAGCATCCATATGAGGGTGAATATAAAATGGCTTATCGTGTTATCGCGGATCATATTCGAACTGTAACATTTGCTTTGGCAGATGGTGCTATGTTCTCAAATGAGGGAAGAGGATATGTATTGAGAAGAGTATTACGTCGTGCTGTGCGTTATGGTATCAAAATCGGTATATCCGGAGCATTTATGTATCAATTGGTAAGTGTGGTCGCTGAGAACATGAATGATTTCTATCCTTATCTATCAGAAAAAGTCGCATTCATCAGTAAGCTTGTTAAAAACGAAGAAGAGGCTTTCCATGCAACACTATCCAATGGAGAAAAGTTGTTAAATGAAGTGCTTGAAAATAATGAATCAAAGGTATTAAGCGGAGAAGTCATGTTCAAGCTTTATGATACATACGGTTATCCGAAAGAGTTGACTGCCGAGATAGCTGAAGAAAAAGGATTTACAATTGATATAGATGGTTTTAATCGTGAAATGGAAAAACAACGCGAACGTGCAAGAAATGCACGAGGTGATGAACAGTCCATGGCTTCCCAATCAAAAGATTTAATGGAATTCGAGAATGAATTTGACTTTACTGGTTATAAGGAAACAATAACAAGTGGAAAAGTGACAGGCCTTTTTATAAGCGGAGTTCGTGTAGATGAGATTAGTGATGAAGGAGATGTCATTTTCGATCAAAGCTGTTTCTATGCAGAGAGTGGAGGACAAATTGCTGATAGTGGAATGATCATCGCAGATGGATTTAAAGCAAAAGTTTTGGATTGTAAGAAAGCTCCTCATAAACAACATTTGCATCATATTGAAGTAATCGAGGGATCACTTAAAGAAGGCATGGCTTGTCAACTAAAAATCGATGAGGCTCGTCGTAATAAAATTATGGCAAATCACTCTGCATTGCATCTTTTGGACAGTGCTTTGCGTATTGTGCTCGGAAGTCATGTTGCACAGGCAGGTTCTTATGTTTGTGATGAGTATGGCCGTTTTGACTTTACCCATTTTGAAAAAGTTACAATGGATCAATTAGAACAAATTGAATTGATGATCAATGAATGGATTGGTGCTAAATATCCTGTTAAAACAGAAATTTTAAATATCGAAGAAGCTAAGAGAACAGGTGCGATTGCTTTATTTGATGAAAAGTATGGAGATACGGTTCGTGTTGTCAGCATGGGAGAAGTATCAAAAGAATTCTGCGGAGGGACACATGTAAACAATACACAGGAAGTCGGAATGTTTAAAATTGTGTCTGAGGAAAGTATTGGTTCCGGAATCAGAAGAATTACTGTAAAGAGCGGATTAGCCGCATATCTTGAAATGATTGAAAAAGAAAAAACTTTGAAGAAAATTTCTAAGAGTTTAAAGATGAATAGTTTGAACAATGTTGATGGAAAAGTAGATCAAGTATTGGATGAACTTTCTCAATTGAAAAAGGAAAAGGAAGTATTAAATGAAAGATTAAATCTTTTGAAAGCGAAAGAAATGGCCAATAAAGCTGTTCTTGTAAATGAATTGAATATTCTTATTACAAAGATTAATCCGAATGAAACTTCTGATTTGAAAAATTTGGCACAGAACTTAACTGAAAAAGCTAATTGTGATGTTGCATTCTTATACAGTGTTGTTGAAGAGCGTGTAAGCTTTGCTGTTTCATGTAGTAAGAGTGCTGTTGCAAGTGGATTGAAAGCAGGAAATTTAGTAAAAGAAGCTGCAATGATTACCGGCGGAAACGGTGGTGGAAGACCGGATCTTGCTCAAGCCGGTGGTAAAGATGTGACAAAAATAGAAGAAGCAGTTAAAACAATTCAATTAAAACTCGGATTACCTCTTTAAATTTTAATGTAATTAGGGTAAAATAAAACAAAGGAGGATATCAATATGACAAATAGAACTACCGAAACCTTATCTTTTAAAAATGATGAAATCAGAAGGGATAACATTAAACAAGTTCTCCGTTTGACGAAAGAAGCTTTGGAAGAGAGAGGGTATAATGCCGTTAATCAAATGGCCGGCTATCTGATATCCAATGATCCAGCTTACATTTCCAGTCACAAAAACGCTCGAAGCATTATTCAGTCTGTCGAAAGATATGAAATAATTGAAGAGTTGGTTCGATATTATTTGGAAGAGAAGTAGATATGAGAAGCTTAGGCTTGGATTTAGGAAGTGTTACTTGTGGTGTTGCCGTAAGTGATGCTCTTGGAATTGTTGCGAGAACAGTAAAAACAATTCGGTTCAATAAAGATGATTATGAATCTTGTTTAAAGCAAGTTCTTTTGGTTATCAATGAATTTGAACCGATTCAACAGATTGTATTAGGTCTTCCTAAACATATGAATGGTGATGTTGGTATTCGTGGTGAAATATGCATCAAATTTAAGGAAATGTTGGAAGAAAAAACCGATATTCCAATTATCCTTTGGGATGAGCGTCTAACAACTGTTATTGCACAAAAAACACTTATTTCTGCAGATGTATCCAGAAAAAAAAGAAAAAAGGTTGTTGACCAAATTGCTGCGGTAACCATATTGCAAAGCTATTTGGATAGAAATTAAAGGGCGTTTTTAATATGCCCTTTTTTAAAGAAACTAGGAGGAAAATAGTATGATAGATTCAAATAAAATTTTAATTCAGGAAGATGATGGAACAGAAGTTGAAATGGAAATTTTGTTTACTTTCGAATCCGATGAAGGAGTAAGCTATGTTTTGTTCACAGATCCGAAAATTGAAGAGGGGGAAGTCTATGCTTGTCGATATGATGAGGATGGAAATCTAATTCCGGTAGAAGATGAAGATGAATGGGCAATGGTAGAAGAAGTCTTCAACACTTTCATCGAAGATGAGGATTTTATAAATGAAGAAGAAAAGAACTAGTATTTTTATTAAATTGATTTTTTTGGTTTTGATTCTTTGTATTATAGGAGGAACAGTATCTTACTTTACTTTGAGTGCTCCGATAAGCAAAGAAAGTGAAATTGTAGAATTTGAGATTGTTTCAGGCGATACTGTCAATAGTGTGCTAGAAAGATTAGAAAAAGAAAAGATCATTTCATCAGCTCGTATAGATAAAATAGCAGTAAAATTGAAAGGTGTTGATGCCAACTTGAAAGTCGGAAATTATATGATTGACAAAAGTTGGGAAATTGAAACAATTTTAAATTATATGAGCGATGGTTCCAATGCTGTGATGGATTCAGTAAAAATTACATTGCAAGAAGGAATATGGGCAAAAGAAATAGCAGAAAAAATTGCCTCTTCAACAAATTTGAGTAAAGAAGGATTACTTGAATACTGGAATGATGATGAAGTTTTGAAAGAGTTAATTAATCGATATGATGTTTTAACTGAAGATATACTTTATGATGATGCAAAAGTGAAATTGGAAGGGTATTTATTTCCGAATACATATGATTTTTTAAGGGAAACAACTTGTGAAGAAGTTACGAGAATTTTGTTGGATGAAACAGAGCGAGTTTACCATCTATATGAATCTGAATTCAATGCATCTGATTATTCGGTACATGAACTTTTAACACTAGCTTCAATCGTCCAGTTTGAATCCGGAAAAACAGATGAAATGCCACTTATTGCAAGTGTGTTTTATAACCGATTAAATATTGGAATGTATTTGCAAAGTAGTGTTACGGTTTGTTACTCACTTTATGAATATGATGATTGGATGAGCTGTGAGTTGAATTCAAATATTGACAGTCCATATAATACCTATATGAATCCAGGACTTCCACCGGGACCTATTTTATCTATGGGGGAAGAGGCAATCAAAGCAGTGCTGGATCCGGCAGAAAGTGATTATTATTATTTTATTGGGGATGTCTATGGAGAGGGTTCTACAATATTTGCTAAAACATTGGAAGAACATAATCAAAATGTAAATAAATATTTAAAATAGGGAGATTTAAAGTATGATAGCAATGAAAAAGCCTGTTATTATCGGAATCGCAGGGGGAAGTGCTTCCGGTAAAAGTTCTATTGCTCAGCGTTTAAAAAGAGAATTTGAAAATAGCAACTCGGTTGTTATTATCCGGCAGGATGATTACTATAAGGATCAATCTCATATGAGCTATGAGGAAAGAGTAAAAACAAATTATGATCATCCTTTTGCTTTTGATACAGAGCTTTTGATTCAACATTTAGATAATTTGATAAAAGGAAAAAGGATTGAAAAACCAACATACGATTTTGTTAATCATACTCGTTCAGAAGTGATTGAAAATATAGAACCGTGTGATGTAATTGTTCTTGAAGGATTGTTCATATTGGAAAATGAGCAGTTACGAGATCATTTGGATATAAAAATATTTGTGGATACAGATGCGGATATACGTTTCATTAGAAGAATGACACGTGATGTCAAAGACCGTGGTAGAAGTTTAGAATCTGTGGTAGATCAATACACAACAACAGTACGTATCATGCATGATTTGTTTATTGAACCATCTAAAAGATATGCCGATGTGATAGTTCCCGAGGGTGGAAAAAATGAAGTGGCAATTGATTTACTTACAACAAAAATCAGTAGCATAATTCAGGATCATATGATATAATATCGCAGTTAGGAGTGAGAAATTTATGGCATCTTCAGAGAAAGTTTTAGTAACCCAAGAAGGTTTAGATGAATTAAATCGAGAATATGAAAATCTGATTCATGTAGTCAGACAAGAAGTGATTGAAGAATTAAAAGCAGCTCGTGCTCAAGGAGATTTATCCGAAAATGCTGACTATGATGCAGCAAGAGATAAGCAGGCTCGTGTTGAAGCAAGAATCCGTGATTTGGAAGTAATGCTGAAGAATATTGAGTTAATTGATGATAAAAAAGGTGGAACTCGTGTAGTTAAGTTGGGAAGTACAGTAACAGTGAAAGATTTAGAACTTAATGAGGAAGAAACCTTCACTATCGTTGGTTCAGTTGAAGCTGATCCTTTAAACGGAAAGTTATCTAATGTCACACCATTAGCTATGGCAATCTTGGACAAAAAAGTAAATTCTGTTGTAACGGTTCATGTTGAAGAACCTTATGATGTTCAAATTATTTCTATTAAATAATCGAAAAAGCGTGAAAACGCTTTTTATTTTTAATTTAGTTAAAACTATGATTAAGAAATAAATGTAACCGCTTTTCCTTGACTAATGAAAAATTTGGTGTTTAAATATTACTGAATGTAACCATGTGAATTTTATATTTATATAGTCACTGATTATAAAAAGGAAAAGGGAGGAAGCTTATGAAACGGCTAAAACGAATTTTTCAATTGATTCTGTGTATTCTTATGGTTTTTTCCGTAAGTCTTGATTCTATCAAGATATTTGCAGAGGTAACCATTCAGCCTGGGGAGGCATGGAATACTTATTTATCGCGTGTTTATCAAGAACGATATAATGAATACTTGGAAATGCAAAAAGTGAATAAGGACAACAATGTCCCTGCTGAAGAGGTTTGGACAGGAAATGCTGTTCAACCTACTGAAGATGCTGACGGTGATGGACTTTTGGATGTTTATACTGCAGCGCAATTTCGTTGGGCATTAGTAAACAAAAAGTCCATGGAATTAATGAATGATATTGACTTAGGTGGTCGAAATAAAGTAAATTGGTCTCCGGTGGCAGATCCGGGAGGTATTACAATTGAAGGAAATGGGTATACAGTTTATAACTTGTATATAAATAGAAATGGTACATATACAGGTTTAATTGCCGCAACGGGAAATACAAGTGGTGGACGTAATCCGGATTCTAAGTTTTTGATGCAAAATATCCGTTTTCGGTATGCCTATGTTTATTCCGGTGGACAACAATATACCGGTGCGGTTGTTGGATTTATGGGACAAGGAAAATTGTTCCAAGTATCTCTTGAAGACTCAGTTGTTCATGGAGGAGCTCACACGGGAGGTATTTTTACTGCATGGAGTTCAACAACTGGAATCGAAGCAAGTTCTACAGAAGCAACTAGATATCGTACAATAGTTGATCAGTGCCATGTTCGAAATGTCACTGTTTACGGAACTTCTTGTGTCGGATCCTTTGCCGGCCCGCTTTCTGGTACAAAAGTAACAAACAGTTATTCAATTGACAGTTATGATATTTCAACAGCTACTCACTCCGGAGGATTTGTTTCTTGTCCAGGATGGTGCTGGGTTGAAAACTGTTTTACGAATGTAAAATTATATTGTAACTCTGATGGTGGAGTTTTTGCTGGTATTTGCCATTTGGGAAATACATTTAAGAATTGTTTCTCTGCAGGTGTTGTTGAAGGAACTTCAAATGTAGGTGGATTCTTCGGAAGAAGTGAGGCAGATTTGGATTCTTTCATTAATTGTTACAGTACTTCTATGGTTGGTATGCAAAACACTGCTTCTAACATGGGTGGATTTTATGGAAGTAATTCCGGAACTGCTGCTGCTTTGGCAATTACCAACTGTTATGCAGCCGGTGAAGTAGGTACGACGCAAACTGTTTCAAAACCGGGAAAAAATTCTACGATTGCTGGAGTTGGTGGTGCTACAGTCGGAACTTTCAATAATAGTTATTACGATAAGCAAACAACCGGAATGAGAGAATATGCAGTAGGAAATACTTTACATAAAGATCTTAATGGTGTAACAGGTTATTTGACCGGTCAGATGATCGGTGATGCAATGAAAGGAAAGTTTGGAGAAACAGATTGGGTTTATACTGATGCAATGTATCCACAACTTGCTGTATTTGCGAATCCTGATGAGAGTTTTGGTAATGAAACAGATCGTGCTATTGCTAGAGCTTATTCTGCTGCTTCCGTTTGTACAGCGTTATTGCAACCTTCAAATTTGAATAAAACACAAGATGAATTAGCCGAATTTAGTACCACAGATTATGATACTGTACGAGATATTACTGTTTTATTCCCATTGACAAATAATGAATTAGCCGGATATAAACCGGATAAGGGTTTAGATATTACTTGGGCTACTCGTGAAGGATATACATGTCAGGTTAAAGGAGATATGTATGGTATGGATGTCATCACGATTGATTCAAAAACTTATGAAACGATGAACTTTACTCCGGGTGTTGGTTGGGTTGATGTTTCCGTTAATACAGGAATTAAGAATCCTCAAAACGGTGAGAATATAATCGGAAAGCGTTTCATGCGTTTAGTTCCTACAACGGTTATTTCGGTGGGAGATGCAAAAAGCAATTCAGGTGTTGTCTATGTTCCGTCAGATAATCGAATAGATGAAAATGATACAATTTATGATCATAGAAAAAATGTTACCTTTGCAGTCGGAGAAGCAAGTAATGTTGACAGCGGTAATATTAAGAATAGTGGGTATCCGCTTAATGATACTACATTTGGATATGAAGTAGATGAAAACGGTGCTGTAAAAACTGTCGGGGTTGATTTGCCTAGTGAATTAGGTGGAAAAATTGTTGTTGTGGTTTCTAAATTTAATGAAGAAACGGGTAAATATGAACCACGGGATATTGCGACTGATAAGAGCTTACAAGAATTACTATTAGCACAAAGACATCCTACAGATGATGATTTAGGTGTATATCGATTAGAATATCGCTGGTTCACTTCGGGTAATTTAGCAGGAGGTTATATAACAAACAGTAAAACATTAACTGTTCGTTACGCTTTGAATTTATCTTTTGAATGGAACCATCCGGATCATATAGAAGATAATCTTATTTTTAAAGATGATTATCCGTATGTTATTGGTGAAACAGTAAAAGATGTGAATCATTCACTTCCTAAATCTCCTGAAACTATTGGTTATACATTCTGTGGATGGTCAACCGATCCAAATGCAGATCCTGATAATTTTGTTAGATTTAACGAAAATACGGGGTTAAAAGATGATACAGTTGTACATGCGATTTGGAAGATTAATACATATGATGTGACTATTGTCAAAAATGGTCGTGGCTATATTACGGGAACAGGAAAATATGATTATAAAGAAACCGCTAAAGTTACATGGGAGCCAGAAGAAAATTGGTATGTAAATTATGTGATGGTCGATGGTGTTATTCGTGATGATTTATTAAATAAAAATGAATATGTTTTCGAAAATGTAGATAAAGATCATACTGTATATGTGGAATTCACACAAGATAAGAATGCAAATAACAAGGATGAATATTATCAAGTTACAACGACAAAGACCGGTGGCGATGAAACTTGCATAATCAGCAATTCTGTTTCTGTAAAAGCAGGAGAAAATGCTGAAGTAACATGGAGTGCCGGAGATGAATACGAAATTAAGAAAATTCTTGTAGATGGAATAGTTGTAGAGGCTAATCAGTTGAGTGAATATGTATTTAATGCTGTTAGCAAAAACCATAATGTTGAGGTTGTTTTTGAGAAGAAAGCTCAAAAGAATACAATTCATGTATCTGAAAGTTATTCTACAATAAGTACTTCCAAACGTGGAGATGGTTCTATAACCACAAGTAGCAGTGTGAAAAACGGGGATTCATATTCTGTTGAATGGTCAGCAAATGCAGGATCACATGTAGAAAAAGTTTTAATTGATGGAATTGAATGTACAGATGAAAATATTTTAAACGCAAATCAAATTACTTTTGATGCAGTTGATGGGGATCATACTATTGAGGTCATTTTTGAGAAAGATACTCCTGAACCGGTAGATCCTGATGTGACAAAAGATATTTATAAAATTGATACATTGATCACTGGAGGTCCGGGATCTATTTCTCCTAGTAAAACGGTTGAAGTTAAGACGGATAGTACAGGTAGTGAGTCAGTTTCTTATACAGTAGATTGGACAACTCCGGATCAACGATATAAAGTTCAAAATATTTATGTTGATGGAGAGTCCGTTGAAGCAAATTCACAAGTGGTATTTGATAACATCGATCGTGATCATAAAGTAACTGTTGTATTGGAACCAAATCTTTTTGAAGTAAAAACAGTTGTAGAAGGAAACGGATCTATTACACAAGGCGCTACTGTATTCTGGGGTGAAAATTATACTGTTGAGTATCAAGCCGCAGACGGATGGAAATTACAACAAATTTATCGTGATGGAGATGCTCTTATAGAGTACCCTGAGGAAAATGAACCTGAAGAAGAAGTTCAAAATGATGATAGCGAAATTGAAACTTATTCATTGGAAAATGATGAAAATGAAGTTGAGTTATTTTCAATGGAAAATACTGATGAGTTAGAAAATGATGAAGCATCTATGATTTCATTGATGAATTTAAATGAAGAGGAGAACGATATTCTTCCTTTGGCAAATGATGATTCTCAAGATGTTGGACCGATTGAATTTAACGCAATTGAAAATGATCATGTTGTTCATGTTGTATTTGTGAGAGCGGATGTTGATCCGGATGAACCTATTGATGAAACAATCAAGCATACTGTTTCTACATCATTAAGCGGTGGTATCGGTAATGTTACTCCAGGAGCCGTTTTGGATGATGGCAGTGGATATACTGTTAGTTGGGATATTGCCGAGGGATATGAAGTTGAGTCTGTAGAAGTTAAAGTTAATGGTATTTCTAAAGAAGGCTTAGTAACAGATAACAAGGTAGTTCTTGAAAATTTAGGAGATGACATTGAAGTTAATGTAAAACTTCGTCCAAGTAAAACGGTTAATATTGATGGTTCAAAACCAGATGATGTCAATAAACCGCTTCATAATATTTATACAAGTATTGAAAAGGGTGCAGGAACAATTTCATCTTCATTAATCGGTGTTCAAGAAGGAAGTAATCAAACTGTTACATGGACATTTGGTAATGATTCCGCAATTCGTACAATCTATGTAGATGGAGTTATTCGTGATGATTTATTATCTACTGGACAATTATTGTTTGAAAATATTACACAAGATCATAGAGTAGAAATCTTCATGAAAGAAAATCCAAATGGAACAGAAGGTACCGTTGATAAAGATACGTATCGTGTACTCACATCAATTAGTGGTAATGGTACAATTTCAGACAGTTCTTCTGTTGCAAAAGGAGAGAATGCTCATGTTGATTGGAGTCCGGCAGCCGGATATGAAGTAAGCAAGGTATTAATTGATGGTGTTGAGAGAGAAAATTTAAAAAATGCCAATGGCATTGATTTCAACAACATTGGTACAAATCATACCGTTCATGTTGAATTTAAGAAGATTGGTTCATCTGAAGATGATCCAGATGATAAAGTTAATAAATATTCAATCTTAACTTCAATGGAAGGAAATGGAACAATTTCTCCATCTTCCGTTGTAAGCGAAGGTGAGAATAAAACTGTTACTTGGGAAGCTAAAGGAGATAGTGTTGTATCTGCTGTAATTGTTGATGGAGTTATTCGTGATGATCTAATTCATTCAAATTCTTATAGTTTTGAAAATGTAAATAGTGATCATTCAATTGAAGTTCTGTTCAAGAATAAAAAAGATGCAGATCAAATCCCAGATAAGGATAAAGAAAATCATATCTTTATCAAAACTTCTTCAATTGGACAAGGAACAATCAGTCCATCTGTGGGATTATCAGAAGGAGAAAGTTATACTGTTAGTTGGGAAGCTAAAGAGGGATGGAAAGTTGCCGGTGTCATTGTTGATGGATTGAATGCTGATTCATTAACAGAGGTAGATCACATCACATTCAACAATGCTTCAAAGAGTCATACAGTGTTGGTTGTATTTGTTCCGACAGAAGGAAAACAACCAGCTCCATCTCATAAGATTGAAACTGACATAGAAGGTGGAAAAGGTACAATTACTGCAACAGGAGAAGCTGAAGAAGGTGATAGCTATACTGTTACTTGGGAACCGGCAGATGGATATGAAGTTGAAAAAGTTATAGTTGATGGAATCGAACGTCCGGATTTGATTATAGCAGGTCATTTAACTTTAGATTTTGTTGATGGTGAACATAGCATTAAAGTTATCATGCGTAAGCGTCCAAATGCTGATGTAGCTGCAGTTAATACAGGGGATGAATCTAATTTAACTCTTGCAGTTACCTTGACAGTTATCAGTGGAGCATTATTGTTAAGTCTTATTTTGATGAAGAAAAAACGTAAAAAATCGTAAATCAAAATTATATAAAGGCATTTAAGACAGTCAAAAAGTGAAATTGTTCAATGCAATTTTATTAAAGACTGTCTTTTTTTGTTTTTAAAAGGATAAAAGTAAAATTCTTCGTATTAAAATATTGAGGTGATTTTATGCAAAAAGTGTTTAGCCTTTTTGTTTTTTTATTTATTATTTGTAGCAGTATTTCAATAACACCAATTGAAAAGAAAGAATTAATTAAAAGCGAAATTGTTGTTGAAGTTAAAGGTGCAATAAAAAATCCGGGATTATTTCATTGTTCGAGTTTTTGTACAGTCTCTGATTTGCTGAATAAATTAACTCTTGAAGATAATTATGACTTATCGACTTTAAATTTGCAGACTGTTTTAAAAGATAAAGATGTTTTGGTTATTCCTTTTCAACAAGATATTCCTCTTATATCAATAAATACTGCTGATTTAAAAGCATTATGTACACTTGATGGAATCGGAGAAACAACTGCACAACTGATTATTGATTATCGAAATCAAAACGGTTTCTTTCAAACACTAAATGATCTTATGAATGTAAAAGGAATCGGGCAGAAAAAATTTGATAAGATCAAAGATAAAATATGCTTATGAAAGAAAAATGGTTATTTCTATCATTATGTTGTATTGCTGGAATTTATTTTCATGATAATGTTTTTATTTTAATGATGATTCTCGGTTTTTATTATTTGCGTTATAGAAATAAATCTATTTTCTTGTGTTTATATCTAATGCTTATTTTATGGTTTTTATCAATCGAGTCTGTCACAATACCTACAACAAATATCGGAAAAGTAATAAAGCTTAACAGTAATTCAATTATTATGCAGATGGATGACGGAACTAAAGTTATCGGATATAATTTTAAGAATGTTTTTCTAGATGAAATAATTTTTTTTGAAGGAGACTATTCACTTATACAATCTTCACCGACAACATATGGTTTTAACTATGAAAAATGGTGTCATCAAAATAAAATTTATTATTCTGTTTATGCAAGAAATATGAAGGTTGTACAAAAAACATCTTCCATAAGGGGATTGTTACAACAAAAATTAGAAAAATTGAATTCTCCGATTAGAGATTTTCTTAGAATGACATTATTTTCTATTTCAGACGAATCTTTTGGTTCTCTAGATGATTTTCTTATTTTAAGTGGGACACATATCTCATCTCTTTTTCAGATGATAGAAAGAATGCTGTCTTTCTTTTTTGAAAGTAGTGGAATTATTACATTAATTTTAACGATTATTATGGGATCGATATTTAATTTTCAATTTATCTATCGTAGATTGATCATACAAAAAATCCTCTCTTTTTTTAAAATAAGTCCTAAAGATCGTTTGGGGATTTTAATTATTTTATTACTTTTGTTTGATGTACGTTGCATTTATTCTACTGCATTTATTTATCCGATTTTGATGAAACTGATTTTATGCTTTAATCCATTTAAAACTTTTTTTATGAAAGTTTTTTCCGTTAGTTTTATACAATGTATTTTAAATTATCAAGTTAATTTGTTACAGATTATATTTTTCCCGGTTCTTAGAAACTTAATTTCTTTTGGGATGATTTTATCGACCGGTTGTATTTTCTTTCCGTTTTTATGTGAAGTAGTAATAATGTATATCAAATTTCTTCAAATAATATCTGATTGTATAAACGGTTTTTATAAATTGAATGGATCTTTACAATTTCCTTTGGCTTATATTTTATTCTTTTTGATTTGTTCGAGAAAAAAAGCAAATAATATTAAAGCTTTTTTGATATTCGGAGCTGTTTTAATATTGAATATAAATCATTGGATTGCCTCTGTAAGTTTTATAAATGTGGGGCAAGGTGATTGTGTGCTGATTCAGCATCCATTCAATAAAGGAAACTATTTAATTGATACCGGACCTGCTGTATCTTATTCGAACCTTCGAAGTTTTTTACTTGCTAAAGGAGTAAGAAATATCAATGCTATCTTTATCACTCATTATGATGAAGATCATAGTGGTAACTTGTCTCAATTAAAAAAAGATTTTGACATTGAGAAAGTTATAGATAAAAAACAAGAAGAATATCATGATAGTAATTTTTCGATGCTGTTTTTATTACCAGATTACAAAGATGAGAATGAAAACAAGAACAGTTTAATCTTGATGAGCGAAATTAATGGATTAAGATTTCTTTTTTTGGGTGATATTACATCGGCTGAAGAGAAATTGCTTGTAAATACATATAACAATTTAAAGGCAGATGTTATTAAAATAGCGCATCATGGAGCAGCGACTTCTACCAGTGAGCTTTTTTTGGATCAGATACAAGGTGAATATGCCATAATCAGCAGTGGTTTGAATAATCGCTATCATCATCCAAGTGAGGAAGTTATAAATCGCTTAAGTCGATATCCATTACATATTTATTCTACAGCAGAAATGGGTGATATTTCTTTTATATTGACTCGTTTATTCAATTTGATATGCACATCAAAGAAGTTTTTGATATAATAACATGGGTGATTATGATGAATTATTGTATCTATGGTTCAGAAAGTTATGAAATAAAAAATAAAATAGATGAAATTGTTCAAAAGGTACTTCGACCTGAAGAAAGGGATTCAATTTCTCATTATGATGCTTCACAAAAAGGATTTAATATTAATGAAGTACTAGAAGATGCTCAAACATTATCTTTCTTAACTGCAACAAAAATAATCATCATACATAATTCGATTTTTCTTACAGGTCAGATGACATTAAATGAAAGTGATATCAAATCTCTTATTCAATATTTAGAAAATCCGAATCCATCTGCAATTCTTATTTTTCATGGAAACTTTGAAGCAATGGATTCACGAAAAAAACTTGTTAAGACATTACAAAAAAATGTTCGTATAATCATATGTAATCGTAAAACATCTCAGGAATTTGCAAGTTATGTTAATCAGCAGTGTAAGAGAATGAATCTTGATATAAGCAAGGATGCGATACAAGAGTTAATAGCAAGACAAGATGGAAGTATGGAAAATTTTCATAATACATTAGATAAGCTTTCTCTCTATCGTGAAAGAATCGAGAAATCAGATATTGAACGATTGGTAAGCAGACCATTGGAAGAAGATATTTTTATATTAGTAAATGCTGTTGTGAACAGAAATTTAAAAAAGGCAATGTCTGCTGCGGAGGATCTTTTATCTAATAATAAAAATGACCAAATGATGTTTATTTCAATTTTGGCAAAACAATTCCGTTTTTTATTTCAAGTAAAATTATTAAGCAAACGTGGAATGAATGAAAACAGAATTGCACAGATATTATCTGCAAATCCATACCGAGTTCAAAAAAGTTTGGATTCAATTTATCGTGTTTCATTAGAACAGATTGAGGAAAATTTACTTCATCTGGCAAAATTGGATCAAAAAATAAAACAGGGAAAGATGGATAAAAAAATAGGTTTTGAATTATTTTTGATTGAAGCGACGAGGTAATTATATGGAATCATTAAAAGAGTTATATAAAATCGGTCCGGGTCCGAGCAGTTCTCATACATTGGCTCCGCAAAGAGCGTGTGCTATGTTTTTGAGTGAAACGGAAGGGTTAAATTCAGTAAAGGTTGAACTGTATGGTTCATTATCCTTGACCGGAAAAGGGCATCTTACAGATACTATTATTAAGAAAACATTTGATCCAATCAAAGTAGAAATTGTATTTATGAAAGATTGGGATGAGTCATTTCCTAATGGATTTTATCTTTTTGGGTTTGATAAAAACAATAATTTAATAAAGAAATGGACTGTTTTCTCTACTGGTGGAGGGAGTATTCAAATTAAAGAAAGAAATTCTACTATTGATAAAAATATTTATAAAGAAAAATCTTTACAAGAAATTAATGTTCTTTGTGATAAGAATGGATGGGATTATTATGATTATGTCCATTATTGCGAAGGAAACATCGAAAATGATTTAAATGTTATTTTAGATACAATGATTGCCTCTGTTGAAAAAGGATTAAAAACAGAAGGAATTCTTCCCGGAAACTTGAAAATGGAAAGAATTGCACATAAATTGTATGACAATGCTAAAAAAATAGTAGATGAATCACAGAAAAAACAGCTTCTGTTGGCCGCTTATGCATATGCTACAAGTGAAGAAAATGCGTCGGCGGGAACTGTAGTCACGGCTCCAACATTGGGGAGTTGCGGAATCATGGCAGCGCTTATGAAGTATTGTGTTGATGATTGTGGTATTGATAGAAAAAAGTGTATAGAAGGATTATGTGTTGGCGGTTTGTTTGGCAATTTGATCAAAACAAATGCAACTATATCAGGAGCTGTAGGAGGATGCCAAGCCGAAATCGGGGTTGCTTGTTGTATGGCGGCAGCTTGTTACTGTTATATAAAAGGTGGTCATAGAAAAGAAATCGAAATGGCAGCTGAGATCGCAATGGAGCATCATTTGGGTTTGACATGTGATCCGGTTGGTGGGTATGTAATTATTCCGTGTATTGAAAGAAATGCAGTCGGAGTTGTTCGTGCGATGGATGCAGCAACTTTAGCGATGGAATTAAGTAAAGTGAAAAAAAATCGTGTCAGTTTTGATATGATCGTAGACACGATGAACTATACAGGAAACAAGTTGGCAATGGAGCTAAAAGAAACCGGACTTGGTGGTTTAGCTATTGAGGTAGAGGTGGATTCAGATTCTTATGAATAAGAAAGAAAAAGTGCATGTTATTCATCCATTTGAGCCTTGTTATGATGAAAATAGCAGAATTTTGATTTTGGGTAGTTTTCCCAGTGTGAAAAGCAGAGAAATGGGATTTTATTACGGACATCCGCAAAATCGTTTCTGGAAGGTGCTATCAAGGATTTTTGATTGTGAAATCGGTACAGATATTCAGTCAAGAAAGGACTTTCTTCTTACTCATCATTTGGCATGTTTTGATGTGATTTTTGAATGTGATATAACAGGAAGCAGTGATGCTTCCATTGAAAATGCCGTTTGTACTAACATTAATAAGATATTATCTGAATCAAAAATAAATAAAATTATTACAAATGGAAAAACAGCACATCGACTTTATCAGCAGTATATGCTTCCGATTACTAAAATTGTAGATTATTGTATGCCTTCTACAAGTAGTGCTAATGCTGCTTGGTCCTGTAGCGAGTTAGTTGAATGTTATAAAAAAGAATTGATAGAGATTATTTAAAGATTGGTGGTGAATTATGAAAAAGGTTGAATTATTAGCTCCGGCTGGTTCCATGGAGTCTTTGATTGCAGCAGTGAATGCAGGGTGTGATGCTGTTTATTTGGGTGGTAAAAGTTTTGGGGCCAGAGCTTTTGCCGGAAATTTTGATGAAAAAGAATTAATTGAAGCAGTGAATTACTGCCATCTTCGTAATGTAAAAGTTTACGTTACGGTTAACACGTTGGTTTATCAATCTGAAATAAATGAATGCCTTAACTATGTCGACCAGCTTGTACAAGCAAATGTGGATGCACTATTGATTCAAGATTTTGGTTTGATGAATTTATTAAGAAATATTTATCCGGATCTAGAACTTCATGCATCTACACAAATGCATGCACATAATAAAAAAAGTGCTTTATTTTTAAAATCTCAGGGTATAAAAAGAGTTGTCTTAGCAAGAGAAACACCACTTGACATAATTCAAGAATGCTGCCGGGAAGACATTGAAGTAGAGGTTTTTGTTCATGGTGCGTTATGTGTTAGCTATAGTGGGCAGTGCTTAATGAGCTCTGTGTTAAAGAATAGAAGCGGTAATCGTGGAGAATGTGCCCAAATGTGTCGCATGCGATATAAACTTGTAAATGAAGATACAAATGAAATAATGGATGCAGATCCGTATTTACTTAGCTTGAAAGATTTAAATAATCTTAAAAATGTGAAGAAGTTGGTTGATGCTGGTGTTAGTAGTTTAAAAATCGAAGGAAGAATGAAGCGACCTGAATATGTATCTTTAGTAGTAAGCTGTTATCGTAAAGCTATAGATGAAGCCTATAAAGGAAACGAATATCAAGTTTCTGATTTGGAATTGAAAGAACTTAAAAAAATATTTAATCGTGGCTTTACAGAAGGGTATTTGTTTAATGATATTTCTTCTATCAGTAATCATTTTCGTCCAAATCATATAGGAATAGAGATAGGAAAAGTTATTTCCGCTTCAAGGAAGAAGATAAAAGTACTTTTAAATGATTCGTTGAATCAAAAAGATGGAATTCGAATTCTGAATGATCGGGATGATATTGGATTTACTGTTAATAAGATGTATAAAGATGGGAAACTGATTAGTTCTGCAAAAGCAGGAGATATTATTGAATTAGAATGTAATGATTATGTCAAAGTACAGTCTTTGGTTCTTAAGACAAGTGATAATGATCAGTTGAATTCTATCCAAAAAAGAATTCATGATAAAAGAGAAAATCCAATTGAAATTGAATTTACAGCCAAAATCAATAAACCGCTTCAAATCATTGTTAAAGATGAATCTCGCTATGTTAGTGTGAAAAGTGAGGAATTATGTTTGATTGCTTCGAAAATGCCTATAACAAAAGAAAAGATGATTGAGCAGTTGAGCAAAATCAATAATACTCCATTTACATTAAAACATATAAGTGGAAATGTTGATGACTCGTTGTTTATTTCTATTAAATCAATCAATGAATGTAGAAGAAAAGCGATTGATTTGTTTATATCAGAGAAATTGAAACGAAATAAAGTAATAAACCATAATTATGAAATCGTTTTGAAGAACAAAGGAAAAAAGCAACAAGATTTAGTTCTAATTCAAAATTCAGAACAAAAAGCAATTATTGATAAATGTTCGTTTGAGGGAGAAATTGTTTGCGAAAATGCATCACTTTATTTTGAAAACAGAGATTCAACAATATGCAGTACATATCGAGCAAATGAGAAAGGAATTGTTGTTCCATCATCTCATGTTTACATAAACAATATTGGGGATTGTTATGATTATAAGAACATGATCGTTGGTAGTGGATTAAATATTACAAATGCATATGCTGTAGCTTTTTTTCTTAATTTAGGTGCGGAGGCAGTTGTTCTTTCAGATGAAATTTTAGATGAAGATGTAATTGAATTGAAAAAACTGCTTAAAACATGGGGATATCAAGGAAATGTCGGAAGACTGGCTTATGGTAGAAGAGATTTAATGATCACCAAATACTGTTTGATTAATACCGTTATGAAAGATGGATCTAAAAAAGGTTGTAGTGAGTGTAAAAAAACAAATTATTCATTGATGGATATGCAAAAAAATAAATATCCGATAATAGGGGATGATTTATGTGTAAGTCATATTTTGGAAGAGGTACCTCATAGAAAAAAGATTGGCGAAGATGAATTTAAAGTGATTCGATTTACGATTGAATCACCAGAAGAAATAATTAATGTTTTGACGGAGAGAAAAGAGAAATGAAAATAGAAGCAGTAATTTTTGATTTGGATGGATTAATGATAGATAGTGAAAGATTGACTCGAAACACATTCTTAGAAGTTTGTGATGAAATGAATATAGTGGGAGGAAATGAATACTATAATCAATTAATCGGAGGAGGAGATGATATTTTTGATGCGGTTGCAGCAAAATATCCGCAATTCGATTGTGTTTGGCCTATTGCAAATATTCGAAGAAACGCAGAAATGGAAAAGCGATGGAAAGTCAAAAATTCTTTGAACAGACCAGGATTAATTGAATTACTTACATATTTAAAAAATATAAAAATGAGTATGGCAGTTGCCAGTTCAAGTCCAATTGATTATGTATTAAAGAATATTCGTAATTTTGATCCTTATTTTGAATTTGATACCGTTACGGCCGGAGATCAGGTCAAAAAAGCAAAACCTGATCCGGAAGTTTTTTTGAAAACAGCACAAAAGTTGAATATTGATCCACGATACTGTCTTGTTATTGAGGATAGTAAATTGGGAACAATTGCTGCAAAGAGAGCGGGCATGCATTGCATTACGATTTTGGATCTTGTGCAAATGGATAATGAATTTAAAAATGCAATCGATTTTCAATTGGATTCATTATTGGATGTGATTGATTTCTTGAAACAAAATCATGAGTAGTTAAATGATTTGGAAAACAAAAAATAGATTATTTTGATTTATTCAATAAAAAAGGACATTTTCAAAATTATCAAGAGATTATATTTTAATAACGGTTTTTTTTTGATATAATAAACCAATGAAACAAGGAGGGTTATAATGTTCTTAAAACGAATTGAAATACAGGGTTTTAAATCATTTGCAGATCGTTCAGTCATTTCGTTTGAACATCCGATTACCGGAATCGTCGGACCAAACGGTTGTGGAAAAAGTAATATCTCTGATGCAATCCGTTGGGTGTTGGGTGAGCAGAGCGTTAAATCCTTGCGTGGATCAAGTATGTCGGATGTTATCTTTCAGGGAAGTGCAGATCGAAGAAGTGTAAATATGGCTGAAGTAACACTTGTTTTTGATAATCAGAATCATTCATTAAATAGTGATCAACCTGAAATTGAAATAACAAGAAGAATATATCGTTCAGGAAATGAAACACAATATTTGATTAATAGAGTACAAGTTCGCTTAAAAGATGTATTAGACCTTATTTTAGACACAGGTCTTGGTCGAGATTCTTTATCTATGATTTCGCAAGGAAATATTAGCTCTTTTGCCGAAGCAAAACCAATTGAAAGAAGAGCTATATTTGAAGAAGCTGCTGGTGTTGCTAAGTATAAGAAAAGGAAAATGGAAAGTCTTTCTAAATTGGAAAGAACAAATGATAACATTGAACGTGCAATGGATATATTTTCTGAACTTGAAAGGCAAGTTTCACCTTTAAAAAGGCAAGCAAAAAAAGCGGAAATATATAAAGAAAAGAAAAAGCAACTTGAAGAAATTGAAATTGCGGTTCTTGTACAGGAAATTAAAAGTTGCAATGATCAACTCGAAGAATGCAGGCAGAAGCTTTTTGAACTTGAATCTGAAAAGTTAATGTATGAAACAACCATTCAAGTTCATGAAACTGCAAATGCAGAAGGAAAAAAAGAAATGGTATCCTTGGATATTGAAATTAATAGACTTCAAGATGAAATGCTTAAAGTGATTAATGAGATTCAAATCCTGGAAACAAGAAAAGTAGAGATTGATGAAAAACGTAAATATGCTTTAGAGGTGGGGAATAGTGAAGAAAGAGAAAAGCAATTAAGAGAGCTTTTGAATGAAGCTAAGTTTGAGTTTGAAGATAGACAGAAGCGATACTCGGATATAGATACTGAAATAAAACTTTTGAGTGAGAATTTAACAAAAACGGCAATGAGTTATGCTGAGTATAATCAGGAATATGAAGGTCAAAGCAGTATTTTAAGGCGTCTTATAAACAGAAAAGAAGTATTAGAGAGTCTTATTAAACAACCTTTTAACTCACAAGCCGGTGTTCGTGCTATTATTGAAAATCAACATTCGTTACAGGGTGTTTTAGGAGTGGTTGCACAAGTCTTAAAACCACATAAGGGCTATGAGGAAGCGATTTCTACAGCATTAGGAGGAGCTTTATATAACATTGTTACTACAGACGAATCCGCAGCACGGAATGCAATAGAATTTTTGAAGCGAAATCAAAGTGGACGAGCAACTTTTTTGCCACTTCGAGTCATGAAAGCACATACGATTCGCCCAGAACATGAGATGATTGCAAAAAATGCTTCTGGATATTTAGGAGTTGCCGGTGATTTTGTTGATTGTGATGAATGTTTTGATGCAATTGTTGGGAATCTTTTAGATAATGTATTAATTACAGAAAACTTAAAAGATGCGAATGGGTTGGCAGAGATGCTTCGATTCCAATATAAAATCGTTACACTTGATGGTGATGTCGTTCATCGTGGAGGATCAATGACCGGTGGTAAAGCTAGAAATTCCAATTCCATAATGACGAATCAAAAAGAGTATAATGAAATAGATAGTAAAATTGTCTCTCAGCAAGCAAAAGTTGATTTGGCTTTCAAGCAATTAAATGAGGTTAAAAAGCAAAGAAGCAATATTGAAGCAAATTTAACTCAATTACATATTAACAGTGCCCAATTAGAGCCTGTTGTTGAGGCAAAAAGAGCAAAATATGAGCGTTTAAAGAATGAGTATGAGCAACTTAATCCTCAACATATTGAGGAAGGAAATTCTTTTGCCGATGATTTGATCGTTCAATTAAATCAAGCCTATTCCAGAAGGGATGAAATAACAACAGTCATTCGCAGAAAGCGAGAAGACAGAGTTAAATTATCACAAGATGTAGAACGAAAAGAACAACAGATTCGTCAAAATCGTAAGAAGCTTGAAGAATCAAACCGTTTGGAAAGAGAAGTTCAAATTGATAAAACTCGTTCGGAAACGAGGTTAGAAACAACCTTGAACCGACTTACATCCGAGTACCAAATGACATATGAATTTGCATTGGAAAAGAGTGGGAATGAACCACTGGAAAACGCAAAAGAAGAAGTTATTCGTCTTCGTCATGAAATCGAAGCTTTAGGAAATGTTAATATGAATGCACCTGAAGAATTTGAAGAAGTTAATGAACGATATGAATTCATGAATAAACAAATTGAAGATTTGAAAAATTCACGTGAAAAACTTCTTAATGCTATTGATGAAATGGATGAAGTCATGATTAAACAGTTTAAAGAAACGTTTGATGCAATCAACGGAGAACTTCAAGAAACATTTATGATCTTGTTTGGTGGGGGAAAAGCAAAATTAGTATTGGAAGATCCAAATGATATATTGAATACCGGTATTGATATTGATGTTCAGCCACCGGGAAAAGCCGTTCAAAATATTCGCTTATTTTCTGGTGGGGAAAAGAGTTTAATTGCTATCTGTGTATTATTCTCAATATTAAAAGTTAGAAATGTTCCATTAGTCATTTTTGATGAGGTTGAAGCCGCATTGGATCAAGCCAATGTTGAAAGATTTGCTAAGTATTTAACTAAATTTAGTAATGAAACACAATTCCTTGTCATTACACATCGTCCCGGAACTATGACACAATGTGATATTTTGTACGGAGTAACAATGCAAAAACAAGGGGTTAGCCAAATGTTGAAAGTAGAATTGACAGATGCAATAGACATGGCTGATGAAGAGAAAGGAGCAATCGCATGAGTTTCTTTTCGGTAATAAAAAATAAAATTTTAGGTCGTTCGGATAAAGATACTTATTTAAGTGGATTTAGAAAAACAAGTAAAGCTGTTTCTTCTAAGTTAAATGACTTAAAGGCAGATTATAAAGGAGTAAATGAAGAATTTCTAGAAGAATTGATGGTAATTCTTTTGGAAAGTGATGTGGGAATTGAAACAGCAAATGAAATTTGTCATCAACTTGAAAAAAAGGCAAATGAATATTTTGATGTAAAATTCAACAATGCAATGAATTTTTTGCTTGAAATTATGTATGATATTTATGATCAAGATGACGAACCAAAATTAATCGAAAATCCGGATGGACCTACTGTTATTTTTCTTGTTGGTGTCAATGGCAGTGCAAAAACTACAACCGCTGCAAAATTAATCAATATGTATCAAAGAGAAGGAAAATCAGTATGTGTTGCTGCTGCAGATACATTTAGGGCCGGAGCAATCGATCAGCTTGCTAAATGGGCAGAGAAGATGAATGTACCATGCATTAAGGGGAAAGAGAACGGTGATCCTGCCAGCGTATGTGTAGATGGATGTCGTTATGCTCTTGAGCATAATATTGATATTTTGATTTGTGATACTGCAGGAAGACTTCAAAATAAAGTTAATCTTATGAAAGAACTGAGTAAAATGCATAAAGTCGTTAATCGTGAGATTGAAGGAGCACCTCATAATGTTTGGCTTGTATTGGATTCTACAACAGGTCAAAACGGATTGAATCAAGCAAAAGTCTTTCTGGATGCGACAAATGTTACAGGAATTATTCTGACAAAAATGGATGGAACGGCAAAGGGAGGAATCGTGCTTGCTATCAAGCATACGCTTCATATCCCTGTTTACTATATAGGATTAGGTGAGAAGGAAGAAGATTTGAGACCGTTTGATGTCTCCAGCTATCTTTATTCAATTTTTGAAGGAGTTACAGAAGTTGAAAAAGACTGAAGAAATTAATGAACTTCTTGATTTTTATGAGAATCTTCTTACTTCTAGACAAATTGAAATCATGACCATGTATTATCGTGATGATTTCAGCTTGACAGAGATTGCCGAAGATATGGGAACAAGCCGAAGTGCTGTGTATGACTTGATTAAACGATGTGAAAAAACATTAACACAGTATGAGAATAAGTTGATGTTAATTAAAAAATATCATCAGCGAAATAAAATCTATCAAAAGATCATGGAAAAAAATGATCCGATTATCAATCAATTAATTAAAGAATGTATGGATACTGAATAAGGAGGGTAAAAATATGGATAAAATTATATCAGTAAATGCAGGTAGTTCTTCATTAAAATTCCAGCTTATTGAAATGCCAAGCGAACAAGTATTGACTTCCGGTCAAGCAGAGCGTATTGGTCAGGATATGGGTGTCTTCACAATTAAAGTGAATGGTGAAAAAATAGTTAAAGAATTGCCGATTAAAGCACATGATGTTGCAGTAAAACTTCTGCTCGATTCTCTTCTTGAATATAAAGTCGTTGAATCATTAGATGAAATTACCGGTGCAGGACATCGTATTGTACAAGGCGGAGATTTGTTTGAATGCTCTGTTATCGTTGATGATGAAGTAGAAAAGAAAGTAGAATCCTTGTGTGATTTGGCTCCTTTGCACAATCCGGCACATTTGGTTGGATATCGTGCATTCAAAGATGCAATGCCAAATATTAAGCATGTTTTTGTTTTTGACACTGCTTTCCATCAAACAATGACTGAGGAAAGTTTTATGTATGCAGTCCCATTAAAATGGTATACAGATTATAGCGTACGTCGTTACGGGGCTCATGGAACTTCGCATCAATATGTTTCACAAAGAGTTGCAGAATTGATGAATCGCAAAGATGATGACTTTAAGGTTATTACTTGTCATTTAGGAAATGGTGCCTCTGTTTCTGCAATTAAAGGTGGAAAATGTGTGAATACTTCCATGGGATTTACTCCGCTTGCAGGACTTATGATGGGAACAAGATCCGGAGATATTGACCCGGCGATTATTCCATATGTTATGGAGAAAACAGGGAAAACCGCTAATGAAATTGTTACTGCTTTAAATAAAGAGTCTGGAATGTTAGGAGTCAGTGGAATTTCCAGTGATGCACGCGATATTGAAGCTGCAGTTAAAGAGGGGAATAAAAATGCGATTTTGACTACAAACCTTTATGTAAATCGTGTTGTCAATACAGTTGGTGGTTATTATGCTCAGCTTAGAGGATTGGATGCAATCGTGTTTACTGCCGGATTAGGAGAAAATGATGGTCTTCTTCGTCAAAAAATTTGTGATGTTTTAGCTCCGACAATGGGAATAGTTTTAGATGAGGAAGTTAATTTATCAAGTCGTGGTAAAGAAACCTTATTAACAAAGCCAGAGTCAAAGGTTCAAGTTTGGTTGATTCCTACTAATGAAGAGCTGATGATTGCAAGAGATACATATAATCTGATTCATGCATAAAGAAGCTCAACTCTTTTTAGAGACAATCAAAAGACACGAATTTATCACGGTATTCAGACACATCAGCCCTGATCCGGATGCACAAGGTTCCCAATGGGGACTTATCACATGGATTCGTGAAAACTTTCCGGAAAAGAAAGTAGTTGCTTGTGGCTTAGAGGAAGGAATTTTTACAAATTTTTTCCCAAATATCGATAAAATAGAAGATGATTTCATAAAAGAAAGCTTAGCTATTATTACTGATACTTCAAACAAGGAACGTGTTGACGATCAACGATATAAACTTGCAAAAGAAACGATGAGAATCGATCATCATATTTTTATTGAGCAATTCTGCGATAATGAAATCATCGATAGTAGCGCCGGTGCAGCTTGTGAAATCATTGCCCGGATTTTTGAAGAAATTGATCTTTTATGTAGCGCTAAGACTGCAAGTTATTTATATGCCGGTTTGATGATGGATACACTGAATTTCAAAACTGGGAATACAACATCTAATACCTTTAAGGCTGCCTCTTATTTGGTTTCAAAAGGGATAAATCTTGAATTGATTAATTCAGAAATGCTTAATATTGATAAAAAAGTATTTGATTACATTACCTTACTAAGAAAAAAAATGATTTATAGAGAAGAGGGAGTAGCGTATGCTTTTATGTCAAAAGATGACTATGAACCCTTTGGTTTAACGAACGCTGAGGCAAGATCAAAAGTAAATGCATTTGGGTCTGTTAAACAATTTAAAATATGGTGTCTTTTCACAGAGAGTGTTGATAAAAAGGATATTCGCTGGGTTGGAAGTTTGCGAAGTCATTCTCTTCCTTTAAATGAAATTGCATCACGATATCATGGTGGCGGGCATGCCAATGCATGTGGCATAAAATTATATAATCAGCAAGAAGCCGATTCATTGATTGAAGAATTAGCAAAACTTGCTGCAACAGAACATTTCTAAACTTGAAATGTACTTCAAACAATGGTATTATAATAGAGTCGGAGGTAAAAGTATGACAGAATTATTAAATAAAAAATTATTGACAGAAACTGTTGCATCTAAATTCAATTTTACAAAGAAAGCTGCTGGTGAAATTGTTGATACAATTTTTGATGAAATCCAGTCAACACTTGCTGAAGGTGGTAAAGTTGATATCAGCGGATTCGGTAAATTTGAAGTAAAGGTTCGTCCTGAAAGAATGGGAATTAATCCTGCAACAAAAGAAAGAATTACGGTTCCTGCAAGCAAGGCACCTGCATTCAAAGCTGCTAAAGCTTTAAAAGAAGCAGTTAAATAAGCAAGCCTATAAAGTTTTTCTAATAAAAATTTTAGGAATAAATCTCCTGTATCGTATATAAGTTACAGGAGGTTTTTTTATGGTGGTTTTAAAAAATGGAGAAAATGAAGAAACAACAATTTTTGAATTCAGTGATTGTAAAAAAGATGAGGTCATCATTGAAGGACTTCAAAGTGGATTTTTTATTTTAAGCGAAGATCCGTACTATTACCAAGATGAAAATGGACTTATGATTGGGGTGGATAATTCTTTTACAGAGTTTAAAATTTATAATGATGCCAATGATATTGTAGATATGCTGTCAATAACATGGGTCAATCAATGTAATGAAGAAATTAAATGTGCTAATGTTCTTGAGGAACCGAAAAAGATTTATAAAAATGAAATTAAAATCATAGATTTATTTCCTTTGATATTCCTAATGTTTGTTTTTATTTGTTGTGCAAGAATGATTAGAGAGAAAGAAAATGTATAAAAACGTAATTTCGGCCATTTTAAGCGGTTTTTTGATTAATTGTAATAGTTTTCTTTTCGGTATTGAAAACGCTGTGAAAACAAGTAAAAATGAGCTTATATATGAAATCACATCATTTGATTTGGTTGAAAATCGTTTATGTATTGAGGGATGGGCTTTTAACAATGAAAATCAGCACTTTTTGGATGACACGACACATCGCATTATGATTGAATTAAAAGCACCGAATGAAAGTCATGTTTATACGGCATCACTAAGAAATATTGATCAAACTGATTTGATGAAATATCAAGGCTCAAGGATGTGCAAAATGGATGAATATTTTAAATCTGCCTCTTATTGTAATTATGATTATAAAAATGTTGGATTTCAAGTAAGTATTGATTTAACAGATTTAAATCGTGATCAAACATATATTGCCTATTTAATTGTGGAAGGGAAAAACTGTAAACGAATAACGAAGACACCTATTTATTGCCCGATGAGTTCAGATTATATTGAGGAAAATATGGGAAGTAGAATTCGAATACATTCCAGTCTTGATGATATGAAGTTGACAATAAATGCTGAAACAGTCTTTGCTAGAACGGCTCCTTATAAATCAGCAGCAGTATTCAAGCAAGGAGAAAGCTGTTCGGTCTCTTATGGAAATGCTCTTTACTTCAAAAAAGATACAGTGTTTCAAAATATACTGGAAAAAGCTTTTTATAATAACACTAGTTACTATAGAGTTAATGCTGAATTGGATGTGTGCTTTAATAACAGAAGAAGAATAAAAGAGGGGACAAGCATTAAAAACGTGTGGATTGCCAGTCCATTTGTTAATTATTCTGGCTCAATGATGCAAATTATAATTGAAGAGATAAATCATTTGCCGATAATCATAGGACCAGAATATATAAAAATAGAGTTATATGAAAATTTTAATATTTTAGATTATGTATCTGCTGAAGATCAAGAAGACGGGAATATTAGTGAATTAATTCACATAATATCGGGGGAGGTTAATACTCATATAGAAGGTATATATGAGCTGATTTTAAAAGTAACTGATTCACAGGGTGCATCTAATCAAAAAAATATAATCATTGAAGTAATAGAACCGGAGAATTATACACCGGTTATTAATGCAGAAGATCTTGTTTTATTTCAATATGATGACTATGATCCGAAAGATCATGTTTCGGCATATGATCAAGAAGATGGTGATTTGACAGCTTTTATAAACTATACAAGCAATGTAGATACTGATTTTGTTGGGGATTATCAGACAATGTATCAGGTTAGTGATTTTAATGGCCTTACCGCTCAAAAAGCAGTAAATATTTATGTTGTTGAAAATGCTAAATACGAAAAGAAAATTCGTTTTATAGATCCTAAGTCATATCCAAATTATGACCATGTTGCATTAAATTGGAAAAAGCATTTAGATAAACTAATATATGAATGCACTAATACTAATGTCTATATTTCGATAGATTTTAACTAAAAAATGCGAAATTATATAAATTATATACAACTTCGCATAATGTCTATTCATCGACTTTTATATTTATTTTAATAGTTCTAAAAATGATGTACCGTAATTCGGTAATTCAACTTCGAAATTATCGGCAATAGATGCTCCGATATCAGAGAATGTATTTCTGATTGGTAAAAGTCCTCCTCCAACATTTGATGGTGAGTAAACGATTAAAGGAACCATTTCTCTTGTATGATCAGTACCGTGATGGATTGGATCATTTCCATGATCCGCTGTAATGATCAAGCAATCGTCTTCGTTTAGTTTGTCAAGCAATTTCCCTAAGAGAACATCAAAATCTTCAAGTTCTTTTCCATATCCTTGTGGATTTCTGCGATGCCCCCATTTTGCATCAAAATCAACAAGATTCACAAAGCACAACCCGGTAAAATCTTTATCTGCTAATTCAATAGTTTGTTCCATACCATGAATGCTACTTTTTGATTTATAGAATTCTGTAATGCCTTCTGAATCAAAAATATCTACAATTTTACCAACGCTGATTACATCATAACCTTGGTCTTGCAAAGAATTCAATACAGTTTTTCCATATGGTTTTATTGCATAATCGTGGCGGTTGGAAGTTCTGGTAAAATGCCCTTTTCCTTTTCCTATAAAAGGTCTTGCAATTACCCTTCCCACTTTCCATTCATCTTTCATTGTTAACTCTCTGGCAATGTTACAACAACGATATAATTCATCTAATCCAAAAAGTTCTTCATGAGCAGCAATTTGCAAAACAGAGTCTGCAGAAGTATAAACAATCATATCTTTTGTTTTCATATGATGTTCTCCTAATTCATCTAATATCTCTGTTCCACTTGCAGATTTATTTCCGACATAACCATATCCGGTACGATGACTCAATTCTTCCATCAATTCATCAGGAAATCCTGTGTCAGTAAATGTGACAAACGGCTTGTCTATGTATAATCCCATCATTTCCCAATGTCCTGTCATTGTATCTTTTCCAACAGAATGCTCCATCATTTTCGTATAGTATCCCATAGGTTGATTAACTGGATCTACCCCTTTTGTTGGATGCATATTTCCAAGCCCCAAGTTTTTCATATTAGGCATGTTCAAGCCATTTACAGCTTCACCGATATGCCCCAATGTATCAGCGCCTTCATCGGTATATTTTCTTGCATCAGGCATCGCTCCAACTCCCAATGAATCAATGACTACAGTAAAAATTCGTTTATATTTCTTCATTCTTTTTCTCCTTTCGATTTTGGAAAATAACGATTATAATCTTCCAAAAGTCTATTTTTTTGTACATGGGTATAAATTTGTGTGGTTTTGATATCTTCGTGTCCCAAAAGTTCCTGTACACTTCTAAGGTTTGCACCGTTATCTAATAAGTGTGTTGCATAAGAATGGCGTAATTTATGCGGTGTAATATGCTTTTCTATCGATGTTTCCGATATTCGCTTATTCAGCATTCGTTCGACATATTCACGGGTACATTTTCTTCCGTATTGATTTATAAACAGATAATTCAAGTTCTTTTTGTTCCAAAGAGGTCTAACTGTATCGATATATCTTCTTATTACATGAAATGACGAATGCGGTATCGGTATAATACGAGTTTTATCTCTTTTTCCATGAATACGAATATATTCTGTTTCTAAATCGAGTTGAGTTATCAAACAATCAGTTGCTTCGGAAACTCTTAGACCACAAGAATAAATTAATTCAAGAATTGCTTTATGAAAAATATCTTGCTTATTTTCATCATTGAATTGACTGAATATTTCATTTATTTCCCTTTCAGTACAATAAATAGGAAGTGTTTTTTTCTTGGACTGTACATTTAAGTTGATTGTAGGATCTTTATAACCATAAGCGATATTCAAATATTGATGAAAGCTGCGAAGAACAGATGCACTTAAGGCTGCTGTTTTAGCACTTGATTGTTCCTCAATCTTACTGATAAAAGCACTGACATCATTAAATTGAATGGAATCCAACGAAGTATAATGACATTCTTTTAGAAAATCATGATACTGATTCAATACGATTTTATATCGTTTAACAGTCCTTATACTTTTCCCTTCTACTGTTTCGATTATAAGGTAATATTCATCGAATAATTCTTCTAATTTCATAGCAATTCCTCATATTTAGTTTATCACAATTGAGCGAACCATTCCATTAATTTTAATAAAATAATTGATTTTATCCAAGAAGATATGATTAATATAATTAAAGATAAAAGCAATGTATTTAGCTTTTTATTCATAATATCAAGAAGTTTAACTCGTGTATCTTTTAAACACGCACATCTTAAAAGATTCCAAGAAACCTCGATGGAGACAACCGCAACTAAAATCATTGCTATCGTATCAAGTAAGATTTGTGGTATTAAAGTACATAATATTCCGACTATCCCTTTTATGTTATAGGTTGCAAGATACAGCATACATGAAAATCCAACTTGAACCCCTTTTGAAAAAATAATAAATGCAGTTGCAAAAATTCCCCACAATGAAAATCCAAACGCAAATATCATTAAGAGAAAAAGACAATTACTTACACATTGAGATCGAATTGCAAAAGAAATATCAGAGGATTCTAAAACAGTCGCTAAAAAAGAAGAAGATAATGATTCGATATCCGTGGCGTCAATCCATTTGCTTAGTAAGCACCCAACAAATATTCCTACGATCAACAAAATAAATGTGAATTCAAAAGCTCTTGAATATTTATTTGGTTGTTTTTTAGAATTCATAAAAACACCCTCTTTCATTGAATTTTATGTAAAGAGGATATTAGATAGGCATAAAAGTGTTCGACATTATTTGAGCAAGTTAGATGCTTTGATCAACTTTCCTTTTTTTATCTTTTTATTAAAATTGCTCAGAAAAAGATCTGTAGGATTTTCATTAATTTGATTGAAAGTAAATAAATCCATTTGTTCAACTATTTCTTTTTTCTTCTTTAAATTGGATAATCCAACCCCTAAAAGACGAATAGGTTTTAAAATTTCTGCTTCATCATATAATATCATTACTTCTTCCATGATTAAATCAGCTTTATCAATATATTTTTCTATTCTATGTGAACGTACTGAGGTCTCAAAATCAAAATATTTAATGGTTATTGAAATACTATTTCCAACAAGCTGATCTTTTTTTGCACGATCAGAAACATCTTTACATAATGATAAAAAAATTTGTTTAATTTCATCATAATCACTTAAATCATCATTCATTGTGGTTGAAGAACTGATTGATTTTACTTGCCATTGAGTGATAATCGGTTCATCATCTATACCATTTGCCCTTTGAATAACATTTGTTGTATTTTTACCGAAAATACTTTGAATCATTTCAGGGTTTTTAATATTAGCCAAATCACCGATTGTCTTAATTCCGAGTTGGATACATTGTGCAGAACTTTTTTTTCCTATTCCATACATATCGGAAATTTTTAAAGGCCAGAGCTTCGTTGAAACTTCTTGAATACGTAAAACGGTAATTCCCATCGGTTTTTTCATATCACTTGCCATTTTTGCCAAAAACTTATTGGGTGCTACTCCGATTGAACATTGAAGTCCACAGTACTCTAAAATTTCTCTTTGAAGTTTCCAAGCTAAATCTAAAGGGTGCTCTTCTTTTTTGATTGCTTCACTCATATCTGCATAACATTCATCGATACTGGCTTGTTCAATTAAATCAGTATAATTTCTTATGCAGTTAATAAATTTTTGCGAACATTCATGATACCAAGAAAAATCAGAATTAATGATTATTAATGAAGGACAAAGACGCTTTGCTTCACTTAATGGCATGGCAGAATGAATTCCATATTCTCTTGCCTTATATGAAGCTGTAGATACAACACTTCTTCGTGTATTTCCACCTACAACAACGGCTTTATCTTTAAGGGAAGGATCTTTTAAAACAGCTGCAGATACATAAAATGAATTTAAATCTATATGAAATATTACCCTTGCCATTATTTTCCCTCCGATTCGATTATTATACCATTTTTTAAATAGACTAGAAATAAGAAAAAATAATCTGTAAATAAATACAGATTATCTTTGTAATGAAATGGATTTTGTTTCATTTTGAATTCTATGTTCAAGTCTAAGCTTATCAGCAATCATTGCGATAAACTCAGAATTAGTTGGCTTGGCTTTTGAAGCACTGATAGTGTATGCAAATATTTCATCAATTGCATCAATATTCCCTCTGTTCCATGCTACCTCAATGGCATGTCGAATTGCTCTTTCAACTCTGCTGGCTGTAGTCATATATCTCCTAGCAATTTCCGGATACAAAACTTTTGTAATTTGACCTAGAAATTCAACGTTTAAATAAGTTTCCAAAATTGCTGTTCGTAAATACATATATCCTTTAATATGAGCCGGTATTACGATTTCATGTAATATAGATGTAATTTCTCTTTCTAAATGAAGCCTTTTTAGTTGTTCATTTTGTATTTCTTCGCTTGTGCTTTCGTCTTTGGAATCAGGTAGTCTGTTATTTATAATAGAGCTTAATTGTATAATTTTATCAACCAATTGTCTAGGTTCGAATGGTTTCAATAAAAAATAATCGACTTGATATTTCTGCAATTCACTCATTGTCATTTCATTTAAAATCGGTGATGTACAAATAATGCGATCAATCTGTATGTTTTCTTTACTGAGTTCATTTAATACATCAAGTCCATCCATGTTTGGCATAATTAAGTCTAACACTAATACATCAGGCTTTTTCATTCTGATCTGTTTAACACACTGGTGTCCATCACTACATAATGAAACTAATTCCATATTGTTATGACGAACAATTTCAGATTTTAAATTTTCTTTTACTTCGGGACTATCATCCGCAATCATTATTTTAATTTTATCCATGTTTTCTCCTCCTTACGAAAATTACGATTCTAGTATATAAAATTCAATTTCCGAATAATGGCGGTTTGTGTCGAAGCATGATAAGAAATTTGTTAATTTAGTGATTCTTGAATCATCCATTCAATAAATATCCCATATCCCCTTGTCGGATCGCTTGTAATCATATGAGTAACAGCGCCAATAATTTTTCCATCTTGAATAATGGGGGACCCACTCATTCCTTGAATTATTCCTCCGCTCATTTGTAGAAGTCGTGAATCGTGAATGACAAATTCTAAACCTTTAATATCAGGGGAATCTTGATGGTTTATCTTAGTTATTTCAATTTGAAAAGATTCAATCTTGTCTTGTTGAAGCGTTGTTAGAATAGTAGCACTTCCCAGATGAATTTCATCTTGAGATGCAACGGCAATCGTTTGATGATTGTTAGGCATTTCTATTATTTTTCCATATAAACCAAACTTATTATTCTTTTCTATTGTTCCAATTTTATTATTTTGAACAGAAGAAATTTTCTCACCGGGATTGCCAGGGACACTTTTTTTTATGGATGTAACAAATGCTTTTGAGATAAATCCGGATGAAAAAGTTGCTAATTCTTTTTTATCACTATCAAAGATTTCATGTCCTAAAGCCCCATAAACACCATGCATTGGATCATAAAAAGTAACCGTACCTACACCGGATATTTTTTCTTTAACGTAATAGCCGGTTTTATATACATCTTCATTTGCAAGATAGTAAACATTTAATTTAGTTTTAATAGTTTGATCATTACGTTTGATTAAAATTGGATATTCGTTGACCTTTTCTTGTTTTAAAGTTAACATTTTATAAAATTGAGAAATATTTGTAACACGTTGATCGTTTACTTCTAAAATTAAATCCCCAGCTTGTAGTTGATTATTAGAACGTGGGTCAATTGTTGATCCGTTCACTTCAAAAGTATAACTACCGGTAATTAATATGCCATCATAACTTAGATTGATCCCTACTGTATCTCCGCCTAAAACAACTTCATTCAATGCATGAATATTGAGTGGCATTAGGAAGAAAAAAAACAGTACGGAGGTCAAAATTTTAATTGATTTCTTTAACATAATCATTGCCTCCTGTAATTATTATGAATCAATAAAAGCAGGATTATGTTAACATTTTTTACCAACTTAAATAAACTATCCTAATATCATATCTAGAATCATCATAATACTAAAACCAAGAGCAAAAAATATTGTCCCGATGTTAGAATGAGTTCCTTGTGACATTTCCGGAATCAATTCTTCTACAACTACATAAATCATTGCTCCGGCTGCAAAACTTAAAAAAAATGGAAGAAGCGAAATGATCTTACTTGCAAAAATAAGGGTAAACATTGCACCGAGTGGTTCTACCAATCCTGATAAAATACCATAAAGGAATGATTTTCTTTTACTTAATCCTTCTGATCTTAATGGCATGGATATGATTGCCCCTTCCGGAATATTCTGAATAGCGATTCCTATTGCCAATATGAAAGCATTTGTAAGGGTTATGTTTACTTCAGATGATTGATATCCGGCATATGAAATTCCCACCGCCATGCCTTCAGGTAAATTATGAAGAGCTACTGCTAAAATCATCATTGTTGTTTTTTTTAGATGACTTTTAATTCCTTCTGAATTCGTACTATTTAAATGAAAATGAGGAATAGTTTTATCCATGATGAGTAAAAATAGTATTCCTACCCAAAAACCAACTATTACCGGAATAAAAGCCCACTTATCTAAATTGACAGATTGATTCATTGCGGGAATCAACAAACTCCATACCGATGCTGCGATCATAACACCTGCCGCAAATCCGATCAAAGCTCTTTCCACTAAATCGTTGAGCTTGTTTTTCATAAAAAAGACACAAGCAGAACCCAGTGATGTACCGATAAAAGGAATTAAAATCCCATATATAATTTCCATATTCATTTTATTAACCTCTTTCTTTATTATCACAAAATTTAAAATATTTATTCAATAGAAATATACCTAAAGTTAGTTTGTGCTAACTAAAAGAGAAGTATATGTTTCTTTTATTTTTTTGTCAAGGATAGTAATAAAAAAAGCAGTCATTAATGACTGCTAAAACTTATCAATTTCATTCCAAAGCGATTCTCTACCCTTTCCGGTTTCCGAAGAGAATAGAATGATAGGCTCATTTTCGTTGATTTTAAGCGTTTCTTGGATGATTTTAATTTGTTTAATTTGTTTATTGTGAGAAAGCTTATCCGCTTTTGTAGCGACGATACAGAGCGGAATTTGATGATATCGTGCATATTCAAGCATTGTTATATCATCATCAGTCGGCTTGTGACGAATATCCACAATTAAGACCATGCCCTTCAATTGTTCTCTCTTTGAGAAATAATCTTCCATCATCTCACCAAATTGAATCAAAGCAATCTTTGAAGCATTTGCATAGCCATATCCCGGGACATCCACCATCATAAGTTCATCGTTAATAACGAAGAAATTTAAAAGTTTTGTTTTACCCGGTTTATTTCCGACATAAGCAAGTTTCTTTCGTGAACATAATGTATTGATCAGTGATGATTTTCCTACATTACTTCTTCCGGCTAGACAAACTTCTTTCAATTGACTATTTGGCCATTGATCTATTTTAGCGGCAGATAAAACTAATTCTGCTTTGTTTATTACTTTCATTGTTAACGAACCAATGCGTGATGAAGAACTTGATCCATGGATTCGACCGGAATAAATTTAACAGCTTCTTTTACAACAGACGGAACTTCATCTAAATCTTTAACATTTTTTGATGGAATCAGAATTGTATCTATTCCACTACGATGTGCTGCCATACTTTTTTCTTTCAAACCGCCAATTGGAAGAACATTTCCACGCAATGTTACTTCACCGGTCATGGCTAAATTAGAATAAACAGCTTTGTTTGTTAAAGCGGAAACAAGAGCAGTTGTTAAAGTAATACCTGCACTTGGTCCATCTTTTGGAACAGCTCCTTCAGGGACATGAATATGAATATCATGTTTCTCAAAGAAATCAGATTCAATTCCTAATTTTGAAGCATTAGACTTAACATAATCCATTGCGATTTCAGCCGATTCTTTCATCACATCTCCTAATTGACCGGTAACAACAAGTTTACCTTTTCCATCAAAGTAAGTTACTTCTACCGGCAAAACATCTCCGCCAAAAGATGTATAAGCTAAGCCGGTTACAACACCAACCTGATTTTCATTTTCCTTTGTCCCATAATCATATTTTTCTTTTCCGAGCCATTGATTAATTAATTTTTTACTAATGCGAATTGACTTCTTATTCTCTTTTACAACAGCTAGAACCGCTTTTCGACATAATGAGGATAAAAGTCTTTCCAATTGTCGAACACCGGCTTCTCTTGTATAATACTGAATCAAATAAAGAATCAAATCATCAGAAATTTTAAACTGACTTGGTTTTAAACCATTGACATGACATTGTTTAGAAACAAGATGTTCTTGGGCAATATGAACTTTCTCATCTTCGGTATAAGAAGATAATTCTATTATTTCCAATCTGTCTCTTAAAGCGGCAGGAATGTTCTCCAAGTAATTTGCTGTTGCGATAAACAGAACATTAGATAAATCATAGGGTTCTTCCAAGTAGTTATCACTAAAAAATTTATTCTGTTCAGGATCCAAAACTTCAAGCATAGCACTTGATGGATCTCCTTTGTAATCACTGGCCATTTTATCCAATTCATCTAAAAGAAATACTGGATTTTTGACCCCTGCTTTTTTCATTCCTTGGATAATACGTCCTGGCATACTTCCCAAATATGTTCTTCTATGTCCCCTTATTTCCGCTTCATCGTGAACACCACCTAAAGAGGCTTTAACGAATTCACGGTCTAAGCAACGAGCGATAGATTTTGCTAAACTTGTTTTACCAACTCCCGGTGGACCGACAAGACACAAAATCGGAGCATTTAAACTATTTGTAATTTGTTTTACAGCTAAATATTCAAGAATTCTTTCTTTTACTTTTTCAAGACCGAAATGATCTTCATCAAGTCTTGCTGCTGCTAAATTTAAATCGTCATTATCTGTGCTCATTTGATACCATGGAGTTTTTAAAAGCCAATCAAGATAACTTCGTATTACACCACTTTCTCCAGAAGCCGAAGGCATTGTTTCATAACGAGACAATTCATCCAATGCTTTCCTTTTAATGTTTTCCGGATAAGGATTTTCATTGATAATTCTTCTCAACTCATCAGAATCACTTTCTTGGGATGGAACATCTCCCAGTTCTTCTTTCAAAGCACGTAGCTTTTCACGCAAATAATATTCTTTTTGATTTTCATCAATACGATCTTTAATTTTTTCATTGATTTCATTTTCTAATTCAGCTAATTGTTTTTCTGTTTGTAGCTGTTCTAGGATAATCAAAAGACGTTGATTAATGTCTGGTTCTTGCAAAAGTTCCTGCTTAATATTTAAAGGAATTGGAAAGTATTGAGCAAATTGATCAGCCAATACAGGAGCAGAAACTCCTCGGGTTAATTGATCAATTACTTCAGTCGGAAACTTTTGAACATGTGAAGATACTGATTCAAATTCAGCTGCCAATCTTCTTACAAGAGCCATTTCTTCTATCTCATCACTACATATGTCTTCAACGATTTCAGCATCTGCAATCATCATATCAGAACTATCTTTTAATGTTAGAAGATGCGCTCTTTCCATTCCTAATAAGTGAACACGCAAAAAACCCTCTTTTTTTCTGACCTGCTTGATTTGACAAATCGTACCGTATCGATATAGATCATCCTCAATTGGATCATCAACCAATATATCTTTTTGGCATAATAACAAGGCAAGACCATCAAAGTTCTTCCGTGCTTCATTTAATGCATTAATACTTTTTTCCCTGCCTACTTCAATTGCGATTTCTTGATTAGGAAAAATAATAATTCCACGAGTAGCAATAACAGGATATTTTACTTCTTGACGAAATTCGTTCATTTTTTACCCTCCTTTTAAAGGTCAAAAATAAGACGAGACCGTCTTATTTTGATTTAACTGATGAATCTTTAATAAAATTGAATGCTTTTCTTAATACGATATCATAACTGATAGACGGTACATCAATCTGTTTTTTGACATCCGCAACATCCATGTTATATTCTTCAGCAATTTTTGTGTATTCATTCTCTACTTCTTCTTCATTAGCCTCAAGCTTTTCAGCAGTTGCAACTGCGTCTAATACTAAACGAGTTCTAACTTGCTTTTCTGCATTTGGTTTCATTCCTTCTAATACTTGTTCAACCGTTTGATTTACCATCTTTAAAAATTGTTCAAATGGTAATCCATATTGTTGTTGAATTCTATATGCTTGATCTTGAACCATACGTTGTGCTTCTTCTGTAATCATTACATCTGGAATTTCAACAGAAGCATTTTCAACTGCCTTTTCAATTAATTTGTTATCAGCGGTTTGTTCTGCTTGTTGTTTTCTGGTATCAGACAAATCTTTTTTGATTTTATCTTTTAGTTGATCTAAAGTTTCAACACCTTCGATATCTACATCTTTAGCAAACTCATCATTTAATTCCGGAACTTGACGTGTCTTAATTTCATGAACTGTTACTTTGAATACAGCCTCTTTTCCGGCTAAATCAGCAGATTGATATTGCTCAGGGAAAGTTACATTGATTTCTTTTGTTTCTTCTTGTGTCATTCCGATTAATTGTTCTTCAAATCCCGGAATGAAACTTCCTGAACCGATTACAAGTGGATAATTTTCACCTTTTCCACCTTCAAACGCAACACCGTCTTTAAATCCTTCAAAATCAATTACAGCAGTATCTCCGTTTTCAACAGTACCTTCTTTAACTACAAGTTGTGCATATTCATTTTGCAACTTTTCAACTTCAGCATCAATATCTTTCTTTAAGATACGAACTCTTTCGAGTTCGTATGGTAATTCTTTATAATCACCAAGAGTAACAGTAGGCTTTACTGTAATGATAAACTTCAATGTTACAGATTCTTCGCTGATAGCTTCCAAATCTAAACTTGGACGCGCAATTGGGAATAAATCATTTGCTTCACAACCTTCTGCAAATGCGTTCTGTGCAACTAAATCCACTGCTTCCATTAATACTTCATTTGATGAAATATGTTTTTTCACTAAATTTTTTGGTGCTGTCCCTTTTCTGAATCCCGGAATTTGAACATTTTTTGAAATTTTATTAAATGCTTTTTCCTGAGCTGCTTTCCATGTATCACCATCGATTGTTGTTTTTAATTCTACTTGTGATTTTTCCAAGTTTTGAACTGTTGAATTCATTCTAAATACCTCCTAAATCCAAACCTTTTTAATTATAGCAAAAAGTAAAATGCTTTTAAAGAAGAATACACTTTAAATCCATATAAAATGGACAATTTAAATCTTTTTCTGTTATAAATTGTTCAAATTCATCTTCTTTATCCATGCATTTAAATACATAACGGGCAATAGTACAAGCCAATATCAATGATTCATCTTCTTCAAAATTAATCGGCAACGCCAAATAAGCTTCTTGAATCAATATTTGCATGCACAATTGATAAAAGCCGGGATCTTGACTTTCAAACCAATTTTCTAAATAACTCGAAGCTCCTTTAAAACCATCACTTTCATACGGAAGTTCTGTATATCGCGGAATAAATGTAACTTCATTTTCTTTTGTGACTACAGTAATTTCTTCGGATATCTGTTGTTGAATCAAACTTTCCATTAAGAGTGATCCGGCCATCTGACTATGACTTTTTGATAAATAGTTTTTTACTAAATCTATTTCATCACGAAGATTGATTTTATTCAGTGCATTAACAGCCATGATCTGATGCTCTTCATCTTGTTGAAGAGCTTCTTCAATTTCTTCTATACTCAATACACGAGATCGAATACTCTCTTTGATTTTAGTATCACATTCTTTATATGCACTTTGCAAAGTTTCAAGAATCTCTTTTGGTACATAAGGCATATCCAATTCAGATTGAATCATTTTCAATGCACTCATGTATTCCTGATTAGATATTAACTTTTCAATCTTTGAAAGACACTCATCATAATAGTTCAGATTCACCAACGCCCTTCATTTGCTTCATTAAATGCTTTGATAGTTTATCATAAAAAAGTTACTCTTTCAAGCATTTCCCCTTTTTTGACTATTTATCTCTATTTATTGAACGCTGAATATCAAAACCTTCAGGATATCTTTTTTTCAACTTTTCAATATTATTAACAAATACTTTTTCTAAAGAAATTCCCAATGCATCTGCTGTTTCAGCTAAATACCATGCAACATCACCTAACTCTTCAATCAAATGAGCATGATCTAATGGATGATCATGAGCGAGATGTTTTTTGACAATATCAATTACTTCTCCGGATTCCCCGCAAAGTCCCATTACACCGTTAATTAATTGATCTTTTTTTGATAACTTTTTATTCATTGTTGATAATGCTAATTTTTGATATTCATTGATTTCCATACTTTATATCCTCCAATGCTTAGTCTACCATAATTATATAAAAAAGCAATCAACTCATCCCATTCATAAATTTCAATTCTGATTCATATCTTGTTTTAGGAGGTTTTCCCATGAACAAATCCAAATTTAAAACAGTTTTATCCTTTTTATTCGCAACGATTGCTGTAACTAGTTATCTTTTATCTAAACCATCAATTGAAGAGATTGCGGTAAGCTCGACAAAAGAAAATGATGTACGTGTTATAACGATTGTAAAAGATGCTTCAAATACTTTGATACCTGTTTCATTTTCTATGGATGAGAATACATCTTTGGATCAAAGGCTAAATAGCTCACTTACAAAATTAATCAAAGGATCTTATGATTCTGAACAATATTCTGCACTTCTTCCCAGTTCAACAGTCATTCTTTCATCTGAAATACAAGATGGCAAAGTAACAATTAATTTTAATGAGGAATTTCTGAAATACGATCCTAACGATGAAATTCAAATACTCGAAGCGATAGCATCACTCTGTAGACAATTTGATGCACAGGATATTGATTTAAAAATAAATGGAGAAAATTTGAATTTCATGCCGGCTCATCATACCCCTATCCCGGAGATATTTGATTCATCTATCGGAATTAATAATTTTGAATCGTTTACTCAATGGATTCATGATAGTGAAGGAATTACTGTCTTTTACTGTAAAAAAGAAAATGAAGAAACGATTTATGTTCCTAAAACAATTCGTGTCAGCAGAAATCAATCAAGCAATGAAAAATTGGAAATCATATCAAAAGAGTTAAGTGCACAAAACCATTTAAGTCAGCCACTTTTTACAAATTGTGTTACAGTTGTCAGTTTAATGGAACAAAATGATATTACAGTGATTGAATGCTCAAAAAATATTGTTGAAGAAAATAAAATTATTGATGAAGCGATGATGTGTTTTATGCTTACTTTATCCACTATGAATTTTGATAAAAATACAGTAATCAAAGTCGATGGTGTAGTTTTATCTTCATTAAGTGATTATTTAGCAAACAATTCCTTTAATAATTTTGATTTTCTTTTCAATTAGTCTTTCATTCTAAAAATAAATTTGATATATTATCTAACGGTGATAAATATTATGAAAGTAGTAGTTGTTAGTGATAATCATGGGAAAATGTGTTTAGATAGTATTCTTTTACAGCATCCGGATGCTGAATTGTTCGTTCATTGCGGAGATAGTGAATTTCCTCCATCTCATCTTGAAGGATATGCTGCTGTATGTGGAAATAATGATTATTTTGATATGTTTCCTTCTCAACTTGTTGTGAATATTGGGAATCACCGTGCTTTAATTGTTCATGGGCATCGGTTTCCTTCTTTCAATTTAAAAAAAGCTTTGGCAAAAAAAGCAAGTGATCATGAATGTGATATTGTTTTTTATGGACATACTCACCGATTTAGTGAAGATGAAATAAACGGAATTACTTTGATTAATCCGGGATCTTTACGCTATAATCGGGATGCAACTTCCCCATGTTATGCTATTGTGAATATTACAGATGAAAAAATAGAAGTCGAAAAAGTAGAATTGTAGATTTTGCTTGCAATTCTCTTAAAGATTTGTTATTATATTCAAGCGTAGTTAAATTGTCCACGTAGCTCAGCTGGATAGAGCATGCGCCTTCTAAGCGCACGGTCGGGGGTTCGAGTCCCTCCGTGGACGCCATCTTGAGTTAAAAACTAAAAAACCTTTTTTGAAAAAGGTTTTTTTATTTGATATTGTGTTAAGTTAATGAAATAAAATTAATGATCATGTGTAATAAAATTGGATAAGATAAATTCTTAGTTTTTGAATACAACAAGGATGCACCAAAACTAATAATACAATAGGTAAACATGCTTATTATTTGTGTAAAATCTCCTTTAACAATCACATAATAGCCAACATGAGAAAATCCAAAAATAAAAGCGGTTAGTAAGTGTGCAAGATAAGGATTAATTTTTTCTAATCCCCGAAATATGAAAAAACGATATGTCAGCTCTTCGACTATGGGACCAAAAATCACAACGGTTAAATAAGTAAATATTAAATTCATTTCGATATTTTCAGTCTCATTAGCATTGATTATTCCAAATCTATCTACAATGATTGCATATAATACCATGAAAAAAATAGTTGAAAATAAATATATTGCTAGCCACTTAAAATCATTTTTTTTAATACTCTTGGCTGAAGTAAAAATCATTTTCCTATAAACTAGTATAAATAAAATGAACAGAGCAAAATATACAAAAAAGTTTATATTCTCAATCAAATAATAATGATTAAATAATTTAAAAAAAGATATTCCCCAATTTAATGACAATTGTAAAACAATAAACAAAATAGCTCCTTTTGACATTGTTTCTTTATCATATTTTTCAATATAATCCATTTTTCTTTATCCTTCTAAAATTCAATCTTAAATTAATTACATTTATTGATTTGGAACCACACAAAGCATAACTAATACTTCCTCACTTTCATTCACAATAGAATGGCTTGCTCCTTTTGGACAATAATGGCATTGCCCCTCTTTTACAATTTCCACACAATCGTCTATTATGCATTTTGCCACTCCATTTAGAATGTATACAATTTCACAGCTTGTCAAGTGTGTATGTAAACCTATCGATGTATTCTTATGAAGTTCAGCTTTCATAATTTTAACTTTACCATCTTGAAATATTTTTCCTTCTATATCCCCTCTTCCTCCGTTAAATTCATGTAATATTGTCGTTTCAATTTCATTAAAATTAATCATAATTTTTCTCCTTGATCTAATAAAATATTATCATACTTAATAAGTTATTTCTATATAATAAAATACCGATAATTATTTAAATAATCATCGGTATTTAATCTAACTTGATTTCATCAATAATGATATCTTTTTTAAATCGTTTTTGTATCTGAACTTTTGCTTGATTGATATCTCCGGTTGTAAAAGCATATTGCTGTGCTGAAGAATCAAACCAAGCAGATTCCAATAAATGACTGCCATCTTCAACTTCACAACCAAAGAATTGTAAAAATAACTCTTTATATTCTGAATAAGCACTATTTCCCAATAAAACTAAATCAATTTTCCCTTTATAACAATAGAGAGAACTGTCTAGATAGCTTTTTACAAAAGATAAGTTCTTTATTTCCAATAATAAGTTTTCAAGTGGGCTCAATGATTTCTGTTCTACTAAAATTGTGCGATCTAAATTGCGTATTTCTCTTTTAAAACGACATTGTATTGCGGTCATTTCATCAGTACATACTAAAATTCTTTTTTTGTTGAGCAAAACAATATTTTTAGCAAATAAAGAAATCCAATCAATAAATTGAATATCAATAAATTCTTGTTTTAATTTATCTAAAACTAAGCTACAGACTTTACAATCTGTTATGATGATTGTAGTAACACCCTTACTTTTTAAAAATCGAATGCATTTTTTTAATCGCCTAAAAAGTTTTTCATTTTCATTCAATGAGGATATCCTTGTATCATGAAAAAAAATATAATCAATGTTAGGATCATTTTTTAAAAGTGTATTTATATACATAAATCCTTGAATATTGGAATCAATAATTGCTGTTTTTATCATAATTTACTCCTGTATGGATTTTCCCATATAACGATAATGAGTATAGTTGTCTTCGTTTGATATAACAAAGCCGAATTCTTTACTATGTTCTTGAAGCCAAGTAAATTGTTTTGAATCTACGAAACTTTGATTCTCATTTAAGAGAACAAAATCAACTGCTAAACCCAATTGGTGTTCATTATGACCTGCATGATTAAGAGCATCCAAAGAGAATTCAATAAATTGATCATTTTCAATTTCATCCCAAGATTTATATCCTGATTTGACAATTAAACCACCACAACTGTTTTCTCCTAAATCTTGACTTGCCATAGCACACATATTCAAAAGTGCATCTTTTGCCTCGTTTCTTAAATAAATCGGTTGATTATCCACTGTTTGAATCGATGTCATACGTGCAAGGTCGCGTGGTGTGTAATAACCAACGCTATTATACACAGAAACAATAATTGAATAAGAGTGAGGTTCAAACGATAAAAAAGCATCTTTAATTGCATCACCCTTTTCCAAGTACATGATCATTTCTTCACTCGAATATACATATAAATATGATATACAAGTTTCTAAGGACATTTCACTATTTTTTAACAAATTAACAAGTTTTACACAATGTTCCGGAAGAATCTGTTCGAATTCCTTACCAATTGCATTATAATTTGCTATATCATAAATGTTAAATCCTTCTGCTTCAATATAACGCACAAAATCAGCAGGTGCTATTGCATATTCAATTATATATTCGATTTCATTTTTATCTAGGTGATTTCGAATCAAATTACTATCTTTTTCACTCATGAATTCAGTATATGGATATCTGGCAAGAACATCATACTTGCTATTTATTTTCAAAAAACATCCAATCGCAAACAGAATCATGATAAGAATCAGAGCAATTCTTTTTTTCTGCATGAAATCACCTCACTTAAAACATTATAACACAATGATACTCACGAAGGAATTAAATTTCGATTTCATTGCATTTAATTAATTCAACCACTGCTTGTGCTCTGCCTTTTACCGCAAGCTTTAAAATAACATTAGAAATATGATTTCTTACTGTTTTTTCACTGATATTCAATCGATATGCAATTTCTTTTGTATCATAATTGTTTACCAATAGTTCGAATACTTCTTTTTCTCTTTTGGTAAGAATTCTTTTCATTTTTTCTCCTCCTTGCCTGTTATCATAGTATGCAAAGAAGTTTTTTTTGCTCAAGAATGAAGCATATTATAAATATTCGCTGCGACTTCTTTTGGAACTACTTGACTTAACTCGTCAACTGTAGCCTCTTTTATCTTTTTAAAACTCTTAAAATGATTCATCAATTTCTTTTTTCTAACTTCTCCTACTCCCTCGATATCATCAAGAATAGATTTGGTTTGAGCCTTACTTCTCAATTTTCGATGATAGCTAATTGCAAAGCGGTGTACTTCATCTTGCATTCTGGTCAACATAAAAAATAAAGGAGATTCCAAGGAGATAGGAATAATCTCTCCATCGGTATTCATTAAATTTGCGGTTTGGTGCTTGTCATTTTTTACTAAACCGCAAATTGTAACATGAATATCCAACATGTCTAATATTTCTTTTGCGGCATTAATTTGATTCAAACCTCCATCGACCAAAATCAAATCGGGAAAAACACCATTTTCATTTAACATTCGAAAATATCGACGATAGAATACTTCTTTCATAGAATCAACATCACTGTTTTGCGTGTGTAATTTATATAAGCGATAATCATTTTTGCTTGGAATGCCATCAACATAGACAACAACACCGGCTACAGTAAAATGTCCGGAAATATGTGAGTTATCATAGATTTCAATTCTTGATACTGATTTTTGATTTAGCAAAGAAGCAAGTTCCTCCAAGCTCTCGTCGTTACTATCTTGAACCCTGTCAAGAACATTAAATTTTTGTTCTAGATTGTTTTTGGCATTATTTTTTGCCATATCAAGAAGTTTTAAGCGATATCCTTTAAAAGGCTGAGAAATTTTCATCTCCAAGAGTTCGCTTAAAGGTGTTGCATCTATTTCCAGCGGTACAACTAATTCATCCCCCATTGGATGTGCTTGATAATATTGCATGATAAAAGAAATAAAACTCTCTTGTGGATCATCATATAATGGAGTAAGAGATAACTCTTTTTCAAGTAACGTTCCGTGGCGAACAAAAAAGCCTTGTATTGCCAAATATCCTTTATCTGCATAATAATTAAATACATCTAAATCTTGGTTATTTTCGGTTTGAATTTGTTGTTTGTCAATAATGTGATCAATTGAAATTAACAAATCATGGATTTCTTTGGCCTGTTCAAAAGCTAGTTGTTCAATTGCCAAATTCATTTTATCATTCAATTCTTTTTTTATGTCTTTAACATCCCCTTTTAAAAATTTGGTGATATCATTTCGCATCTTAGCATAAATTTCCGGATCAATTTCAATTTCGCAGGGACCCAAACAGGCTCCGATATGGTAATAAAGACATACCTTTTTTGGCATGGTTTTGCATTTTCTAAGTGGATATAATGTATTTAGTAGTTTCATTGTATTATAGGCTGCCGTTGCATCAGGAAAAGGACCGAAATATTTTGCCTTTCGATCTTTTTTTAAATCACGTACAACTTTTAATGTCGGATATGCTTCATTTGATAATTTAATATATGGATAACTCTTATCATCCATAAACATGATATTGTATTTGGGACGATGTTTTTTGATTAGATTAATTTCTAAAAGTAATGCTTCTTTTTCTGAAGCTGTGACAATGTAATCAAAATCTACGATATTACTTACAAGCTTAGTTGTTTTATAATTGTGTGCACCAACAAAATAAGAGTTTACCCTATTTTTAAGTATTTTGGCTTTTCCAACGTAAATAATCGTTCCATTCTTATCTTTCATCAAATAACATCCCGGTTCTTGTGGTAATGTTTTTAATTTAGCATATAAATAATCATTCATTTAATTTACCTCAATGTAACGATGGTTGCACCGCCACCGCCTTGATTGTTAGGAGCGATTTCAAAAGATGCAACAGCTTTATTTTTGCGCAAATAAGTATGTACGGCAGTTCTTAAAGCACCGCTTCCTGAACCATGTACGATTCGCACAACTTTTGCTTTAGCTAAAATAGCATCATCCAAATATTTATCTACAATTTGAATTCCTTCCTCTGCATAACAACCGATAATATTACACTCAGTACTAAAACTAAATGGTTTCATTTCTTTATGTTCTTTTTTATTTTTTACAATTTCTCTTTTTTTAGAAGTATGTTTTAACTCACTGAGTTTTGTGTTGATTTTAATATTATTCAAATCAACCTGTACATTTTTTCGATTGATAGCCAAAATAACTCCGACTTGATTGCTATTTTTTACAAGGACACTATCACCGACTTTAAACGGTTTATCATCAGATTCTTCATCATCTGATTCAGTGTGTAATAATTCATTTAACCCGTGCTTTATAATAGTTATTTCATTTTGCTTGATTCCAACTGAACTTTTTTCTTTTAATTCACTCAGATAGTCATCTGCGGTTTCTTTAATATTTTCTACATATTCATCTGCTTTTTTCTTTGCTTCTTCTAATAACTTATCTTTTTGAGTATTAAACTCTTCAATTTGTTTTTGTACTTGATCGGTCAATTGACTTAATTCATCTTGTTTCAATTGTAAATTTTCTTTAAGTTGCTCATTTTCTAAAGTTTGTTTTTCAAGTTTCTCAATCAAGATTTCTTCTTCGCTTTTTGCTTGATTTTTCAAAAAGATAGCATATTTAATTACATTTTCTTGAAGATTAAATCTTCTGGCAATATCAAAAGCATTAGACTGACCCGTCAGCCCTTCAATGAATCGATAGGTCGGAAGTAATTTTTCCACATCAAATTGAACGGATGCCAAAAGAATATCATCATGTTTTTTTCCATAAGCTTTTAATCTTCCATAATGGGTCGTTGCAACAATATTACATCCCCTATTTCTTAATTCATTCAAAATCGAAATAGCTAATGCCTCTCCCTCTTTTGGATCTGTTCCTGAACCGATTTCATCCACTAAAACAAGAGAATCCGATGTCGCATTTTCTAAAATGTTGGATAATTTAAACAAATGTGCCGAAAAAGTTGAAAGACTTTCTTCAATAGATTGATCATCACCGATATCAACAAAGACGTGATCATAAAATGGAATTTCCGCTTCTTCACATGGTAGTGGAATTCCACAATAAGTCATAATTACAAACAATCCGATAATCTTTAGGCTGACAGTTTTTCCTCCGGTATTCGGACCAGTAATTAAAAGAAGCTTTGTAGGCTTTTCCAATCGATATGTATTGGCTACTACCTTTTTTTGATCGATTAATGGATGTCTGGCTTTCTTGATATAAAAGCGTCCATTTCTATTAAGGGCAGCAATACAGCCGTCATACTTTCTACCCCATTCTGCTTTTGCAAAAATGGCATCTAAAATTGCACATGTATTTAAATCTGCTTCTAAAACATCGGCTTCTTTTTTTATCATTTGCGAAACGTCAAATAAAATTCTTTCAATTTCGTCTTCTTGTTTCGCAATTAAAGATTGACGTTCATTATTCAAAGGAATCAATGCTCCCGGTTCAACATAGGCACTTTGACCTGAGGCACTTTCTCCATGTATAAATCCGCCCATTGAATTTTTTTCTGATGATTTTGCCAAAACACATACACGGCCATTACGGGTTGTTGAAACCGAATCTGTTAGTCTTGTTGCATTTGATTGAACAAATTTCGCTGCTGCTGCATTTAATGAGATTTCCACCTGTTTAATTTTTTTTCTGATTTCTCTCAATAATGGAGAGGCACTATCCAATACTTCTCCATATGGATTAAAACATTTTTCAATATGATCCATTAAACTAAGCGGCAAAACTAGTGAATCAGAAAGTTCTTTTAGCGCCGGAACAGATAATTCACATGATTTAAAATATTGTGTAATTGCACTGCATCCACGAATCAAATCTGCAATTCGTACACAATCAAGAGGTGTACAGATGCCATCTCTTGTTGCAGTTTTTAAAATAGATAAAACATCTTTAATTCCATAAAAGTTACAAGGTCCCATTTTTACACAACAGCGAAGAGCCTCTTCACTTCTTTGGCATTCTCTTTTTATAAGCAACGGATCATAAGAAGGCTCTAAATTGAGAATTTGCTCTTTTCCTAAAGAAAAAGAACAGAGCTCAGCAATAGAATCTTTTATTAAATCAAGCTGCAAGCTACTGTTTTCTTCCATAATTCCTCCTAATTATTCAGTTTCTTTTTTAGATTCATTCAACCATTTTAGCAATGCTTCGACCTGTTCTTCATTCAATACATTACCAATCTGCTTGATTTCTTCTTCACTTAAAATCTCTTCGCGATTATCCGATAATAAATTATCTAATATCTTTGAAACTTCTTCCATTTGACTCATATCAACAGGCATTTTTTCAAAACCAATTTCAACTAGTAAAGCCGGAACTCTAATAAAAGTTTGTTCTACAACTTCATTTCCATTCACAAAAAATGGAAGTCTTAATAAAACGGATAAAACCATGATCCACAATAATGCTTGAACTCCTCCTAAAATTCCTCCAAGCAATTCATTACATTGCTTTAATATAGGGAGTTTTTGAATCATCTTAATCAGTGGTTTTAAAATAATGATTATGAGTTTGATTAAGATTACAATAACGATAAACCATGCCAGTTGATTGATATACGGATAAATTAATTCATTTAAAAAATCATATCCCAGATCAATCAATGAAGATGGAAATAAACGAATTTCTCTTGCAAGAACAGGAGCAAAAATAAAGGCTAAAATAAGGCTGACAATCATTCCGGCCAAATTTGCCAATTGTAAAAGAAATCCTCTTTTAATTCCGATAAAAATACAAATCAATAAAAATATTAAACATCCTATATTAATTATAGGTAGCACTTCAGTAGAAATAAACATAACCAATCATCCTTTCGTCTAATATAATACTTTAATTTTGGCAAGATTGCAAATTTTGTGTTATCATAATCAGATAAGGAGAAAAGTTATGGCAACACATTCAATATCATGTTCTAAAGAAATCATTGAAAAAATCAAAACAGCATTTCATGAAAATCGACGTGAATCTAAAAATCCATATATAGTATTTGAAGCCCAACTTGAAAATTGCATTGTCAGTGTATACAGTTCAAATAAAGTAGTTTTTCAAGGAAAAGATGCCACTATTTATGCCAGTGCTTTTGATTCTTCTATCGTTGAAGATAAAGACTCAACTACTACTATTTATCCGCAAGCCGGAAGCGATGAAGTGGGCACCGGTGATTATTTTGGTAGTGTCTGTGTGTGTGCCTGTCTTCTTGATAAAAGTCATACAGAGTTACTTCATAAGCTCAAAATTCAAGATTCAAAGCAACTAAAAGACGAAGAAATTAAAGTGATTGCTCCGCAACTCATTCAAATAATTCCTTATAGCCTATTAATTTTAAATAATAAAAAATACAATCAAATACATCAATATAACAACATGAATCAAATCAAAGCTATTTTACATAATCAAGCTTATGTCCATTTAAAGAAAAAATGTACAATTCTCCCCTCTTTGTGTGTAGTAGATCAATTTACCCCTATTGAAAATTACTATCGATACATAAAAAATCAGCCTTCAATCATCACAAACCTTCATTTTGAAACAAAAGCCGAAAACAAATATCCGGCAGTTGCTTGTGCTTCTATTATTGCAAGATATGCATTTTTAAAAGAATGGGAAGCGATGGAGAAGCAATATGATATGACTTTTTGTAAAGGCGCTTCAAATCAATGTGATGAAAATGGTGTTGAATTCATTAATCGCTATGGATGGGACGAACTTGAAAATGTCGCAAAAATACATTTTAAGAATACAGAAAAAATAACTGAGCTATTAAAAAAATAACTCAGTTTTTTTATTTGATTAATCCACATTTTATATAATATTCTATAAGGTTTTTATATAAAGAATCTGTATAAAAATCTAAAGGCATTGTCTTTAATGCTGAGACTACAGCTAAATCTGTACCGGAATAAATTTGATCCAAATTTTTTATTTGAGAACATTTAAAAGTCATCATACAGGAAAAGATTACAAGTGCAACAATAGCGTGTTTTTTCATTTTCTGTAAACGTTCGTTTGGATACAAAAGAAAAGATAAAAATAATCCTCCGACAAAACCACCCAAATGACCTAATACAGAAATATTCGGCATCAAATTGATTAATAAGTTAATAAACACAATATTAATCACATTAGACATAATTTGTGGTCGTTTTATCATTTGCGATTGAATTAAGAAAACAAGCATAGCCGCAAGTAAGCCATACAAGCCACCACTTAAGCCAACAGTAATCGTATTTCTATCCAAAACATAGATAAACGCACTTCCTGATATGATGGATCCTAAAAGAATAACCAGAAACTTTTTCCATCCATATACTTGCTCGATTGATTTCCCTAAATTGATCAAAGAAAGCATATTCATGAGTAAATGACCAAAGGATACATGTACGAATCCACATGTTAAAAATCTCCAAAAATCATGATTGATAAAAATGAATTCTTTATAAAATGCACCTAAAAGAATAGCTGAGGTGTTGATATCAAATTTACGAGTGAAATATAAAGAAAGGAAATAAATAATAATACAAATCGCAGCAATAATTTTAGTTGTAATAGGAATTTGATTAAAATATCCTGATTTTTTCTTTTCTTTTTGCACTCGTGCATCTTTAGCCCCAATCTTATCTATTTTTCGAGCAATTTCAAAATAATCTCTTGATAAATTACCGCTGGTAGTAAAAGCACTCATAAAATCCGGAAATTTACTTAACAGATCAACTCCTGTTATTTGTCCATCAAAAATAGCGGTATCATAAAAATCTTCATCAAATTCTACTATTTTTTCATTACATATATGAATATTTAACAGTTTCTCTTTCCTTCTAAGAAGTTGTTCAATTGCCTCATGAACTTGAACAACCCTATCTTTGTCAAAATAAGAGGCAGAAGCATTAGCTGATGTCAAATGTATAACAGGGAATTCAGCATTTGGATTTCCTAACCAAATCTCTTTTCCCACCACTTTTGTTCTTATAAAACTGTAATGATATTTTTCTACAAAATAATAGGCGCATTGCAACATTAAAACATCTATCTTTTCAATTTGCATAAAATCACTCCATTTCTTTACGTAGTTGCTCCAATATATCCGTAAATTCTTGCGGTAACGGTGCATTAAAAGTCATTTCTTGATTAGTTGTAGGATGACGCAATGTCAATTGGTATGCATGAAGCATTTGTCCACTTGCCATGATTTGATTTTTTCTTCCGTATTTTGGATCTCCGATAATCGGATATTTAATGTATTGAAAATGAACACGGATCTGATGAGTTCTTCCAGTTTCAAGATTACATTCTACTAATGTTTTATTTTTAAAACGTTCAATTACTTTAAAATGAGTAATTGCTTCTTTGGAATTTTTTTCAGTTACAGTCATTTTCTGTCTATCTTTTTCATCTCGTCCAATCGGTGCATCAATTGTTCCATAGTTATGTTCAAGAATCCCATCAATAAGTGCTAGATATTTGCGATTCATTGTTTTATCACTTAACTGTTTTGCTAAAGCGTTGTGTGCTGTATCGTTTTTCGCAACAGCTAAAAGACCACTTGTATCTTTATCAATACGATGCACGATTCCCGGTCTTAGTACTCCATTGATGCCTGAAAGATCTCGACAATGATATAGTAAGGCATTCACTAAAGTGTGTTCCCAATTTCCGGCTGAAGGATGGACTACCATACCTTTTGGTTTATTGACGACTAGAATATCACGATCTTCATATACAATATCTAAAGGAATATTTTCCGGTTTTGCCTCCGGTTCTTGATTTTCCGGAAGTTCCAGTTCAACTTTATCCCCTTCTTTGCATTTATAGTTTGCTTTTATTTCTTTTCCATTCACTAAAACCGAATTTTGTTCAATTAACATTTGAATCCGATTTCTTGATAAATCTTCACACAATTCATTCAATAATCGATCGATTCTTTTAGATGAATTTTCTTTTTCTATTATCCAAATCATTTTATCCATTTGCTTTTTCTCCTTTTGAATCAAAAAATACATCAATAATCATCAAGAATACACCAATACAAAGAGAAATATCCGCAACATTAAAAATTGGATAATCATATCCGAAGATAATAAAATCTAAAAAATCTCGGACATAATGAAGCGTTAAACGATCGAAAAAGTTTCCAAGTGTTCCCGCAATCATTAAACATAAAGATATTCTAAATAACCAATTTATTTTTTTTGCTGAAAATAAACCATAAAACATTACTGCCAAAGCAATGATCGTCATAATATAGAAGAATGTCATTTCTCCTTCGAAAACACTCCATGCAGCTCCTGTGTTTCTTGCTATTGTAATCGAAAAGAAATTCTCGATAATTACCTGTTGATTTCCCAGTCCAATTGCAGCTTCGCTCCAAGATTTGGTAAGAAGATCAATTAGCACGATAACAGCAATCAAAACAATTTCTCTTTTTCTCATAATTCACCTCAAAACCATTTTATTATAACATAGTTCTTCTCTTCTGTCTTTTATTAACTTCGATTGTTTAAAGCTCTACGCCTATTGATTTTCTTGATTCCTAGTACCAATATAATTAAAACCAAGAGTATAAATGCCACCCTATATATCCAATTAGAGTGTGATGAAGCAATAAAGAAATTATTTTCTTGTGGATCTACCCCACTTATTGTATTTAGTGTATTTCTATATGCAACTAAATAATTTCCCCATTCCTCTATTTCAAAAGTAACACAATGGTCGGATTGTTTGGAATAGACAATTTCAACATGATTGTTACTTTCATGCAAGATAACAAATTGATGTGTCAGATCTTCATCATTTTTATCAATCGTTACAGTCAAAGGAATCGTTATTTCCACTTCTTTTGAGCAATATTCACCCTCTATAACAAATGATTCCAAAGGAATATATTCATTTGCTTCAGCAATCTCTCTCATTCTTTTCTCTTTGAGTACATCAGACTTTAAAACTTTGATATCAAGAGGAGTTTTAAAGAAGAGTCTCTCACTTTTTGATAAATCTACATTTAATGCTAAATTAGATATCTGAAGATTATACGGATTTTCACTCACTCGAATATTTAGTTTAGGATATGCCTCTTGAAGCCATTTATCAACATGACGTCTTTGATCGAAGGTAAAATAATCCGGATGCTCAAGCATAATGGATTTTATATCAAGTAATTCTTCTAAATTTGTTTCTTCATCAATAGATTGAATACTAGTAAGTAAATTTTCCCCCTCCCATTCCACTTTATTTAAAACTTCAATTTCATAACTGCATTTCATTTGACAATAGCTAACCTCGACTGTTTGAATCCCTGATTCATTTAAATCGTATCCGGATACCATAGAAGGCAGTAAATCAATTATTTTTGTTGATCCATCCTCATAGTTTATTTTAAGTAATCCATTTTCCAAATCTATTTTATCATGAATAAAATATTTGGTTTTGGGAGCTTGAATCAATTCAATAGAATTAATTTTCTTATATTGAGCAATGTATTGCAATGAGTCTTCAGTTTTAATTTCAGACCATTTTTCAAATTCTGCATCTTTTTTATTTGGAGTAGATAATGCAATATGCTCATAACTGAAGCAATCAAATTCAATTTTTTCAAGATTATTATAAAAAAATCCACCATTTGCATCGACGGATACTCGTATCATTTGCTGTGTACCGATTTTATCCTCATTTAAAATTAGATCAATTGTACTACTTAATATATATCCTACATTAGAATCAAATCGATATAACCCATTTTCATTAAGACTAGGATCCATTTGAACTTTATAATACTCTAATTCATCATTTCCGATAATACGATCAAGAAGAACGAATGCAAAGTTTCCATTTCTTGTTGTAGAAGCTAAAATTTCACTTTCAAGATCCGGAAACCGATAAATCGGAGTTTCAACACCGCTTTTTCTAATTCCGATGGCAACACTGTTCAAATCTTTATTTTGTAATGCATCATCAATCTTTTTATAATAAGCAGCGGCTTTTTCACCCCAATATGGATCACTTGCATAACTAACATTCATTCCACTTTCTTTATTGCCAAAGTAACTTCCATGATACATAAATTTACTTGGATTGCTGTAATTTTGTGAAATGTAATTCTTTGCATGAGAAGCAACACTGGAAGCAACAGAGGAATATTTAGACGCATACTTTTCTACATCCGAATCATAAGCGGCATGACCAAACAAGTTTAAACGTGTATATGCTAAATTGCTCCGTCCAATTGCGGACTCATTCATCGATAGAGATAACATCATTAGGGCATTCGCTCCATAAATATTCTGGTAGAAAAGCAATTCATTTTCTATGCCGAACATCATAGACTGATTCAAGGTGTCATGAATGGCATTCAATGTATTATCATTGAATTGAACAATAGACTGATCTATTTTCCTTTCATTTTCGAGATAAGATTTGATTTCATCCGATGTATAATGGCTCATGGTTCGATTCGATACCATCATATAATAGTTATAGTATGGATTTTCCGAATTAATTGCATTTATCCGAGTTTGGATTCGATAGTCATCTAACATAACCCTTATATCATCATAAAAATAATGCCCATCGTAACTGTAATAAATTGTATTTTCACTTAAATATTCCAATGATCGATCCAATACCAGAACCGTACTGAAACGATCTGTATTAAAATCTGCTTTGATTCGATGTTTCAAAGATTCATCTTCAATTTTGTAAGAAGTCACATTATTAACATTCTCAATTAAAACAATTTCGATATCCTCCAGTTTAACCCATCCGACTACTCCGGAAATCATAAATTTAGCATGAGTCTTCTTGCTATTTAATCCTAAAAATGCTCCATCTGTTCCATAACAGCCATTTAAATAACCGGATTCATTTGATTCATCCATGATAAAATCCGTATTAATTGTACAAGATGAATTAGATGAAAACTTTACTAATGCATATCTTGCATCAATGATCTTATCCTCTTTCTTTAAAGCAATATTATTTCCTTCATCAAAATGTTCAAGATAAAAGAGATTCGCCTCTTCAAAAGAATTAAAATAAGTACTGACCGTATTTTCTCCGTCCGTGATCAAAACTTCATATGAATTTGATTCTGCATGAATTTTTTGCGAATCGATCAAAAAGAAAAAGAAGATAACAGTGAATAAAATTACAATTTTTTTCATGAATATCACTCCAAACCAATTATAACATATTCTAACTAAATTAATTAAAAACAGTTTAATATTCTTGTACATAAAAATAAAAAGCACTTTTTTGTGCTTTTTTCATTCTTGTGAGTTGAGAATCTCCTTAAGATATTCTTCAGCCTTGATTTTTGTTACCGCTTCAATAACATCAAATGACATTCCCATTTCAAATAAAACCGAAGCGATTTCCATTTGTTCTTTTTTATTCATCATCTCACCATTACTAATATGTGTAATGATAAGACTCGATATACATTTATTTTGCTAAATATTGCTTTAAAGCTGCAGCAATCTGATCCGGACAAGAAGTTGTCTTTGGACCACATGTAATTCCTTCAAATGCTGCAATAACTTCTTCAGCACTTTTTTCTCTTATGATACTGCAAATTCCCTTTAAATTCCCATTGCAACCCCCAGTGACATTACAAGATTTGATAATATTTCCTTCCATTTCAAAATCCATTTGTCGTGAACATACTCCTTTTGGCATGTATGTAAATTTTTCTGACATAACTATTTCCTCCAATTATCTTAATTGTAAATAGAGTATTCGATGATGTCAAGATAAATGCTTTTTTAATTTAAGGTAAATCTATAATTTACCCTTGTATTTGGATTTACCTGTTATTTCATTATGAAAATTAAAAAAATGCAGTGATCTATTCACCGCATTCATTTGAATCACAACCACCACATTCTTGGTCACAACATTCTCCGTTTTGTGAACAACCTTTACATCCTTGATTCATTTGTTGTTCATAAACTAAAGTATCAATGACTAAACATTCAATTTCAACCAAAACATCTTTTGGTAAACGGGAAACTTCTACACAGCTTCTTGCTGGTGCAGGATATGCCGGATCAAAATAAGAAGCGTAAACTTCATTAACGGTTGCAAAGTTATCCATATTGTTGATAAAAACGGTTGTTTTTACAATATGTCTTGTGCTTAAATGAATTTCGTCCAATAACGCAACGATATTCTTCATAACACGCTCTGTTTGTTCTTTAATTCCGCCTTCTACAACATTTCCTGTTGTCGGATCAACTGGAATTTGCCCTGATAGATAAACAAAATCTCCTAGTTTTACAGCCGGTGAATAAGGTCCAATTGCTTTTGGTGCGTTTTCAGATGTGATTTGATGTACAAACATAATTATTTCCTCCTTGTTTATTCTTCATCGTCATCTTCTTCATAAAAATCAGAATAATATTCAACTTCCTGTTCATATCTTCGAATTTTGTGTCCATGTACCAACCCTCTAAACAGGAATAGAAATAAAATTAAAATAATAATAAGCATAGATCCAATGGATAAGAAGTCATTAATATTTTCAATCATAGATAAATGATCCTTTTATTACTTTAACTCAAAGCAGGAATCAGTCTTAACGATTTCTGCATCATAATAAGCTTTCATTGCTTTGATCATATAATCAGTATCCTCAGATCCTGCCGTTTCATAACTTGAGTGCATAGCAAGTTGTGCCAAACCAATATCCACAGTACTTACAGAAACATGACTTCCGGAAATGTTTCCCAATGTTCCTCCTCCTCTTTCATCGCTTCGATTGGCGAAGAATTGTACAGGTACTTTAGCTTTTTCACAAATTTGAACAAATAGTGAACAGCTTAATGAATCTGTTGTATAGCTCTGATTAGCATTTGATTTCACAACAATTCCTGAGTTCATATAAGTGCAGTTTTTAGCATCTGTTTTCTCCGGATGATTCGGATGAACGGCATGAGCATTGTCAGCTGAAATCATAAATGAATTTGCTAAAGCACATAAATAGTCTTCTTCATCTTTGCCAAGACATGCATTAATTCTTTTCAAAGTTGTTTCTAAAAAATTAGAATTAGCTCCCTGCCTTGTTGTTGAACCGACTTCTTCGTTATCAAAACAGCAATAAACATTTATAGATTTAGTACAATTTCCTTGAATAAATCCTTGTAAAGTAGTATATGCACACTGTAAATCATCTAATTTAGGACTCGATACAAATTCTTTTTTTCCACCCCAAATTGTATAGGGAGTTCGGCAATAAAGATAAGCATCCATACTGATAATTTGATCTGTTTCTACTTGACAACTCTCTGCTATCATCTTTTTGAAATCTTCTGTTTCAAACGCTTTACCTTCAAACAATGGACATAAATCAATCTGTGGATTATATTTGAATCCATTATTAATTTCTCGATTCATATGAATAGCCATATTCGGAATCAATAAGGTATCTCGATCAACATTAAATAATTTCATTTTAACTTGATTTCCATCTTTAATATAGCATCTTCCGGCAACACTTAAAGGACGATCCAACCATGTAGAATGAATCATCCCCCCATACCCTTCTACATTTAAACGAAGATAGTTTTTTCCTGACTCCAACTCAGCTTTTTGCTTTATCTTAAATGTTGGTGAATCACTGTGAGATGCAGACATTTTAAATCCGTAATCCTCTAGTTCATTCCCAATTTTAAACGCAATGATACTGGAATTATTTCTCGTCACATAATAAGATCCATTTTTATTCAAAATCCATTTTTTATTCTCAGAAAGCTCTTCAAATCCATTTTCATGAAGCTGTTTTTTTATTTCTTCAACGGCATGAAAACAAGATGGAGAAGCTTGAATGAATTGACACAATTTCTCTGTATTTGTCATAAAAACCTCCGAAATTCTAAAATTGTTATATCACATTATGACCTTAATTACAAGTTACAAGCTTTCAGTTAAGGAAAAAGACCCATTATGGATCTTTTAGCTTAAATCAAAATCTTCTAATAATAATTCATTGATCTTACAATTCGGATTTCTTAAAACTCGTGATGATTGATTTAAAATTGCTTGTTCAATTTTATTTCTGACAAGACGTCCGTTTCCGCTTGTTTCACTGTTTTGCATTTGAACTCTTAAGAAATATGCCGTGAGTGGTATTTCTACCTCTTCATTTAATACATAATCTTTATCTTGTGCAGTAATAGTCGCAATCTTAAACATTTCTTCAGGAGTATAATCCGGAAATTCAATAATATTTGGGAATCGTGACTTTAATCCGGAATTTGCACTAAGAAATTCATTCATCTCTTTAGTATAACCGGCTAAGATTACAATCAAATTATCACGATTATCCTCAATTCCTTTAACAATTGTATCGATGGCTTCAAGACCAAAACTATCATCTTTTCCACGATATAGAGAATATGCTTCATCAATAAACAAGACTCCACCGATTGCCGATTTAATAACTTGGGTAGTCAGTGGTGCTGTATGACCGACATATTTTCCCACTAGGTCTGATCTTGTCACTTCAACTAGCTGTCCGCCACTTAATATACCGATTGCTTTTAGATATTGTGAAATCAATCGGGCAATGGTTGTTTTCCCTGTTCCGGGATTACCGGTAAAAATCATATGTTTAGAAACTTCTGTGACTTTAAGTCCCTGCTTTTTACGAAGTTTCATCACATTGTAATTCGCTTCCAAAGAAAGAACATATTTTTTAACATTTTCTAATCCGACAATTCGATCAAGCTGTTTTTTTACAGCTTCTACATCATGACTGTAATCATTTTGGAAATATTCATCTAAATTAATTTTTTCATCTGAAACTTTTGCCAAAAGATGCTCTTGATAAGAAATTACAATTTGTGAATTCTCTTTGATTTTTTCATTTAATTTAGCTTGTGCCAATGATTGAACTATTTTTTCAGATTCATCAAGCAAAGATTGAATTCCTTCCTCTTTTTGATACGAATCAATTAAATGAGTAATATATGACTCATCAAAGTGAACATCATATTCCAAGAATCGTTGGCAACGATCTTTTAATTCATATAAAATTTGTTTTGAAATTTTCTTAAGACTTTCCACTTCAAATAGAGCATTTGTCATAAGACGATCATGAAAACAATTAATAAAATGAGCAGAGAAAATATTCGCAATCTTATTTTCCTGTAAAGTCGTTGCATAAACAAGATATTTTCCGGAAGCTTTTAAACTCCCGATAGCATGTTGCACAAGTCCGGACCCGGTATCAACAAGCTGTTCTTTTTGTAAAACATAACGTTTATTTAACAATATTTCTCCATTATCAATCAAATCCGTTAAAAGTGGAATAAAGCCGGTATAAATCTTTTCAAAATTTTCAAAATATAAAATATTGGCAGAACTGTTTAATCCACTGTAAAGGTCTTGATAAAAGATTTTTTCATTTTCAGAAGAACTATATAGACTACAATTGATCGTAACTACTTTTTCACTGGATAGAATTTGATGTTTTTTTAATATTTCTGCAATCTTTTCAATTGAATAATGCTTTCCGGTAGCCGGATTACCACTGATCAAAATTGTATTTTGACAAAACTCCCCTTCATTTCCCATGATAAAAGGTCTCTTGAACGCATTTACTAATTTTTTATTGTATTCTTCTTGACCAATTACAACTTCATTTAATTCATCTAAAACATGACTGAAATCAGCTTTTTTATCAACTGGATTTTTTAAAAAATCTGAAGAATTTGTATTAATTTCAATACCAAAATCTTTTTCGATTTCAGACTGGATTTGTTCTAAATTGATTTCATCAAAGTTCCCGATTGCCTGCTCTCTCAATTTTTCAAGATCAATAATTTGTTCATCTATCTTTTTAGCATTTTTCACAAGCTCGTTTTGATCAATTGTCTTAATCGATGAAGTTCTCTCATTCATTTTCATCAATTCTTTCTGCATGCTTAAAACATCTTCATCCCAATTCTCTTTCTGCACTTTTTTCTTTTTCTTAGTTAAATCCTTGCTATAATTCAATGTCTTATTAGAACCAAAAACTGAATTCATCAAGGATTCGAAATCTTTTTCTTTATCATTCATAATGGAACCCTTCTTTTGCTTTAATATGGTATCACAAAGAAGGAATGTTGCCAAGTATTCAGTTCTTTTTACCAATCATCCACGACAGCTTTGACAGTTCATTGATTACAAGAATACTGAAAGATAAAGCAAAGACAACCGCCCATTGAATTCCACTTAATGGACATGTTTTTAATATCAGATTAAAAAATGGAAGCTGAGCAACTGCAACCTCAATTAATGTTCCCAATAGAATCGTTATAAGAAGATAAGAATTCGCAAATATATTCACCTTAAAAAGTGAGCGTTGCATATCTCGTAGATTCAAACAATGAATGAGTTGTGTGATTGATAAAACCATAAAAGCCATTGTATGTGCACACACAAGATTTGTTTTTAATCCATAACGGAATGCAAATAAAGAAATTGTTCCAATATAAAGTCCATTTAAAACAGTAAACCACATTCCATGTCCGGCAAAAATACTTTCTTTTGGATCACGAGGTTTTTCATTCATACAATTCGGATCATCCGGTTCTGCAGCTAAAGCCAATGCCGGAAATGCATCTGTTATCAGATTTATCCATAAAATCTGAACAGCATTGAGCGGTGTTACACCACTAGGCATCAATAAAATAGCTAAGAAAAGCGTTGTTACTTCGCCTAAATTACAAGATAATAAATATAATACCGCTTTTTTAATATTCAAATAAATATTTCTTCCCTTTTCAATAGCTTTAACAATTGTAGCAAAATTATCATCCGCTAAAATGATATCACCTGCTTGTTTCGCTACATCGGTTCCACTTCCCATGGCGATACCCACATCCGCCCGTTTTAAACTCGGTGCATCATTGACACCATCTCCACTCATCGAAACAATATGACCGCAAGATTGGAAGGCTTCAACAATTTGCACTTTATTTTCCGGTGAAACTCGAGCAAAAACACGAACATGCCCCACTTGTTTAGCCAGTTCTTCTTTTGACATTTCATCAATCATTTTACCACTTACGACTTGTGATTTATGAGAGGCAATCTTTAATTCTTTCGCAATCGCAAAAGCAGTATCAGGATGATCACCGGTAATCATCGCAACATCAATGTGTGCCCTTTTTGCGGTTTTTAAAGCATCGAATACTTCCGGTCTTGGTGGATCGATCATTCCTACCATTCCTAAAAAAGTATATCCGTTTTCTAAGTCTGCTTTTTTATGAGAGCGACAGCTTTTCATTGCACAAGCTAAAACTCGTAGTGCCGAATTTCCCATTTCGGTATAAGCGGCGTTTATCTTTTGTATTCTTTCTTTATTCAAAGGTAATTTTTTGCCATTGATCCAAATAGTCTTGCATTTAGTCAGAAGAACTTCACATGCTCCCTTGATATAGATAAGCTCTCCATCCTCACATTTATGAACGGTAACCATCATCTTGCTTTTGGAATCAAAAGGGATTTCATCAATTCGTGGTTTTTCATTTTGACAACGCACTTGATTCAATCCGCAATCTTCGCTCCATTTGACAAGAGCCATCTCAGTCGGATCACCGGTAGTAGATGTTGCATCATTGCATAAAAGCATTCCTTCTGCGAAATAGCGATCTACATTCATGGCACTTTTTCTATCATTGAGAATATTATCGGCATAAATTGCTTGGACTTGCATTTTATTTTGAGTTAAGGTTCCGGTTTTATCCGAGCAAATCATACTGACAGATCCTAAGGTTTCAACTGAATGAAGTTTTCTTGCAATTGCATTATTTTTACTCATTTTTTGAACACCTAAAGCCAATGAAATACTGACAACAGCCGGTAAACCTTCTGGAATTGCCGCAACGGCTAAAGAAATGGAAGTAATCAACATTTCAAACAGATTTCTTTTTTGGAAAATACCAATAAAAAATAATAAAATACAGATTCCCACACATAGAATTCCCAGTATCTTACTCAAGTCCGCCAATCGTTTCTGTAATGGGGTCTGATCTTGTTTATCTTCATCAAGCATAGAGGCAATCTTACCAATTTCAGTATTCATTCCTGTTTTTACAACGATTCCTTTGCCTCGTCCGGCAGTAACATAAGTTGATGAAAATACCATATTTTTTTGATCCGCCAAGCTGATATCATGATCATATACTATTTGTTCATCTTTTAAAACAGAAGTAGATTCACCGGTAAGACTGCTCTCATCAATTTTTAAATTCTTTGCTTCAACCAATCGTAAATCAGCCGGTATGTAACTTCCTTCTTGTAAGATTACACAATCTCCGATGACCAAATCAGGTATTTCTATTTCTTGTATTTCATTGCCTCTTTTAACTAAAGCATGCGATGCAGATAATTTCTTTAATGCCTCTAAAGCTTTCTCTGCCTTCATTTGTTGAATCGCACCAATGAGTGCATTGATAAAAATCACGCACAGAATAATAATACAATCAATTTTCTCATTCAATACAAATGAAATCCCAGCACAAATCAAAAGAATAAGAATCATCGGATCATTAATCTGTTCAAAAAGAATCTTAAAAATTGTTTGTTTCTTTTTTCCTTCAATTTCATTTTTTCCAAATCTTTCTAACCTTTGTGCAGCCTCAGATAGATCAAGCCCTGTTTCTTTATTTGTCTGAAACATCTTTTCAATTTCCTGTATCGTCTTACGGTATGGCATTATCATATCACTCCTATCACAGCCATTTTAATAAAAGCTTTTTACTTTTAGAACCATTTCGACAAAACCGGTCAATAAGTTTACAAAATAAAAAAGCTGCATTTCTGCAGCGCCTTGATAGTTGATATAAATACCCGGTTAAACAGGTGGGTATCCTGTGTCTGATTTTAGGATTCCTAATCGTATCAGGCATTCAACACAAACAGACAACGTCCGGATTCCCGTATATCAAAGTGTAGGATTTACATGTGGTTATCAAGGTACTACTATTATATCACAGACTTCAAATATTTATGTGTAAATTTTATAAAATTCCAAATTCTTCAATAAAAAAAAGAAAGGCTTTCACCTTTCTCTATTCATAAGTTTTGATATGAAGCTCACGTAATTGCTTTTCATCAACAGTATTCGGCGCCTCACTCATCAAATCAGAAGCACTGGCAGTTTTCGGGAATGCAACAACATCACGGATATTATCAGTTCCCGCCAAGATCATAACAAGTCTTTCAAGTCCAATTCCAACTCCACCGTGCGGAGGTGTACCATAACGGAAAGCATCAATGAAGAATCCAAACTTTTCTTTTGCCTCTTCCATGCTCATACCGATTGCGGTAAAGACTTTCTTTTGTAGTTCTTGATCATGAATACGGATAGAACCACTTAAGAGCTCATAACCATTCAAAACTAAATCATACGCTCTTGAATAACAATTTTCCGGATCAGTCATCAACTTATCGACATCTTCCAAATTCGGTGATGTAAACGGATGATGAGCAGCCATCCAACGACCTTCATCTTCACTGTATTCAAACATTGGGAAATTTGTAACCCATAAGAATTTGAATTGATTTTCATCAATTAAATTCAATTCCTTACCTAATTTGACACGCAATGCACCTAATGCACTTAAACTTACAGACTTCTTATCCGCAACAATCAAAACCATATCATTTTCATCTAAATTTAATTGGTCTTTTAACAGTACTTTCTCTTCATCCGAGATAACTTTATTGATAGATCCGCTAAATTCATGATTTGAATATTTCAAATAACTCAAAGCTTTTGCCCCATAAATTCGCACAAACTCTTGATTCTTATCCAAATCCTTGCGAGAGAACTTATCTGCGCCGTTTTTAACAACCAAACAATTAATTTGTCCATTGTTCTCTAAAATCGTTTTAAAGATTTCAAACGATGTATTTTCAAATACATTAGAAATATTCTGAATTTCCATGCCAAAACGAAGATCCGGCTTATCTGATCCGAAACGTGCCATAGCATCAACATAGGGGATTCTTTCAAATTCAGGCAAATCAATTCCTTTAATTTGTTTGAATATTTCTCGCATTAAATTTTCAACAACATTCCATACATCCTCTTCCTCAACAAAGCTCATTTCAATATCGATCTGAGTAAATTCAGGTTGTCTGTCAGCACGAAGATCTTCATCTCTAAAACATCTGGCAATCTGGAAATATTTTTCCAATCCACCTACCATCAAAAGCTGTTTGTAAATTTGTGGACTCTGCGGCAAAGCGTAGAATTTACCCTTTGAAATTCTACTTGGGACAAGATAATCTCTTGCCCCTTCCGGTGTTGACTTACATAAAATCGGTGTTTCAATTTCCAAAAATCCCAATTTAGATAAAAAGTTTCTTGTAACCATCGTCACTTCATGACGGAGTTTTAAATTACTCTGAAGGCTTTCTCTTCTTAAATCAAGATAACGATATTTCAATCTTGTATCTTCTAAAGAATCGGTGTCATTGGAAATCATAATGGGAGTTGTTTCAGCTGTGTTGATAATCTTAACAGACTCAGCTTTTACCTCAATTTCACCGGTTGCTAATTTTGGATTCTTATCTTTTCTTTCCAAAACAATTCCTTCAACTTGAAGAATATACTCATTACGAACATCTTTGATTTGATCTGCGATTTCATCAAAAACCACTTGGCAAATACCGGATCTATCTCTTAAATCAACAAAAACTAAACTTCCTAAATTTCTTCTTCTTGCCACCCATCCGATCAAAGTAACATGTTCATTGACATGACTTAATCGAAGGTCTCCATTGTTATGTGTTCTTTTCATCTTATCCCTCCAAACTTTCACTCATCAACCATTTATCAACAACATCAACTACTTCATCTATATTTACAGTAATTTGTTCTTGGGTTGCGATATTTTTAATATTTACTTGATGATTGGCCAATTCACTTTCTCCAACAATTACAGCAATTTTGGCTTTTTTGCGATCGACACTCTTAAATTGAGCTTTAAGACCTCTCTTCAAAACATCCATCTCCGTAACATATCCAGCGGCACGCAATGATGTAGCTACTTGAAGCGGAACATTTTTTACATTCCCTAAACTCATGATGTAGCAATCAATTCCTTCGTCTTCATCAAACTTGATTCCTTCTGCTTCACATAAGATCATTAATCGTTCCATTCCCATTGCAAATCCGACACCACTCATTTCCGGACCACCAAAGTATTGAACGAGGTTATCATATCTTCCCCCTGCAAATACCGTTGCCTGAGAACCACTCTCAGGATGAGTAGAAACTACCTCAAACACAGTATGAGTGTAGTAATCGAGTCCACGAACTAAACGATCATCGATTTCATAAGGAATCTCTAATGCATCTAATGCAGCCAATACTTCATTAAAGTATTCCCTTGATTCGTCATTAAGATAATCTTGTAAACTTGGTGCAGAAACAAGGGATGGATGCTCATGGTCAACTTTACAATCAAGAATACGCAATGGATTTTGTTCATAACGCCTTTGACAATCTGAGCATAATTCTCCAATACAATCTTTAAAATGCTCTTTTAAGGCAGTACGATAGTTATTTCTTGATTCATCATCACCCAATGTATTAATTAATACTTTTACTTGTGATAACCCCAAAGCTTTTAAGATACTATACCCCAAAGCTATCGTTTCAGCATCCACAATCGGACTTTTAGCTCCGATATTTTCAATACCGAATTGATTAAATTGACGATATCTTCCCTTTTGCGGTCTTTCATATCGGAACATTTCACCCATATAATAAATCTTCGCAGGCATTTCCAATCGTCCATACATCTTATGTTCCACAAAACTACGAATAATACCGGCTGTTCCTTCCGGTCTTAATGTCAATGAATCCTCTCCGTTGATACTGAATGTATACATCTCTTTGTTGACCATATCGGAACTATCATTTTCTCTTTTAAATACCGGTGTGCTTTCAAAGATTGGTGTTCTGACTTCATCATAGCCATAGACACTACATACTGAACGAATCAAACTTTCTACCGCAAGCCATTTTCTTGTATCATCTTGAAGTAAATCTTGAGTTCCTCTTGGTGTTTGATAACCCATTTTTCTTTCCTCCTTTTTAAATAAATAAAAAGCGCCCTCTAAGGACGCTTATATCACGTGGTACCACCTTAGTTCAGTTAAAATATAACTGCACTTAATTCTCATAACGCGAGAATTTCGTTTATTCCTACTTTATTTCAGAATAACTTCTCCAAAGTGTCAATCTTGAATTTCTTTTAAGAAAACTCTCAGCAACGTTTCCCTCTCTGTATAAATTCCCTTCAAGACCTCTTTTTCTTAGAATTTACATGGATAGAATATCACTTAATTTCACATTTGACAAGTAGAATCTTATTTTAAATTCTAATAACACAATGATTTAAGTTAAAAAAATAACTTGTTCCCATTTTTCTTTCTTTTTCCACTCTCAATGCTCATATTTTCAAGCTATGTTATAAACCATTAAATCACTTCTTATAAAAACTATTCTTCTAATTCTTAAAACTTTTTTATTTCTTACCAATCAAATCCTTTATTATCAATTGTTTCAAAATACTTACATTTAACCATTTTGATGATTGTATTTTTTATTGTTTCTTTGTCTGTGTTTGTCACTATGATTGTTAAAGGTTCAGATATAAAATAATCTCCATTTTTAGTTTCTGTTTCAAAATCTTGTTGTAATCTTACCATATCAACTATGTATAACTTATACTTTTTATCTTTTATTTTAACAACAACATCTTTTCTAAATCCTCTATTAATTGCCTCATATTCTGCCAATTCCGATTCATCTTCAAATATAATCTCGATTTCCATTTTTGTTTCCTCTCTCTAACTAATTTTTTAGAGTCCTAAAATTCAATTTCATCCACTAAATACACTTTGAAGTCTTTACACTCTCCTCCGACACATTGATATAATACATCATGTTCCCAATAAGGTAAAATAATATTATTAAAATCATTTAATATATTTTCTCTATCCTCAATATTTAACTTTAGAAAATCATTTTGATTAACTATATAAATTTCGTATGAATCGAAGTTCAGCCAAGAAAGATCTCTCATACAATCCAAATAACGGACAACGATTCCATCACAGGATCTAGGAAAACACAATTCCGTTTCCATAAAATCTATAAATTCATCTTCACTTTTTATACTTTTCCCATCTATTATTATTCTTTTTATATTTAAAGGTGATACCTTGAGTTTGATCTCATTCAAAACAACTATCTAGTTCTTGTAATGGTAGATAATTTATATTCCCTTATTTTTTTCTATGAAATCGATGACATTCAATGATTTTAAGTCTGATAAGATTTCCAAATCATCACTCCACCATGTATCTCCCATATATTTTTTGCTTTCTGCATAATACCATGGAATATCTAAAGAAGGATTATTCATAGTTATATCACTAATTTTATAAATGTAAATGTGAGAATCCAATACCACACCATATTTAGGGGT
>CATJXY010000033.1 GCA_949744505.1 uncultured Erysipelotrichaceae bacterium | reverse complement strand
TGAAGGAATTGAAAAGGAAGAACTTGATTTTTCAGATAAAAAAGAACTTTCTTTACAAGCAGGGCTATATGTTAAAAAACAATTTTCGAGTTTGAATATGTATGAACCAAGTGAGGTGAGAATATTTGTCGGAGAAAATCATGATTATATTGGATTTAAATATGAAACAGATATTGATTTGGATGATGTATATATAGAAGCTAAAGTATCATTTCCGGAAGGTTATTTATACTATGGTAAATTAACTCGTTTATCTGAAAATGTGTATAGTTCTTATGGACGTTATCCTTCTTCATGGGCTATCTGGAGTGGAGAAGTATCGGATGATGTTGATTTTTACATAATAGAAAATGATGGGAAATATTACTTCTGTTTTGACGATTTATCGTTAGAAGAACTAGAAAATTATACGAATGAATGTGGGATGAAAATTTTAGAATCATCAGATACATTACAAAGAAAATTAGATTTTTCAGATAAAAAAGCGCTTGATTTGAATGCCGCTTTATTAACTGAAGAATTATTTTTAAACTTAAATATGTTTCCTCCTACTGGAGTAGACATATTCATCGGAGAAAATCATGATTGTATCGGCTTTACCTATCAATATGGTATTTATTTACCACATAAAGTATTTGAAGAAATTGAGGCATCATCTCCAAGAAATGAATCGGGAAGTCTTTACTTGTATTACGGTAAGTTAACTCGTTTGTCTGAAAATGTGTATAGTTCTTGTGGAAATTATCCTTCTGTATGGAAAATATGTGAAAGAAAAGTATCATCAGATATTGATTTTTACATAATAGAAAATGATGGGAAATACTACTTCTGTTTTGAAGATTTATCTTTAGGAGAATTAGAAAATTACACCAATGAATATGGGATGGAAATTTTCAAATATTATGAATAATGAAAACAAGAGGAATCAATCACGACTCCTCTTATTTTTTACATGACAGTATAACAGTTATGAGTATCAATTTGAGCATAACATTGTCCATATATTGAATGATTTACTTTGACCCATTGATATCCATCTGATTGGATTGGTAAAAAATCAATAATTATCATCCAAAGAGACACTCTGATTCGATACTGATATCAGGAAGGAACATGTCCTTCAAACTATCCATGTCAATAAAACATAAAAAATACAACTAAAATTAAGAAAATTATAAAATTCAGAAAAAGGTATTATAAAAATGAAGATTCACATTGAAAATAAATTCTATTTTTTCATGAAATGAATATTTTATCCTCATTTTTTTATTTTTGTTGAATAAAATGTGTTTTAATTATTTCTTAAAAAGTGTAAAATAAAATTAAATAAGGAGGACATGGGGATGTCAAATAAAGTATTTCCAACCGTACATGAATTAGTCAATCAAGTAGAAGAAACACAACAAGAAACAATTGAAGCAGCAGCGGTTGCTGTGGCAGACTGTATTGAACAAGGAAATCTTGTTCAGGCATGGGGGGCAGGACACTCTTTGGCAGGAGCGATGGAAATTGCACATAGAGCAGGTGGATTCATTCCGACAAAGAAAATTGTAGAGCCATCCGGTGGTATGTATGAAGGTGTTGAAAATGTCGGAACAGCATTTATCAAACGAGTAGATATTCGACCGGGAGATATCGTTTTTGTTATTTCTAACTCAGGACGTAATCCACTTTGCTTGGATATCGCCTTGGGTGCTAAGAAAAAAGGTGCTAAAATTATCGCAATTACAGCATTAGAAGCTTCAAAGCATCTTACACCAAAACACTCATGTGGTAAGAATTTATATGAAGTTTCAGATATTATCTTGGATAATTGCGTGCCGGAAGGAGATTGTGCTATCGATTTGGACGGATATGACAGTAAGATTTGCGGTATGTCTATGATTACGACTTCTGTACTTGTACAAGCAGTGACTTATCGTGCTGCTGAGATCTTGATTTCAAGAGGAATTACACCACCAATGTACAAATCACAAAATATTGATGGCGGAAGAGAATTCAACGAAGCATTGGAAGCAAAATATTCTGATCGTTTGACTCGTGTTTAATTGAGAGTATTAGAAAAATTGATGTGTTAAGCATCAATTTTTTTGTTGGAAGGATACTTTTGTTATTACCAAAAATTTGAAAGAATATGACGAGCAATAATTTTGGATATAGGGGCAGTGATTTATAAAAATTGAATTTTATAAAGGGGACTTGTATAATAAAATAAGAAAGTACAAAAGATTGAAACTGTTTAAAGACTTGGATGTAATATTCGCTATTTCAATAAATAATATTGTTGGATAAATTCTCTGTAAAGCAGATCCAATCATAAGAGGAAGTATAAATGAGAGATAGATATTTAAAATTACTTATCCTTATATTTATAGGATTCTTTTTTATGGGATGTTTTTCAGAAGAAGAGAAAGGTATTGAAGATAAACAAGGTAGTGAAATTAAATTAATTGTTGCGACTGATTTACATTATATTTCTCCTTCATTGACAGATCATGGGGAATATTTTACGAGAATGGTTGAAAATGCAGATGGAAAATATATGACTTTTTGTGAAGAAATTATAGATGCATTTATAGAAGAAGTGATGGATCAGCATCCATCTGCATTGATTTTATCCGGAGATATCACTTTCAATGGAGCAAAGCTTTCTCATCAAGATTTGGCAAAGAAATTGAAAATGATTGAAGATGCGGGAATTCCGGTTTTGGTTTTGCCCGGTAATCATGACTTGAATAACAAGATGGCAGCGTCTTTTCAAGGAAATGGTTATTATTTGGTCGAGAGTGTCGAATCAAAGGGATTTGAAGAGATTTATGAGGACTGTGGGGGAAATCTTCTTATTGAAAAAGATCCGAATTCATTAAGCTATCTTGCAAAAATTACTTCTGATTTATGGATTTTAATGGTTGATGTCAATACCAAAGGAAAATCGAATCGAGTTTTAGATGAAACAATAGATTGGATAGAGAAGCAATTACAAGCGGCAAGGAGTCATAACATTTGTGTTATCTCTGTTACACATCAAAATTTACTTCGCCATAATGAAATGTTCTATAATGGTTTTGTGATTGAAAATGGAGATAGCTTGATAGACCTTTATGATAAATATGATGTGCTTTTAAATCTCAGCGGTCACATGCATATTCAGCATATCGAAGAAAAAGGAAAATTGAATGAAATTGCGACTTCTTCTTTAATGGTAAGCCCAAATCAATATGGAATCATAACGGTATCCCATGATAAAATTGAATATCATACAAAAACTGTGGATGTTGCGAAATGGGCAGAAAACAAAAGCAGATCGGATCTTACAAATTTTATGGAAGAGTCATACGATTTTTTCCGGAAATCTTCTTCTGATAAATTGCGGCAAACCTTTATCAATGATCCTGAGGGTGAACAGATTGTTGATTTTGTAGCAGATTTAAATTGTGCTTATTTTGGAGGATATTTGGATAAAGTTAAATGGGATGAAAAATCCTATGAAAAGATACAATCATTAAATTCTTACTTTTCATTATACATTCGCAGTATTGTCGAAGAGGGTTTAAAAAATCATCAGAAATATCGGATTGATTTGAAAAAATGAGATGAAGACTGGACAATATAAGCGGTAATTGATAAAGTTATATAAAAGAAAGAGGAAATAAATATGATTAAGGCGATATTTTTTGACATTGATGGAACATTGCTTTCGCATAAATCAAAAAGAATTCCAAATAGTACGATTGATGCGTTTAAACAACTTAGAGAAAAAGGTGTTTATTTGTTTGCGGCAACAGGAAGACATATGCTTGAAATGGAGCAGCTTCCATTGGATTGCTTAGAATTTGATGGATATATTACGTTAAATGGTCAATTGAGTTTAAATGCAAGCAAGGAAATCATGGATGAATCACCGATTGCAAAAGAAGATACAATGCAAATGGTCGAAAGCTTTAATGAAAAGAAAGTTCCGATCATGATAGTTGAAAAAAATCGTATGTATATCAATTTTGCAGATGAGCAAGTCAAAGAAGCACAGGAATTGATTTCTTCTCCGATTCCCGAAATAGGAAGCTATCAAGGAGATAAGATTTATCAATTTGTGATTTATGACAGGGATAATCAGGCAAAAGAAATACAAAAAAAACTTCCCAATTGCACAATGGTATATTGGAATAACGATGCAATTGATGTAATTCCTAAAGATGGAGGGAAAGCAATTGGGATTCAAAATGTAATTAAGAAACTGGGAATTAAAAGAGAAGAGACGATGGCATTTGGAGATGGTCATAATGATATTGATATGTTACAGTTTGTGGGTATCGGAGTAGCGATGGGAAATTCATCCGATGATGTTAAAAAAGAAGCGGATTATATAACGGATGATATTGATTGTGATGGATTATATAAAGCACTTAAAGAATATAAAGTTATATAGAAGAACGATTCAAAAAAGAATCGTTTTTTTAAATAAATAGGGAAAAGGGCATAGAAAAGATGAAAAAAGGGAAAGAGATATTGCTAAAAGAAAATAGGAAGACTATAATAAAATTAAATTTTACAACCTAAAAGGGAAGGTGAAAGAAAGATGAGGAATAAAATCGTAAGTATTCTGTTATCGATCTTTTTGTTGTTGTCTACACAGAATGTGAGTGTTTTAGCAATAGAAGAAGGAACATCGCAAGGAGTAGAACAAACAGAAGAAGTAATCGAAGAGACAGAAGAGAGTGAAGAAACAGAGAGAGAAGAGAGTTCTGAGGAAGAGGTAGAAGAGTCTGAAGAACCAGAAGAAACAAATTCATCCGTGGATGAATCTGAAAATACAGAGTTAACAGAAGTAGAAGAAAGTCAAGAAGAGAGTATTGAAGAATCAGAAGAAAGTTCTGATGAAGAAATCAATCTTGAAGAAGAGGCTACGCCATTTTCTGTTGAATCAAACAGTTTTAATATGGCCTCTGCAAAAGCAAGTAAACCCACTAATCATCCGGAAGGGTATGAATCTCCTGAATTTGAAGAGGGAAAAATTAATGTCAATGGATATTATGTTGTAGCCAGTGACGGACAATTGTCTGAATATTTGGAATGGAGTTTTCCATACCGAAATCCTTTACAAGAGGAAGGAATTTATCCTGATCCGGGAAGACCTTATCGTTATGTAATGTGGCAGGCAAAGAAAAATGCGAATGGTGCATGGGGAAATTGGGAAACCCGATCCCCGGTCGATGTGGATGCAAAAGATGGTAGTGTTTGGGTATTGAATGTTGCACCTGATACTATTGCGGGTTCGCAGAATTTGAAAAATTGGATGAATACACCGATTAAAGATTATGATGGAACAATGACTACGATTGGTCGTGGAGTAATCAATGTCAGAACAATCAGTGTAACTGCCTTTAATAATAATCCGGCTGGAGAATTAAAAATAGATCCGGTCAGTGGAGAAGCAACAAATGAGTACCAGTACAGTGTTATCGTATTTGGAACTTGTGATAGTAATGGTGGTCAAGATATTACTGCGGCAGCCTATGATGAAACAGTAAAGTTTTATGAGGCTGGGGGAGGACTGATGCTTGGTCACGATACAGTTCGTACCTCTTCTCCGAATTTTACTAAATTTGCGGCTAAAGATTTTTTGAATATCACTTCCGGAGGTGCGGTTACAGTCGGACACTCAACTAGCGGAAATGCTTATGTTAAAGTTGTAGATACCGGATTCTTGACAAGCCGTCCATGGAATTTGGAAGGGAAGACATTAACGATTCCAAATACACATGTACTTGGGCAAAGGGTTGGTGGAGTCTACTCTGATCCGACAGGTTCACAACCACGTGTATGGATGCAACTTTCAGACGCAAGTGGAAATGTAAATAGTGTTCCGAGTACAAATGAACCCCCGTTTACTCATGTTTTAGCTTCGGGATATTTAGAAACAAATAACTACTATTTGATTACAAACGGAAGAATTGCAATGATCCAAACCGGGCATAGTAATGGATTAGCGACAGTTGATGAAGAAATGGTTATTGCGAATACATTGATCTATCTTGCGCAGTCAACGACAACAACAACTGCAAAAGATACTTCTTTCATCGATGAAGCAAAGCCTTCAAAAGCACAAGGAAAAGTAACAGCTGTTACACCGACAGCGGATTTGATGAAATATACAGCAACAATTGAGTTGAGTGGTTCTGTTGATTATGGTACAGAATATGCTTATCGTATTCAAGCCTTACCGCAAACTACAATTTCCGATGGTTCTGATTATAATGAAATCTGGTCCACTACGGCAACGGATCCAATGGATGATTCTGTTTATCGTGATTTAGCTTTATCCGGATTAAGAGGATATTACATCGGAGCGGTCAATAATTCACCTACACCAATGGTTTTAAATAGTGTGGATGCCAGTAAAGTAATATCAGCATCCGGATCTGAAGATAAAATCAGTGTGGAAACAGGAGAACTTGTTCCGGGGAATACATATTATGTTCATGCGTATGCAGTGGATTATCAAGGAAATGTAAGTGAAGACATGGTCATCGAAATTGCAGTAAGTGCCAGAGTTGTTAATTTCCATTTCAATGATGAAGAGAATAAAGTTTCTCAGACCCTATTAAAGAGCGATGGGACATGCGCAACCATGCCAAGCGAAGCAGTGAGAGAAGGATATCGCTTCTTGGGATGGTTTACAGAAGAAGGAAAAGAAGTAAATGAAACAAGTAGCTTTGATGAGAGCTATGGAGATGAGATCGAAGTGTATGCGAAATGGATCAAGACCTGGAAAGTG
>CATJXY010000032.1 GCA_949744505.1 uncultured Erysipelotrichaceae bacterium | reverse complement strand
TTCTTTTTGACTCTCTTTTTCTTTCCATTTTTCCCACCTGATTTTTTCATTCCCTTTCCATATCTTTATTTTAAGAATCTCTCACTCTTTTATCAAGTTTTTTTTCCATTTTTTGTAATTTTTTTATAATTGATTCATAAAAAATACCGGAAAAGTATTCTCATCCGGTATTTACACTGTTTTTGTATAGATTGCACCATTTTCTTTCGCAAGAGCGTCCATACGATTTAATTCATCATCTGAAATAATAGAATGTCCACATACTTGTAAGCCTTCTTCTCGAACCCCAAATGGCCGATATTTGATTAACTTATAGAAACATTTATCTTGAATAATCTTTGATACATTGATTACAGTATTTTCATTCTGTTCAAAATTATTTAATAAGACAGTTCTTACTTCATAACATTGATCATGTTTTAAAAGATAATTCAAGTTCTTTAATACGGTTTCATTGATTTGACCAGTTAATTTTTGATGAAAATCAGAATCAAACGCTTTCACATCTAACATGACTTTATCAGTTACAGCCATTAACTCAGGATATTTCTCCATATCATGAAAACCATTACTGTCCATGAAAGTTGTTAATCCGAGTTTATGAACTTCTTTAAACAATTCTGTTAAAAATTCAGGATGATTCATGCATTCTCCACCGCTTACTGTAATTCCTTTAATAAATAATCTTGCTTTTTTTATTTGTTCAATAACTTCATCTACACTCATCCACATAATTTTTGGAGAAGCAAGATTCGGACATGCTTTAATGCATGTATCGCATTCCACACATAGTTCCTTATTCCAAATAACTTTGCCATCTTCTATACTCAAAGCATTTACAGGACAAGTCTTTACACATTTACCACAAGAATTACAAAAATGAATTGTTTCAGGATTGTGGCAATATAAACATTGAAATGGGCAAGATTGGAAAAAGATTGACATTCTGTTTCCCGGACCGTCTACATTAGAAAATGGAATAATTTTATTTATTGGTGCTCTCATGTCCTTCGATTCTTCTATCTAATGCATTGGCAGTATTCCGTGCACCTTGCCCAAATACAGTGGCCTGATTCAATGAAGCTTCTCCTCGATCGAGCTTTTCGATTTCACTCTTCTTAACAAGATATCCGGTTACTCGAACAACATCACAATTCGCAAGATATCCACTAAAATAGCGCATACCATTAGCCAATGCACCTTTGATGATATCAACTAACGCTTCCGGGGTATTTTCCCAAGTTTCTTCAAATTTGAAGATATCTCCGATTCCGGTTGGGAAATACTTATGAAATTTGCATGAATGTAAAATATGTTGCATGATTTCAGGTTCTGCGCCAATAGGAATTCTTGCTCCGGGAGAATTTTCTCTTCCATCACTATCAATTCCTACTTGTGCATGAAGACCATACTGATTATTACATCCTTCACAATATAAACCATGATGAGCTTTAACGATTGCTTCTAATTGATCCATTATCTCAACACCTAAGTCATCTGCTTCTTGATTATTTCCAAATCCTTTTTTCGGATCTTCAATACCTAATAAATGATTACAGCATTCAGCCAATCCGACCATTCCAAACATTCCGGTAAAGTTTTCTTGTTTCACAAAGCCTTCTTTAACTAAGAAATTAGATTTAAAGAACTGGCTTTCTTCTACGATGAAGCGAATACGATTATCCATAAATTGCAACATTAAATCAGCATAATACGGTAATACTCTTGATTTAAAATCCTCAACAGAGGAAGCTTGTAGTGAACATTCATACATACGCAAACGAGGTAATGTATATCCTCCACCAGCCATCTTCAATCCGTTATAACAACTAGCACAGACATAATCTTTCCCCCACTCTTTTTCAAACATACGATGATTTCCAAAACTTGGTTTAGAGGTCTTTAACATACATTTTACACAAAGTTTTGCAAATTCGTCACTAGTCAAATCAGGGTCATATTTAATTGTAAGATTCGGCATAGCCAATTGCATTTCTTCTGTTAATTCAAGAATCAATCGTCCTGCCAATGTATCTTTAGGACCTAAATCAGCATGAACAAAACTGTCCACTAATGTTTTATCAATATGAAGCAAGAAAAGTTTCAAAGTTTTCTTTGCTTCTTCACGGGAAACTTTCTGAACAAAGGGCTCTAATAAACTATCAATGTCTCCCAAATAAACCGGAAAAGATGTAATAGACGGAACATGCTTGTACATGATCAATAAACTATTGCATGCTTCTTGAAGATCCTGTGGCGGATCCAACTCCAAGAACTTACATCCTTTTTCCATTAAAATGCGATAATCAGGAATAATATAGCGAGGACGATAAGGAGCCATTCCTTCTCCTAAATCACAAATAATTCCTTTTGCAACAGCATCTTTTATTTCATCAGTTTGAAGAAAAGGTCCTTCCGTGTTTTCAGCATAACGAGCCAAAGACAGAAGTTGCTGTTGGTAAGTTAATGTTTCATTTTTAATTATATTTAATACTTCACTCATAAAAACCTCCATTGTTCTTTTATTTTATCCTTAAACACTATTTTTTTCAATGTTTTCGATCAAGAAAACATGATAGAAAATACTATTTTTCTATATGATCTATTTTCATTTCAAACCAAAAGACAGATCCCTCTTGTAATTTGGATTCTACTCCATAAGGTGCATTATGCATCTGACAAACTGATTTTACAATAGATAAGCCTATTCCACTTCCGATCGTAGCACGTTGATGATTCTTCTTTGATTTATAATAACGATCCCAAATGTACTCTTTTTCTTCTATTGAAATACCATCTCCAAAATCACAAACCTCAATTCGAACACATTCATCCTTAATAATTTGATTTACGATAACGGTTTTATCTTCTCCGGTATAATTAATAGCATTATTGATCAAATTATATAAAACTTGTAATATTTTCCCCTCATCCATCATGCTCCAAACTGTTCTGTCATAGTTAAAATGAATTTTATACCCTTCTTGTTCTATCAGTTTATTATAGCGTAACAATGTTTTATTAATGCATTCAGTCAAATTAGCACATTTTAATTCCATTTTCATTTCATTGGATTGATATTTAGAAAGATTCAGCAAATCATTTACAAGTGATGTCAATCGCGTTGATTCATCGATGATGATCTGAATGTTTTCTGCTGTATTTTCTCCCGGAATATCTCTCATAACTTCTCCATATCCTGTAATCATTGTAAGTGGAGTTCTTAAATCATGTGATACATTTGCAATTAATTCCCGTTTAAATGATTCAGCTTTATTTATTTCATTATTTGCATAAGTCAAACTATCATTCAACTGTGAGATTTCTTGATACGTAACACCTTTTAATTGAGTGTTATATGTTCCATGTATTAAGTTTTTTGCATCTTGATTGATTGTAATGATTGGATCGGATATTTTCTTAGCCAAGAACCATGCCATGATAGCTCCTAAAATTATGGCAATAAATGAAAAAACTAAAAGCTGCGCTTTTAAGGTTGTTACAGTTGCATTAATCGGTGTAATACGAGCATTAACTAAAAGGATGGTTGAAATACCACTGACCGGATCTGTTTTAGCAGTTATATCAATTAATTCCTTTCCCAAATTAATTTCATCTGATGTAAAAACAAAATAGTCCCATACACTTATTTTCTGAGCAGAATAATTCTCAATTTCCACCAAATAATGACCATTATTAGCAAGCGCTAGTTTGATATAGTTTTCAAGCTGTTGTGGTTCAGATTTTAAGGAATTAATTTTACAACCCTGGAGATTATCAAAAGATAATGCAGAACTGTTTGATGTAACATAAGCAACACATAATTCATTCTGCTGTGAAATATCTTCTATATACTCTGCAATATCTTCATGGTTCATATTCATCATAATGGAATTAGCAACAGATTTTACTGTATTTCTTTTCATATGTTCATAAAAAGAATCTAAAAATACAATTTCAAATAACCAAAGCAATCCAAGCATTATTACTACAAACACAGCAAAAATACCCATGATTTTCCAACGTACACTAATCTCTTTCTTCTTTTTCAAAACGATATCCTACCCCTCTAAGTGTGACGATATATTGGCCATATTCTCCTAAATTTCTTCTGAGTAATTTAATGTGTGTATCAAGGGTTCGATCATCTCCGAAAAAATCATATCCCCAAACATTTTGCAATAATTTTTCTCGGGTCAATGCAATTCCCCTATTTTTTATTAAATAACTGAGAAGTTCATATTCTTTCGGCGAAAGATCCACCTTTTGTCCATCAATTGTCACGATTCTCCCGGTAAAGTCAATTAAAAGACCTTTAATTTGTATTTGTTCATGAACTATAGAACTTCCCTGAACTCTTTTTAAGATCGCATTGATTCTCATCATAAGCTCTTTTGGAGAAAAAGGCTTTACTACATAATCATCGATTCCTAAATCAAATCCATGGACCTTATCATATTCTTCTCCCAATGCTGATAACATAATAATTGGCGTATTTTTCTTTTTACGAATTTCTTTGCAGGCGCTGAATCCATCTAATTCAGGCATCATGATATCCATGATGATGCAATCATAATCTTTACTCAATGACTTTTCTACTGCTTCAAATCCATTTGATGCTTCTTCACAATCAAATCCTTCATATTTTGCATATTTTACAATCATTTCACGAATACGGATTTCATCATCTACAATTAACAGTCTTTTCATTCAACCACCTCTTTTTCACAGTATATCGATTTTATGTGAATATTTTGTGAATTCATCATAAATAAAATGCCCCTTAAGGAGCATTTTATCTCATTAATTTTTCTTTATCTAATCTGTTTAACGCTTCTTTTGCAATCCATCCTGTTAAAATACCGGTCGGAATCGAACTAATCAAAAGAATCGGAACAATCGTAAACATAGCAGTTTGCTTGTAAATAAACATAACAACAAACACTTGTCCAATACTATGTGCAACTGCACATAGCATGGAATTGCTGTAAATTTCAAGTTTCAATAATTTTCTTACAAGAATAAGAACAATCGTACTTAAAATGACTCCTCCGGAAGAAATCCAAAATGTTGAACCGAAAATTGTTCCCCTCATTAAATTTCCAATCAAAACCCTCATCAAATTAACTGTAATCATTTCCTTCTCAGAAAACAATTCAATTGTAATAAGCGCTATGATATTAGCAAATCCAAAACGGATGCCAAAAGGCATTCCAACTACAAAAGCGGATTCAATCATATTAATCGCAATCGCCATGGCACTTAGAAGTGTTACATAAACAAATTTTTTAGTAGCTTTACTGGATCCCATTTTTTATTCTTCCTTTAATTGTACTACAACATTGTTTGGAATACAGATGATCGGCATATAGAAATTATCATCTGGTTGCCAACCCATTCCTTCACAATTATGATTTGGACAATCGACATTTATCATTCTGAATTGTCCATCTTTTACTTCAACATCAAAATGACCGACATCTCCTCTTAAATGATAGATAGCATCTTCATTGATGTCAAATTCCAACATAACCACTGTTCCGCTATAAAGAACCTGTGCCATTTCAGTCTTTTTTTGAAATTTATTTTGATAAAGCCAAATTCCTGCAAATAAAATGATTGCTACAGATAAAATAGAGCCAATCACATAAATATCTTTCTTTTTCATCGTACACCTCTTTAAGCTTTTTTCATTGTATCATATTTTACAATGCTTTCAAATAAAAATCAGGTGAGAACCTGATTTTTACTTATTTAGCTCTTCCAACTTATCACATACGATCTTGTATTGTGACTTATACCCTTCAAGTTTTTTCTTTTCTTCTTCAACTTTGGCTGCAGGTGCTTTAGAAATGAACTTTTCATTCTTCAACATTCCCTCACCACGACTGATTTCTTTTTCTAAGCGATCTTTTTCTTTTGAAAGTTTTGCGATTTCTTCCTCTTTATTCACGATTTCACTCATTTTAACACTTAGAGAACCATTATAAATAGGACGAGTCATTAAATCACCTTCCAAATTTATAAGTGTTGCTTTAACCATTCTTTCAAGAATCGATAATGTATTTTCATGAAGATTGGTTGGATTTCCTTCTAAATCCTGTACCATGATATTAATCGGTGCAGATGGTTTCATTTGAACATCTAATTTAATTTCACGAATTGTTTTGATCAAAGAAATCAATTGTTTTACTTCATCTTCACTCTCTGTAGAAATTTCTTTAATTTCTTGTGGCCATGAAGCAATACATAAAGGTTCCTCATTATGGAACGCACCATAAATTTCTTCTGTAACAAAAGGCATGAATGGATGAAGCATCTTCATGATACCATCCAATATTGTAATCAATGTTTTTTGAGTTGTAGCTTTTATTTGTTATTTTCAGAATTTAAACTCGATTTTGATAATTCGATATACCAGTTGCAGAAATCATCCCATACAAAACTATATAATTCATTTCCTACAAGCGCAAATTCATACTTTTCCATATTTGCATTTACAGATCTCAAAACTTCATTGAAACGATTTAATATCCATTCATCTACGCTTGAATAATTAGAAAAATCTGTATTTGGATCATAATCTTTCAAATTCATCATGACAAAACGAGAAGCGTTCCATATTTTATTAATGAAATTCCAGCTTGCTTCCACTTTTTCAGGAATATAACGCATATCTTGCCCCGGTGTAGAATTTGTCGTTAAGAAGAAACGCAATGCATCTACACCATATTCATCAATAACATCCATCGGATCAATTCCGTTTCCCAATGATTTACTCATTTTTCTTCCTTGAGCATCACGAATCAAACCATGAATCAAACAATCTTTAAACGGTCTTTTTCCGGTAAAGTGCAAGCCTTGGAATGTCATACGATTTACCCAGAATGGGATAATATCATATCCTGTAACTAAAACATTATTGGAATAATAACGTTTAAAATCCTCTGTTTCATTTGGCCATCCTAATGTTGAAAAAGGCCACAGTGCACTTGAGAACCAAGTATCCAAAACATCTTCATCTTGTTTCCATCCATCCCCATCAGGTGCCTCCATTCCAACATAAACTTCATCCCCTTTATACCAGGCAGGAATTCTATGTCCCCACCATAATTGACGAGAAATACACCAGTCATAGGTAATTTCCATCCAGTGATTCATGATTTTTTCAAATCTTTCCGGAGTAAAATTTACTTTTGTATCTGCATTTTTCTGATTTTCTAATACACGGTCTGCCAAAGGACGCATTTTAACAAACCATTGTTTAGATAAATAAGCTTCGATTTGTACCCCACTTCTTTCAGAATGTCCGACACTGTGAACAATTTCTTCAATTGAGATCAAATGACCGGAAGCTTTTAAATCTTCAACAAGAGCGTTTCGGCATTCATAGCGATCCATTCCCTCATATTTACCGGCATTTGCATTCATCGTCGCATCCGGATTCATAACATTCACTCGCGGCAAATTATGACGATTTCCTACTTCAAAGTCATTTGGATCATGTGCCGGTGTGATTTTAACAACACCTGTACCAAACTCCGGATCGGCATGCATATCGGCAATAACCGGAATTTTCTTATTTACAATTGGCAAAATTACATTTTTACCAATATATTTTTGATAACGTTCATCTTTTGGATTAACCGCAACCGCCGTATCTCCAAACATCGTTTCAGGTCTCGTTGTTGCAACCTCAAGAAATTCATCACTTCCTTCAATGAAGTATTTTAAATGATAAAAAGCCCCTTTATCATCTTGATAAATTACCTCTTCATTACTTAATGCGGTCATCTGTGCCGGATCCCAGTTGATGATTCTTTCTCCACGATAAATCAATCCTTCGTTATAAAGATCTACAAATACCTTTCTAACCGCATAATTTAATCCTTCATCCAAAGTAAATCTTTCTCTTGTATAATCCAAAGAAAGTCCTAGTTTTGCCCATTGTTCATGGATATTTTCGGCATATTCTTTTTTCCATGCCCATGCATGCTCTAGCCACTTTTCACGACTTAATGAACGCGGATTAATTCCCTCTTCACGTAATCTTGCATCAACTTTTGCTTGAGTTGCGATACCGGCATGATCCATACCAGAAAGCCACAACATATCATATCCTTGCATTCTCTTATATCGAGAAATAATATCTTGTAAAGTTGTATCCCATGCATGTCCCAAATGTAATTTACCTGTTACATTTGGCGGTGGAATTACAATACAAAACGGATCTTTAGACTTATCGCCGGCTGTAAAATATCCACTCTCTACCCATTTTTTATAACGTGATGGTTGTTCGATTTCACTGTGATTGTACTTTGATGCTAATTCTCTCATAATCTTCCTCCTGATTCTAATAAAAAAAGCGTCCGATCAAGGACGCTATTAAACGTGGTACCACCTTAGTTCATACATAAAACATGTATCTCAAATTCTTAACGCGAAAGCCACGAATCTTCCTACTCAATTTCAGAAAACTAACTCACGGACGACTTTTCATTCTTTATTTGACTTTGTTTCACCAACCCAAAGTTCTCTGTCATTTCCTTAAAAAACTACTTCTTCCGATCTTTGTTTATGTGACTTATTATAATCAAAAGAATTTTTTTTGTCAATCATTGGGAAGTGTTATTAGTGTACAATTCTCAAGATTTTTCCCCTTATTGAGTTCCATCAGCCTTTTCAAATCTACATGATATCTTTCAGCAATACTCGTATAGCTATCATGAGGTAAAAGTTTGACCATTCTTGTTTTTACTTTTGTGTTTTCTTTATCATCAAAAAGATCCTCAAATTCAGATGGTAACTTCTCCTCAAGTTCTTTTGTGTTTTCTGTAGGATCAATCATTTCAATTAGATTTTGTGTTCTTTCTTTTATTTCATTCTCTTCATGAGCACATTCAATGCATTCTTCTACTTGTGTTTCCGATTGTTCGGCTTCCTGAGCATAATCTTCTTCCACCATAATTGTATCTTCATATTCCTCATCCTGAATACCGTTTAAATCCAAATATAAGACAATTAAAATATCACGGTTGACTAACTTGGCATCATAATGATGAAAATCAATAGAAAATGGAAATTTGGAATTCAATTTTTTATATGGAGCAAGTATATCCAAAGTAACCACTTCATGAAACTCCTTGCATTCATTATCACTTAATACTTGTCCTTCTAAATTTAATTTACCAAGTGCTCGAATGCCATTTTCTTCCTTTTGATAAGTAATCGAATTTTCTGCTTTGATATTCTGAATTTCATCTACTCCATATGGTAATTCTAATATTTTTTCAATAATCATTTGTTTCATGATACAACCCTCCTAAAAAAGTATATTCATAAAACCGATAAATATGAAAAACTGCAATTCACTTTGTTCATTGCAGTTTAATTACTTCTTTTTTTATTGATTTAAAGCTAGCTTTTGATTCTTTTCGAATAATTCTTTTGCAGCGATCAATGCATTTTCACTTATACTTCCTGTTGCAATTAATGCAATTTGTTCAATCCTCTGATCATGATTTAACTCATGAATCTGACTGGAAGTATGCTCGGATTCATCATTTTTAGAAACGAAATAATGATATTGAGCACATGCTGCAACTTGAGCTAAATGTGTAACCGAGAAGACTTGAGCATCTTTAGACAACGCTGCCATCTTCAAACCGATTGCAGTCGCAACATTGCCGGAAACACCCGTATCGATTTCATCAAAAATAACTGTCTGGATTTTCTGATATTTCGTAAAAATTGTTTTTAAACCAAGCATCAAACGAGATAGTTCTCCACCACTTGCCACTTTCGCAAGCTCTCTTAAATCTTCACCTTTATTCATTGAAATTCTAAATTCAACTGCTTCCAATCCTTGAGAAGACGGTTTTGTTGCAGAAAATGTAACTTTAAATTGTGCATTTGGAAGCATTAAATCTTGAAGATGCGTTGTGATTTCATTTTCTAACTCCAATGCTTTTCTATGCCGAACTTCAGATACTTTTAAAGCTATTTTTTCAAATTCCTTATAAGCAACATTTACTCGTTTTTCCATTTTTTCCAAATATTCTTGACGATGATTAATTCTATCAATGTTTTCTTGAAGTTCTTCTCTTTTTGCTAATATGCTTTTGATTGAATTTCCATGCTTACGTTTCAGCCGATTCAAATCAAATAGCCTCTTTTGTACATCATTGATTTCTTGTTCATCAAATTCTAATGAAGAACGATAATCTTTGATCATTTCTAAAATATCCTGGAGTTCATAATATTTTTCTTGAAGATCCTCTGAAAGTTTCATCATTTCGTCATCATCTTTAAATGATAAAATTTTACTCGCTTCATAAAGATTATCCACTGCACTTTGTTCTTCAAGTAACATAATTGCTTCATTCGTTTTTTCCAATATTTTTTCAAAGGACACCATTTTCTTCTGCTTTTGTTCTAATTCTTCATCTTCTCCTATTTCAGGTGCAATTTCATTAATTTCATCGATTTCATATTGAAAAAACTGAATATCATCTTCATTATAATCTGTTTGAAGAGCCGACTCTAATTCTTTTTTTAATTTTGCATATTCCAAATAACTTTGTTTCATTTCATCCAGATCTTTTTGATGCATGATATATTCATCCAAAAGCGAACAATGATATTGATTATTAAGTAAATATTGATTATCATGTTGTGAATGAATATCAATCTCACTTGCCATTAAATTACGCACCAGTGATAAACTAAATAATCGATGATTGATGCGGACAGAGCTTTTTGAATCCGATGTGATTTCACGTGTAATAATTACATCTTCAGTTTCATCGATTCCTGCCTCATTTAAAATATATTTAGCCTTCTCATTTTTAGATAAATCAAATTGCCCTTCAATGATTGCTTTATCTGCTCCTTTTCTGATAACAGATGAAGTCGCCCGATCACCACATAAGAGTCCAATTGCATCAATCATAATGGATTTACCGGCTCCTGTTTCTCCGGTAAATACACTAAATCCTTCTTTAAAACTAAGTTCAAGATGTTCAATTAAAATATAATTGTGAATAGTTAGATTTGTAATCATAGGCTACTCCTTTTCTTTCAGATAAATCGAAATCTCATCAAAAAGCGTATTAATGTCAATTTTATTTTCTTTCTTTATCTGTAACAAGCTTCCATGAGAAACATACTTATCTTTAATACCGATTCTCTTGATTTTCATTGAACATTCCTGGTCACAGCACCATTCCAAAATCGCACTGGATAATCCTCCCGCAAGCATGTCCGTTTCATAGATAATAATCGGTAAATGACGTTGGGCAATTTTTAATAGCATGTTCTCATCAAGAGGTTTAAAGAAACGAGCATTAACAATACATACATCCATTTTGTTTGTTATTACTTTGGATAAAATACGATCTACATCTACCCCATAACTGATAACAATACATTTGTTTGAATCCGTTTCGTTATAGGCCACCCAGCTTCCTATTTCAATAGGTGTATATTCAATGAGTGTATTATAGAATATACTTCCTCTTGGATATCTTATTGCAAATGGATGATCTTGCATAAAGGCTGTATAAAGAAGATTTTGTGCTTCCTTTGCATCCTTCGGTTGAGCAAGAATCATATTCGGCAAAGAACGAAGCATAGAAATATCGAAAACGCCATGATGTGTATCTCCGTCTTCCCCAACAAGTCCGGCTCTGTCAATTCCAATAACCACCGGTAAGTCCATTCGCGCTATATCATGATTGATTTGATCATAGGCTCGTTGCAAAAAAGAAGAATAAATGGATAAGAATGGTCTTTTTCCCTCTAACGCAAGCCCTGCCGCAAAAGTTGTAGCATGTTCTTCTGCTATTCCACAATCAAAGGAACGATCTGGAAAAGCCGTAAAAAACTTTTCAAGCTTGCTTCCTTGAATCATGGCCGGTGTAATCGCAACAATGTTCTCATTTTCCTTTGCTAAATTTAAAACTGTTTCGCTCATAACAGAAGACCAAGATAAATGTCCCCGTGGTAAGGTTGAAAGCATCCTTCCATTCATAGGATCAAACGGTCCTACTCCATGCCAAACGCCTTCTTTATCTTCTTCACATGGTTTATAGCCTTTTCCTTTTTTTGTCATGACATGGACAACTACAGGTTTATCTTTTGATTTAGCCGCTTCAAGAGTACGAATCAAAGCTTGAATATCATGTCCGTTAACAGGACCTAAATATTCAAGATTGAATTCACCGAAAATGCTCGATTCAACAACATTTTTCTTTACTGTTTCTTTTACCGCATTCATCATATCATAAGCTACTTTTCCGGCATTATTTCGGTTTAAAATCTTCTTAACATCATTCTTGGTAGTCGTATATATCTTACTTGATCTTAAATTTGCAAATGCATACGTTAATGCTCCGACATTTTGCGAAATAGACATATTATTATCATTAAAAATAATAATCATTTTTTTCTGCATACTGCCAATTTGATTCAAAGCTTCAAGACTCATTCCACCGCCTAAAGCTCCATCTCCGATAACCGGTATCACATGATAATTTTCATTATTTAAATCTCTTGAAACAGCCATTGCCAAAGCAGCAGATAACGAAGTGGAAGAATGACCCGCTTCCCATACATCATGAACACTTTCTGACCTTTTTTGAAATCCGGAAATTCCTCCATATTGACGGAGCGTTGAAAAGTCTTTGGCACGCCCGGTCAAAATTTTATGAGTATAACATTGATGACCGACATCAAAGAAAATTTTATCTTTAGGTGAATCGAAAACAGTATGAAGTGCAATCGTTAATTCTACAACTCCTAAATTACTGGACAGATGTCCCCCGGTTCTTGCAACATTTTGAATCAAAAAATTTCTTATTTCAGTTGATAGACTTTTCAATTCTGCCAAACTACATTTTTTTAAAAATGCAGGGTTTTCAATTTTTGTCAAATCCACAAAAATGCCTCCTAAAATTTTCTAACAATTAATTCGTGAAGAAATAATATTAATTCAGAATCATCAAAATCACATTTTTTCATCAAATTAATTGCCTTTTCATATTCCTCTTCCATAAGATTTTTGGCTTTATCTAAACCAAAAAGTGTAACCGTAGTAAATTTTTCATTTTCTGTATCGCTAGTACTTTTTCCTAGTTCTTCTTGCGTACTTGTTACATCTAAAATATCATCCTGAATTTGAAAAGCTAGGCCAATATGATGTCCTATTTCTTCCCATCTACTTAAATCGCTCTCCCGTGAAGATAAAACGCATCCAATCATGAGGGCTGCACTGAATAATCTTCCGGTTTTATTTAAATGAATTTTTTTTAAATCTTCATAGGTCAAATTACATTTGGATTCACTTTGAATATCTAGCTCTTGACCATAGATCATACCACTTGCTCCGGCGCCTTGAGCTAAAATTTTTGTAATTGCCATATTTTTATTAATATCTTCTGTACATTCACATGATAGTTTAAAAGCTTCCGTTAAAAGTCCATCTCCAGCCAATATAGCAATAGCTTCTGTATATTTTTTATGACAAGTCAACTTTCCTCTTCGATAATCATCATTATCCATAGATGGAAGATCATCATGAATCAGAGAATAAGTATGAATCATTTCCAATGCACAAGCCGCCTTCATTCCGATCATTGGATCTTTTCCATAGCCTTTTAAAACATTGAATATAAATAAGGGTCGAAGTCTTTTTCCCCCTGCTGCTAAAGAATACAACATTGCTTGTTTTACTATAGAACTATCCGGACTTTCAATACTTTCTAAAAGCCTTTCTTCAAATATTTTTTTTAATTCATTCTGAGGAAGATTGCTCACTTGTTAATTCCTCTACTTTCATTTCAAAACTTCTCAATTGACTTTCACATTCTTTAACTAACTTCAGCCCTTCTTGAAACATAGCAATTGATTCATCAAGAGAAGTCTCGTTCTTCTCTAATGCATTAACTAATTCATCTAATCGGACTAAACTTTCTTCAAAACTCTTTTTTTTATTCATTGTTTTTCTCCTTATTCAATATTTCGGCTTTGATCTTTCCATCAGAATACTGAATGGTAATCTTTTCATGGACAGCTACCTGTTCTAGTGAAGTAATCAATTTATTTTCATCATTTAATGTAAGACAATATCCTCTAGCTAAACTTTTTAGTGGTGAATATGCATCTAACAGTTGGATAATCTGTTCAAATTTCTTTTTCTTTTTCAATAGATTTGTATCCATTAATTGTTTAAGTTGCACTTCTTTTATTTGTAAATTGTATTTTTGATTGAAAACTTCAGCATTTGCCCAATGAATCAACTTGCTTTTATATTGATTCAAACTTTCTTTTGAGTTGGATATCTTTTGAATTCCTTTTTCCAATCGTCCAGCTAAATAATCAAGTTTCATTTTTCTTATTTGAATCATACCTAACGGTTCTCTTATCGCTCTTGATGAAACCAAACGATCTAATATATTCCTTTTAATTCTGATTTGTCCGTTCATTGCAACAATTAGTCTCTTTTTAGAACTATCTAATTCAAAAAGAACTTTATGCAAATCAGGTGTTGCCATTTCAGCTGCACCGGTTGGTGTCGGAGCACGACGATCACTGACATAATCAACAATCGTTGTATCAACTTCATGTCCTACTCCGGTAATAATCGGTGTTTTTGCATTATAAATGGTGATTGCTAAGCGTTCATCATTGAATGCCCATAAATCTTCAATAGAACCTCCGCCTCTTGCAAGGATGATTACATCTAAATTCATTTCATCAAGCTTATTCAAAGCATTGATCATCTGTATAGAGGCTTCACTTCCTTGAACCAATGTATTGATTTCACTAATTTGACAAATCGGCCATCTTCTTTTGATTGTTGTGAAAACATCTTCTCTTGCCGCAGTGTTCTTTCCGGTAATTACACCGATTTTCATCGGATATTTTGGTAATGCTTTCTTATGATTTGGATCAAAATATCCTTCATCAAATAACTTCTTTTTCAGCAATTCAAACTGTTGGTAATAATCTCCTATGCCATCTTGTTTCATTGCTTGC
>CATJXY010000031.1 GCA_949744505.1 uncultured Erysipelotrichaceae bacterium | reverse complement strand
ATTCAATAGTTTAATATCAATATTTAATCTTTTATTATTTAAATTTGAATAAAATTCAATCAGACACTTCTATACTTTTTACTAACCTAGCTGTTTTTATCCACAATGAATCATATTTATTCAAGTATTTTTCTTATGCAATCAAAACTTGATTCCTCCCTATGCTTATGTTAAATTCTATCTATATAGCAGGAGGGATTTAATTATGAAAAAATATGAATATGTTTATATTAATAAGGGCCCAGGCCGTTATGAATTCGAAAAAAACTTACCACATAGACAAATTATTGATGAATACGCTAAAAAAGGATATTCTTACATTGGTTATATTCCACACGATGATGGACTAAATTCTCTTGATCTTATTTTTGAAATAGAAGTTCAAGAAGACTTTTAATTCTTTTATAAATTCTAATCACTTAATTAAAAAGGCCAGATACTTTTATCTGACCTTTTTGATATTATCAATATTGTAATGCTGTATTTAATTTTTGACCGCTTATTTACGTCTTAAATAGTTAATCACAATAGTTCACTTTTCTCTTTTAAGGTCGTATAAGCCGTATCAATCTGACTATAACCAATCGTATCTTTCCATTTAACTTTTGCCCATTGATAACCATCAGATTTTAAACCATCTAAAAAATCTATTACTTCAACAAATTCATCTTTTCCTACTGTTACAACTACTTTACCATTAACCGGTTGCTCCCTTATATTTAATTTTTTATTCCCCGTACAAATTACCATACCGCTTGTTTGATGTGGATCAGGATTATTTGGTAATACTATTTCTTGCTTTTCTCTGTAGTAAAAAATAATATCGTTATGAACCGCTCTTGATGTATTGATTTTGATTGCCCCGTCATTTGAAAAATAAACACTTCCTCCACCATCCATACAAACACAGTCTACCATTCCTAAATATTGTGCTAAACCAACTAATTGATTCCCTTTTAGTCCACTTTTTCCTGTCACTCCACTAAAGGAAGCCGCCATAATTTGATTGGACTTATTTTTTCCTATCAATGTTCTTCCACTGATACTATCATATTGACTAGTATGTTTAGATGGTCTACCATAAGCAACTCCATTCTTCAATACACCAAAAGCAGAAGTAATAACACCATAATACTGATGAAGCTTCACTTTAATATCTGCTTGCCTTTCTATGATCATATTTCCACTATAATCAAAAGCAATACAAGGAAGTTCGTCAAATTCAGTGTCCCAGTCTTGATAAACTATTCCACCCACTTTTAAAATTCCTTCTGAATAAACAAGTCCTTCATAAGTATAAAAAAGTGTTCCATTGACATTAAATCCAGACTTCCATCCTTCTTTTTCAAGAACAGTATCTTCCATATAGATAGATCGTTGTGCTTTGTCTTTTAGTCCTACTACACTTCCTCTGTATTCCCTATTTTCTTGTTTCCCAAAATATGATACATGAACAGATATACCATTATAATTAATTTTCTGATAGTTATCTTTCATTTTCTCCTCCTTCATTCCATAATCAATGTTTCGGTACTTAAACCAATGAGTCCAAGTCCCTCTATACATTTTATCTTTTGAATCATTAAATTGACTCATTACAAGCCCATTCCCTTCTCCATTGGACCATACCTTTTGTGTAGATTCAAGAACTTTACCACTCCCAAGATAAATTCCCACATGACCTTTTTGCCACACGATTAATCCGGGTATTTCCGGAATTGACTTAATCGTTCCTTTTTCAATCGACTCATTAAACATCATGATATCGTTTTGATCAGGGATACCATTATTCTTGTATACCCCGTGTTCAGGATATTTCCACAGAATCGCTTTGATGAGTCCGGTGCAATCACACAACCATTTTCCATCCCTTGTTTTCTTATTGAAAAAAGTACCCAACTGATATCGAGTTGGATACTTTTCATAAAGCCTCAATGCTTCTTGTATAAATTCAATGTTATTCATATAAATCATACATTCGTCTTATTTTACTCATCTATCAAAATCCTAAAATAGTCCAAATAAATCCTGATGCTGAATTAGGATTAGTTGAATTATCATTATTGGAATAAATATTAATTACAGCATTAACCGATGCGGTAATTTGATAAATGGACATACCTCCTCTTGCAGAATTGGGATAAATTTCAGTCAAAACAGTCATTTCGGTAAGAGATACTGAACCTGATACACGTTTTGCGAGAGCAAAAAGATTACCAATGTTATCTTTACATGCACTAACTATCAAATATCCATTCGTCACAGACTTGGTAATCGTAATATTTTGATTTGTAGTATTATTAAAATTACCATATTGTAATACATTTATTAATGGAATCGCATTCACCGTAACTTTAGATAAATATTTACCGCTATCCGGTGTTACTGTTTGAATAGACTTAGATGGTGTGACAGTTTTTGTTTGTGTTGCAATAGCACTTACTGTTACTTTTCCATTTCCATTATGATATCCTTTGGGAATAGTATAGTTTTGAGAAGAAGTAGTGGGTGTAAATGACTTAGACACTGCATTATTATTAGGCATAGTTCCCAACATTTTATTATTCGCATCAATCGAATAAAATGTTCTTCCCTCAAGTACTTGTTCAGCCAAAGCAGTTCCTGTTAACAAAACATCTTTATCTTCAATGCCAATATAAATATCTGTAAAAGTTGATTCCTGAATCGATGAGGAATTGCTATGACAATAAAATCTTATTTCCATATAATCATATTCAATCGGAATATTTAATGAAACTAGTCCTTCATTATCAGACTCATTAAATGAATATAAGATATTTCCGTCGTCAGCCTCTATGCTAATTTCTGATGTCCCAAAAGAACTTTGCATTTTACAAGAAAAAGAAAGCATCTTCATTTTATTTACAGATCCATCAATACTATAGTCTGCATGATATCCATCTGCTGACGTTCCTTTCAACACTAATGTATTTTTATTAGCATTGAGAATTTCACATCTTTTTAAAGTAAGTAAGTTAGGATCAAATAGATTTACTTTATTTGATTCATTTTTAATTAGGTTTGCATTTGTTTTTCCTAGCATTTATTATTTCCTCCTCTTACTAAATTGAGCTAACAGTTACTGCGTATTTACAAGCATTAGCATAAATTTCATCACGAATAATTGTAACTTTGATATTATCAAAAGATCCATTTATATCAACAATCATTCCAATAGAATCATAGCTATTAGGAGTTTCTACGGTCTTTAAAAGTTGCCAAATGCCATTCTTTAAACCATATACATGGAATCTACCTCTTTCTTGTACAGCTGAATAGCACAAATGTAATTTATTCTTAATTGGCATATCGAATACTAAATCAAATTGATCTCTGTTAGAAATTTCCCTGATCATCGTTATTGTCTTACCTCCACCAACAACAGATGAAACAGTCCGCCCGTTTTTCACTCCTTGAATCATGCACCCTCAACCTCCTTCCAAATAAGATTATCTATATCAATTACTTCCGTGTCATCTGCTGGCAATTTATCAACATATAACCGAACAGTCCCCTCCATCGTTCTTGCTTGAGGACTCATGATACCTTTAGATAAAACAAGAGGAGAATAGTTTACCTCTACAATACTATTCTCCTTCATTTTAGAAATTTCTACATCCACACAATATGGATAAAATTCTGCGTATTCGTCCTCATTTGCTTTAAAACTAGAAACCATCACTTGAATATCACGCAAAACATGTATTTTTTCTTCATTTTTGATTCGATGATATACAGTTTTTAAAGCATTTCCTCCTGCAAATTGAATTTGTTTCATGCTTGTACCTCCGTTTCATTTAAAAATTCATTTAAATTTTCTTCTGTCAACTCATTGATTCCAAGATCCTTCAGAGTTTTATTCCCTGATAACTGAACCGAATTAATTTTCGGTTTGTCTACTAAATCCTCATAGCTTAAAACACCTGCCAAAGTTGCACTGTTATGAACCATTTCCGCTCCACTCAAGACGACTAAAACAGTAAAAGATACCTTTGGCAAATCCTTTTTACAAGTTAATTTAATCTTACCATTTGTAAATTCCATTCTGGATAAGCATGCATAAGCCTCTTCTTCTGCTTCAATTTCAGCTGCTGTTGTTCCTTTATCCAATAAAAACCACATAGGTCTTTTTTCATATTCTGCTGCATTAGAATTGGCAATCGTTAATTCATACATTCCCTTTGCATTTGCTTTCCATCCACTTTTAGGAATAACAACTTCATATTGACTGTTCACTTTACCAATTAAATTTACCATTGCAGTTACTTCATTATCCTGTAAAACGGCTTGAAGAGCATTAAACCATGTATCAAATTTTACCTTTTGCTCGGCTAATGTATTTTCAAATCTTGTGTAGTACGAAGATGTATTGAGGTTATTAATTGCATTTGTAATAATTCCACAAACCGAATTATTCAAGCGAGTGTCTTTAATTCGACTTCCGGAAATCTGCGTCGAATTCTTACTAATAAATACTTCAGCAAGACCTATTTCATAAATATCTCCCGATTCCCCCTCATTAGGACGAATCAGCTTTGGTGCAACCGGAGCAACTCCCGCTACTCCTTTTCTCACAAACAAATTCAAAGTTCTATCCACATCATTTAATCGTAAAACAATCAAATCAATGCGATCATAAACTTCTGATGGTTCTAAACTTAATTCCCTCTGATTTGTTTCAATTCCGATTACTCCGTTGATATGGCAGATTCCGGAACTCACTTTTACTTTCATTCCTGATGAAGAAGCAGTTACTTTAAAATTTTGCACTGCTCCATTATCCGCTAAAACTCCATTGGTATAGAAAATGCTTGTCCATTTTCTCTGTTCGTTTGCATCGATTGCTCGATCAAAAATCGGTAATCCATCTTCATCATATCCTGTGATTACCGCATTATAAGGAAAACTCTTCATCTTGTATTTCTCCTTCCTGTAATTTACATTTAAAAGTTTGCCATAAATTTTCCTTCATCATCCGATGAGGACAATCTTTCTTTGTCCAGTCATAATGCCTGAGTACACGGTCTAATGGTACTCCATATTTTTTCATTAAATATTTTGTAAGTACCCTCGCATTCTCCACTGAACGATAATAATATTCATCTTTTTTTGCCTTTGAACGACATATCTCTATTGAAATTGACTTTCTGTTTCCTACTCCTTCAGGTCCATCTCCACACGCAAATGCATTGTGATCACAAGGAATGACTTGAATTATTTCTTCTTCATCAACAAAAAAATGAGCTGCAATCTTTCCAAATGATAGCGTAACATATCTTGCAACTGTTTCCGCACTTTGATTTGTATTGATTTCATGGATTGTGATGTATTCCGGCTTCATAGAAAAAGGGCATTTTCGCCCTCGTTGCTCTGTATTCAATAATTGTTTCTTGAATTTCATCGAGATGTCCTTTTTAACAGTGTACTTACCGTAACCCCTTCTTCTCCAAAAACCGGAGTTATTTTAATATCTCCATTCTCATAAACTTCACGAATCTCAATAATCCTCTTATCCGCAATCTTCCCAATTTCTACAACATAACATGTACAAAGATCCCCCAAATCATAATCCTCTCGATATTTAAGATGTACATTATGAACGGTTCCATTGAATTTTTCAGCTGTCTTTCTACTTTCTAACTCTTCAATTCCTTCTTGATATAAAAGTTCATAGTATTCTTCTTCACTCATTTCTGATTCATCTTCTTTTTTACGTGAAGAACTACTTTTAAGAACCATTTCTTTTCTTCTATCCTTTTGAGATCGATCTACTTCGACTGTGAGATTATCCCCCACGACATAACATACATTGCGATGATCTGAAATATCTCTTGAATAGTCAAACTCACTGATTGTTTCGTTATTGTCTGAAAAAATCATCCATTCATTTTCATTCTGATCTGTTGTCCGATCTTTTCCCTGCCATACTTCATAAATAAGCTTACTACGCATATAATCAAATCGAAGTCGTTGAGAAAGATTTTTTTCCTTTAATAATTCATAGATAATTTCCATAATGTTTCCATCTTTGTACTGCTTTGAAATATTCGAAGATAATGGGAAAACATTCCCCAGTTCAATAAAAGATACCCTTTTTTTCCCGGAATCCACAAAATGTTTTTTCACTAAACTTTGAGCAATCTGTGCTTCAGTTCCCGAAAAATCGCATTCAGATTCAATAACACGGTCATTTAAAAGAACCTCAACTAATTTTCCACTGACTCTTAATTCTCTGCTTCCTTGAGCATTTAAAGTACTTTCTATATTTTCTAAACATGCCAGTTCATTACAATCAGGGCGATAAACATAGCTAGCTTGATCTAAAAGGGAAAAATATTCATTGGAAAGATTACATTCAAAGTTTCCGACGTCATAATATTTACGTGTCCATTGTAAAGATAAAAAGTCGTCAATTCTTCCCATTTCTTCAAATTGTTCATTAAATACGACTAATTCCATAATTAAATCCCCAAATATTTGGATTGATAATATAAGAACACATCCAAATTTGTATAGTTTTCTGCCGCATCATATCGTATTACATTGTTTTTCTGATCAATTTCAAAATAAGTACTCAATTTATTAATCTTCCTTGAAATATTTTCGCCATTCAGTGTTACACCCTTGCTTCCTTTGTTTGTATTGATTTCCAAGACATCCCCTTTTTTCAAATCTGCCAGTACCTCAATAAATTCACCGGTTGAAACTTTTATAATTTTTGGTTTTTTTACTGCTCCTCTTGTTGCCGTAAAACGAATGATAATTCCTGTAGGAACATCTCCTTTATTAGGAAGTTCAACATCTTTTCTAAATGTTCGATATCCATAAATCTTTCCTAATTCATGATGAGCACTTTTTTCATTTAAAAATACGACCGGATATGCCCATTGCGGTGTAATTGATGCAATATTTCTTCCGAAATTATCTAAATCTTCCCAAAATGGATATGGGCATAATAGTTCCAAATTTCCTTCAAGAATATCCCACATAGATTGAATATCTGTAAAATTAAATGAAGATACTTCACATTGGATCTGTGCTTGGCGGTAGCACCAGTTTAATTGAAGAGTAAACGTATCAAGCGGATTAAAAAACTGAATCACTTGTTTTCGGTATGTTTCTCGGTTCACTTGATCATCTATCCCAAAAGTAATACTGATACTCCTTTCTTCAATTTTCTTTCCACTGACAAAAGAACCATGTTCTGTTGCTCCAGATGAAGTATGTAAAGTATACTGTGCTGATTCTATTCCTTTTATGGATATAATCTTAAGCACACACCCACATCCCATTTGAAGCATCTCTCCGTCATTTCTTTTAAATGTCAGTAATAAATAATTTGTTTCCATAACTCCTCCATTCTAAAGCTTCCTAGCTAATTCACGATTCATTCTTTCAATCGCTCTTGTTACATCACTTGGCTTTTGTACCGGTACGTTAAAGACATTATTCTGCTGAACTTCTACTTTCTTTCCT